>NZ_JAGEMH010000002.1:0-677833 GCF_040148795.1 Sagittula sp. NFXS13
AAATCCTGCGCGCGTCAAAGCATCTTGGCCGGGCGCTGTGGCTTACCTGGAGCGGGTACCACCGCCGGAGCAGGGTGGAGACGAAAATGAACTGCGTGAAGCTGCTCGGGCAGCGGCTGATGACAAGAGACTTCGATCGCCAAGTGGCCGAGATCCAGATCCGGATGGCAGTCCTGAACCGTTTCACGGCCCTCGGCATCCCGCTCACCGTAGCCATGGGATAAGTGTGTCCGGGGAAAGGGGAAATGCGGTCGTCAGCTGATTTGCGCAACAGCGCCCCCCGAGTGAACAATTTTTCCGGAAGCGATTTGAAGCATTTCAGTCGACCTCTTGTGCCAGTCATAGCTCACGAAAACCTACGGCGCGCGGAACCTAATGCATAGCCGTTCCTCGCAGTGTTCCAAGCTGACTGCCTATCGAGCTAGACATGGCGAAGATCGGGTTCCTGAACTTGGCGCCGATCTAGGCTTGAGGCTGGCCGGGCCAGGCGCAGTCCTGTTGATTAGGGCGGCGCGTTGACGGTCTGCTTACTGCGCACAGCCGACCTCGGTTTGCAGCTCAGCATGGGGATTCGGTCTGCCACAGTTTAATTGGCCGCTTTTGCAGTTCTGGCATACTACGTTCGCAGATGCCGCTGAAGCCCGCTCTCCGCCCTGATTGCCTGACCGCTACCAACCTGCACCTACCTCAGCAAAGATGCTTCTTGGACGATAGACTTGGTCGAATGACCAGTTAGATTGTTTCCGGCAGCGCCTCTTCCGTCGCCTGCCGCCACAACTCAGCCTGCTCCTTACGACGTGCCAAGGTTTCGTGCCACTCTTGCACCTCACGATCTTTGAAGAAGTTGGCGTCCGGAGCCAAGCGCTTCACCGCATCCTCCACCTCCTCCAGGCCGACGCGAAAGAACTCCTTGCGCATATTTGAAGCGTTGATCCGGCGGTCGGCAAATTCCCGGTGCAGGGCCTTTTCGAGAGCCGGTGCCTCTTCGGAATAAATCATTGCGTGCGTGTCGAAGCCGAACTGCACGCTCGCGTCGCCCAACTCCTTCTCGCGATCGTCCGGATCAAGGCGTCGGGTCAGGCCGATCTTGTCGACCTCTTCGCCGAAGCTGCCGATGTTCGAGATGATGTAGACGTAACCAGACTTCGTCATCTCGGCCATCGCTTTCGCGCGCTCTGTCTTTGCGTGGGCCTCCGCCAAGGCGGCCTGAAGGTCCGCGATACGGCTTTCGTCGACACCAGCCTCTTGGCGGGCCTTGTCGAGCATGTCCTGATATTTCCGCTTTTCCTTCTCGGCGGCCTTGGCCTCGGCGAGCAACTTCTTCTCTTCGCGCTCCATGCGGGCGCGCTCGGCCCAGTCATCCTTCTCGACTTTGAGTTGCTCCCGATGCTCGTGGGTGAGGAGCAACTCGTTCAGCTTGCGCGAGACGTATCGCTCGTTGATTGAAAGGTTCATGGAGGCATTGGCCGAGTTAATCTGCTTCGCGGCGTTCAGGATCCTCTTCTCCATGGCGACCACGTTGTTCCAACGCGTGTTCGCGATCGCCGCCTCGCATTCGTTATTGAAGGCGCGCATGGTCAGTCGCATCTGACGGTTGATCATGGTCTGGCCCTTGGAGAGGCTGCCATCAACGGTCCAATCGGTCGGGCAAATGGCGGCAGTCTTCTGCGAAACCATTGCCTTCTGCTGCTCCCGTATCTGCTTGATCTGCTCCTTGAAGATCTCGCTTTCCCCGAAATCGAAGTGAGGCTCATAGACACCGAGCTCTGCGAAGGCGAGACGCTCGTCATACACCGCGACCTGATGCTCGAGCTTCTTCATGGTCTCGCGCTTACTGGCGTAGCTGGATCGCAGGTCGTCGATATTCCTGGCCAACTCTTCAGACTCAGCTTTCAACCGCCCGACCTCGCCCTCCATATCGATGATCGGTGAGTATTTCTGCTTGATCGCCTGCCGCTTCTCCTTTTCCTCCGCGAGGATCCGGTCGCGGTCTTCGGAGGCCCGCGTCTTCTCCTGATCGAGCTCGCGGCCGAGCCGCTTTGTCCGCCGTCGCGCGACCAGGAATAGAATGTGAAAAAGCGGAAAACCGATCAGGAATATCAGGGCGGCGATCGGAAAAGCTATATTCGGATCCAATTCTGGCACAACGCACCTCTTTCGCGAACTCGGAAATGAGGCACATAAAATCCAGTCAAATCAAGACCGGAGCCGCAATTGAAGATTACGTGCGCTCCCTGCGATCGCCACGCCGGCTTTCAACGCTGAGCTGAAACTCAAGTTTTTTCCTGCGGAGAAGTAGGCTTCTGTCTCGGTTGATGGGCAATAGGCATCAACCGAGACACAATCGCGAAGCTCGTTCGTTTTGCAGACGCTGCTCTACGCGCTCCGCGCGAAGCATCTTCACTTTCCGCGAGGGCCTGAATTTCGCGCTAACCTTCTGAAAGTCATGGAAAACGTGGCCGAACCTCGACCTCAGCACGCGAAAAACTATGCGCGCCGCGAAAAACTACGCGCGCGCCTACACCGAATCAGAAGTCCAAGTTTTCCACAGATAGCGCATTTTGCTGGATGAATTCCCGGCGCGGTTCGACGACATCACCCATCAGCTTGGTGAAAAGATCGTCTGCTTCTGCCATGTCATCGACGGTCACCTTCAAAAGAGTGCGCGCATCCGGGTCCAGCGTGGTTTCCCACAGCTGACCAGAGTTCATTTCCCCAAGCCCCTTGTACCGCTGCAAAGAGAGACCCTTTTCGCCCTCTTCCAGGATCGCTTTAAGCAGCTCCAATGGTCCGTGGATCAGTTGCCGACGGTCTTTGCGCTCCAGCGTTGCCGGTAGGCCATAGACTGACATCAAGCTTTCGGTAAAAGAGCCTGTGCGACGTGCTTCACCCGAGCGGAGCATCGGACCGTCCAAGGTGCGGACCTCTTCAACACCGCGCAGGATACGCGCGAGACGCACCCCCTTGTCTTGGGTAATTCGACCCTGCCAGCCACGCTCATATTCCAGCGCAACCAGGTCGAGTCGCTTTGCAACAGCATCTGCCACGCCCTGCAAGTCGCTGTCCACCGCGCCCGGAACGAAGGCCCCGGCGATGGCGGCCTGCTCCAGGATGTGTCGCTGATAATGTGTCGGGAAGGCTTCCAAGACACGTTTCAACTGACGAGCTTCGTCGACCACACGGATCAAATCCTGTCCGGCGATGACCTCGCCGTTTCCTTGTATAAGCTGTGCATTTTCAATGCCTTGCTGGATCAAATAGTCATCTAGAGAAGGCTGGTCCTTCAGGTAAACCTCGGACTTGCCACGTGCCACTTTGAACAAAGGCGGCTGGGCGATGTAGAGGTAACCACCCTCGATCAACTCTGGCATTTGACGGTAGAAGAACGTCAGCAGGAGGGTTCGGATGTGCGCACCGTCGACATCCGCGTCGGTCATGATGATGATCTTGTGGTAGCGCAACTTGTCTATGTTGAACTCGTCACGGCCAATTCCCGTGCCGAGCGCCATCACAAGGTTGCCGATCTCCTGCGACCCCAGCATCCTATCAAAGCGCGCACGTTCCACGTTCAGGATCTTGCCACGGAGGGGCAAGATCGCCTGATTCCGGCGATCACGTCCGGTCTGAGCAGATCCGCCGGCGGAGTCACCCTCCACCAGGAACAGTTCGGTTTTGGAGGCGTCTTTCTCCGAGCAATCCTTCAGCTTGGCCGCGTTGAACGATACGTCCATCGCCGTCTTACGGCGAGTGAGATCGCGGGCCTTGCGCGCTGCTTCTCGGGCCATTGCAGCCTCGATGATCTTGCCGACGATTTGCTTGGCTTGGGTCGGATTTTCTTCGAACCATTCGCCAAGTTTTTCGTTCACGAGGCTCTCGACCGCCGGGCGCACTTCGGACGAGACAAGCTTGTCCTTGGTCTGGCTGGAGAACTTCGGATCCGGCACTTTGACCGACAGCACAGCAGTCAAACCTTCGCGTGCATCATCACCGGTGAAGTTGATCTTCTCCCGCTTGGCGATGCCGGTTTCCTGGGCGTACTTCTGCAACTGGCGTGTCAATGCGCCACGAAAACCCGCCATGTGGGTGCCGCCGTCGCGCTGAGGAATATTGTTGGTAAAAGGCAGCACGTTTTCGTGGTAGCTGTCGTTCCACCACATGCCGACTTCGACACCGATACCGTCCTTTTCGCCGTCCATATAAATGGGGTCCGGCATCACTGCCGTTTTGGACCGGTCGATGTACTTCACGAATTCGCGGACACCGCCTTCGTAGTGCAGTTCGGATTTGATCGGCTCTGCCGGACGCTCATCTTCGAGGATGATCCGCACGCCCGAGTTCAGGAAGGCCAGCTCGCGCAGGCGCTTTTCCAGAATGTGGAAGTCATAATCGAGATTGGAAAACGTGCCCGTCGAGGCGAGAAAGCGCACCTCTGTCCCGGTTTCGCCATTTGCCTCGCCGACGACACGAAGATGTTCTGAGGTATCACCGTGTTCGAATTTTGCGTAATGTTCCTTGCCGTTGCGCCAGATGCGCAGCTCAAGCCAAACAGAAAGCGCGTTCACCACAGACACACCCACGCCGTGCAAACCGCCGGACACCTTGTAGGAGTTCTGGTCAAACTTACCGCCCGCGTGCAGCTGGGTCATGATGACCTCCGCGGCGGAGACGCCCTCCTCGGTGTGAATATCGGTGGGAATACCACGGCCGTTGTCACGCACGGACACAGAGGAATCGGCGTGGATTTTCACATGCACATAGTCTGCATGTTTGGCCAGCGCCTCGTCGATGCCGTTATCCACGACCTCGTAGACCATGTGATGCAGGCCCGAGCCATCGTCGGTGTCGCCGATGTACATGCCGGGACGTTTGCGGACTGCTTCCAAGCCCTTGAGAACCTTGATGGAATCGGCGCCGTACTCGGTGTTGGCGCTCGGCTGGTCGGACATGCCCATTTCCCTTGTTATTATCGCCCGATTTATAGACCCGGACGCGGGGAATGTCACGCGTATGACACAAGATTTAGTGGCTCAGCGCTGCTTTCGAAACAACAGAGGAAGCCCCCTCCTCCGTGACCCCCAGTGCCTGCGCCCGGTCACCAAGTTCCGCAAACATTTCGGGTCCGGTTCCAGTCATCCATGCCTGCGCGCCAAGCGCGGAAATCTCGTCAAACAATGCAGCGCGGCGTCCTGCATCAAGGTGTGCAGACACTTCATCCAGAAGCAAAATAGGCGGCTCTCCCACATCCTCTGCCAACGCGCGCGCATTCGCCATGATCAGCGAAATCAGAAGCGCCTTTTGCTCTCCGGTCGAACATTCTGACGCGGGGACTTCTTTTGCCGCAAAGGTGCCCAGAAGGTCCGTCCGATGCGGTCCAATCAAGGTCCGCCCGGCCTGGAGATCGCGAGATCGGCTTTCGGACAACGCAGCACGCAGGTCTTCCATGGACTGGGGCATATCCCCCTCTGACTGAACCAACTCCAAAATAGCGGTTGGAAACTCCGTCTCCGCCCCGGCCTGTGCCTGCGCAATGCGCGCAACTGCGGCCCGGCGGTTCAAATGGATAGCCGCGCCTGCTTCAGCCATCTGGATCTCAAGCGCGGCATACCAATTGGCATCTCGCACCACGTCCTTGAGCAGACGATTGCGCTCCCGCATTGCTTTCTCGTAGTCCAGCGACGCCTGCGCGTGGTCGGGAAAAAACGACAGCGTGAGACGGTCCAAGAATCGCCTCCGCCCCTCCGCTCCTTCGATCCACAGCCGGTCCATGGAGGGAATCAGCCAAATTGCACGCGCCAGACGCCCCAACGCGACCTGAGACGCAGGCTTGTCGTCCACCCGCACCTGGCGCGCCGCGCCCCCTTCTGAGACAAAAGACACCTCATGCGCGCCGTTCACCCCAACCAGATCACCGCTGACTTTCCAACCAAGCGCTTCCGGCCGCCGCGCCATCTCCTGCGCTGACGCCCGCCGCAAACCACGCCCGGGGGAGAAGAGCGACACCGCCTCGATCAAGTTGGTTTTGCCTGCGCCGTTCGGACCCCAAATGGCAACAGGGCGATGATCGACTTCGACCACCGCCCGTTTATGAGATCGGAAGTGCGACAGGGTCAGCGACGTCAGGTACACGCGCCACGCTCCCGGCTTCTTTGCTTCAAAATTACTCTCGCCGAAGGCACGATTTTTGGCAAAAATCGGCTCAAACTGAAGTCAAACGCGCATTGGCATAACGACGTAGACCGCAGAGGTGTCATTACCCTCGCGCATCAAGGTCGGATCGCCGGAGGAGTTAAACATGAAAACAGCGTTTTCACGATCAACCTGCGACGCGATTTCCAGCAAGTACTTGGCGTTGAATCCGATCTCCAGCCGTTCGTCACCATAGGCCACGGCCAGCTCTTCTTCGGCGGCGCCACTGTCGGGAGCGTTGACGGACAGCACCAACCGGTCCTCATCCAACGCCAGTTTTACGGCACGTGACCGTTCTGACGAGACGGTCGCGACGCGATCAACGGCCTTGGCGAACTCGGTCGCGTCCACTTCCAGCTTGCGCGTGTTGCCCTGCGGGATGACCCGCGTGTAGTCGGGGAAAGTACCGTCAATGACCTTTGAGGTCAGCGTGATTTCCGGAGTGGCAAAGCGCACTTTGGTTTCAGAGACGGACACGGCGATGTCCATGTCATCCTCGTCCAGCAGCTTGCGCATCTCGCCAACGGTCTTGCGCGGCACGATAACACCCGGCATATCCTCGGCGCCGTCCGGCAGATCTGCGTCGATGCGGGCCAGCCGGTGGCCGTCCGTCGCAACGCAGCGCAGTTTTTTGCCGCCGTCGCCATCTGCCACATGCATGTATACGCCATTCAGGTAGTAGCGCGTTTCTTCTGTGGAGATTGCAAACTTCGACTTGTCGAACAAGCGGCGCAACACTTGCGCCTTGGCCGTGAAGTTCGAGCTGTACTCGCTCGACGCCATAACCGGGAAATCTTCCTTGGGCAGGGTCGCGAGATTGAACATGGAACGACCCGCCGAAACTGTCAGGCGGCCAGAGCCAGGCTCTTCGCTTAGCGACACCAGTGCGCCGTCAGGCAGTTTGCGGACGATCTCGTGCAAAGTAACCGCACTGACCGTGGTCCCGCCGGCCTTCTCGACTTGCGCCACCGCCTTGTCCAGAACCTCGATGTCGAGGTCCGTCGCGCGGAAACTTACGGTCTCGCCCTCGGCCTCGATCAGCACGTTGGCGAGGATTGGGATCGTGTTGCGCCGTTCCACCACCGACTGCGCCTGAGCTACAGCGCGCAGCAGCGTCGCCCGTTCCATGCTGAATTTCATCGCCCTTACCCCTTCGTCAGTCCGGACGCGCACGTTAGCGCGGAGCGTCGCGTGGTCCAAGCCAGTTTTGCGATTTGTCGAACGTATTTACCAAAGCGTCAAGGCCGCGCGGCGCATATGCAACGGCGCGCGGCCATGTGTTGTGTTGACGTCTCAGGCTTCGAGCGCGCGGCGCAGCATTTCGACGTCTTCGTCGATCTGCCCATCCGATTGACGCAGCTCGTCAATGCGCTTCACACCGTGCATGACCGTGGTGTGATCACGTCCCCCGAAGCGGCGCCCGATTTCGGGCAGCGATCGTGAGGTCAGCTTTTTGCACAGGTACATCGCAACCTGACGTGGGCGGGCAAAGTTACGCACGCGCTTCGGCCCGATCATGTCGGACAGGCGAATGTTGTAATGTTCCGCAACGCGGCGTTGGATTTCCTCGATCGAGATCTTCCGCTCCGACGCTCGCAGGACGTCAGCCAGCGAATCCTGCACAAGATCCATGTTGATCGGCTTACCCACCAAGGATGCAAAGGCGAACAGACGGGTCAGCGCCCCTTCAAGAACACGCACGTTGGTGGAAATACGATGCGCGAGGAATTCCAGCACGCCATCGTCGATTTCCAGCCCCGGGTGCATCTCGCGATACCCCTCAACCTTGGACTGCAGGATGCCAAGACGCAGCTCGTAATCCGTCGGATGCAGATCGACCACGAGGCCGGATTGCAGACGCGAGCGAATGCGGTTCTCAAGCTCCTTGATCTCATCCGGCGCGCGGTCGGCAGAAATGATGATCTGCTTATTCTGATCCACCAGCGCGTTGAACGTGTGGAAAAACTCTTCCTGTGTGGAATCCTTGCCAGCGATGAATTGCACGTCGTCAACCATCAGAACGTCGACAGAACGGAACATCTCCTTGAAATCCATCATCTTGCGCTCTCGCAGCGCCTGCACAAAGCGGTACATGAACTGTTCCGCCGACAGATACAGCACTGTCAGGTGCGGATTGCGCTGCGACAACTCCCACGCAATTGCATGCATCAAGTGCGTTTTACCAAGACCCACGCCCCCATACAGGAACAGCGGGTTGAACGTCACAGGACCGCCTTCGGCCACGCGCTTGGCGGCCGCATGCGCCAGTTCGTTCGGTTTCCCCACGACAAAAGTGTCGAAGGTGAAACGCATATCCAGCGGCGCACCGGGCAAAGCCTGATCCTTTGCCGTGGTCGCCCGGGCAACGGGTTCTGCCGCGCCGGGCAGCTCAACAGGCTTTTTCGGTTCATCAGGCGCGCGCGACGCTTCGCTGATACCGGCCTGAAAGTTCAAACGTCGGATCTTTGAATCCTTGGTTGAGATCTGCGCCAGAAGCATGTCGCCAAAATTCTGGGACACATATGTGCCAAAGAAATTCGTCGGCGCCTGGAGTGTCATGATGCCATCGTCGTTAACACCACGGAAGCGGAGAGGTTCGATCCAGGTTTTGTAATTGTTCTGTCCGATCGTCTTGCAGATCTGCTCTTGGAGGGCGCCCCATTGTTCTTTTGTCATCCGCCAACTGTTCCTCGTTTCGTTCCGTAAGCCGCGTGCGCGCAGCTGCGGGCCAAACCTTTGCATGAAGCACGAAACTATCGACCCCATACCCGAAAGGCATGAGACGGAGACAATGCTCCAGAACCGATCAACTCACACGCCATTGTCCCGACGGTGTGATGAGCCGAACAGGCTCGTTTCATGTACTTTGGACAGGCCAGGGTTTCCCCTGATCATCGCGCGGATAAACTTGTGACAGCATCCTTGCGACGTATCCCATGCCCCGGCAGGAGCGATGGAATCGGCAGCCTTGTCCCCCCATATCTGCGGTGTGACTCGCTGGGTGAAATTACCAACCATCCACAGGCAGCGGCAACTGAACTTCCAACTTGACTCGGAGATTCCCGAAAAAGAATCTCCCGACTCTCAGAAGCGTTTGAAATCTATTCAGGAAATAAAAAAAGAGCATCACACGGGGGTGATGCTCTTCGGTCACTTATAGAAGTGTGCATGGCTGACCACGCGGGCAGAAATCACAGGTACGGTTCAAGCCGCCATGGACTTTACACGTGCCGCGAGGCGCGACATTTTGCGCGATGCAGTGTTTTTATGGAAGATACCCTTGGTGACGCCGCGCATCAGCTCGGGCTGAGCTGCGGTCAAAGCGGCCTTTGCTGCAGCCTGATCACCGGAAGCGATGGCTTCCTCGACCTTACGCAGGTAGGTCCGAACGCGCGAACGCCGTGCTTTGTTGACGGAGTAACGCTTTTCGGACTGCTTTGCGCGCTTTTTTGACTGGGCTGTATTTGCCATGAGGATCGGTCCTTACTGATGTGATCGCTGATCTAAGCAGCGAATTCGGTTCAAAACTGGGGTGCGCGGCGAAAGCCGTTGCAGACCCGAATTGAACACGGGGCCGATTCTTGCCTGAGCGGGCATCACGCGCATGTATGGCAGCGGCGTATAAAGCAGCATAGCCCTGCGGGCAAGACGTTTCCGCCCCACTTTGCCCGCAGTTATCTCATTCAGCGATCGCGGAACTGTGCGGATCGCTTTTCCATGAAAGCAGACATGCCTTCATTTTGATCTTCGGTGTTGAACAGCGCGTGAAAGGCGCGTCGTTCCGACAACAAGCCTTGTGCCAGGGTCGTCTCGTACGCGTTGTTCACCTGCTCTTTGGCCGCGAGCAGAGAAATTATCGATTTTTCGGAGATCTTCTCAGCCGCAGAGCGTGCCTCTTCCAACAAGCTTTTCGCAGGCACCACGCGGCTGACCAGACCGGAGCGCTCTGCCTCTTCGGCGCCCATGAACCGGCCCGTCAGGACCATGTCCATTGCCTTGGACTTGCCGATGAAACGCGTCAGACGCTGCGTGCCGCCCAAACCGGGAATGACCCCGAGGTTGATTTCCGGCTGGCCGAATTTGGCTGTATCCGCCGCGATTATGAAATCGCACATCATGGCCAGTTCACAACCGCCGCCCAGCGCATAGCCTGCGACGGCGGCGATGATCGGCTTGCGGGTGGACACGATGGCACCGCCTTCGGGTCCGAAGTAATCGGACATGTACATGTCCACATAGCTCTTTTCCGACATCTCCTTGATGTCGGCCCCAGCGGCAAATGCCTTAGGTGAACCAGTGATGATGATCGCGCGAACCTTGTCGTTGCGATCCGCTTCCGCCAGCGCAGTCCCCAGTTCCCGCAACAGCTCTGAGTTGAGCGCGTTAAGGGCATCTGGGCGATTAAGCTTTATTGTGGCGACGTGGTCTTCTACTTCGACGATGATCGTCTCATAGGCCATGGGCATTGGGCTCCGTCAGGTTCCGTCAGACGCCCAGCCTTAACATCTGGTTCAGACCGATCAAGCCTATCTTTGGCAAGATGGACAATAGAAGCTGGATCTGCCCGATTGCACGACCCTCTGTATCGTAGCGTCACAGTCGAGCGAGCGGCATGGTTCGCCCTCCCGTCCGTAAACGTCGAAGCTATGCTGAAAGTACCCAAGCTCTCCATCGGCTTGGCGAAAATCCTTCAAGGATGATCCCCCCGCCTCAATGGCATCGCGCAGCACCTCGCGGATGATGGGCACAAGCGTGGCAATCCGCGCGGAAGCAATGTTGCGCGTGCGCCGAGCGGGGTGAATTCCCGCCCGAAAAAGCGCCTCGCACACATAGATATTGCCCAGCCCGGCGACAATTTTCTGATCAAGAAGAGCAGATTTAATAGGCGTATTCCGTGGCTTGAGTCGCTCTACAAGATGAGCTTCGGTGAACAGGTTGCCCAGCGGCTCCGGCCCGATCTGCACCAACAATGGATGCTGTTCTGCTGTCGCGGTGTCGAGCAAGTCCATCGCCCCGAAACGTCGCGGATCATTGAACGTCACGCGCGCCCCATTTTCCATGTCAAAGACGACGTGATCGTGTTTTTCCGCCGCGGGATGGTCATGCACGAACTGTCCCAGCGGATCGCCGGACACCAGCATCCGTCCCGACATTCCAAGATGAATCAGAAGCGTTTCCTCTGTCGACAGGTCAGCAAGAATGTATTTCGATCGCCGGCGCAGTTGCAAAACCTTCGCGCCCGTGAGTCGGTCAGCCATGCGTTCCGGAAACGGCCAGCGTAAATCCGGGCGGTTTACCTGTGCGCGGGCTATCACCGCGCCCTCCATAGCGGGGGTCAGGCCGCGACGCACTGTCTCGACTTCGGGCAATTCGGGCATTGTCTGGGTCCTTCGCATTGTAACGGCCGGGCGGCGCTCTATAAGAAGGGGTCAGACGGTGTAACGACAAGCCCTGAGAGGCGTATATGGCGCAAGATCCTGACAAGACGACACATTTCGGCTTTACTGAGGTCCCAGAGGCGGAAAAGGCTGGGCGGGTTCAGGGTGTTTTCACCTCCGTAGCGTCAAAATATGACGTTATGAACGATGCCATGTCCTTTGGGATTCACCGCGTTTGGAAGGATGCGATGATGGATTGGCTGGCGCCGCGGCCCGGCCAGAAACTGCTGGATGTCGCTGGCGGCACCGGGGATATTTCCTTCCGGTTCCTCAAACGGGCTGGGTCTGGCCATTCCACAGTCCTGGACATCACCGAATCCATGCTGGTCGAAGGGCGCAAACGGGCTGAGGCTGCCTCCATGGCCGATTCTCTGGATTGGCTGGTCGGCGATGCGATGAAGCTGCCCTTTGCTGACAATACCTTTGACGTGTATACGATTTCATTCGGCATCCGAAATGTAACCCGTCCCCAAGAAGCACTGAACGAAGCCTATCGCGTGCTAAAACCCGGTGGCCGCCTGATGGTGCTGGAGTTCAGCCAGATCCCGAATGAGATGATGCAATGGGCCTATGACCTTTACTCTTTCAACATCATCCCACGCATGGGGCAAGTGATTGCCGGCGACCGCGATTCATATCAGTATCTTGTTGAAAGTATTCGCAAGTTCCCCGATCAGGAAACGTTTTTGTCGATGGTCCGCAAGGCCGGTTTCGACAATGCCAAATACCGCAATCTGACGATGGGCGTGGCCTGCCTGCATTCGGGCTGGAAGCTTTGAGGGGCCCGCATAATATCTGGCGACTGATCCGTACGGGCGCCACGTTCGAGCGGACCGGCGCCATGCGCGTGGCGCTTGATGCCTTTGATGCGCCTGCCCCGTTGCGACTGGCGGCGCGCGTGCTTGCTTGGCCGTTTAGCTGGCTTGGTGAAAAAGGTGATCCGACGCTGCCACCCGTCGTCCGCGCAATTCAGGCTTTGGGACCGGCGTACATAAAATTCGGACAAATCATGTCCACGCGACCGGATGTGGTCGGCGCCGAGATGGCAACCCAATTGCGCGTGTTGCAGGACAAACTGCCCCCCTTCCCCATCGAAGAAGCCAAAAAGCAGATCGAAGAAGAGCTGGGGATGCCGGTCGACGAGATCTACTCCGACTTCAGCGAACCCGTCGCGGCCGCCTCCATTGCCCAAGTGCACAAGGCCACTCTGCGTGAAACCGGCGAGGAAGTCGCAATCAAGGTGTTGCGCCCCGGTATCGAGCGGGCCTTCCGCAAGGACCTGGACGCATTTTGGTTCGCTGCCGCGATGATCGAAACCCTCTCGCCCTCGTCGCGCCGCCTGCGTCCCCGCGATGTGATCGCTCACTTCGAGGGGGTGGTGATGGGTGAACTGGACCTCAGGTTGGAGGCGGCGGCCGCCAGCGAATTCCAAGCCAACACGGTGAAAGACGAAGGCTTTGAACTGCCACAGGTGAACTGGATGCTGTCAGGCCGAAAGGTCATGACCATGAGCTGGGCTGCCGGCGAGTCCCTGGGTGACAACGCTGCGCTGGACGCTGCCGGCCATGACCGGGCCGTGTTGTCTCAACGGGTCCTGCAACTGTTCCTCAATCACGCTTTGCGCGACGGTTTTTTCCATGCTGACATGCATCAAGGGAATCTGAAGGTTGCCCCAAACGGCAATATTATTGCTTATGATTTCGGCATCATGGGTCATATCGACGAATATACACGCCGCGTTTACGCGGAGATCCTGTTTGGTTTCATTCGTCGAGATTACAAACGCGTGGCTGAGGTACATTTTGAAGCGGGCTACGTTCCCGGGGACCGCGATATCGACGAATTTGCGCGGGCTCTGCGGGCTGTTGGCGAGCCCATTTTCGGGATGGACGCGACGCGGATCTCAATGGGTAAATTGTTGGCCTACCTGTTCGAGGTCACCGAACGCTTTGGCATGGAAACCAGGACAGAACTGATTCTTTTGCAACGCACGATGGTGGTGGTTGAAGGCGTGGCACGGTCTCTTGATCCGCGTATGAACATCTGGAAAGTCGCGCAACCGGTGGTCGAGGATTATATCAAAGGCTCGATCGGTCCAAAAGCTGCGGCCTCGGATCTTTGGAAAACCGCGCAAGTCATGGCACGATTTGGTCCGCGCCTCCCCAAGCTGGTCGAGGCCGCCTTGATCCGCCAAGCGACCCCAGAGCCGGAACCCCGCAAGCGTCCATGGGCTTCTCGCGTCGGCTGGGCGTCGCTGGGATGTGCGCTTGGCGTTGCAGGAACCTTGGCGTTGCACACGTTCAATTGATGCAACGCCGGGTGACATCATCCCATAGGTGCGCGCAGTCCCGCGATCATCTCGGCGTTCATTTCAGTGCCATCGGACAATTGCACGATTATGACACCATCATCGTTTCGCACCTCATCAATGCGACTGTAGATTTCAGACATTGAGTTGGACAGCAAATTGCCTTCACTGAAACTTTCGATGTGGAAAGAGTAGATGTCTGCGGGCATTTGACTGCCGTCTTCAGCGTATCCGCCCCAGACAATGCTCTCTTCCCCGACAGAAACCTCATAGCGCGCGACTTCGCTGCCTTCTGAGTTTCGCACAACCATTTCCGCGGCGTCAGCACCCGCCGCGTATTCCGGCCGCACAGAGATTGCCTGACCGGAAAAAGAGACAGGGGCCCGCACCAGCCCTTCCATGCCGATCCATCGGCTTGCATCACTCAATGCGCTCCCGCCCAAGGTGGAACTAAGCCCGCGCAGAAGGTCATTGGTCTGAACCTGCTGCTCAACCGAAGAAAAAGTCGCCAACTGCGTCGCATATTCGGTAGAATCCACGGGATTGAGCGGGTCTTGGTTCTGGACTTGAACCGTTAGCATCTTCAGAAATGTCTCGAAGTCGGAGCTGAGAACGGCCGCGTCTTCCTCGGTCTGTGAAGACGCGGCTTTGTCTGCCGTTTGCGCCTGCTTCACCGTCGTGGATGCAGCGCTTTTGTAAAGAGGCGGGGGAGAAGTAAGTTCAACCATGTCGTGTCCTCAAATCCTGATATCCAAACCGTCCACCGGTTGGGTAGATATATCGGCCTTTTGGTTAAGTTCCGGTTCCTCGCCTGGGTCTTGCGGGATGCTGCGCGTGGATTCGTCTTCATCTGAGCCTGGGTCCTCACCAAATGAGAAGCCCGCCCCTTCGAAACCCGCGTCTGATAGGTTACGTGCCAATTCGTCCACGTTTCGGCGCATGAGATCGAGCGTTTCTTGTCGATCCGCCAGAATGGTAACTGTTAAGCCGTGTTCTCCAGAAACGAGGAACATTCGTACGCGGCCAAGTTCTTCCGGTTGAAGCCTCAACTCCACGGTGCCCTCGGTTACCCGTGCCGCGCCCTCAGCTATTTGGCGCACAACAGCAGCAGCTTCTGAACGGTTAGGAGCGTTTTGAAGGATTGCGTGCGGCGCGGAGCCCGTCACTTGGCGACGTATTGATGCCCCGAGCGACAGCTCCTCCAGAATAAGGTCGGCCTCCGCTTCAGCCTCGACGTCAATCTGACCCAAAGGGGCTCCTTTCGCTACGTTCTCTTGGGCTAAAGGAGCCACCGACAGCCCTGAGGCCGTCACCCCAAGCGATGTGCTTGCCTGTTGGGGTGATACTGATGAAGTTGGACCTACAACTCTACTGCTCAAACTTGTTGATTCCAGCTCTCGCGCAGCTCTCCGAGACATAAATCTGGGAACCTCGTGTTTGCCGAAGGTTAACGTCATTTCCTCCGCCTTTGACTGGGTCACGGCTTCCTTATGTGTTTCGCTGATTGCGGATATACTCTGGTCACCCAAGCCCGACATAAAGTGAGTTGACTTGTGTCTATGTCCGGATGTTTCCTCTTTTCCGGCGGAGACCATTTTCACGTTCACTGAAAGCGTTGATGCGGTTCCTTCGGAAGCGCCCCGAACAGACTTTCCCATTGCTGGATCCTGCCTTGAGGCAACCGACGCTATCGCGTGGGAAGCGGTATACTTCTCGTTGTCCGTCGGAAAGCTGAGACCCGAACCAGCCGGACCTTTTTGAGTGTCTGAACTTGGCGCGGCACCGAGGCCTGAGGTAGAGAAAATTGGAGGCCGGATAGAGCGGCGCTCCTTTCCAAATACGTCCCTAGCCCTTTGATCAGTGACAGAAGTTTCAGAGGATTTTGAAATGGCAACAACCGCTTCGTCTTTGACATTATCCCGGCCGTGAAGGCCAGTTTTCTTCGGCTCCTCGATATTCGTGGCCGCCCGGTTAATACGCTCCGCACCTTCCAAAGCCAAACTAATCGACTGCTTAACGTCTTTCGAAACCCCGCTTTTTTCAGCATCCGACGTTTGGGCAGGTATATTACTCAAGGAGGTAACATCTTTTCTGCTTAATATATTATTTGCGCCAAGCAGTTCGTGATTGGTCTTACTTTCCTTCGGACGGGCCGACTTGAAATCGCTGTCACTAGTAGACTTGCTCACATTTTCCGAAAATTGAAGTGAGTTTTTAAAATACTGCCTATCGATTGAAGACTCAGGATCACCTTTCCATGACAAAAGGCTTGATTTATTTACATCCTCTAACGCCTTATCCAAAACCAGATCGGTCTCAGTTGGATAGTCCGAATCCAAATCCTCTGACTCGTCTACCTCATCAGCAATACCAAGGTCACTTTCATCATTCGTTTCTACCGCGACCGCTTTATCAGGCGGGGGTTCTCGTTCCAGTTCTGCCCCGGCATCTTTGGATTGATGGGATGGTACGTTAGTTTCCGCAAAAACGTCTGAGAAATCGTCGCCCTTCGCCGTGGGCTTTTCATGGGCGTCGACCATCTTCGGGGCCAGGCCCAACAGGCTTGTCAATTGGTTCAGCATGTTCGCTCCTGGAATTCTTCCACTTCTGGAATGTAATCCAAACATCCTTACCGGTTCTTTACTGCATCTCCCTCAAAACGGTCCGAGATGAGTCGAATTGGAGAGAAACATCATGGAACTGCCATCTGATTTCCTCGCAGCTACTGTACAGCGCGAGCAGAAAATGCGCGCGGCTGCAACCGAACTGGAAGCTAACTTTCTAGCAGAGATGCTAAAGGTTGCGGGTGTTGGAAAAACTCCCGAAGCAATGGGCGGGGGAGCTGGCGAGGATCAATTCGCTTCCTTCTTGCGGTTGGAACAGGCCCGACAAATGGCGGAGAGCGGCGGTATCGGTTTGGCAGAGTCTATTTATCATGCATTGAAGGGGCGGGCCGATGTCTGAACCGACCACGACAGAACGACTGGAACGACTGCTGAAACAAGAGCGAGAGGCTTTGTTGAAAGGCGACTTCAACCGCATAGAGTCTCTGGTTGAGGAAAAGCAGGACCTCGTGAAGCAGCTGCGTGAACATGATGCTCGCAGGGAAACCTTGCTTCCTCTCAGAGCAGGCTTACGCCGGAATCAGGAATTATTTGATCAGGCTCTAGCGGGGATCCGCAATGTAGCTGCACGCCTTGGCGATCTAAGCCGAGCACGAAAATCCACGCAAACCTATGATTCTCTTGGGCGAAAACTATCCATACAAGCCCCTGAAAAGCGCAAGCTGGAGCGCAAAGCATAAGGATTTAGGTCAAATCTGCGATACCAGAAAAGAGGTTTTTAGCGCTCCATTAGGATTCCGCAGGTTAGTTGGTCAGCGCACCTAAATTGGGTGGCGCAGGTCGAATAAAGCTTCGGGCTGTATACGTCAGAAAGACGTCAGAGATGCCGTTCGCGGCCAAAGCAACCGGCGCAAAGCGCCTTCTGAACAGCA
This sequence comes from Sagittula sp. NFXS13, assembly GCF_040148795.1. NCBI lineage: Bacteria > Pseudomonadati > Pseudomonadota > Alphaproteobacteria > Rhodobacterales > Roseobacteraceae > Sagittula > Sagittula sp. NFXS13. Next base: position 17,429 of record NZ_JAGEMH010000002.1, read on the forward strand.
AGGACAAAACATGTCTAGCATCCTGACGAACAACGGCGCCATGGTGGCACTGCAAACCCTGAAATCCATCAACTCTAAACTTGGTGAGACGCAGCAAGAAATCTCCACCGGGAAGACAGTTGCCAATGCCAAAGATAATTCTGCCGTTTGGGCAATTTCGAAAGTCATGGAAGCTGATGTCAAGGGCTTCAAAGGAATTTCGGACAGCCTTAATCTTGGCCAGTCGACAGTTGCGGTCGCCCGCCAGGCGGCTGAGACTGTCTCTGATCTTCTGACCGACATCAAAGGCAAGATTGTATCCGCCCAAGAAGAAAACGTAGATAGAGAAAAAATTCAGACTGATATTTCCGCGCTGCGGGATCAGATTTCTGCAGTTGTCGGGGCGGCACAGTTCAACGGCCTAAACCTCCTGTCGAATGTTTCTCTGATCGCAGGTACCGGCGAAATCAGCATCCTGTCATCGCTTGACCGATCCGGAACCGGCGTGACCGCATCTGATATCAACGTTTCCAAGGAGGACCTCTCCTTTCAAGAACAGGTGATTGGGTCCACAGGTGTGGGAACATTGACCGACTACATAACGGGTACCGCAGGGAGTGTGACAGGTGCGTCCAGTGCTGCGGCTCGAACCATCACCTTCGAAGGTGGCGTGGTCGAGGCGGGAATTGGCTATCAAGTTACGTTGTCGGCACCCGCAGGGAACGCTACGATTGGTGATGGCGGCGGTGATTTTACACCAACTGCCGGGGTATATGAATATGTGGCACGGGACGGTGATACCGCAAAAGACGTGGCAAACGCTCTCGCCCGGCTTATTAACACTGGCGATGCCAACACTGTGTCGGCCACCGTTGGCAGCGCCAATGCAACCGGCGACACCGGTCTCGTGCTCGAATTTGAAGACACGACGGATGGGGTCGACTTTGCATACGCGGCTTTTCAGGCCACCGGCGCAACAGTGGGAGGCGGACTCTGGCAACTCGCTGATGTGGATGTCACCACTCAGATCGGGGCTGACAATGCACTCCAAGAGATCGAAGGTCTGATAAACACGGCCATCGATGCTGCGGCATCTTTTGGTTCTGCTCAGGGCCGGATTGAGACACAGCTCGACTTTGTATCAGGACTGACCGATGCCCTTAAATCCGGCATTGGAACTCTTGTTGATGCTGACATGGAAGAAGCCTCAGCCCGTCTTCAGGCTCTTCAAGTCCAGCAGCAGCTTGGTGTGCAGGCGCTGTCCATTGCGAACCAGGCGCCTCAGTCGCTCTTGTCGCTGTTCCAGTAAATTAGCCCGCCGGAGGCCGGATAAGCTGGCCTTCGGTTTACACTCTTTGACCCTCTAAGCCAGAAGGTTCTCAAGTGAACGCCCAAACCCAAGCGCTGCGGGCCTATGCCCAGAATGCACGGACCACTCAGACACCGCGCGGTACGGAGTATGAGCTAATTGCTCGTGTGACACATCGCATCAAGGCTGCCGCGGAAGCCGGCCCGATGCAGTACCCCAAGCTGGTCGAAGCCCTCTCAGACAATCAGAGGCTATGGACAGCCCTCGCCGTGGATGTGGCCGACGATCGCAATCAACTTCCACAGGAGCTTCGCGCGCGGATCTTCTACCTTGCGGAGTTCGTCCAACTGCAAACTTCCAAAGTATTGACACGGAAAGGTCGGATTACTCCCCTGCTGGAAATCAATGCCGCTATCCTGAAAGGCTTGAGCGGACGGAGGACCAATCGATGAGCGGACTAGTATTAAAGCTCGGCCCTAGAGAACGCGTTCTCATAAACGGTGCCGTCATTGAAAATGGTGACAAGCGGAGCAGGCTTTCGATTGTGACACCTAACGCCAATGTTTTGCGGCTGCGGGATGCAATCCATCCGGACGAAGCCCGCACCCCTGTCCGCAGGCTTTGCTACACAGCTCAGCTGATACTAACGGGCGACGCGGAACCAGACGATGCCAGATCACAGATTCTTCCCCGGATTGAAGAACTCAGCCATATCCTGATTGACCCAGACAGTCGCCGACTGCTGACGCAGGCCACGGACGCACTTCTTGGCGATCAATTCTATCAATGCCTAAAGGCACTAAGAGCTCTGATCCCACGTGAGGATCGGCTTTTGGCGGCAGGACACAAATAATGCCCATTACACCGATGATCCCAGGCTCCGGTCTTATCGGCTGGCAGGTTTTGCAAAAGACTATGGACAACCAGCGCTCGGCATTTAATGCCAGCGCTGATATGGCGCGCGACACGTCCTATTTTCGTGAGAAAATTGGTTCAATTTCTTCAAGTGACGAGCTAATCGAAGATCGTACGCTGTTGCGTGTTGCTCTTTCAGCTTTCGGCCTGGGAGAAGAAGTCAACAGTACCTATCTGGTCAAGCGAGTTTTAGCCGAAGGGGCGAAGGACGACGATGCGTTGGCCAAAAAACTTAATGATAGTAGATACGTTGCTCTAGCTTCGGCCTTTAATTTTGAGGAAACGACCGAATTCCCATTTCAAAAAGATGGGTTTTCTGCGGACATAGTTGCGGCCTACGATGCAAAGATCCGCAGTGACCTTGAAACCTTGCTAGAGACTGAAGAGTACGTTAACAATCCGCTTGCAGCCGCCACACTTGAGGCTGCCGCCATTGAGGCGATGGAATCAACAAAGACTTATTTTGAGGAAAACATCGGGGCGATAACATCCGTCGATGATTTTCTGAACGATGATGATATATTAAAGGTCGCTTTATCTGCATTTGGCGTAGAGGATCGTACAAACTCCAAGAATTTGCTAAAACGCGTTCTTGAGGAAGGTGCAGATAATCCAGCTTCTTTGGCAAACATTTTAGGCGATCGCGGGCTGATAAAGTTGACCAAAGCCTTTGGTTTCGACACGGAACCTGTCATTTCTATTCAGAAAGAAGATTTCGCTGATACTATCATAGACAATTACGAATGGCAGCTGTTCGCAGAGGCCGTAGACAACGTGAATCCAGCTATTGGGACGGCGCTTAGCTTTCAGCGCGAAGCCCCAGCCCTTGCTGGATTGGATGCTTCTGAAAATACAAAATGGTACAACGTCTTGGGAAACTCCATGATGCGCGATGTTTTTGAAACAGCTCTGGGGTTGCCAAACGGTTTCAGCCAAATCGATATCGACAAACAAGTTGAGATGATGAAAGAAAAATCTAAGAGTAGGTTTGGAATAAACTCCTTTGAAGATATCAAAGATGAGGAAGTTCGCAATAAATTAATCTACAGTTACCTTCTGCAAACCGATATCTCGTCCAACGCAGGCTTTGGATCCAACCAGATTGCTCTGACGCTATTGTCTTCGATGGGCAATCGAAGCTTCTGACCGCCCACCAAAATCGCATCAGCGTGCTTGCACACGATTAGGTCTCGCGCGCGTTGGCTGCTGACGCCGAGTGGTACTGGCGCGACGAAGAAGAAGTTCCAGCCGCTGGAAGGCGTTTTCCGGCCCGCCCGGCGATGGCTCGGCAAGAAAAGCATCGAGTTCGCTCCAAATGCGCATTGCTTGGTCCAGAACCGAATCTTCGCCTTCGCGATACAAGCCTGCTCGTATCATAGTCTCCGAGCGTGCGTAGTTGCCTAGAAGTCTTCGAACGTCCTGAATGAGCGCATTTTCACGTTCGCTTGCAGCCTCCGGCAGGCTTCGCGAGACAGAACGAAGCAAATCAATTGCAGGAAAACGACCTCGTTCGGCGATTTGTCGATCCAGCACCACATGCCCGTCAAGAACGCCGCGCAGGATGTCTGCGATGGGCTCTTCCATGTCAGATCCGGCGACGAGCACACTGAAGACAGCCGTAATATCCCCAGTCTCTGAGGTTCCGCTCCCGGCCCGCTCTGCCAGCCGCATAATTTGATGCGCCACGGAGGGAGGATGGCCGCGCAAAGCAGGTAACTCACCTGAAGCTATGGCAACTTCTCGATGCGCTTCGGCAAAGCGGGTGATGGAATCCGCAAGGTAGAGAACATGTTTACCTTGGTCTCGGAAATGCTCAGCAATGGTCATCGCGGCCAAGGGGCATCGCCGCCTTTCCAGAGGGGAACGATCCGAGGTTGCCGCAACCACAACGCTGCGCGCCATACCTTCTGGACCCAAGACCTGTGTGACAAAATCCAACACCTCTCGCCCGCGCTCCCCCACGAGCGCCAAGACAACCACGTCAGCCTCGACCCCCTGCGCCAATTGCGCGAGCAGCCGGGACTTGCCAACGCCTGAACCAGCGAAAAGACCGATTCGCTGACCCTGAGCAATCGGCAGGAGAGTGTCGAACACCGCGAGACCTGTACCGAGGCGCGGACCTAGACGGCGACGTGCGGCCGCGGGCGGCGGGCTGGCTCGAAATGGGCGCTGTTTTTGACCCGGTCCCAACGGCGCACCATCCAACGGGCGTCCATAGGCATCGATCACCCGGCCGATCCAACTGTCACAAGGCGCCAAGGTCGGCGGTCCCAATAAAGCCACACGATCTCCGCGGGATACGCCCTCTGCCACCTCGTCAGGCAGCATAGCTACCAGATCATCGCGAATCCGCAGAACTTCCCCACCCAAGACATTTGGCCCGTGGAGTAGCCGCAAGCGGTCTCCGATGCAGGCAACTTCTGCCAGCCCGCGCACCCATATGGTCGTACCATCCACCGACTGCACCCGCCCGACGGCGCGTACGGGCTGCATCTGCGCAATCCGCGCTCTCAAGCCTGTGATCTCTTCTTCCATCGTACGCTCCATTCAGTGTCCGCAAACCGTTTCTAAAGGAATCACAGTTAAGCCTTGATTGAAGCAATCGAGGGAGAAGCCCCGATGTTCCAAAACCTGGACGTCTTCAGAACGGCGATGGCGATGGCGCGACACGCTGGCCTGCAACAGGCCATGAGCGCGCAGAATATCGCAAATGCGGATACACCCGGTTACCGTGCCAAAGCGGTGCCGGAATTCAGTTCGACCCTGCGAGAGTCGATGATGAGCCAACTCGCCACCCGGGCCGGTCACCTGAACGGGACCACCGGACGCGACGTGGACGTCACGAGACGCGATGCAGAGGTCGACCCCAACGGGAACACCGTCTCTCTTGAAGAAGAGATGGTCTTTGCCGTGGGCGCAAAGCGGCAACATGACCGTGCCTTGGCCATCTATCGCAACAATCTCAGCATTCTTCGTGCCAGCCTTGGCCGCAGATAAAGGAGCACCGTCATGAGCGCATTCTCTGACGCCCTGTCCGTCACCACCGGCGGACTCAAAAGCCAAGCCGCGCGCCTGCGCGTGGTGTCTGAAAACATCGCCAACGTCGACACGCCTGGGTATCGGCGCAAGACAATGTCGTTTGACATGCAACGCAATGACGGTGGCTTGTCGACCGTTGCTCCCGGCGATGTGAACCTGTCGCGCACCGAGCTGCCGGATATCTACGATCCAGACCATCCGCTTGCCGATGCAACGGGCAACTACAAGGGATCGAGCGTCGATCTGATGATCGAGATCGCAGATGCCCGCGAAGCCCAGCGTTCTTACGAAGCCAATCTTAAAATGTTCGACCAAACCCGGCAGATGTCCACGTCACTGATGGATCTGCTGCGGCGCTAAAGCCCCCCACTTAACCTTAACCACCGTGAAAGGAGACCAGAATGGACGTCCGATCGCTTTATGCTGCGCAGAAATACGCGGCTTCCAAGCCGGCCATGGTGCCGGACCCCACCAAAGCCACACCCCTGGAGGAGGAATTTGCGCGCGTTACGCAAGATTTCGTCGGCCAGATGGATCAGGCGGAACAGATCGCACAACAAGCCATGACCGGTGATGCCGATCCGCATGCGCTTGTCGAAGCGTTGGCCCAATCCGAACTGGCCGTTGAGACCGTTGTCGCCGTACGCGACAAGGTCGTGGAGGCCTACCAGGAAATCCTGCGGATGCCGGTCTAACGCCATGATGAACGAAGCCATCTTCTTTGACACGTTGCGAATGGGGCTCTGGGTGGCAGCTGTTACCTCCACCCCGATCCTGGCAGCGGCCTTGATTGCCGGTGTTGGCATCGGTCTGTTGCAGGCGCTGACATCAATCCAGGAAATGACGCTGACCTTCGTGCCAAAGCTGATGGCCATCGTGGCCGTGTTCTGGATGTCGATGAGCTTTATGACAAACACGCTCATCGGCTTCTTTCAGGAACGCATTATTCCCATCATAACAGGAGGCTGACATGGAAACCGCCGGCTACACCGCGTTGGCGCGCCAATCTGGCTTGCTGCGCGAAATGCAAGTTATCGCGAACAACATCGCAAACGCCAATACCACAGGCTTTCGGCAAGAGGGTGTGATCTTTTCAGAGTACATTACGTCCGGCGACGATGTGAACTCCATCTCCATGGCGCAGGGACGCATCCACAACACGTCCTTTATCCAAGGCGAATTGGAACCCACAGGAGGCATGTACGATCTTGCCGTTGAGGGCGACGGATTCTTCCTCGTCGGCACGCCAAATGGTGAGCGACTGACCCGCGCGGGGGCGTTTTCGCCCAGCGCAGAAGGGACGCTGGTGAACTCTGACGGCTACCCCGTGCTCGACGCGGGCGGAGCACCGATCTTTGTACCACCGGGCGGCGTGCAACTTGCTGTGTCCCAAGACGGCACAATCAGCTCAGAAGGCCGCCCCATCGGACAGGTCGGCGTGGTCCAACCGATTGATTCCCTTTCGATGGTTCGAGAGGGCAGCCAGTTGTTCAATGCCGAAGCAGGATTTGAACCAGTCGAAAATCCCCGCGTCATGCAAGGATTTACCGAGGCCTCCAACGTCGATCCCATCTTGCAGATGGCTCGCATGGTCGAGGTGCAGCGGGCCTACGAACTGGGCCAGAGCTTTTCGGAACGTGAAGATCAACGCATCAGAGATGCCCTCAAAGCATTCGTGAAATAGGAGCAGTACCATGCGCGCACTCAAGATTGCCGCCACCGGCATGAGCGCCCAACAAATGCGGGTCGAGGTCATATCGAACAACCTCGCAAACATGTCCACCACCGGCTACAACGCTCGGCGAGCGGAGTTTGCGGACCTGCATTATCAACAACTTGCCCGCGCCGGGACGGTCAGCGCCTCCAACGGCACCGTGCTGCCGACCGGTGTGCAACTTGGCCTTGGCGTTCGACCGGCTTCTGTCACCGTGCAACTGTCGCAAGGCTCGCTCTCCGCCACGGGGGGTGACCTCGACGTGGCAATTGAAGGCAACGGTTATCTCGAAGTTACCCTTCCCTCTGGCCAGCTTGCCTATACGCGTGACGGAGGGCTGAAACGCACAGGCGAAGGTCTGATCGTCACATCGGATGGCTACGCTGTATCTCCCGAGATCACGATTCCCGACGATGCGACCCGAATTTCCGTTAACGCTGACGGCGAGGTCTATGCATATTTCGCTGGCGCGGCGCAGGCGCAATTGCTGGGGCAATTCTCCTTGTCAGGCTTCAGCAACGCCAAAGGTCTGGAAGCGATTGGTTCGAACCTCTTTGTGGAAACCGAAGCCTCCGGTCCCGCGCTGCAGTCAACGCCCGGTCTCGATGGCCTGGGCACATTGCGACAGGGATATCTTGAAGACAGCTCCGTGGATGCCGTCAAAGAAATCACCGATCTGATCGAAGCGCAGCGCGGGTATGAGCTGAATTCCAAAGTCATTTCGGCGGCGGATCAGATGCTTGGCGCCACGACACAGGTGCGCTGATGCGACTGCCGTTGGCTTTTTTCCTCTGCTTCTGCTCTGCCGCACAGGCCGAAACCGTGGTCGCGACACGCACTATTCGTGCACAGCAGATCATCTCGGCCGATGCAGTGCGGTTGGATCCGGCACAGGTTCCCGGAGCCTACGATTCGCTGGAAAAGGTCATCGGGCTGGAAGCACTCTATGCCGTGTACCCTGGTCGTGCCCTGATGGTCGGCACAGTGGCAGAGCCTGCTGTTATCGACCGCAATCAGGTCGTGGAGATTATCTATAATCAAGGCGGATTGCGGATTGCAACGGAAGGGCGCGCGCTTGGCCGTGGGGCTGTTGGCGACCGCATCCGTGTTATGAATGTCAGCTCCCGAACAACCCTGTTCGGCACAATCGCCGAGGACGGGACTGTCCTCGTGGCGCAATGAGGATCCATATGCTGCGCACCATTGGTATGATCGGCATCATCTGCTCTCTGACGGCCTGCGAGCGGGTCAACCACATCGGCAAGGAACCGGATTTTACGCCACAAACCCAAAGCCCGGAGCGGGTGGCCATGATCGCGTCAGGCATTCCAGATGCGTCCCCGCCCGCACGAAACACGGACGAGGCCTCGCTCTGGACCAGCGGGCAAACCTCATTGCTCGGTGATCGCCGCGCCATGAAACGTGGCGATATCCTGACCGTGGTGATTTCTATCGATGACAGCGCAGAGATCCAGAACACGACAGCGCGCTCACGCGGCGGATCTGAATCTTTGGCCATCCCTGATCTTTTTGGCTATCCGGAAAGAATAAACCAAGGCATCACCGATGGTGCGAGCCTCGACAGTGCCGTGAGCATAGACAGTTCCGCCTCTTCAAATGGCACAGGATCAGTGCGCCGCAGCGAAAGCCTGACTCTCCGCATAGCTGCAACCGTTCTCGACGTTCTGCCGAACGGCGTTTTGTCGATCGAAGGCAGTCAAGAGGTCCGCGTTAACTTTGAGTTGCGTGAACTTCTGGTGTCCGGCTACGTGCGGCCAGAAGATATCTCCCGCCAAAACGAAATCACCTATGACAAAATCGCCTCAGCGCGAATTTCGTACGGTGGGCGTGGTCAGATCACCGACGTCCAGCAACCCCGGATCGGCCAGCAAGTGCTGGATGCGATTCTCCCTTTCTGAGGACACCGCATGATCAAAAAACTTCTGCCTATTCTTTTGGCCTTGATCGGAACTGGTGCCGGTATCGGTGCCGGCATCATGCTCAAGCCATCGCCCGCGCCAGAGGACCTGGCAGCTGTCGAATGTGTGCCACCAGATGGCGAGGTTCATCATGAAACCGTCGACGGAGAAGAGGCAGTGGACGTCGATGCCCCTACGCAAACCGAGTTCGTGAAGATGAGCAATCAATTCATTATCCCCATCATGGGGACAGAGCGTGTGCAGGCTATGGTCGTGGCCTCTTTGAGCCTTGAAGTGCGCACTGGCACAACAGAGGCTGTCTACTCGCGGGAACCTAAACTCCGCGACGTTTTCCTACAGGTCATGTTCGACCACGCAAATATCGGTGGGTTCGAAGGTTCATTTACCAAAAGTGACCGAATGGACATCCTGCGCAGGTCTCTGGTGGATGCGGCCCGCGCCGTGCTGGGAAAAGATGTTGCGGATGTGCTCATTACGGAAATTGCGCGCCAAGACACCTGAGCGCGCAATGCCGCTTTACTGGTCGGAATCCACCATCCGCCGCAACTGACCCAAAGCGTCAATTGTATCTGCCTCCGCAAGTTGCCGCTTGCGGAGGTTTTCCGTGCGGGCCTGCTCCACGAGGTTTTCAGCCGCCTGAGTTCTAGAGAATGCGACCCGTGCAACAGCCAAAGTCTGCATCTCCTGCGCCCGGGCTTGCGCTGCACGCCGCTGGATATCAGCCCGCTTTCGCAGCAGCCACCCCTGCCACAACGTGTCGGCCCCCAACATTTGGCGAGCACTGATCGCGCCTGCATCCGCTTGTGCTGCGGCACGCATGGCATCAATTTGGGCCAATTCCCCTGCAATCTGACGACTTTGGTCCAGACTTTTTCGATGCTGATCCAGATCTTTCTCAAGCATAATGCGGGTAATACTCGCCAGTTCAGTGTACTTCGTCATCCTACCTCCGAGCGTTGCGCGCCTTCATCCGCATGCTATCCGCAAAGCGGATCGCCGCTGCGACCGAACGATAATGCTCGGTCGGGATTTCGTTGCCGATTTCAGTTGTCGCGAAAAGTGCGCGTGCTGTGGGCGGATCCGAGTGGATTGGCACACCAGCGTCGCTTGCCGACTCGCGGATACGCGCAGCGACATGATCGGTGCCTTTTGCCACGCACGTTGGGGCCGTCCCGTTAAGGCGGCTCCATTTGAGAGCAACCGCATAGTGGGTGGGATTGACGATAACCACGTCAGCGTCGGGCACGTCACGGAGCATCTGGTTCATCGCCAGCTCCTGGGCGCGCATCCGACGATGTTGCTTCATGTGCGGATCGCCTTCGGATTCCTTGTGCTCATCTTTCATTTCTTTAAAAGACATACGATTTTTGCGAATGTGTTCCGCATGCTGCCAAAACGCATCTATTCCGCCGATGACCATAGCTATCAACACTACCACCGTCAAAAAGCGAAGCATAAGGTCGGTCATCACCAGAACTGCCTCACCAGGCGTACCGAAAATTGTTCCGATAATTGCGTCCAACTGATTGCGCAAAAACAAGGTGAGCAAGATGGAATATACTGCGAGTTTGACAAAACTCTTGAAAAACTCAAACAGCCCCTTGCGGCCAAACTTGTTCTTGGCATTTTCGATAGGATTGATGCGTGATCCTTTCGGCTGCAACTTTGAGCCTGAAAAGGTGAATCCCTGCATTGCGAATAGGGTCAGCAAAACGAATATCGCTGGCGTCAAAAAAAGCGGCAGAACAGGTACGAAGGCTGAAAACAGCAATGCGCCGATAAGCGCAGATCCTCCGTCTCGTAAATATATATCAACCATACGATCTGGTTGTTCCAGGAGTGGTAGAACTCCATTCGCGAAGGTGGATAGGCTGTAGCCTCCTACAGACAAACCACAAATCAGAAGCCCCAAATACCCCATGGCTGTATTGAGGTCCGTGGCGCGCGGAATCTCACCCTTCTTCCGCTGCTGATCGAGCTTTCGTTGAGAAGGCTCGTGACTTTTTTCAGATGCTTCGTCCTGATCAGCCATCGCGCACTACCTGAACGGCGCGGCTAAGAACCCTTCAAGTGCGGTCAACCAAGCCGCAAGCATGAAGGGTGAGGCCACTAATAGCGTTGCAATGGCCCCGAAGGTAATCACAGGTGCACCAACGAATGCGACCATCAGCTGTGGCATTGCTTTATTAATAGCGCCGAGCGTTAGATTGTAGATCACTGACAAAATCACAAATGGCGCCGCCAAGGTGAAAGCGAGCGCAAAGCTGCGACCGACCTGCGCCCGTCCTGCCTCTGCAATCGATGATGGGTTTGGAAATTCCATGATTGGAAGAATTTCATATGATAGAGCAAGAAAACTTGCCGCCTTGATGTGATATCCGGTGGTCATGAGCAAGGCCAAGGCCCCCATGGTCAAGATGTGACCGATGGCAGGAAGGGGATCCATGCCAGACTGCCCGAGGAGTTGAGACAATGATGTCGACTGGGCCGCTATCGCCCCCGCTGTTTGGATAGCAAAGATGAACATCCGCAGCATCAGGCCGAGAAAAAGCCCAGACAAAGTCTCTGTCGCCATTAGTCTCAGAAACCCGTTCAAGCCTGCGGGCGGCACCGACAATGTCGGCGCGACAGTCGGCAGGATAACCAGGGTCAGCATTAAGGCGAGCACCAATTTGATCCGAACCGACAGGATCTGCTCACCAAAGACTGGCAAGACATTTACCGCCGCCACAATTCTGAGGAAAACCGCAAAAGCGATCCACAATGGCTCGGCGATAAGCGATTGGAGAGACGTGACATCAATCAAGCCGCCACCACTCCTACAAGGGAGGGACGTGCCTCCAAACCAATTTCTTCAAAGGAGAGCACCGGATTAGTCAGCCCTTTGGCCACCATGACTGTGCGCAAGAATCGACGTCTCCGTGCGGAGGTTACCACAGCAGGGAACACGCCGCGGTTGCCCGCGTCACCAATGGTGTTGGCCAATCCTGTTGTCAAAGACTCAAACCGATCCGGAGGCAAGGCAACGTCCAACGCGCCGTGGTTACTTTCCACTTGATAGGCTTGAAATGTTTCCTCCCATTCTGGCGAGAGCTGGACCAACGGGATGGTGCCATCGTCGCGCCGCATTCCGGCCACCAACTGGAAACCCAGACGCTGGCGCACATGTTCACAAATCGCCTCTGGCTGGGTCTGTTGACCACGCATTTCGGCGATAGTTTCCAAAATCAAAGGCAAATTTCGGATCGAAACCTGTTCGTCAAGCAACAAACGCAAGACTTGCAGCAACGTATCGATCTGAACCTTCTCAGGGATCAGCTCATCAAGCAGGCGTCGGTTTGCCTCGGCCCGGTTTGCGTTAGTCAACGTGACCATCTCATCCAACTGTCGCCGCAAGGTCTTGAGCGACAACAGGCGCCCAAAGTTGCGACGAATGACTTCAAGAAGATGAGTCGCAAGAACTTCGGTCGGCGTCACGATCGTAGCTCCCGTGATGGCGGCCCGATCTTGTTCCTCCGGCCTGATCCAGCGCGCGGGCGCACCGTACACTGGCTCAGTCACGTCACGTCCGCTGGGTAGGGAATCCTTCGCATCCGGAAGCAAAGCCATAACCATATCTGGGTTGAGTTCGCCCCGGGCCATTTCGACACCATGAATTCGAACAACATAAGTCCCGGTCGGCAAGGACGGCGCATCGGTCAGGCGAATTTCAGGTAAAATGAGGCCGAAATTGGATGCAATATGCGTGCGCATGTTGGATATCCGGATGTCCAAGCCGGTGCCAGGGTCCAGAACCATGTTCACCAAGTCGGGCGCAAATTCGACGTGTATGTCGTCGAGGTCCAGCACGTCTCCCATACGCTGGTGGGCAGGCTCCTCGACTTCATCTTCGATCATCTCAGAGGCCTCAGGCTCGGCTGGACGCGTTGCGCGTCGCCATGCCATCCAACCAAGAAGACCTCCTCCAATGATGAATGGAATGAACGGCAGTCCGGGGACGAGCGCAAACAAAACCATGAGAATTGCAACCGTCGCCAGCGCTGAAGGATGTTTTCCAAGCTGACCAACTACTGCAAGATCTGTCGCCCCTGTTGCACCGCCACGCGCCAACAATAGACCGGAGGCTATCGAGATGATTACAGCTGGAATCTGCGAAACCAGACCGTCACCGACCGTGAGAATAGAATAGGTTTCGAGCGCGTCTCCGACGGCCATGTCATGCACGGCGATGCCCATAACGACACCCATTACAAGATTCAGCAAAGTGATCAGCAGACCAGCAACGGCGTCCCCTTTAACGAACTTAGACGCACCATCCAAAGACCCGAAGAATGTCGTTTCCTGTTGTTCTTGTTCACGGCGGGCTTTGGCCTCCGCATGGTCGATGGCGCCCGCAGACATATCAGCATCAATGGCAAGCTGTTTACCAGGCATTGCATCTAGAGCAAAACGCGCCGAAACCTCGGCCATCCGGGCTGAACCCTTTGTAATAACTGCAAAGTTCACAATCATCAGCACGCCGAACACAACTAGGCCGAGAAACACGCTGCCTCCCATGACGAAGTTTGCGAACCCCTGTATAACTTCGCCCGCAGCATGAGTACCGGTATGACCCTCGCCGATAATTAGTTTTGTCGAACTGACATTCAGAGACAGGCGTAGCATCAAAGACGTGAGCAGGATCGTTGGAAAAGCCGAGAAGTCCAGCGGGCGTTCAATGAAAAGAGTGACCGTGAAAATGAGGATAGCGAGACCAAAAGACGCCGCTAATCCTATGTCGAGCACCCAAGATGGCATTGGTAAGATCATCATGACGATGATGGCCATCAAAGCCAAAGCCATCAGAACAGTAGGTCTAAAAAGCTCTGAAGCTCGAAACTTCATCTCATCCCCCCTTGTTTAAAACGCATGAAACAAACAAGAGCCTCTGTATAGCCAAAGGGTACCGTTATTTCCACAACACCGCCCAATAAGCTATTTTCTCGATAAATATTTTTTAAAATGAACCATTCTGGTTGGTGAGTCGCCATTTCTTGGCCTCGCTTAGGTTGCAGATCTTTAAAATTATGGCTAACGTCTTTAAAATTAGTAAGGAAAATCAATTTCCGGACTCAATTCGCGTGGCATCGAGCAACGTCCGCAATGTATTCAAAGAACTAGAGCTTTGATCAGTCAACGTTTCAACTTCGGCCAAAGTTGGAATTGCTAAATCGAGCGCTGGCTGAGCTGTTTGCAAAAGACGTGCCGATTCTGAGAACGCGCTATTAGAGTCATCCGCCACATGCTCCCAATCTCCGGAAAGCCACGCCTGTGTTGTTGCGTCAGCCTCTTCTCCCAGTTGCTCATAAATTTCACCTGCAAACGTGTGGTCGCCCATTTTACGCCGAGCTTCCGCCCGCAACTTAAAAACGTCCTCCCCCTTCAGGCCGACCAAGTGTATTTCGGCTTCCGCCGGCTGATCTATGTCGAGCAAGGCCGCTGCACGAATCAAGCGAACTGCACGGTCACTTTCTGGGTTGGTAATTTGATCTAAATAGGACAACGCTGGTTCAGGCATTCCGATTTTCACCAAACGATCTGCAATATCCAGAAGCGTCCGATCACGCAAAGGGGCTGCGTTCGCTACTACTTGCATCGGGACGACCAGCTTAAGAAAAGTGATGTCCTCTGATTTTTCAACTAGATAACCCACCGCCACTTCATTCATATCAGTCATCACATCCCGTGGGATTGATTTTCCCTGCTGCAATACCCCAAAAGCTTGTTCAAAGGCTCCATTCAAAAGAAGCCCCCGCAAATGTGCCTGCCAAAGATCGACACCTTCTGCGCTATCGCGTAGCTCGTTCGAATATGCTTCAGCAAGATCCAAGATCCGTTCTGGCAGTTTCTCTTCTTTTGCCTCAGCAATTCTAACTCGCGCAACAATTGCCTCAGGTGTCTCCGGGCTTCCTTGCTCTGATAAAGGTTTTAACCTCTGTTCGGCCGCGTTCAGGTTCCCGGCTGCGAGGTCGATCTGCGCGCGTCCCAAGGAAATTGAGGGGGTTTCCGCACCCAAAGAGCGTTCAAGGCGACGATAAACTTCCTTGGCGCTATCAGAGTAACTGGCTGCTTCAAATTTTTGAGCCAGAATGGGACCAAGGTGTCTTTTGAGGTGACTTGGAAGGTTTTCGAAAGCCCGAAGGACAGCTTTTTGATCGAAATTATCTTCTGCGCCTAGCCGCGAGTCAGCCAAAACAGACCAAAGAGAAGCAGCGCCCAAACATTCCATTTGTCCGCTAAATATGCCCGTTGGGTCATTTTCACCATCGACAAGAAAGCTGAGTGAAACCAAGGTTTGGTCTGCAACATCAGGGTTCATGTCGAGAACCTGACGTGCTTCTGCACCAAAACCAAAGTGGATCAACGCGCGCGCATAACCATTCATTTTTTTTGGATTTATCTTGTCAAACTCTCCGAACAGATCACTTCGCCATTCAGCAAAAGCCGTCGCTGCATCAGTATCTGGATCGACCCAGTTCGCCAATTCGAGCTTTCCATCGGATATACAATTCTCTCCTCCCAAACTTACCCGGCTGCTAGATAATCCCGATCGATCTGCGCCAGCGAGACCTTCGACGATCTGCATGGCCAAGTCAGCGGTCGAAGCCGATTCAGCCGCAATGGAACGATCTACTTGCTCTGCGGATGTCGAACCAAGCGGATCAGGTACCGTCCTAACAGCCGGCGTAAGAAGCCCGGCCGTCGCAGCGGCGGCGAGATCTTCGGCAATTTGCCCGCCAACCCGCACGGAGGTGCTTATTGGCAGTTCAGGCTTATTTTCTTTCATCTCCGCATCAACAGACATCCTCGTCGGCAACCTGGGCAAAAGAGGATCCGGCTGTTTCAATGGGCCGACACCGGGCGAGGCTCCGACGCGAACGCGCCCTAAATCCGAGAGCAACGGCGCGTCTTCTCGGTTCGTTACCTGCGGCGCAGAGGGTGGAGGTGAATTTGGCTCATTGGTAGCAACT
Organism: Sagittula sp. NFXS13; assembly: GCF_040148795.1. NCBI lineage: Bacteria > Pseudomonadati > Pseudomonadota > Alphaproteobacteria > Rhodobacterales > Roseobacteraceae > Sagittula > Sagittula sp. NFXS13. Next base: position 33,335 of record NZ_JAGEMH010000002.1, read on the forward strand.
ATTGAACCGCTATTCTCAGGCATAGAGATACCCGGTCTCACATCGATAACCAGTAGATTCCCATCCGCCACGAACGTTTCGGCACCGCAAGCGCAGCCGAGTTCAATTTCAAGTACACCACTTGCCGTCCGAGTAAGTTCAGAGATCCGGGATCGATCTATACGTTGAAACGCTGCACTAAGGTCGAATTCAGCATCCTGCCCCCTCAGCTCAACGATCATTTTGTCTTTAGCTGGATCTGCTTTTATGGACCAATCCGCGCCGGCAGGTATGCGCATGACGAGACGAGTGAAATCCCCATGCTCACCCGTGCGTACAATAACCTCTTGCGCCAAAATAGACGAAGGAATGAACGAAATTAATAGAGCGATAATCAGGCGCCTCATGCTGCCTCCTGCTTCACCGATTTCAAAGCTTCTTCAAGATCTTCAAAGCTGGGTCGGAAGTGTCCAGGCGTATTTTGGCGACCTACTTCGATGCATATGTTGGTTGCATGATTGTGTAGGTTGGCCACCAGAACCTCACGGATGAGGTGATAGAAGTGCATGTCTTCCTCAGCAACGGCTTTGACCTTTGTCGCAAAGGGGCCGACAATTCCGTAGGCTAAAAAAACGCCCAGAAACGTTCCCACAAGGGCGCCACCGATCAGTTTACCGAGGACCTCCGGCGGCTGGTCGATAGAGGCCATCGTTTTGATCACGCCCAATACCGCAGCGACAATTCCCAAGGCTGGCAGAGCGTCAGCCATGGACTGCAGGGCGTGACTCGAATGTTGTGAATGATGAGCCATACCATCAAGGCGTTTATCCAAGACCTCTTCGACTTGATGCGGGTCGTCGTAATTCATGGAAACGGAGCGCATCGTATCGCAAATCAACTCAAGCGCATACTTGTCCGCCGAGATCTTTGGATATTTACCGAATATTGTAGATTCAGATGGTGTTTCGATATGCTCTTCGATGGCGACCGGATTTTGCCGTGCCAGACGGATTAGCTCAAACAGCAGGCACAACAGATCTCGATAGTCCTCATGCTTCCATTTGGCCCCTTTAAAGACCTTACTCAGGTCCTTGAGCGTATGTTTCACGGTAGCGCCGTCATTGCTGATCATGAAGGCACCTGCTGCTGCCCCACCGATCATCATGAATTCAAATGGCATAGCTTTGAGGATGATACCCATCTTGCCGCCAGCGGCGAGATAGCCGCCGAACACCATGGCGAACAAGACGACTAAACCAATAATTCCGAGCATTCTCGCTCTCCCGATCCATAACCAGGTCCAGACTGACAGTGAGCCGTTAAGAAACCCTCTGTTTCAACTTCACATCACGACGAAATCGGCATGTAACGCCCCAGCAGCCTTGATGCTTTTGAGGATGTCGATCATGTCGCGCGGCGCGACGCCCAACGCATTGAGACCTGCGATCACCTCCGATAGGTTCGTGCCGGTGGGCACTTCGGCTAAACCAATGCCTGGCTCCTCTTCGATGGCGGCGCCGGTGCGCGGCACGACGACCGTTTCCCCTTCAGCAAAGGGATTTGGCTGAATCACAATAGGGGCTTCTTCGATCCGGAGCGTCAGGCCACCTTGCGACACGGCCACCCGCGAAATTCTTACATCCGCGCCCATGACAATTGTGCCAGAGCGTTGATCGACCACGACCCGCGCGCGACGTTGTGGCTCCACTGCCAGGTTTTCAATCGAAACGATCGTGCGGGCAGGCGAGCCGGTTCCAGCCCGCGCCAGATCCAACGTAATCGTGCCGGCATCCAGCATCGTTGCCGCGCGTCGTCCAAGGGATCGGTTGATGACCGCTTCGATCCGCGCCGCCGTGGTGAAATCTGGCTCTCGTAGCGCAAGGCGTAAAGTGGTTAGGCTCGTGAAATCGAACGGAACTTCCCGCTCAACCCGCGCACCCGAGGGGATCACACCGGAGGTCGGCACGCCCTGCACGACCCGAGCGCCGTCGCCCTCCGCTGCGGCGCCTCCTGCAATCACAGTCCCCTGAGCAACGGCGTAGATCTGTCCATCCGCTGCATTGAGCGGCGTCATAATGAGCGTCCCACCCAGCAAACTACCTGCATCACCAATGGCCGACACCGTGACGTCGATCTGCCCCCCAGTCCGCGCAAAGGCTGGCAAGCGGCCCGTGACCAGGACCGCAGCCACATTTCGTGGACGGAACTGTTCGCCTGTGACGTTCACGCCAAGCCGTTCGAGGATGTTCTGCATGATTTCCTCGGTAAACGGCGAATTCCGCAACCCGTCGCCCGTGCCATTCAGGCCGACCACGAGGCCGTAACCCACCAGATCGTTGGATCGAACGCCATCGACCTCTACCAAATCCTTTATACGGACGGATTGCGCCGCGACGGGTGACGCGAGCAGCGTAAGGCAAGCCAGAAGCATACCGAGGACATTGATCATTAGAGGAACTCCGCTAGCGATAGGCGTTGTGACCGGACCGTGATCGCGTAAAGGCTTTCCAGCTGGGACCGAATGTTCTCGTATCGTGAGGCGGATTCGTATTGATCAGCCCCTACCAGATCGAGCCGTGCCATGCTGGTTGCGGTTATTTCTGCTGAATTGCGCGCGTCTGCGTCTTCGACTCGCGCCTCCAAGGCGCCAAGGCCAGCCCGCAGCTCCACGAGACCTTCCTGAGCGCCCAATAGATCACGACCAGCTTTTGCCATCATCTCGACCTGGACATCCTGCGAAAACCCAAGCGCGACATCGGTGGCCAGTGCCGCCATGATCAAGGGCTTGAGAACCTCGCGAAACACAGGATCGGTGGCGCGAATATCGACATTAATCGATTCAGTCTCGCTCAGCTGCATGGGTGACAGCGCTGTGTTGGAGCCTTGATAAGTGGTCGTCTCATAAGTCCCACCGGCGCCAAAAAATGTGTCTAGCACAGTTTCGACATCTGCGACTGAGGTTGCCCCGATCAAGGCCGTTCGCACATCGGTCAACACATCATCCACGCCTTCAACCGCGCGACGATCCGTGGCTGTGCCAGAAAACAAGAACCGCCCGGCAACATTGCGGTTCAGACCGTTCAGGGTCTGGCTCAGCGCATTTTCGGCGTCTTCTGACATGGTGGCCAATAGTGACCCGTTGGGCGTTAGCTCCGCGGAGATCAGAGTTTGCGAAATAGTTTCGGAGCGGCTTTGGATCTCGCCCAAGGTGACCTGCATCGAACCAGTAAGAAAGGTGGCCTCTGTGGTGTTGACAGAATATGCCTCAAGCCGGGAAAGGGAGCGGTCAATCGCCTGCAGCCCCGTCAAGTCGCCTTTCAGATGTTGCCCTGCATCTCTTACAAAGCCCGTGGCCACTTCGACCGCGAGCTTATCCATTTCTTCCCGCAATTTTACTTGGTTCGTGCGCAAAACAAGAACGCGGGACATATCACCAACAACTTCCATTTCAATTCCCCCTTAAATTGACAGCAGACGCTCAAAGAGGCTATCTACCGTTGAGATGACCTTGGCATTTGCGGTGTAATACTGCTCAACCTGAAGCAGTTTTTGAAGCTCCTGATCTGTATCGACGCCTTTGGATAATTCCATTTCTTTCAGCGTGGTGTTTTGCGCGGTTTGGAAGATAAAGGCATTTTCCGAGCGGACTCGCTCGCCAACCATGGCAGAAGAGAATTGAGACACATGATCTACAAAGCTGCGTGCGACCGGAGACAGCGCCCCGGAACTTGGCGCAATCTGCTCGCCAAGGATGTCGGCAATGCCCTTGATCAGGCTTGCATCGCCCACCTCGCCCATCGTGGCCGCGCCAAGACCATCGCGAATGCGCCATGAGCCCCCCGACGCAGGTTCGATCATAGCGTTCAAAGAGATACGACCGGCGATACCTGCCTCGCTTGCCGCGACGAAAGCCACCCCATTGTCAGTGAAAAAGCCTGGGTCGGTTGCGGCCAAGGTCGTATCCGGCCCACCGGGACCAAGTCGTTCGATCAGATCGCGTGCCATGCCGTCCAGTTCGGATTGCCGCAAAACTCCGGCCTCGTCACGAATGGCGAACTTTGACGCAAGGCTGCCTCCTGCAAACATACCGCCGTCTGCCGCAGAAACAGCCTTACCATTCAGCGTCAGACCTTTCAGTGATCCATTGGCAAAAGTGGTGCTCGCATCAATTGCTCCTGTGGTGGAGAAGCCAACCTCAAAAGCCATGCCATCCAAAAGTGTTGCGCCGTTTCGCGTAAAAAGAGAAATTTCGCCTTTATCTCTTTCGACAATACGCAGCGGAACAATGTCCGATATCTGATTTAGGATGGCCTGGCGCTCATCAAGGATAGATGCCGTTTCCGTGCCTGTGGCCTTTGCCTTGACGATAACCTCGTTAATATCCTTCAGCCGCGATACAGCGTCGTTCAAATCCCGGACCTGAAGGGAAATTGCCGTGTCCGCTGACTGCCGGGAGACCTGCACTTCTTTGGATAGTTCGTTGAAAGTGGTGGCCAGATCTCGAGCATTGGTGGCCACCAGTTCCAGCCTCTGGGTCGACGATGGGTTGGAGGCCGCTGACAACAGCGCATTTTCGAATGCGGTGACGCGATCTGTCAGGGACCCCGCTGTTCCTGACTCCCCAACCATGTCTTCCAATCGCTGAGCAAAGGTGAACATGTCATTGCTGTAGGCAAGCCGCGCATCGGACACCATGCGATCCGCCAGCAAAGCGGGATCGGAGTGCCGTATCACCGAGGCTACGTTGACTCCCCCGAGGTTTCCCGCGCTCAGCGCGGAAAGCCCGAGTTCGCGGCGGCCATAGGCCTCGTTTGATGCGTTCGAAATGTTGGACGAAACGACGCCAGCTGCGCGCGTATTCGCTTTCAAGCCTGTAAAGGCATTGTTCAAAGCACTCGACAGGGACATTTTTTGCCCTCCTTGCTTTAGCTATGAGTTGGCGTCAGCGCTTGATGTTGGTGGTTTCCTGCAACATCTCGTCGACTGTCTGAATGACCTTGGCGTTCGAAGAATACGCGCGCTGAGTCTGGATCATGTCAGTAAGTTCCCCAGCTACGTCGGTGGTGGATTCCTCCCGGGCATAGGGCACGATCTGGCCTGTAGACCCATCACCCGCATCCCACAGAAAGAACCTGCCGCTTTCCTGGGACGGCTGGTAAATCTGATCGTTCAAGGCAATCATACCGTTCGGGTTCGGCACATCGACCAGGGGAACCTGATAAATCAACGCGCTGATCCCTGTGTCGGAGTGTGCGAACACCTGGCCGGTTTCATCTATCTCCACCGAGGAGATATGCCCGGCAGGAGAACCATCCTTTGCAATGTTCAACGGTGCGAAGCTGTCCGAGCGCTGGGTTAAACCGCCGTTTGTAAAGAGTTGGCCGATTGTCAATTCGATGGGGCCACCCGCTGCGCTCACGATGACCGACCCGGTTGCCGGAACGTACGTGCCGCCGGTGGTCAGCGGTGCGCTCACACTGGAGAGTGTCCCACCGGCGGCGGGCGTGTCGTCGAAGGTTACCGTGTAATCACCTATGACTGCGCCGCCGCTCGCTGAATCGCTAATGACCATCGTCCATTCGTTCGAAGATCCGGAGGCAGCGACAGTCGGCGTGAAGCTGACTGTCAACGATTCAGACCGGCCCAAATTGTCAAAATACTCCACCGGAAGTTCAAGCGAGTCGCCACTTGCCCCTGCCGTGGTTTCCGTCGCAGGCAAGTTCACACCCAGAGTGACGGAAGTCGTTGGCTCGCTAAGGTATTGATTTAAAGCAACTCGAATCGGTTCAAGGCTTGCAGAGGTGTCCCTCGCGTTGGTCGGAATGGTACCATCTGCATTGGCCGCCCAGCCCATGAGCATCAGTCCAGATTCACTACGCAAATATCCATCAGCGTCCAGGCGAAACGAGCCTGTCGTCGTCAAGTACATTTGCTGGTTCCCGTTCCCCGCAAGCACTTCCGTCGCCTGCGCTACAGGCAAGAAACCTGAACCTCTGATCGCAAGGTCAGTAGGGTTGTTTGTCGACACAAGCGCGCCGTTTTCAGACACCAGTCGATTGGTCGTGGTGCGCACACCGCCCGCTGTGTAAGTACCACCTCGCCCGGCCGTCACCATTGCCGCAAACTCTGTCTCCACGCGTTTGTATCCCCGCGTGGAGGAGTTGGCGATGTTGTCAGAGATGGTGGCCAAGCGGTTGGCGTTGGCCGCCAGTCCTGATACGCCTGCGTTGAGGGATGATGAGATTGTCATGACACGCCTTTCTGCTGTCTCGTTCAAATTTCGAGACAACTAGTAAGGCCAACGGGTTTAACGCCCGGCTAACAGCTAAAATCCGATCAATTCTTCCCCACGAAACCCGGTTCTTTGCCCGGGTCAGCTCCGGATCAAATGTCTCTCAGAAATACCACCTCAATCCGATTGTTACGAACATTCATTGGGTTCGCATGTGAGGGTTCTCTATCGCCGTGCGAGGTCAGGCGCTGGACTCTTTTTCGGTCCAGCCCGTCACCCGTCAGCAATTCTCGGAAAACAGATGCCCTTAGCGCGGAAACATTCCACGACGGATCCTCGGCCAGAACCAAGGGATAGGCCGCTGTATGTCCTTCGATGGCCATGGCGTTTGTCACAATCTCGGACGCGCGCGCCAAAACAACCGCAAGATCTTCGAGCAGGGGGGTCGGCGTAGCCGCCCCCGTGAACAGCGGCGCCGTCTCTGTCTCGAACAGCTCAATCACCAGGCCTTCATCCGTGACACGGGTGACGATGTGCTGCATCAGTTCGTCGGCGACCATACTTTCACCGCCCCGGCCCATGAGCATGTCTTCGACCTCCTTGAACTGCTCATTTGCCTCGGCGGACTCCTCGTCACTTTTGCCTTCGGAATCCGTTGTTGTATCACCACGTATCGAGGCTGCGTTCAGACTGGTCGCGCCTGTCCCCATCCGTGGCAGCGTATTTTCCGAAAAGACGGAATCTCCTCCGAGAGATCCGTCCCCACCGCCTGATAGCCGAGCTATCGCAATAGTCGGTGTAAAGTAATCTGCAATCCCCTTACGCTGCTTGTCCGTCGTCGCGTTCAGCAGCCACATCAACAAAAAGAAAGCCATCATAGCGGTCACGAAGTCCGCATATGCTACTTTCCACGCGCCGCCATGGTGGCCTTCACCCCCGACGACCTTCTTGCGCTTGATGATGATCGGGGCCAGCTCATTGTTGCTCGCCATCCCACTCACCTTTTCTCCCACCAAGGGCAGGTCTAGCGGTCGCAGCTTACCTTCGGCTTAATAAATAAAAATGCGCAGTTAAAATGTCGGTTAACGCTTCGTTACCGGACGACGGTCATGCATCGATACCCGCCGGAAAACCGTTGCAAACATAAGCCGCATATCCGTGCAAGGCGTGCGCCGACGGGCATATATCAAGTCCAGCCGCGCCTTCGTCGGGATGCAACGGCGGCAATAGACCTGTTCCGTCTCGGCGGCCGTTTCGGTTTTGCTCAGGAGGCGTTCCTCATGACCATGGTAGATCATGCTTGCAAGTCCGGTCACGCCGGGCCGCTCCCGAAGCACATCGGCGTAAAGCTCTGGAAACATCTCCACATAACGCCGCAAAGGAGGGCGAGGCCCGACGAAACCCACATCGCCCCGGAGGATATTCCAAAGCTGAGGCAGCTCATCAAGCCGTGTTCTCCGCAGCCATTTGCCCGTCGGCGTTATCCGTGCAGCTTTGTCTCCGCCGGACACGCCCTGGTCCTGCGTCACAGGTTCCATCGTGCGAAACTTCCACAGCAAAAAAGGCTGATCAACCGCGTGCATCCGTTCGCTTTTGAAGAGGATTGGTGTGCCCTCGCGCCGCCAGACAACCAGCGCAACAAAGAGGATCAACGGCGAAAGCAAGATCCCTAGCCCAATTGCATAGACCACATCGAGGACGCGCGTCAGCCCGGCAATTCGGTCCCGACCGCTCACAAACTGCTCTCCGACCATCCACCCGCCGCGTGAACGTCCGAGACAAGCGTCGTTGCGTCATGAGCCAGAGACAGGCCAGGCAGATGCGAGACAAGCTGTGTCATGTCGACGGTAACTTCCTGAATCGCATCTCTCGGTGCTCTTTCCCACTCAATTTTGGCCCCTGCGGCACGCACGATATCTGCCATATCTGTCGCCACCGGCGCACCCAAATTGAAAGTCCCGGATATCTCCGCGGACGAACTCAAACGGCCCAAAACAGTGACTAAATCAACGGGGGAAATGTAGCTTCGGCACGGCCCTCGCCCATCGGGGAAACTGTGCAACCTCACGGTACCGCCCGGAACCAGATTACCAAACAAGCTGTCTGCTCCGGCGATATTTGCCAAACGCAGCACGATTGTCCTCGGCCCGCCCGGATGGGATGCCTGCCAATCTGCCAAAGCTTTCTCCATGTCAGATTTGGCCTGGCCATAGGCGTTCGCCGGACGCAGGGAAGTGTCCTCCGTCAACACCTTCGCCTGCGCGCCGTAAACCGCAACGCTGGAGCAGTGCACCACCAATTCCGCGCCAAGCGTGACGGCAAGCTCCTGCGCCTTGATCGCCAGTTCTGCATTCCTGGACAGTTGTCTATCGTCGCCAGACGTCACGCCCCAAAAAGCCAGAACCGCTTGAACACCCTGAAAATTTTGCGTCTCGATATCTGTCCATTTCATGACGCCCGGCGCGCCTGAACGGCCGAGGCAAATCAAACCGGAGCCGTCTCCCTGCATAAGCGTGCGGACCATACGGCCAACCTTTCCCGAGGCGCCAAGCAAAACTTTACACTCTTTTAAGCATACGCGTGACACGCTGATCGCCTCTCTTGTTTGATGTAGAAAGCCAATGAAGTGCATCGACGTAAACAGGGTATGCAGAAGAACTCAATCACCGCTCGGGGGATCGGCGTGAGTTTGAAGCTGCGTCTTTTACCCATGATCGTTCTGACACTTGCGCTCTCTGCGTGCAGCCTTCCACGTGGGGCCGCCCTCCAATCAGAGGTTGTTAGAGAACAGAATACCGAGCAACCGACCTTTCAGGTGGTTCAGGTCACGCGGGCCAATATGCCTGCTATCGCGACATGGCCCAAAACAGGAGGAAACAAATCTGTTCATTGGCCCAACACGTCGTCCGGAAGCACCTCTTCGATTATTCGCACCGGAGACCTGCTGGACGTGACGATCTGGGATAGCCGGGAAAATTCTCTTCTGACCAATCCCGGCCAGAACTTCACCAAGATCGAGGGGCTTGAGGTCGACGCGCATGGATCGGTTTTCCTGCCCTATATCAACAAGATAGGCGTTCGCGGCCTTAGTCCGTCCGACGCACGCTCGCGCATTCAAAGCCGTCTGGAGCCCATCATTCCTTCGGCGCAGGTACAGGTGAGCCTGACCCAGGGAAGAGACCATGCAGTGGATATGGTGAGCGGTGTGGTCAATCCAGGGGCCTATCCAATGCCCTCGCGCAACTACAAAATCTTGAACGTCTTGGCGGATGCCGGCGGTATCCCCGCCTCTATGCGCAACCCGCACGTACGACTGCTGCGCGGGTCGAACACCTATGTCATTTCTGCCAAAGAGCTGTTCGCCGACGGGTCGCGCAATGCCCTGATGTGGCCGCGTGACAGCGTGGTTGTGGAGGAAGATGACCGCAGCTTTACCGCACTGGGCGCCGCTGGCATCGAAAACATGATCTATTTCCCCAAGGATCGGCTCAACGCAATAGAGGCGATGTCGCTCATGGGTGGGATCTCAGACAATCGCGCCGATCCCCAAGGCGTGCTGGTCCTGCGGGAATACGCAGCGCACCAGATCGGAAAAGGCCCTCAAAAACAACAAGTTGTCTTTACCTTTGATCTGACCAGTGCCGACGGTCTCTTTGCAGCTCGCCAATTCGAGGTTCAGCCGGATGATACGCTGCTGGCAACAGAAAGCCCTGTCACCAGCGCACGCACGATTTTTGGTCTGATCGGGTCACTTCTTGGCGTAACGGCTCAGGCTGGTGCCATGTCAAACTGATCAGTAGGTTTTGTGCATGGGCCTGCATTCCGGTCTTGCGCATTTTGCATGACCGACGCATCCACATGCCATGAACCTTTTTCGCTTTTTTCTCGACAATGCGCAGTGGCTGGCGGCGGGCATCCTACTCACATTCCTGTCGAGCTTCGGTCAAACTTTTTTCATCTCAATCTTTGCCGGTGAAATCCGCGAGAGCTTTGGCCTCAGCCATGGCGATTGGGGGCTGACCTACACCATCGGCACAAGCGTTTCAGCCGCCGTGATGATCTGGGCTGGCGGTTTGACCGACATTTTCCGCACGCGCGTTATCGGCGGGATCGTTCTGGCGATGCTCTCCGCAGCCTGCCTGTTCATGGCGTTTAACATGTGGGCAGCACTGCTTCCCGTGGTGATCTTCGCACTGCGGTTTACCGGCCAAGGCATGACGAGCCATATCGCAGTGGTGTCCATGGGGCGTTGGTTCGTGGCCACACGGGGCAAGGCGCTGTCCGTGGCAACGCTCGGCTTTTCCATCGGCGAGGCGATCTTGCCACTGGCCTTCGTGGCGCTAATGGTCTTCGTCGACTGGCGGTTCTTATGGGTCGGGGCAGCGGTTGTAGCATTGTTGGCGATCCCCGTCTTGGTCCGTTTGCTGAAACAAGAACGCACACCGCAAAGTCATGCGGAAACGGATCACGCCACCGGGATGCTCGGTCGGCACTGGCGACGGCCTGAAATGCTGCGTCATTTTCTATTCTGGTTCATGATCCCTGCCCTACTGGGACCAAGCGCATTCAACACGGCGTTCTTTTTCCAACAGGTGCATTTTGCCGAGATCAAAGGCTGGTCGCACCTGGAGCTTGTTGCGCTTTTCCCGCTGTACACACTCGCCGCTGTCTCTGCGATGATGCTCTCCGGTAGCCTGCTGGATCGCTTTGGCACGGCTCGTTTGCTGCCTTGGTATCAACTGCCGATGGTGGCGGCCTTTGTGCTTTTCGCGTTAGGACAAAGCCTGTTTTCCGCACTTCTTGGTCTGATGTTCCTCGCCATCAGCGCTGGTGCCAACCAAACTTTGCCGAATGCTTTTTGGGCCGAGTTCTATGGCACCCGCAGCCTTGGCGCGATCAAGGCAATGGCCGCTGCGGTCATGGTTCTGGGCTCTGCTCTGGGACCGGGCATAACCGGTGTCTTGATCGATGCAGGCATCGGGATCGAAACGCAGTACATTGGCGTGGCCGCATTTTTCGTGTTTGCCACGGTGTGCATGATCATAGGGGTGCGTCGCGCGGCCCGGATGCTTTAGCGCCCGCGACGCAGATATACGTAGTAAGCCCCTGATCCGCCGTGCTTCAGATGCGCTTCCGAGACCTGCAAAATCGCAGAGGACAGGGGCGCCATCGTCATCCAAAGCGGCACCTGCTGTTTCAGAACACCCCTCCGGCGCGGCGCAGGATCGTAGGGATCTTGCGGAGCACCCTTACCAGTGATCACAAGCACCAGCCTGTGACCCTTGGCCTGTGCGCCCATGATAAAGCGATTCAATGTGGGATGCGCTTGATCGAGCGTCATGCCATGCAGATCGATACGCGCATCGGGTTTAAGCTTCCCACGCTTCAGCCGCTGATAGGCCTTGCTGTCCATCCGCACAGGCGCATTGTGCAAGCGATCCGCCGTCGTTCGGGGAAAGACGTGGGTTTCAGTTCGGGAAACTTTCTCACCCAGATCAAACGACTGCAAAGGCGCATCCTTGCGCTCTGACGGGCGCGACATCGCCGGATCGACAGTCGGCGCAGGATGCGACTTCAGCTTATCTGGCAAAGGTTCCGTACTGCGGGTCACCTGTTTCCAGAGGTCCATCTCCTCGGGGTGTAGTTTCCGACGGCGGGTCATTCAATCCAGTCCGGAAGCAAGGCGTACGCCCGTTGGATCGGCATCAACACGATCATACGGCCGGGATCTTTGATTTTGCCAGCGATCCTACCGGCTCTCGAACCTGTACCGATGAAAATATCCGCACGTTGCGCACCCTTGATGGCCGATCCAGTGTCCTGCGCGATCATCAACCGTTTCAAAGGGCTGCGCCCCCCTTTTTCGATCCAGACCGGCGCGCCAAGCGGCGTAAATCTTGGATCTACAGCCACTGACCGCATGGCCGTAATCGACCTATTCATGGCACCCAATGGTCCGCGTTCCGACGGCACTTCGCTGACTTCACGAAAGAAAACGTAGCCGTCGTTGTGATACAACAGCTCCTCCCCCGCGGATGGGTTGCTCCGGACCCAATTGCCAATCACTTGGGCCGAAACCTGGTGCATATTGAAGATACCGCGGCGCACAAGTTCTTGCCCTATGGAACGATATGTATGCCCATTAAATCCCCCATAGCCGACCCGGATGCTGTGTCCGTCGGGGAAACGCACACGGCCAGAGCCTTGTATTTGAAGGAAAAAGAGCTCAACAGGGTCATCAACCCAAGCAATCTCCAGTCCGCGGTTTTTCATCACGCCGGACGTCAGGATAGAACGACGCGTCAGCCAGGGACGATTGTTCCGCGCCTCCTCGGGCATTTTGTAGATCGGGTATCGATAGCGCGCCGTCGGAACAGGAGACCCCCTGAGTTCGGGCTCAAAATACCCCGTGAACAGCGCCTCTCCGGTGCCGTCGCTGATCTGAACGGGGCGGAAAAACAACTCGAAGAAGTCTCTGGCATTGCCGGCCTCGTCGGCAACGCGACACAGGGCCCGCCAGTCGGGATCGTCGAAGTCCCGACAGGTGTTGCGGAACACCTCCAATGCCTGGGCGTGGTCGTCGCTGTCCCAGCCATTCAAATCCTCGAACCCCAGCACCGCGTAGCTGACGTCCGGCGCGTCCTGCGCCGATCCGGGCATGGGTCCCATGGCCAGACAGAGCGCGAGGACCAGACGGATCATTCGTCCGTTGCGACCAATTGCCAGTTCGGATCGGAGCTGCCCATGACACGGGCGTAGGTCCAAATATCCTTTTGCCGTTTCACAGCCGTCGGCGAGCCTTCGATCACTTCACCAGTCGCGTCTTTGACGACAGAGGTCAGTTCACCCACATGGCGCACAGTGATCTCGGCGGTGTTGGTCGCCGCGTCGAAAGTCGCCTCGTTCAGCGCAAGATCCCGTACGCCAACGAATTGTGCTTCGATGGTCAGACCTTGAGCCTTTCTGCTGGCGACGACTTCGACGAAGGTTTCGTACACATCGTCGGCAAGGAACGGTTTCAGCTCTTCAATTTCGCCGCGCTCAAATCCCATCAGGATCATTTCGTATGCGCCGCGGGCACCGGAGAGAAATTCAGTCGCGGAGAAGCTCGGCTCCATCCGTTTCATTTCGGCCAGTGCCAAGGCGGAATCGCTGCCCTCGGGAACGTGATCGGTGATATCATGATCCGGGCCGCCTTCGATGACTTCGAAGCCTTTGCGACTGGACGGCTCCGGTGCCGTGGCCTGGGTCTCGTCAGTTCGTTCGAATCCCTCTCTCGTGCCCAGCACACTACGGAGCCGAAGCACCAGGAAAACAACTATACCGCCCAGAATAAGCAACTGGAGAAGCGTACTTTGCATCAAGGCCTCGCAGGTCATTGGATGGAAATTTCGGTTCTGCATACCTATGTAGGTGACGTGTCTGGACAAGTCCACAGAAGCCGGCCCGAAGGTTCGGCAGGGCGACAGTCACGGCAAACGGAGGATTTACCTATGCGGCTGTTTCTGGCCTTTCTTTTGGTCCCGCTGATCGAGATCGGTCTGTTCATTCAGGTCGGGGGCCTTATCGGTCTGTGGCCGACTTTGCTGATCGTTATTTTGACGGCTATTCTCGGCACTTGGATGGTCAAACAGCAAGGTGCGCGTGCCATAAACGACTTGCGTCGCAGCTTTTCTCAGCTCGAGGATCCCAGCCAACCGCTGGCGCATGGTGCCATGATTCTGATTTCCGGCGCGCTTTTGTTGACGCCAGGTTTTTTTACCGATGCCGTGGGCTTTGCCTTGCTTGCACCACCGGTGCGTGTTGCTGTCTTCGGATGGGTACGCAAGCGCGTTAAGGTCAGCAGCTTCCAGATGGGGCCGCAACCGACAGAGATGCATCGCCCGCACGATCCACGCAACGCGCCGCCGGCCTCGCAGGATGTCATCGACGGAGAGTTTACCGAGGCTCCAAAGGGAAAGTCGCCGAACCATCCCGGGTCTGGTTGGACAAGGCATTGACACGTCGTCGCAGTAGGCATTGAGCGTCGACTTCCCGCCTGCTATGCCCAAGACTGACAATATTTAAACCGGAGAGTATCCATGGCAGAGACCAACGGAGGCGCTGAAGCGCCCCAACAGGCGCCGAAGATGAACGTTCTCGCGCAATTCATTCGTGACATGTCGTTTGAAAACATCCTGTCGCAAAAGGGTGTAACCGGCGAAGTTCAACCCGACGTTCAGGTTCAGGTTAATCTTGATGCCAAAAAACGCACGGCCGACAATCAGTACGAAGTCGTGATGAAGCTCAAGGTCGAGTCGAAGTCCAAGTCAAACGCTGAAGTTCTGTTCCTGCTCGAACTTGATTACGTGGGTGTGTTTCATGTCGAGAACGTGCCCGAAGATCAGATGCACCCGTTCTTGCTGATCGAATGCCCGCGCATGCTGTTCCCCTTTGTGCGTCGCATCGTGTCGGACGTCACCCGCGATGGTGGCTTCCCGCCGCTGAACCTGGAGACGATCGATTTTCTGGCTCTCTACCGGGCCGAACTGCAGCGCCGCGCGTCCGAGCAGCCCGCCGGAACCGCCTGACCCTATCGGGATCAGCTCTTCAGCCAAAGAGCAGCATCCCCAAGAGTTTCGACAAAGGCGGCGTGAGCCGCCTTTTCGCTGTCCGACAAACGCGATGGCAAAGGCGTCGGGCGCGGTTGGGGACGCCAATTGCTGTCCAGATCACTGGCACCCGCCGTTTCCTGCACCGCACTCAGACCAAAATCCGGCTGCTTTCCCCCAATCAGTTCGAGATAAACTTCCGCCAAAATCTCCGAGTCGAGCAAAGCACCGTGCAGTGTTCTTGCTGTGTTATCGATGGAAAACCGTCGGCATAACGCGTCGAGCGTGGCCGGAGACCCGGGATATTTCCTGCGCGCCATACCTAGTGTGTCGATAGCGATCTCACTCGGTAGCAAGCGGCGCTTGCTCCACCGAAGCTCCGCATTGAGGAATTTCATATCAAAGCTGGCATTGTGGATGACCAACTTCGCATCGCTACCAACGAATTTTAAAAAATCGTCAGCAATTTCTGCAAAAAGCGGTTTGTCCTTGAGGGTGACCTCACCCGGCTCCGCCGGACGCGGCGAAGACAACAGGTCTGGACCGATGCCATGCACACCAAAAGCTTCGTCCGGCATACCGCGCTCAGGGTTAATGTACTGGTGATAGGTCTTACCTGTGGGCATATGATTGAAAAGTTCAACGGCACCGATTTCAACGATACGGTCCCCCTGCTCGGGTTCGAAGCCGGTCGTCTCTGTGTCGAGTACGATTTCACGCATGGGATAGGGTCTCCTCAATCTCGGCAACGATAGCCTGCACCTGAGCGCGGGCATGTTCCATTGTGTCTGTCTCTATCACCCAATTGGCGCGCGTGCATTTGTCTTCATTCGGCATCTGACGCGCCAGGATCCGCTCAAGATCTGCCACAGTCATTGTGCCACGAGCGAGGACTCGTGCACGTTGCGTTTCACGTGAAACCGAGACGCAGGCCGTGGCATCCATCTCTGCGTCACCACCGGTTTCAAACAGCAATGGAATATCGAAAACGCCGATATCCTGTTTCGCTTCCGTCATGAAATGAACACGATCTTCTTGGACAAGCGGATGTACGATAGCTTCCAACCCTGCCAGCGCTCCACTGTCCTTTGCAATCAAGGCCTTCAGAACACTGCGATCCACCTGCCCCGCCTTCACCGCTTCTGGAAACCGCTCTGAGATAAGTGGAACCGCGGCACCGCCAAGACCATAGAGTCGATGAACCGCGGCGTCTGCATCCCAAACAGCACACCCCACCTCCGCAAACAGCCGGGCGGTTGTGGATTTACCCATGCCGATAGAGCCTGTCAGACCCAGCCGATATTTCATCGAAGTACGGCAGCGCGGGTTTCTTCGTCAATCTCGGGTCTGGTGCCAAACCATCGTTCAAAGCCCGGCACGGCCTGGTGCAATAGCATCCCCAATCCGTCGACCACTGTGCAGCCTGCCGCCTCTGCCTCGGCCAACAGGCGTGTTTGCAAAGGAGTGTAAACAAGGTCCGTCACAACCATGCCTGACGTTAACGCATCAAGCGGCACGCGGAATTCCGGTTTACCGGTCATCCCAAGGGAACTTGTGTTCACCACCGTGGCGCAATCTTCGACTATATTCCCAGCCTGCACCCAATCATAAACAACAATCGTATCGCCGAAGTCCTGGCGCAACTGCTCTGCCCGATCCCGTGAGCGGTTGGATAAGCGAATTTCCGGAACGCCGACATCAATCAACGAGGCAATGACCGCCCGACATGCTCCCCCTGCCCCAAAGACAGCGGCTGGTCCGGTCGTAGGATCCCAACCGGGCGCGCCTTGGCGCAGGTTTTCGATGAAACCAAAGCCGTCGGTGTTGTCCGCGTGGATGCTCCCGTCTTCCTTCAAAACCAATGTATTGGCAGCTCCGATCAGAGTGGCGCGCTCAGATACATGATCCGCGATCTCCATCACCGTTTCTTTGTGTGGAATGGTCACATTTGCGCCAACAAATCCGAGGTCCGGCAAACTACGCAGCGCTGCCTCCAACTTGTCTTCTGCAATCTCCATCGGGACATAGTGCCCGGGAATACCAAATTTTCGAAGCCAATGACTGAACAAACGCGGCGACCGCGAATGCGCCACAGGCGAGCCAATGACACCTGCCAAAGGAATGCGGTGAAGACTCATGCGGAAATGGCTCCTCTTAGCGAAAGATAGTTCAAAAGCTCAACCAGAGGCAGACCGAGGATTGTGAAATTGTCGCCTTGTATGTGCGAAAACAGACGCACACCTTCTTTCTCTAGCTTGTATCCTCCGACCGACGATCCAACGTCAGGCCAGTTTCGGTCAAGATAGGCTTCAAGATATTCGTCTGAAAATGCTCGCATCCCAAGCCGCGCGATCCCAATGTGTCGCCACACCGGTTCACCACCGTCGTAAATGACAGCTGCAGACAGCAACCGATGTGTCTTTCCCCGAAGCCGGAGCAACTGCTCGCGCGCATCATCTCGCGTCTCAGGTTTAGACAGGAGAGACTGTTCCACTTCCAAGACCTGATCACAGCCGAGAACTAGAGCACTCGGTATTCGAGCGGAAATTTTGCGTGCCTTCGCCTCTGCTAACGTATCGGCAACATCTCTAGGCGAGGCTTCTTCAAACAAGAGCGATTCTTTAATCGTCTTTTCGTCGATAGATGCTGGCTGGCACTCAACCACAAGGCCCGCCGATTCGAGCATTTCGCGGCGGATTGACGAACTGGAAGCGAGGATCAAGTCCACTTTCATGTGGGTAAGTCTTTGCATAAACGTGTGCGGTTGTCTGATGATGGTTTTGAGGAAAATTCCCTAAACATGCAAGCGTGTGGGCAAAGCCCTACCTTGTGCCGCCTCTCACATCTTCTGTACGTCTGTGGATACGGATAACTGATGAGGAGAGAACTTCTCTGTGAGGGAGCACCACCCCACAGATTTATCCATGCCAGAAGACAAAAAATAAATTCTCTTTAAGCGGCTGAAATCATTGTAAATTTTGTATTTTTCAAGATGACGTTCACAAGCCTTCCCCCCACTTTATCCTCAGACTTACAACCTGTTAACATTCGTGTTGATATGCCAAGTATCCACAGAAACAGCTCGCACAACGAACATCAAAAACCTTTCTAAATTCTTTATTCTTTAAGGAAGATAGGCTCTCGAACTTGAGCATTGACGGACGAGCTCATGACCTTTACCTGAACGCTTGTTCCTGTTCTGGATCAAACTCTCCCAGTCTACCAAGAAAGCACGCTGCCGCATGGCTTGGCGTGAGGTGTTTCATGACCGAAGAAAAGCTCAACCTCGCCGATCTCAAGGCACAAAGTCCCAAAGTCCTTCTGTCGATGGCAGAAGAGTTGGAGATCGAGAACGCCTCGACCATGCGTAAGGGCGAGATGATGTTCCAGATTCTCCGCGAACGCGCGGATGATGGCTGGCAGATCTTTGGCGACGGTGTTCTGGAAGTTTTGCAGGACGGGTTTGGATTTCTTAGGTCGCCTGAAGCAAACTACTTGCCTGGTCCCGACGACATCTACGTCTCGCCCGATATGATCCGTAAATTCTCGCTTCGCACTGGCGACAGCATCGAAGGCGAAATTAAAGCCCCCGATGGAGAAGAGCGTTATTTCGCTTTGATCTCAGTTGCACGGATCAACTTCGAAGATCCGGACAAGGCCCGTCACAAGATTGCCTTCGACAACCTTACCCCGCTCTATCCAGATGAGCGCCTGAAAATGGAAGTTGAAGACCCGACGATCAGAGACCGTTCTGCCCGTATCATCGATCTCGTCGCTCCGATTGGCAAAGGCCAACGAAGCTTGATCGTGGCCCCGCCGCGAACAGGCAAGACAGTACTGCTCCAGAACATCGCCAACTCGATCGAGAAAAACCATCCAGAGTGTTACTTGATCGTTCTGTTGATCGACGAACGTCCTGAAGAAGTCACGGACATGCAACGCTCAGTTAAAGGTGAGGTCGTCTCGTCTACCTTCGACGAACCTGCGGATCGTCACGTTGCCGTTTCTGAGATGGTTATTGAAAAAGCCAAGCGTCTTGTTGAACATAAGCGAGATGTAGTGATCCTCCTGGATTCGATCACTAGACTTGGTAGGGCGTTCAACACAGTTGTGCCATCTTCTGGCAAAGTTTTGACTGGCGGTGTGGATGCAAACGCCCTGCAACGCCCAAAACGTTTCTTTGGTGCGGCACGTAACATTGAGGAAGGCGGATCGCTGACGATTATTGCCACGGCGCTGATCGATACGGGTTCGCGCATGGACGAAGTGATCTTTGAAGAATTCAAAGGTACAGGCAACTCTGAGATCGTTCTCGATCGAAAGGTCGCAGACAAGCGCGTCTTCCCGGCCCTGGATATTCTCAAGTCAGGTACTCGGAAAGAGGAACTGTTGGTCGACAAAGTTGACCTTCAAAAGACCTTCGTGTTGCGTCGGATCCTGAACCCCATGGGCACTACCGATGCTGTTGAGTTCCTGATTTCGAAGCTTAAGCAAACCAAGACAAATTCAGAGTTTTTCGACTCTATGAACAGCTGAGGCAAATATGGATACGATCTTTGCCTTGGCCTCCGCGCCTGGAAAGGCGGGGGTCGCCGTATTGCGCGTATCTGGACCAGATGCGTGGACGTCGGTCGAGCGGCTGGCGGGGAAAGTTCCCCCGGCGCGAACGACAAGCCTGCGTACGTTAAAAGACGAAGCTGGCATATTTCTCGATCAAGCGATGATTGTCGTTTTTGAGGAAGGTGCTAGCTTCACTGGCGAGCGCATTGCCGAATTCCATCTCCACGGAAGTATTTCCGTGGTAAATGCCGTTTTATCGTTTCTGAGCAAACTTCCGTCTTACAGAATGGCTCAACCTGGCGAGTTTACTCGGAGAGCGCTTGATAATGGTCAACTAGATCTGACCCAAGTCGAAGCATTGTCAGACTTGATCGATGCTGAAACGGAAGCGCAAAGGAAGCAAGCGATCCAGGTTCTGACCGGAGCGCTGTCAGATAAGGTCATTGAATGGCGCGCTAAGTTGGTTCGTGCCGCAGCGTTGCTTGAAGCAACGATTGACTTTGTCGATGAAGATGTTCCTTACGATGTGTCTGATGAAGTCGTTTCTCTGCTCTCCTCAGTAAAAGCGGACTTGGAAACCGAACATTCCGGCGTCGATGCAGCAGAACGCATTCGTTCAGGTTTCGAGGTGGCGATTGTTGGTCCGCCCAACGCTGGGAAGTCGACACTTCTCAACTATCTGGCAGGACGCGAAGCGGCTATTACGTCAGATGTTGCTGGCACCACACGCGATGTCATCGAAGTCCGAATGGATATTCTTGGTCTGGCAGTGACATTCCTCGACACTGCCGGATTGCGTGAGACCTCCGATGTTGTCGAGCAAATTGGTGTAAAGCGCGCGAAAGATCGCGCATCAGCTGCGGATCTGCGGATACACCTTGCCAGAAATGAAGAAGAGCTCCTCCTCCCTGTTCAAAAAGAAGATATAGTTTTGGTTCCCAAGCAGGACCATGGGCATCCTAAGGGCGTATCTGGTCATTCGGGATTTGGTGTTTCAGTCCTGCTAGATAATGTTAAGTCTGTACTGTCCGGGCGTGTTGCCAATGCGGGCTTAGCATCTCGTGCCCGACACAGAGAAAATCTTGGTCTCAGTATATCGTATATAGATCGTGCGTTAACCGAACTTTTAGATGAGAATTTTCAAGCTGATCTTGTGAGTGAAGATATCCGTGTGGCCATCAGATACCTTGAGACCCTGGTTGGTAAAATCAACGTAGAGGACCTGTTAGATGAGATTTTCTCGTCTTTCTGCATCGGTAAGTGAGGAGTGTTTCACGTGAAACAATCGAACTACGACGTTCTTGTAATCGGTGCCGGGCACGCAGGTGCTGACGCGGCTTCAGCGGCTTCTCGTATGGGAGTACGCACCGCACTTGTGACGCTGAAACTGTCCGATATTGGGGTTATGTCTTGTAATCCGGCAATTGGCGGACTTGGTAAAGGCCACCTCGTTCGCGAGATTGATGCGCTCGACGGTTTGATGGGTCGCGTTGCTGACTTCGCGGGTATTCAATTTCGTCTACTCAATCGTCGAAAGGGGCCCGCCGTCCAAGGCCCGCGCGCTCAAGCTGATCGGAAGCGCTATGCCTCCGCGATGACCAAAGCTCTGCATGAAAAACAAAACTTGGATATCATTGAGGGTGAGGTTTCAGACTTAATATTGAGCGGGCCTGACGTCTCAGGGATTGTTTTAGCAGACGGAACGAAAATTTTTGCGCGCGCGGTTGTGTTAACAACCGGAACTTTTTTACGAGGCCTTATCCATATCGGGGATGTAAACTATTCCGGTGGTCGAATGGGTGACAAGGCTTCTCTGACTTTGGCTGAACGTATCGACGATTTTGGACTTCCTCTGGGACGTCTAAAGACGGGTACACCGCCAAGGTTGGACGGGAACACAATCCGCTGGGACGCTTTGGAGGCGCAACCAGGGGATTTCGATCCCGTCATGTTTTCATTTTTGTCGACACGGCCGGCTGCGCGACAAATCTCCTGTGGGATCACACACACGAACGAAGAAACACACGAAATTATACGAGAGAACCTCGGTAAATCTGCAATGTACGGGGGGCACATTGATGGTGTGGGTCCTCGCTATTGCCCGTCAATTGAAGACAAAATCGTCAGATTCGCCGAGAAGACTTCGCACCAGGTCTTTCTTGAACCTGAAGGATTGGACACAGACGTTGTCTATCCTAATGGCATTTCCACCTCTTTGCCTGCCGAGGTTCAGGAAAGCTATGTTCGGAGTATGGCAGGCCTTGAAAGCGTCACCATTCTCCAACCCGGATATGCTATAGAATATGACTTTGTTGACCCTAGAAGTTTGTCTTCTACATTGGAGGTGAAATCAGTAGGTGGTTTGTTTTTAGCTGGCCAAATCAATGGAACAACCGGGTACGAGGAAGCTGCCGCACAGGGGACTGTTGCAGGGCTTAACGCAGCTGCAAAAGCGCTTGATCGAGATCCAATTCGATTCAGCAGGACCGACAGTTATATAGGCGTGATGATCGACGACCTGACCACACGGTCAGTGACTGAGCCATATCGTATGTTTACCAGTCGCGCGGAATTTCGGCTTTCTCTTCGGGCCGATAACGCTGATCAGCGTTTGACGCCTCTGGCCATGAAAATCGGGTGCATTTCCGAAGAGAGGACTCAGGCCTTTGTTAAGAAGCAGGAAGACCTTGAAAAAGCTCGCGACCTCCTGAACGATTTGATGTTTACGCCGAAGGAAGCTCGGGAATTGGGTGTTGCCGTCAACCTAGACGGGACACGGCGGTCAGCCTATCAGCTCCTGTCCCTAAAGGACTGCAGCTTTGCCCAGATTGCAAAAGGCTCCAATGCTTTGTCTGCAATATCAGAAGACATTTCAGCGCAGATTGAAAAGGAAGCTCTGTACGCCAACTACCTTGACCGCCAATCTCGGGATGTCGAAATTCTTAAGCGTGATGAAGCGTTGAGCATTCCCGTGGATTTTGATTACTCTAGTGTTTCAAGCCTTTCGAATGAACTTCGCGCCAAACTGGAAGCGGTCCGTCCCGAGAGTATTGCCCAAGCTTCAAGGATCGAGGGCATGACACCGGCCGGTCTGATGTTGGTTTTGGCTAAACTTCGTCACTCTGTCAGAAAGTCAGCTTGATGTCCTTGAGTTCTATCGCTGGCCTGGATGTTTCACGTGAAACACTGGAGCGGCTGGGCCACTATTTGGAACTCGTAAAAAAGTGGAACCCTAGAATAAACTTGATATCGGCAAAAACTCTGAGCGAAGCCGAGAACCGTCACTTTTACGATTCAGCCCAGGTATTCGCTTTGCTGCCGAAGCACGCCAAGAGCGTTGTGGATTTCGGATCCGGTGGTGGCTTTCCTGGTCTCGTGCTGGCTATTATTGCCACTGAATTAATGCCTGAGATGAACATCACATTGATTGAAGCGGACCAGCGGAAAGCGAGTTTTTTGCGTACAGTTTTGCGCGAAACGTCGGTCTCAGCGACAGTGATCGCAAAGCGGATAGAACAGATTGAGCCGTTGGGTTGTGATGTCGCAACGGCCCGCGCACTGGCACCGCTTCCGCTTTTATGTAACTTCGCTTATCGACATCTTCAGCCTTCCGGATGTGCCCTCTTTCTAAAAGGAAAAACCTGGGGAAAAGAGCTCGAAGATGCACACACGGAATGGAAATTCGAATATACTGCGCATACAAGTCAGACAGACTCCGACGCTGTCATCCTGCATTTGCGAGACATCTCACATGACTGATCCATTGCGTTCTAGCGCGCCGAAAATCATCGCCGTTGCGAACCAAAAAGGCGGCGTGGGTAAAACCACCACGACAATTAACCTCGGTGCGGCGCTCTGCGAAATGGGTCAGAAAGTCCTGATTGTGGACCTGGACCCGCAGGGGAATGCTTCCACTGGTCTGGGTATCGAGATTGAGGATCGTGAACTCACCACGTACGAGCTGTTGGTTGACGATGCAGCGCTGGAGGATGTTATCCTTCCGACCGGGACGGATGGGCTACATCTGATCCCTGCAACGGTCGATCTGAGTTCTGCAGATATGGAACTGATTGCCAATGAAAAGCGCAGCTTTTTGCTGCACGACGCTTTGCGTCAACCGGCAATGGATGCGTTTCAATTCGATGTGATCTTGATCGATTGTCCGCCGTCCCTGAACCTGCTGACTGTTAACGCAATGGTGGCGTCTCATTCCGTCCTCGTCCCGCTTCAAAGTGAATTTTTTGCATTGGAAGGTCTGTCTCAACTCATGCTGACTGTCCGAGAAGTCAGGCAGACAGCTAACCAAGCGCTTCGAATTGAGGGGATTGTTCTCACGATGTATGACGCACGCAATAACCTTTCCCAACATGTGGAAGCCGATGCGCGTGCGAACCTCGGGGAATTGGTGTTCGACACTGTCATCCCGCGCAACGTTCGTGTCAGTGAAGCGCCGTCTTATGCGCTGCCCGTTCTCGCATACGATACCGCGTCAAAGGGCGCAAAAGCGTATAGAGCGCTCGCAGAAGAACTTATCAAAAAGAACGACAAGCGCGCTGCATAAATGCGCGCGAAGGAGGCCACTATGGCAGAGAAGAAAGACACGCGTCGGGGGCTTGGTCGAGGCCTTTCAGCGCTTATGGCAGACGTGGCCCCAGCTGAGGACACTGGACCAACGGAAGCGCCGCGTCGAGCCGATCGGCAACTTCCCATTGAATCTCTTCGCCCCAACCCAGACCAGCCGCGTCGCGTTTTCACGCCGGAGCATCTTGAGGATCTGGCCAATTCTATCCGGACCAAAGGTGTCATTCAGCCACTCATTGTGCGGCCCGATCCCAAAGCGGAGGGGATGTATGAGATTGTCGCGGGTGAACGCCGCTGGCGGGCCTCCCAGATGGCGAAGCTGCACGAGGTTCCGGTTCTTATCCGGGACTTCAACGACACCGAAGTTCTTGAAATCGCCATCATCGAGAACATTCAACGCGCGGACCTGAGCCCGATTGAGGAAGCCGCCGGGTTTCGTCAACTCATGTTCAAATTTGGACACACCCAAGAAAAGCTAGCTGAAGCCTTGGGTAAATCACGGTCGCATATCGCCAACCTGATGCGTCTGTTGAATCTGCCAGAGACAGTTCAGGATATGGTGTCGCAAGGGACCCTTAGCGCCGGGCACGCGCGCGCATTGATCACTGCGCCAAACCCTGAGGAATTGGCAAGGACCATTGCGGAGAAGGGCCTCTCCGTTCGTGAAACGGAGAAGCTGGTCAAGTCTGGCCCGAACCCTGAAAAGCCGAAAAAACCTTCGGTTGAAGGTGGGGTCAATGTCGGAAAAGATGCGGACACCAAGGCTCTTGAAGGAGATCTATCTGCTGCTTTGGGTATGAAAGTGTTTATCGATCACAAAGCGGGGTCTGAGAAGGGTCGCGTTTCGATATCCTACGAGAGTCTAGAGGACCTGGATACACTCTGTGCTCTGCTCAGCACGCATCGTTAAGGTACCAACTTTTCGATCACGCTGTTCAAAACCAATCGACCTCTCGGCGTTGCCCACAGCCGAGAGGTGTCAGATGCAACCAGACCCATCTCGGACAAACCCTTGATCTGGTCCTCTGTTGCAAAATCGTTCGACATGCGGTGGAGCTTGGGCAAATCTATACCTTCGTTCAGCCGAAGACCCATGATGAGGTATTCCGCGGCCTGTTCATCGGACGGCGCAATCAGTCGGGTTTCTTCTCCGTTCCCACGTTCCGCGGCAGCCAACCAGGCTCCGGGCATTTTATGGGCGACCGTTTCCTGGCGGCCCGATGGTGTCGTGAAACGACCATGCGCGCCAGGGCCCACAGCCATCCAGTCTCCATAGCGCCAGTAGACCAGATTATGGCGCGACTCCGCACCGGGACGCGCATGATTGGATACCTCATATGCGGACATGCCCGCTGCGGCGCAGACCTCTTGCGTCAGATCATACATATCCGCGCCAAGATCTTCACTTGGAAGCCCGCGTAGCCCACCGCGTTCCGCTCGATCCCAAAACGCAGTCCCTGGCTCCAACGTCAATTGATAGAGCGAGAAGTGATCCACAGCCATGTCCAAGGCTTCTCGAAGCTCGACTTCCCAGTCGCGAAGGCTTTGGCCCTGACGGGCATAGATCAGGTCGAAGCTCACCCTGTCGAACACTTCGCGTGCGATGCCGAAAGCGGCCCGAGCTTCGTTGACGTCATGCAAGCGGCCCAGCTTCTTAAGATCGGGTGCACGCAAGGACTGCACTCCAAGAGACACGCGATTGACGCCTGCCCTCGCGTAGCCCTCAAAGCGCGCGGCTTCGACGGATCGTGGGTTGGCCTCCAGAGAAATTTCTATGTTGTTTGAAAAGGTCCAGCAGTCCCGCGCGGCGTCGATCACCTGCGCCACCGTTTCAGACGCCATGAGAGATGGCGTGCCACCGCCAAAGAAAATGGAGGTCAAGACCCGCCCGGGCACCTCGGCGGCGACGCGGCGAACCTCGGCAGCGAGGGCGTTGGCCCATCGGGTTTGGTCGATTTTACTGACCACGTGGCTGTTGAAGTCACAGTAGGGGCACTTGGCTTCGCAGAAGGGCCAGTGAACGTATAGCCCAAAGCCCCCCTGCTGCCAGTTTTCGAGCACGACCTCAGGCAAAACAGCCGTCGACGAACTTCTTGAACGCATCAGCACGGTGGCTGATCTCGTTCTTTTTCCAACGGTCCATTTCACCAAAAGTGATGTCAAAGCCTTCGGGGACGAAGATGGGGTCGTATCCGTGCCCCTGTGCCCCGCGCATCGGCCAGACCACTTGTCCCTCCATGACACCGGGGAAGACATGATCGCTGCCATCGGTCAATGCCAAAACCAAAGTACAGCAGAACCGCGCGGTCCAAGGTTCCGCTGCGCCCTTCTCGACCAGCTTGTCGTGCGCCTTCGTCATGGCCATGACGAAATCTCTCCCATTGGGCGTTTCGGCCCAGTCGGCGGTGTAGACACCGGGTGCCTTGTCCAGTGCGTCGATTTCGATCCCACTGTCGTCGGAAAGTGCGGGCAAGCCGGTGGCCTGTGCCGCAGCATGCGCCTTGATCCGGGCATTTTCAATGAAGGTCGTGCCGGTTTCCTCTGGCTCTGGAAGGCCCATTTCCTTTGCGCCAACACAGGTCACGCCAAAGGGCTCCAGCAGAGCCTTGATTTCGTCCAGCTTGCCTTGGTTGTGCGTCGCCACCAGCAGCTTGTCGCCAATTTGTTCCCGCATCAGCTTACCGCGGCCTTTTGCGCCGCCACCAGTTCAGCCGCACCCTTTTCGGCGAGGCCCATCAAGTCATCCATCTGTGCGCGAGAAAAAACGGAGCCTTCAGCGCTCATCTGGACTTCGATCAGAGCACCATCGCCACGCAGGATGAAGTTTCCATCCACACCAGCTTCGCTGTCCTCGGGGTAGTCGAGGTCCAAAATCGGCTGCCCGGCGTAGATGCCACAGGACACCGCGGCCACAGGCGACACCAGCGGATCAGTGACGATATCGCCCGCTTTGATCAATTTGTTTACGGCCAGACGGAGTGCCACCCAACCGCCGGTGATAGATGCACAACGGGTTCCGCCATCCGCTTGAATGACGTCGCAATCCACTGTGATCTGACGTTCGCCAAGCGCGTTGCGATCCACACCGGCGCGCAACGCGCGACCGATCAGGCGCTGGATTTCGACCGTGCGGCCGCCTTGCTTGCCCATCGTGGATTCACGGCGCATTCGTGATGTGGTGGACCGCGGCAACATTCCGTATTCTGCGGTCACCCAGCCCTGCCCCGACCCTTTGATGAATGGCGGCACTCGTGGCTCCAGCGATGCGGTACACAGCACATGCGTGTCGCCCATCTTGATCATGCACGACCCTTCGGCGTGCTTCGTCACCCCGGTTTCGATTGAAACCGCGCGCATTTCGCTTAATTCTCTTCCTGACGGTCGCATGGTGTATCCTTTCATTGTCCCTATCGGGATAGACAGGGCACCGAGTAAAGCGCAACCCCGATTGACGCCACGCGCATGTCCTCTTTAATGGCCCTTGAAGGGATACCAATGACCCAGACAAATGATCTTCTGGCACAGATGAACGCTCGCTCCCGCGAGGTGTTCCGCCGTGTGGTCGAAGGATATCTGGACACCGGCGAGCCAGTGGGCTCCCGAACCTTGACGCGGACCCTTACGGAAAAGGTATCTGCCGCGACGATTCGCAACGTGATGCAAGATCTGGAATACCTTGGCCTGCTCAACAGCCCGCATGTTTCTGCGGGTCGGATTCCGACGCAAACAGGCCTGAGGATGTTCGTTGACGGTCTTCTCGAGGTCCGAGAGTTGGATAATCTCGACCGAGAGGCGTTGGACGCGACCGCCGGGCGCAGCTCCGACGATGTGGGTGGGTTATTGGATCATGTTGGCTCGGCACTGTCCGGGGTCACACGTGGCGCGTCTTTGGTCCTGACGCCCAAACACGAAGCGCCGTTGAAACACATAGAATTTGTCTCGCTGTCTCAGGAACGCGCGCTTGTGGTTATCGTTTTTGCTGACGGTCATGTGGAAAACCGCGTGTTTACGCCGCCGCCGGGACTCACGCCCTCTGCGATGCGCGAAGCGGCAAATTTCATCAATTCGCTGGTGGAGGGGCGCACGCTTTCCGGTCTTCGAAAAGTGATGGAGGCGGAGATCACGCGCCGTCGGACAGAAATCGACACGCTCGCGTCGGATCTTATCGACGCGGGTATCGCAGTGTGGGACGGTCAGGACACGCGCACGGAACGTCTGATCGTTCGGGGGCGCGCGAACCTGATTGATGAAGCCGCCGAAGAGGAGCTGGACCGAATCCGTAGCCTGTTTGATGACCTCGAACGCAAGCGTGACATCGCCGAATTCCTTGAATTGACCGAAGATGGCGAGGGAGTCCGCATTTTTATTGGGTCTGAGAACAAACTTTTCTCACTTTCGGGTTCCTCTCTGGTGGTGTCTCCATATATGAACGCAGACCGAAAGATTATCGGTGCGGTCGGGGTGATTGGCCCCACCCGTCTGAACTATGGGCGGATCGTTCCGATCGTGGATTATACAGCGCAACTGGTCGGCAAGCTTATCACCGACCGGAGCCAGAGGTGAAGAATGGCAGATCCGAAAGAAGAAGACTTCCTCGACGATATCGACAGCGCCGAAGCTGAAGCTTACGCGCAAGACGAAGAGGAGATGGACGACGTGGCAGTCGAAGTTGATGCTCTGCGCGCAGAGCGCGACGAGATGAAAGACAAATTCATGCGCGCCTTGGCCGATGCGGAAAACGCTCGCAAGCGCGCAGCAAAGGACCGTCAGGAGGCGCAAGCCTACGGCGGAACGCGCATCGCGCGTGACCTCCTCCCCGTTTATGACAACTTGAACCGTGCCTTGCTTGCGGCGAAGGAAACGGACTCCGGCGCGTCAACCGCGTTGGTCGAAGGCGTGGAGTTGACGCTCAAAGAGCTTTTGAACGTCTTCGACCGTCACGGAGTGAAGCGAATTGTCCCCGAAATCGGCGACAAGTTCGATCCCAAAGAGCACGAAGCCATGTTCGAGGCCCCAGTACCGGGCACCGTTGCGGGGGAGATCATTCAAGTCTCCACCGAGGGCTTTCTGCTCTATGATCGCCTCTTGCGCCCGGCGCAGGTCGGGGTCAGTTCGACCCCGGCGTAAGCCAGCAGATTCGACATGAAAAAGCCGGGCGATTTGCCCGGCTTTTTACGTTTCAGTCATAAGGTCGAGGTCACACAGATTTCGCCAGACCCTTCAACTCATAAAGCGCCTGCAGCGCCTCTCGTGGCGACATATCATCGGGCGTGATGGATTTTAGCCGCTCTTCCAGTTCCGAAGGTGTTTCCCGTGAAACCGTCTGTGGAGCGGCTTTTGTTGCGACAGAAAACAGCGGCAAATCGTCAATCAGCGCTTTGGGGGATGCGCGTTCCCGCTCGCCCTTCTCCAACGCTTCGAGGACATCGCGTGCGCGGGTGATAACCGCTTTTGGCAGCCCTGCGAGTTGCGCAACTTGCACGCCGTAGGACCGATCTGCGGCCCCCTCTCGGACTTCGTGCAAAAAGATTACGTCGCCTTCCCACTCTTTCACCGCCACTGTGGCGTTTTTCACGCCCGCCAGTTTGCCGGCCAACACCGTCAATTCGTGGTAGTGCGTGGCAAACAGACCGCGCACGCGGTTTACCTCATGAAGGTGTTCGAGCGTGGCCCAGGCAATGGACAAACCGTCATAGGTCGCTGTGCCGCGACCGATCTCGTCCAGAATGACCAAGGCATGCGCGTCGGCCTGGTTGAGGATGGCTGCGGTTTCCACCATTTCCACCATGAAGGTCGATCTGCCACGGGCAAGATCATCCGAGGCCCCCACGCGTGAGAAGATCTGGCTGACCACGCCTATATGCGCTGACTGTGCGGGAACATAGGAGCCGATCTGAGCCAGTAATGCGATCAGCGCGTTCTGGCGCAGATAGGTCGATTTACCAGCCATGTTGGGGCCCGTCAGCAGCGTGACCGACGCCGCCTCGCCCTCCGCCGTCAGACCACAGTCGTTTGCGATGAAGGGGTCTCCGGATTTCTGCAGAGCGGCCTCCACCACGGGATGTCGCCCGCCGTCGATCTGGAACGCGCGACTGTCGTCCACGAGCGGCAGACACCAATCTCTCTGCCGCGCCAGTTCGGCCAGCCCTAGCGCAAGATCGAATTCCGCCAGAGCGCTGGCCAGTTCGCCCAGCACGCTGGCGGAGCTTAGAATTTCGGCTTTTAAGGTGTCATAGAGCCGCTTTTCGATTTCGGCGACATCGTTGCCGGCATTCAGAATACGCGTTTCCAGTTCCGACAGTTCAGTTGTGGTGAAGCGCACTTGGTTGGCGGTTGTCTGACGGTGAATAAATCTTTCATTCAGCGCATGCATCTTCTCGGCGTGGGTGGTTGTGACTTCGATAAAGTAGCCCAAAACGTTGTTGTGCTTGATCTTAAGCGAGCCAATCCCGGTTTCCTGTGCGTATTCCCCCTGCATCCGGGCAATGACGCCCCTGCCCTCGTCGCGCAGCGTTCGGGACTGGTCCAGCCCGTCATCGTACCCCGGCGCGATAAACCCACCGTCGGCCACACGCAAAGGCGGTTCGGCCACCAAGGCGGAGTCCAAAAGCTCCAACAAAGCGTCGTGCCCGGTCAAACAGGCTCTACTCCGGCCCAAAAGGGCCGGCAGGTCTACGCCCTCCAAGCGTTCAGACAGGCCCAAAGCCTGCGACAGCGCGTTGCGCACGGCGGCTAGATCTCGGGGACCGGCACGGTCCAAAGCGAGCCGAGACAATGCGCGTTCCACGTCGGGAACCCGCCGCAGCACCTCTCGCAATGCGTCAGAGAACGAGCCTTCGACACCCCAGCGCACGGCTTCCAGGCGTTCGTGTATGGTCAACAGATCCTGAGAGGGCGAAGACACCCGGCGTTCCAGCAAGCGCGCACCGCCGGCCGTCACCGTGCGGTCAATCGTCGCCAGCAGGCTCCCTGCCCGTCCGCCGGACATGGCAGCCGTCAGTTCCAGATTGCGCCGTGTGGCGGCGTCGATCTGCATCAGCCTTGCGCCAGCCTCCTGCTTTGGTGGCAGGAGCAGCGGCAAACGGCCCTTTTGCGTGATGTCGAGATAGTCGACCAAGGCACCCATGGCGGACAGCTCTGCGCGATCAAATGTGCCGAAGCCAGCCAGCGTCGCGACGTTAAACGTGGAACAAAGCCGCCCGTCCGCCGCGCCGCTGTCAAAGGAAGATGCGCCAAGTGTGGTTGCTTCGATCCCCAGGTCGCCCAGAACTTCTCGCAGCATCTCGTCGGTCTTTTCGGACACCAACACCTCGGACGGCGCGAGCCTTGCCAATTCCGCGCCAATGCGCGCCTGGCCCAAGGGCATCACATGAAACGCCCCGGTGGATATATCGGCCCAGGCCAATGCCCATTCGTCTCTGACATTGCCCAAAGCACACAGGTAGTTGTGCCGCCTGGCTTCTAGCAGCGTGTCCTCTGTCAACGTGCCCGGGGTAACCAGACGCACCACATCGCGTTTCACTACGGACTTGTAGCCGCGTTTCTTGGCCTCTTCCGGTGATTCCAACTGCTCGCCGACGGCGACGCGGAACCCCTTGCGGATCAGCGTCAAAAGGTAGCCTTCTGCCGCATGCACAGGTACACCGCACATGGCGATATCCTCTCCCTCGTGTTTACCGCGTTTCGTCAGGGCGATATCCAGTGCCTCCGATGCCGCAACCGCGTCGTCGAAGAACAATTCATAGAAATCACCCATGCGGTAGAACAGCAAAGCGTCAGGGTACTGCGCTTTGATTTCCAAATATTGCGCCATCATGGGTGTGACGGTACTTTTATTTCCTTTGTTAGCGCTCACAACTCTTTTCCCCGTCCGTTCGCCGTGACAGTAAGGCCACCGACCCATGGGTAAAACCAGATTTCCAGGCAGGATCACATGTCAAAAGTGAAGTTCACCCGCGAGGAAGCCCTCGCCTTTCACCTCGAACCGACTCCCGGCAAGTGGGAGGTCACGGCCACGGTCCCTATGACCACGCAGCGCGACCTGTCGCTGGCTTACTCTCCGGGTGTGGCCGTGCCTTGCGAAGATATCGCTGCAAACCCCGAACTGGCGTATGATTACACCAATAAGGGCAACCTCGTCGCGGTGATTTCCAACGGGACTGCGGTTCTGGGGCTGGGCAATCTGGGGGCGCTAGGGTCAAAACCGGTGATGGAGGGCAAATCTGTTCTCTTCAAGCGTTTTGCCGATGTGAACTCCATCGACATTGAGCTGGACACCGAAGACCCCGATGCCTTCTGCGAGGCGGTGCGTCTGATGGGCCCGACCTTCGGAGGGATCAACCTCGAAGACATCAAGGCGCCCGAATGCTTCATCATCGAGCAGCGCCTGAAGGAAGAGATGGACATCCCCGTCTTTCACGACGACCAGCACGGCACCGCGGTGATCTGTGCCGCCGGTTTGATCAACGCCCTGCATCTGTCGGGCAAAAAGATCGAAGACGTGAAAATCGTGCTGAACGGCGCAGGTGCGGCTGGCATCGCTTGCATCGAACTGCTGAAATCCATGGGAGCCAAAAACGACCATTGTATCGTCTGTGACACCAAGGGCGTGATCTACCAAGGGCGCACAGAAGGTATGAACCAGTGGAAATCGGCCCACGCCGTAGCCACGGAATTGCGCACGCTCGAAGACGCCATGAAGGGCGCAGATGTGTTCCTTGGCGTCTCTGCAAAAGGGGCGGTCACGCAACAGATGGTTCAGGACATGGCCGACGACCCGGTTATTTTCGCCATGGCCAATCCCGATCCGGAGATCACCCCGGAAGAGGCTCATGAAGTGCGTCCCGACGCCATCGTCGCAACCGGTCGTTCAGATTATCCGAACCAGGTGAACAACGTCCTCGGATTTCCCTATCTGTTCCGGGGCGCATTGGACATTCACGCCCGCGCAATCAACGACGAGATGAAAATCGCCTGTGCCGAGGCGCTCGCCGAACTGGCGCGCGAGGATGTGCCTGACGAGGTTGGTCTCGCCTATGGCAAGACGCTGTCCTTTGGCCGTGACTACATCATCCCGACGCCGTTCGATCCCCGGCTGATCTGGCGCATTCCGCCCGCCGTGGCAAAGGCCGGTATGGACACCGGTGCGGCGCGCCGTCCTATTGTGGATATGGAAGGGTACACTGAGCGGCTGAAGGGTCGCATGGACCCGACCACGCCGATCCTTCGGTCGATCAACAACCGGGCCCGTGCGGCACAGGCGCGTATGATCTTTGCCGAGGGTGACGATCCACGCGTCTTGCGGGCGGCGGTGATGTACCAGCGCAATGGCTTCGGCAAGGCGTTGGTCGTGGGCCGTGATTCCGACGTAAAGCAAAAGCTGGAAGAGGCCGGGCTCGCTGACGCCGTGCGTGAGCTGGAGGTGGTGAACGCCGCCAACACGCGTCACCTCGATATGTATAAGGACTTTCTTTACGAGCGGTTGCAGCGACGTGGCATGGACCGGCAGGACATCCACCGTCTAGCAGCGCGAGACCGCCACGTATTTGCCGCGCTGATGTTGGCGCACGGGCACGGAGACGGGCTTGTGACCGGGGCGACGCGCAAATCCGCGCACGTGATGCAGTTGTTGAACCACGTGTTCGACGCCGATGCCAAACACGGTGCAGCCGGTGTTACGGCGATCCTGCACAAGGGCAAAGTGGTTCTGATTTCCGACACGCTGGTCCATGAATGGCCCGATGAGGAGGATCTCGCCACCATCGCGGAACGTGCCGCCGATGTTGCAAAGCACCTCGGCCTTGAGCCACGCGTGGCTTTTGTCAGCTTCTCCACCTTTGGCTATCCGGTGTCTGAGCGCGCGGAAAAAATGCATCTTGCGCCGCGAGTTCTGGACCGTCGTAAGGTGTCGTTCGAGTACGAAGGTGAAATGACGGTGGATGTCGCCCTGAACGAAAAGGCACGCGCCGCGTATCCGTTCCAGCGTCTTAGCGGTCCGGCCAACATCCTTGTGGTGCCGGCGCGGCACTCGGCGTCGATATCTGTCAAGCTGATGCAGGAAATGGCAGGCGCTACGGTGATCGGCCCGATCCTTGCGGGTGTCGATCACTCCATCCAGATCTGTTCGACCAACGCGACGGCGAACGATATCTTGAACATGGCGGTTCTGTCGGCCTGTAAGGTCGGTTAATTCGGGGCTAAGGTGGGGCAACAGCCCCACCCTACGCCTCGGAGTGCCCATGACGATCTTCAACCTCGGATCTATCAACGCGGACATAGTGTACCGCGTGCCGCACTTGCCCCTGCCCGGTGAAACTCTCTCCACCACTGGTTTTCAGCGCGGACTTGGGGGCAAGGGCGCGAATATGTCCATCGCGGCGGCGCGCGCGGCCGGACGCGTGGTGCATATCGGCGCGGTTGGCCGCGATGGCGATTGGGCGGTCCAGAGCCTGATGGAAAGCGGCGTCCACACACAGCACATCCAGCGCGCCGAGACCACGGGTCACGCCATCATCTATGTTGATGAAACGGGCGAAAATACGATTGTCATTCATCCGGGCGCGAACCGAGAGATTTCCATGTCTTCCGTGATTGCGGCCCTGTCGGAGGCGACGCAGGGCGATACGTTCGTCACCCAGAACGAAACCAATATGCAGGCCGACGCCGTGCGCATCGCTGCGTCCAAAGGGATGCGCGTGGCCTACGCTGCCGCGCCGTTCGACGCAGACGCGATTCAGGCCGTTCTTGGCGACCTCGACCTTTTGGTGCTGAACCAGGTCGAAGCGCAGCAGCTGGAGACGGCCACAGGCCAGACGCTGACAGACATCGGCGTTCCGGATGTTGTGATGACCCTTGGGGCCAAAGGGTGCCGCTGGTTTCACGGGAAACAGGCGCAGGACTTTTCGGCCCACAAAGTCACCCCAGTGGATACCACCGGGGCTGGCGATACCTTTACCGGCTATTTGCTGGCGGGTCTGGACCGCGGCGAGCCGATGGAACAGGCCATTCGGCTCGCCCAGAAAGCCGGCGCCCTGATGGTCCAGCGCCAAGGCACGGCGGATGTGATCCCGGACCTCAAGGACGTGCGCGATGCCTTCCCGTCGTAATCAGTTTACGAACGGCGCTGCGTCGCCCCAAAGCTCTTTGACTCGGGCATCTCGCCCGCAGGCGTCACGGTAACGTTTGTAGGCATCTTTCATCTTGATTGGGCCAAAGCGTGTCAGGATGCGGTCTTCGCCTTTGTAATAGTCCTGATGGTAATCCTCGGCTTGATAGAAGGCCGCGCCGTCCAGAATTGGCGTCACGATGGACTGGCCCAAAGCCTGTTCCGCCGCAGCTTTTGCGGCTTCGGCTGCTTTGCGTTGGTCCGGCCCGTCCACGAAAATCGCCGTGCGATAGCTGTCGCCCCGGTCGCAGAACTGGCCCCCCGCGTCCGTCGGGTCAATCGAGCGGAAGAACGTGTCATACAGCGCTTTCGCAGTTACCTGAGACGGATCGTATGTGATTTCGACC
This sequence comes from Sagittula sp. NFXS13, assembly GCF_040148795.1. Lineage (NCBI taxonomy): Bacteria > Pseudomonadati > Pseudomonadota > Alphaproteobacteria > Rhodobacterales > Roseobacteraceae > Sagittula > Sagittula sp. NFXS13. Next base: position 68,789 of record NZ_JAGEMH010000002.1, read on the forward strand.
GCCTCATAGTGACCAGTGCCGCCGCGCGTCACTTGCTTGTACGTCGGGTTGGCAACCGTCCCGCCGGTAAAGCCAGAGACAGCCTCTGATACGCCTTTGACCTTTTCGAAGTCGGCCTCGACGCACCAGAAACAGCCACCTGCGACGGTGATTTCGGCGGCGTCGGCTGGTTGGGCCTGTGCGCCGGTGACGATCATCAGGGACAACGCCCCCAGGCAGGATTTGCGAAAGTTGGTCATGACTGGTCTCCTCTTTGCAGCCAGCCTGCCCACGGTCTCTTCTGTCTGGCAACAGTATGAAGCACGCTTTCACCTTATGGTGACCGGCGCGTGAAGGCCGGTGCCAGGCGCGTTCTCATGAAGACAATTAAAAAAATTAAAAATTTTGAAACTACACCCCCGCGCACAGCGTGACTAAGGGCGTCCAGGACGGATCGTTCATCGGTTCGCCAGCCTATTTCGAAAGGATTTTAGTATGAAAACGCGTATTTTGACCGCCGCCGCTTTGATCGCAACAGCTTCCACCGCGTTCGCGGCCAGCCACTCCATGACACCGATGGTCGACGCCTCTGACCAATCCGTGGAAAACGGCGTCGTGTCGGCCGACAAGATCGTCGCAGACGCCAACGGCTGGTTGGTCGTGCACCGTACAGACGCCGAGATGAAGCCGGGCCCCGTTGTTGGTCATGCGCCGCTGCGTAAGGGTGAGACGATGGATGTGGCCGCGATCCTGACCGAAGATGTGGCCGCAGGCGACATGCTGATGTTGATGGTCCATTCCGAAGCAGGCGGTACGGAGACTGGCATCTTCGAATACACGCTCGGTGCGAAGGAAGACGGCCCGATCAAGATCGACGACAAGCTCGTCATGACCGTGATCACCGCGCAATAGATACATCGCAGCAAGCCTGTGCCGCTCTTTGGGTGGCTTGCCTGCCACGTCGGTTCGTAACGAGTGCGTGTGGTTTGGTGTCGGTAAAAGGTACTTAGGGTACTTAACGAGTGATGTGTTTACCAAGGTGTCCCGCCCTGCGGGGCACCTTGTGCCGTTTCCCGGTCAGCCAAGAAGCTGCCCCAGCTTCATGGCTAGGGTCATATCGCCAGAGACCTTGATTTTTCCCATGGCGAAGGCTGCCATCGGGTTCAGGTTGCCAGCGATGAGCTTCGACAGGTTCTTTTCCGAAATATGTATGGTGCATTGCGCTGGACGGTCCTCAGTGAGAGCCTTGCCCTCCTCCAGCGTGATCGCGCCGTCCGTGCCGCAGTCAAATTTGATCGTCTCAGCCAAAGGGTGTTTGTCCAATCCGCGTTGCATCTTTGCCGCGATTTCATTCAAGGTCATGCCCGTTCTCCCATTTCGCACAGGTACCTGAGCAGCCCTGGCGTCGGGCGCAACGGCGACGTTACGGCTCAAAATGAAAAAGGCCCGCCATGGGCGAGCCTTCCTAATCGCTGCTAACAGATGATCAACCCAAGCGACGTTTCCGTGCGGCCAGAAGACGCAGGCGAAGTGCGTTCAACTGGATGAAGCCCGCCGCGTCCTTTTGATCATAGGCGCCGGCGTCATCCTCGAAGGTCACATGCGCCTCGGAATACAACGAGCTGTCAGACCAACGCCCCACACAGGTGGCCGAACCCTTATACAACTTCAGACGCACCGTGCCGGACACAAGTTCTTGTGACTTGTCGATGGCTGCCTGCAACATCTCGCGTTCGGGCGAAAACCAGAACCCATTGTAGATCAGCTCCGCGTAGCGCGGCATCAGGCTGTCCTTCAGATGGCCCGCGCCGGAATCAAGCGTGATCTGCTCGATGCCGCGATGCGCTTCGAGCAGAACAGTGCCACCGGGCGTCTCGTAGATACCGCGGGATTTCATGCCGACGAACCGGTTTTCAACAAAATCCAAACGTCCGCAACCGTGCTTGCCGCCAAGCTCGTTCAGCTTGGTCAGGATCGTGGCGGGCGACATGGCCTCGCCGTTGATGGCAACCGCGTCACCTTTGTCAAAGGTGATCTCGATGTATTCCGGCGTCTCGGGGGCATCTTCGGGTGCGACGGTACGCTGGAACACATAATCGGGCGCCATGACGGCGGGGTCTTCCAGCACCTTGCCCTCGGAAGAGGTGTGCAGCAGGTTCGCATCGACGGAGAACGGAGCCTCGCCGCGTTTGTCCTTGGCGATCGGGATCTGGTTTGCCTCGGCGAATTCCAGCAACTTTGTGCGCGAGGTCAAATCCCACTCACGCCATGGCGCGATGCATTTGATATCGGGGTCGAGCGCGGCTGCGGACAGCTCAAAGCGGACCTGATCGTTGCCCTTGCCGGTCGCGCCGTGTGCGATGGCATCGGCGCCGGTTTCACGCGCAATTTCCACCAGACGCTTGGAGATCAGCGGGCGGGCGATGGACGTGCCCAGTAGGTACAGCCCCTCGTAGACCGCATTTGCGCGGAACATCGGAAAGACGAAGTCCTTTACGAACTCTTCACGCACATCCTCAATGTAAATGTTTTCAGATGGAATACCGAGCAGCTCAGCCTTTTTACGCGCCGGTTCCAGCTCTTCGCCCTGGCCCAGGTCGGCGGTAAAGGTCACCACCTCGCAACCGTATTCGGTCTGAAGCCACTTCAGGATGATCGAGGTATCAAGGCCACCGGAGTAGGCCAGCACGACTTTCTTGGGCGCGGACATAATGTTTCCCTTTGTTCGGATCGCACGCGCGATAGCGGGTTTTTGCCTTGACGGCAAGGTGCGCGCCTTCGTGAGCCTTGACAGCAAGGGCAAGCATCCGCCTTTAAGATGAATTGCTTCGCCGCACTAGGATGTGACCTTGGGGTTTTTCGCTTTTCTCCGGCCCACGCTTGGCCTTTTGAACCAGCGCATCTTTGCGGCCCTGCGGCTGTCGGTGCTGCCCGTTCTGTGCGGACTGGGGATTTGGATGCTGGGCCGTCTATACGCTGGTGGCGAGCCGTCGACAGGTCTGTCCTACCTGTGCTTTGTTTTGTTGGAGCTGTTGGCGCTGTGTTTTTGCCATGCTTGGTTTGCGATCCGATGGATGCGACTGGTGCTGCTGGGCGAGCCTCAGACAGCCATCGGCGGCCTGTTTCCGCCTCGGGCATGGCGGCGCTATGGCCTGCGGCTGTTTGGTTTGGCCTGCGGGTTCTGGGTGGTGGCAGAGGGTGTGGTCGCAACGACAGACCATTTCTGGACTCTTCGCCCAACGGGGGAGTGGGTCCGCTACATCACGCTTTACCTGGGGTTGGCATTTGTCTTTCACCGTATCAGTCCCGTTCTGGCCGGGGTGCCGGTCGGTGCCCCCCTGACAAGAGGTGAGGCTTGGCGCGCCACGCGGGGTGCCAATCGCGCCTGTCTTGGTCTGGCTGCGGGAACGCTGTTTCTGAGCTCCATTTTGAAATTTCCGATGGCGCCGGAGGGAGCCGAGATTTCTGCCTACGAGCCGTTGTTCATCGTCGCGGCCTTCTGGATCCAAGTGCTGGCGTTCACCAGTGCGGTCACGGTCGTGTACCGACGCACAGTCATGGGGGAGTAAAGCTCTTGCCTAAACCCTGTTTCTCGTGAAACGAAAGCCCATGACAGATTTCAACGCTCTCGCCCGCGCTGCCGAAGAGGCCATGCGCGAAGTTTTCCCCGCCACGCCCTTGCTGCGCAACGATCACCTGTCGGCGCGCTTCGGGGCCGATGTCTATCTCAAGCGCGAGGATCTCTCGCCTGTGCGCTCTTACAAGCTGCGCGGCGCGTTCAACGCCATGCGCAAGCGGCCCGATGTGGGGCTGTATGTGGCGGCGAGTGCCGGGAACCACGCACAGGGTGTGGCGTTCATGTGCCGCCATCTGGACGTGAAAGGCGTGATCTACATGCCGGTCACGACGCCGCAGCAAAAAATTCAGAAGACCCGCATGTTTGGGGGCGACAACATCGAGATTCGCCTGACCGGGGATTACTTCGATGACTGTCTCACTGCGGCTCAGGCGTACTGTGCCGAGGCGGACGGACACTTTCTGTCGCCTTTTGACGATGAGGATGTGATCGAGGGGCAAGCTTCTGTCGCAGTTGAGATCGAGCGCCAGCTTGGTCGTGTGCCTGACCACATGGTCATCCCTGTCGGCGGTGGCGGTTTGAGCGCCGGGGTGTTGTCCTATTTCGGGACGGATACGCAATATACGTTTGTCGAACCATCTGGTGGTGCGTGTCTGCGCGCGGCGCTGATGGCGGGTAAGCCTGTGGCATTGGAGACAGTAAACACCTTTGCCGACGGCGCGGCGGTGGCGAAAATCGGGGAACGTACGTTTGCCCGGTTGAAAGGGGTCGGTCTTGCGAACTCTCTGACCATTCCCGAGGACCGTCTCTGCACCACCATGATGGAGATGCTGAATGTCGAAGGCGTGGTCCTGGAACCTGCGGGTGCCTTGTCGGTGGATGCGTTGAAGGATCTTGGCCAAGGCATCCTTGGCCGCACTGTGGTTTGCATCACGTCTGGGGGGAACTTTGACTTTGAGCGACTGCCGGAGGTTAAGGAGCGTGGGCAGCGCTATTCCGGCATAAAGAAGTATTTCATCCTCCGCCTGCCCCAAAGGCCGGGCGCGCTAAAAGATTTCCTGAACCTGCTGGGTCCGGAGGATGATATTGCGCGGTTTGAATACCTCAAGAAATCGGCGCGCAACTTTGGGTCTGTTCTGATCGGGATCGAAACCAGCGCGCCAGAGAATTTCGAGAGGCTCTTTGCCCAGATCACGGCGCATGGGTTCAGCTATCAAGATATCACCGACGACGAGATCCTCGCGCAATTTGTGATCTGATCGTTGGCGGCCCGTAAGGCCGTCGGACCTCTGGGCTCAAGCTGCGATACGCTTTGGCAGATCCTGCTCGAACTGCGCGCGCGAAGTTTGATAAATCTGCCGAATCTGTTCGACGGTCACCACATTGGGCCGTCCGGCATTGGCTGCCTTTTCCCCCTTGAGACAGAGTTGCGCCAACATCTCGAACCCTAGGTTCAGCGCCGCCCCTTTCAGGAAATGCATCTGTTCCTCGACAATCACCAGGTCGGAATCGGCCGTGTCCAGAATGGAAATCGCGCCTTCGACCTCCAGCAGAAACAGCTCGACCACTTCGGCGAAATCTTCGGCACCGATTTCGTCAACCAGCTCGTGCACCCGTGCCCAATCTATCATGCGTCACCTCCTGCTCACGCAAATCTTGTACCGATATAAGGTGAACGCGATCTTTCGATGACAGCGAATTTAGATCGACTTTGATCTTTGAGGTGCTGTTAACGGTGCCAGGGTAACACCTGTGCCGAACAGGCGAAGATGAACAAGGGGCTTGGTTTGCAGGCAGATCCTCTGAATATGCCTCGGCAGCTCACGGCCTCTATCCGGCGGGTGCTGGTCGTCGACGACAGCCGTTTGCAGCTCAAGCTGGTCGGCAGCGTGCTCAAACGTTGGGGATTCGAGGTGATGACCGCGGAATCCGGCCCACAGGCGTTGAAAATTTGCGCTACCGATCCTCCGGATCTGGTGCTTTCCGACTGGATGATGCCTGGGATGAGCGGGCTGGAATTGTGTCGTCGCTTTCGTGAATTGGATCACGAGGGGTACGGATATTTTATTCTCGTAACCTCCAAAAGCGAAAAGGGTGATGTGGCTCAAGGACTGGATGCCGGTGCAGATGATTTCCTGACCAAGCCGGTCAGCAACGACGAATTGCGTGCCCGGATCAATGCGGGCGAGCGGATCCTGTTCATGCAACGCCAATTGTCGGAAAAAAACCGCGACCTCTCGGTCGCGCTGGAAGAGCTGCGTGAGATCCATCAGGCCATCGACAACGATCTGCGCCAGGCGCGGACGATTCAGCAATCTTTGGTGCCAGAACGTGTCTGCGAATTGGCGACATCGCGCGTGAGCCTGTTGTTGCAACCCTGTGGTCACGTGGGCGGGGATCTGGTGGGCATGTTTCGGCCGGGCGGCACCGACCTCGGACTGTATAGTATCGATGTTTCGGGGCATGGCATCACCTCTGCAATGGTGACGGCGCGGGTTGCAGGATATCTTTCCAGCACCTTCCCGGAACAGAACCTCGCGCTGAACCGTGGCTTCGACGGCACGTTTACCATGCGTGAACCGGCAGAAGCTGCAAAGATGCTCAACGAACGGCTCTCCGCCGACCCGGGAGTGGAGGAGTACCTGACGATGGCCTATGTCGCCGCCGACCTGTCGACAGGACGGATGCGCATGGTGCAGGCGGGTCATTCGCCGCCGCTTCTTCTGCGTGCGGATGGCCGGACGGAATTCATTGGCGATGGCGGTTTGCCCATCGGCCTGGTCGAGGAGGTCAGCTACGACCAGCATGAATTCATGCTGCACAAAGGCGATCTGCTCCTGCTGTATTCAGATGGCTTTACCGAAGCAGTGATGAAAAACGGCGAAATGCTTGGCGACGACGGTCTCGTCCGCCTGTTCCGAGAGAGTGCTGCCGCGGGAAGCGGACCTGACATCATGGAGGATATGTTTTGGCGCCTCACCGCAGAAATGGCCGATTCCGAGAAGCTGGGCGACGATGTATCCGCCGCCTTGTTGGAGTATGACGTGCTGTCACGACCGACCTGATCAGCGCAGATACCGCGCCACGATGTCACGTTCGCCCGGATTGCCCAACTCTCTGACGGCTTGATTGGCGTCCATCCAGACAGCAGAATGACCGGGTTCAATTGGCTCAACCAATCGCAGGACAGGCCGCGCGACATACAGCATGCATAGCTTTTCAGCCCATATTTCGTATTCAGGCATCCAAGTGAAACGCCGAAAGGCCCCCAGTCTGCGCGGGTTTGCGATCTTCCAGCCGGTTTCCTCCCACACTTCGCGATGCAGCGCCTGCAATGGGCTTTCACCGGGATCAATGCCACCTCCTGGCAGCTGATATTCGGGGAACGGCTCTGACTGATGGGTCAGCAGCAGATCATTGCCCTGTGGCAAAACCGCATACACACCGGGTCGAAAAATGTAATTTTGCCCGTCAATCGGGGCCTCACCGTACCTGCGCATGCTCTGCCCCCTTTGCGTTTTCTGCCATAGCGCCTATATGCTCGCCTTAACTGCCAGCCATTGGCACCCAAGAAAACCCCCAAGGATCTCCTCATGAGCTTCGGTGACAAGATCGCCTGGGACGACACCGTCCTGCCCTTCCAACTTGACCGCTCCGACATGCGTGGCCGCGTGGCCCGTCTCGACGGAGTGTTGTCAGGCGTCCTGCAACAGCACAATTACCCCGCGCCCGTCGAAGCGCTGGTGGCCGAAATGGCCTTGCTGACCGCTCTGATTGGTCAGACGATCAAGCTGCGTTGGAAACTTTCTCTGCAAGTTCAGACCAATGGGCCGGTGCGCATGATCGCCACCGACTATTATGGTCCCGAGGCCGAAGGTGAGCCTGCGCGCATTCGCGCCTACGCCAGCTTTGATGCCGATCGGATCACTGATGATTCGCCGTTCCAGCAGTTGGGGACGGGCTACTTTGCGGTCATGATCGATCAGGGCACTGGCATGCAACCCTATCAGGGCATCACGCCCATCGCCGGGACAAGCCTGTCTGACTGTGCAGCGGCCTATTTTGCGCAGTCTGAGCAGCTGCCGACCACCTTTGCGCTGTCTTACGGTCGCTCGACCGAGTCCGGTCAGGCGGAGAAATGGCGCGCGGGCGGGATCATGTTGCAACACATGCCAAAAGCGTCGCCCTACGCCAAGGACGCGCCCTCGGGTGAAGACAGCCTCGTCGCGGCGCAAGATCTGCTCGGCGGTGACGAGCAGGAGAATTGGAGCCGGGTGAATATGCACCTCGGCACGGTGGAAGAGCTGGAACTTATTGGCCCCTCCGTCCCGCCGACTGATCTGCTTGTGCGTTTGTTTCACGACGAACAGCCCCGCGTTTATGACAGCCAGCAGATCCGGTTCGGGTGTACTTGCTCCGAGGACCGGGTGCGCCAGTCGCTGTCGATCTACTCGGCCAAGGATATTGAGAAGATGACGACCGACGACGGCCTCGTCACTGCGGATTGCCAATTCTGCAGCGCGCATTACGAGCTGGATCCCAAGACCGTCGGCTTCGAGGCGGACAACGGGAAGTGACCAAGGTCGACGACCAGATAAACGCTTTGCGGCGCGCTTCCGGATTGGTTGGCGCGCCGTCTTCGGATTTTGACCTGAACCCGGAGGTGACCCCGGCAGAGGGGCGCAAACTGCGGGCCGCCGGGGTTCTGGTGGCCTTTGAGCCGCGCGAAGACGGGTTGCATCTTCTGTTGACCAAGCGGTCGTCCCACCTCAAGCATCATCCCGGACAGATCGCCTTTCCCGGCGGCAAGGTCGATCCCGGTGATGCGGACGAGGTGGCCGCCGCACTGCGGGAAGCACGGGAGGAGGTCGCTCTGCCCTCCGGACATGTCGAAGTGCTGGGCACCCTGCCCGCCCATGAGACTGTGACCTCATTCACCGTGACACCGGTTTTGGCGTTGATTCACACGCCATTTGTTCCGGTGCGCGAACCCGGCGAGGTTGAGGAAGTGTTTTACACGCCGTTCGATCACGTCATGGATCCGGCGCGCTATAGCGTTCAGCACCGGCGCTGGCGCGGCCAAAGGCGGCTCTATTACACCGTCCCTTTCGGTCCCTATTACATTTGGGGCGCCACGGCGCGGATGCTGCGCGCATTGGCAGAGCGGGTGGCATGACCACCGTTTCCGGCGACTGGCTGACCACGCCCGGCACGCAGGCTGTCTTCGCCATGTTGGAGAATGCTGGTCATCAGGCCTACGCCGTTGGCGGCTGTGTCCGAAACGCATTGTTGGGAGAGCCGGTCGCGGATGTGGACATCTCTACCTCTGCACGGCCCGAGACAGTGATGGAATTGGCCCGGACGGCGGGCCTGAAACCTGTCCCCACCGGTCTTGAACACGGTACAATCACTGTCGTGGCAGGCCGTCAGGGCTATGAGGTCACCACCTTTCGCGCCGACGTAGAGACGGATGGTCGACGCGCTGTCGTGTCTTTTTCGGATGATATTCACGCCGACGCTGTGCGGCGCGATTTCACCATGAATGCGCTGTACGCGGATAAAGATGGGCATGTACTGGACCCGCTCGGCGGTCTGCCGGATCTGCGCGCGCGACGGGTTCGCTTCATCGAAGATGCGGATCGGCGTATTCGCGAGGACTATCTGCGCAGCCTGCGCTACTTCCGGTTCTTCGCCTGGTACGGCGACCCGGCGGATGGCGTGGACCCAGATGCCATGTCCGCCATTTCCAGCAATCTTGATGGATTGGACCTGCTGTCTCGCGAACGTGTGGGGCAAGAGTTGGTAAAACTGTTCGGTGCGCCTGACCCCTACCCCGCCGCCTGTATCATGGCGCGCACCGGCGTTCTGGCAAAGGTGCTGCCCGGCGCGACCGAGGTGCCGCTTGGCCCGCTTCTGGTGCACGAGCAGAGCCTCATGCTACCGCCGGAGCCTCTTCGTCGTCTCGCAGTCATGGGGGTATCGGACGGTCGCTCGCTCCGTCTGTCCAAGCCAAAGCAAAAGCGTCTGGCACTCTATCAGGATTTGATAGGCGTGACCCAATCCCCGATTGAAATCGCGTATCGCCATGGTGTCGACATTGCCCTGGATGTCTTGGCAGCGCGCGCTGCAAGCTTTGAGACGCCCCTGCCTCAGATCGACCGACAGGCTCTTGAGCACGCCGCAAATGCGCGGTTTCCCTTACGGGGAAAAGACCTGCAGACAGCGTATCAAGGCAAGGCGCTGGGCGATGCGCTCAAGCGGCTGGAGCGGAACTGGATTGACTCTGGCTTTACGCTCGCCAAGGCGGCGTTGCTGGCCCAGCTATAAATGCGTGACATGAGCATCCAACCGGGCTAAACCGAGACTGAACGCACTCGGAGCCAACCTGATGATGATTGCACGGTCCCTGCCCAGCTTTGTCTGACTGACCCTGCACGCGCGGGCAGCCTCAGGCCCCCGCGCTCTATCGTCATGCCCGATCCACGCCCACCAAAAGGCGATCCGAATGTTCCGCTTCTTTGAAAATCTCGTCGACCCTTACGCCGAATATCCGCGCACCGACACACCCCCCAAGCGGCTTTTCCCCTTTCTGATGCAGTACACGCGCCCGTTTAGGGGGGTGTTCATGATTGCCACCGTGACCTCGATCCTGACGGCCACGGTCGAGATCGGTTTGATCTACGGCATGGGCTGGGTGGTGGACATCCTCGATGGCGATCCGGCGCAAGTCTGGGCCACGCATGGGGCCACGCTGATCTTTCTGGCGCTGTTCCTGCTGATCCTGCGCCCGCTTTTGAACGTGTTCGATGTGGCTCTGATCAACCAAACCATCCTGCCAAACCTTGGCACGCTCGTGCGCTACCGCGCGCATGGGCATGTGCTGAGGCAGTCCGTCGGCTGGTTCGAGAACGACTTTGCCGGGCGCATAGCCAACCGTATCATGCAAACGCCGCCCGCGACGGGTGAAGTGGCGTTTCAGGTGTTCGATGCGGTGACGTTTTCGCTGGCCTATGTCATTGGCGCGATGGTGCTGTTGGGGGACATGGACCCTCTGTTGATGGTGCCGCTCGGGGTCTGGATGCTGCTCTACGCAGGATTGATCCGCTGGACGATCAAGCATGTGGCGCCCGCATCCAAGGCCAGCTCTGACGCCCGCAGCCAGATCAACGGGCGCGTGGTGGATGCCTACACCAACATTCAATCGGTGAAGATGTTCGACCATCACGACCGCGAGATGGATTACGCACAAGAGGCGATCGAGCATGGCCGCGTGACCTTTCAACGCGAAATGCGGCTCTATACCACCATGGATCTGGTTCTGAACGTGCTCAACGCGTTGTTGATCGTGGGGGTTGTTGGAATGGCTCTGGCGCTGTGGTTGAACAGCGCCACCTCCGCTGGGGCGGTGGCTGCGGCGACGGCTCTGGTCTTGCGGCTGAACGCGATGACCGGCTGGATCATGTGGGCAACGACATCGTTGTTCCGTGAGTTGGGCATCGTTCAGGAAGGCATGGAAACCATCGCCCAGCCCATTGACCTGACGGACGCAGCCGGTGCTAAGCCGCTGCAATTGACCCAAGGTCGGATCGAGATCGACGCATTGTCGCATCACTACGGTCGCGGGGCAGGCGGCTTGGACAGTCTCCACCTCTCCATTGCGCCTGGTCAGAAGGTCGGCTTGGTTGGCCGGTCCGGCGCGGGGAAATCGACGCTGGTGAAGCTGCTTTTGCGGTTTTACGATCCCGAAAGCGGCACAGTCCGCATCGACGGGCAGGACATTACGCAAGTCACACAGGCCAGTTTGCGGGCCAACATTGGCATGGTTCAGCAGGAATCGAGCCTGTTGCACCGATCCGTCCGCGATAACCTGCTCTATGGACGTCCAGACGCGACTGAGGCGCAAATGATTGCCGCCGCCAAACAGGCACAGGCGCATGATTTCATCCTGGACCTCACCGATCCGCAGGGGCGCCGAGGCTACGACGCCCAAGTGGGCGAGCGTGGGGTGAAACTGTCTGGCGGGCAACGCCAGCGTGTGACTTTGGCACGCATCATCCTGAAGGATGCGCCAATCCTGATCCTCGACGAGGCCACCAGCGCGCTGGACTCAGAGGTCGAAGCCGCCATACAGGATACGCTTTACGGCATGATGGAGGGCAAGACTGTCATCGCCATCGCGCACCGCCTGTCCACCATCGCCCGAATGGATCGGATCCTCGTGATCGATCAGGGACATATCGTCGAGGATGGCAGCCATGACGCGCTTTTGGCTCAGGGTGGCCTATATGCCAGCTTCTGGGCGCGCCAATCGGGCGGGTTTCTGGATCTCGACGAAGAGGCAGCGGAATGATCGCACACATCATCCACAAGGCCGGCGGCCTGATCGACACACGCGCACAGGCCGAGGGGCCGCCGCCGCGCACGCTGGCACGGTTTATCCGCTGGGCGCTCAAGGGGGCTTGGCCGGTGATCCTGCTGGGCGCACTGATTTCGCTGTCCGCAGGCAGCACGGAAGTTCTGTCCATGTACCTGCTCGGATTAATTGTGGATGCAGCAGGTGAGGCCGGGTCATTGCTCGACCATTGGCCTTTGTTCCTGGGCGCAGCCGCGTTGATGCTGGTACTGCGTCCGCTGTTGTTTGGTGGACTGGCGCTCACACAGACGGTGATGATCGGGCCGAATGTATTCAATCTGGTGATGACGCGGCTTTACCGCTGGACCATCGACCAATCCGTCAGTTTTTTTGACAACGATTTCGCCGGACGGTTGGCGCAGAAAAAGGTGCAGGCCGCGAACTCGCTGACCGAGACCGTGATCGAAAGCGTCAATGCCCTGACCTTGGGTCTGGCGACGGTGCTGGGCACGGCTGCGCTGCTCGGGGCAGTAAACCTTTGGTTGGTGCTGATCCTTCTGGCTTGGTTTGTTGGGTATTTGTGGTTCTTGAAGCGTCACCTGCCGACGATCCGCAGCCGCTCTGCCAGCCGGGCAGGCGCACGGGCTATGGTGTCGGGGCAGGTGGTGGATACGCTGTCCAACATCAAGACGGTCAAGCTATTCGCCGGACGCCAGTACGAAGATACCAAAACGTTGGGCACACTGGATGAATTGCGAACCAAGGCGCTGCGCTTTGGCGAGGCAACCACCAGCTTTCGCCTTGGCTTGATCTGCATCGCGGGGCTGCTGCCTGTGGCATTGATTGGCGCGGCAGTGGTATTGCGCGACAGCGTGACACCGGGCGATATTGCCGCCATCGGGGGGGCATCGCTGAGGCTGGCTCAAATGACCGGCTGGATCAGCTTCTCGATCATGGTGATCTCCGGCCATCTGGGCGAGGTCGAGGATGGCATGAACACGTTGTCCGTGGCGCATGACCTGACCGATGCCCCTGACGCCGGTACGCTGAACGTGACAGAGGGACGTATCCACTTCGACCAGATCACCTTTACCTACGGCGGCGACAGTGGCGGCATCGAGGGGATCGACCTGACCATCGCACCGGGGGAAAAGCTGGCCATTGTCGGTGCCTCTGGCGCAGGCAAATCGACGCTCGTTGCGTTGCTTATGCGGCTCTATGACACCGAAAAAGGCACGTTGCGCATTGATGGACAAAACGTGGCCGACGTCACCCAAGACAGCCTGCGCCAGCAGATCGGCATGGTCACGCAGGAAACGTCCATGTTCAATCGCTCCGCTTTGGACAACATTCGCTACGGTCGTCCGGACGCCACGGATGAGCAGGTGTTCGAGGCCGCGCGCCGGGCAGAGGCGCATGAGTTCATACTGGATCTTCAAGACGCCGAAGGACGGCAAGGCTATGGCGCGCATTTGGGCGAACGCGGGGTGAAGTTGTCCGGCGGGCAACGCCAACGGATCGCTCTCGCCCGGGCCATTCTGAAGGACGCACCCATCCTGATCCTGGATGAAGCGACCAGCGCCCTGGATTCCGAGGTGGAGGCCTCGATCCAGACGGCGCTGGACCACGTGATGGAGGGGAAGACCGTGCTGGCCATTGCGCACCGGCTGTCGACCATTTCCAGCATGGACCGCATCATTGTGCTTGATCAGGGGCGCATTGCCGAAGCAGGCAGCCACGAGGATCTTCTGGCGCAACAGGGTCTATATGCCCGCTATTGGGATCGGCAATCTGGCGGCTTTATCGGGTTGGACAAACAGGAGGCCGCAGAGTGATCCGAAACTGGCTGCCAAAGATCGACCCATTCCAGCCAGCAGACGGACCGCCGCCAAGCGGTCTTTTGCCATTTATGAGGTGGGCGCTTAAAGGGTCCTGGCACGCCATCGCGCTGGCCATCTGCGTGACATTGGTTGTCGGGATAACCGAAGTCATCGTGGCGCGTTACACCGCATGGGTGATCGACAGCGCCCAAGCCGCGGGGCAGGGCGCGTTCTGGGATGCCTTCTGGCCACAAATCCTGGTGGGCGTCGGGTTCTACATGGTGTTCCGTCCCGCCCTGTTCCTGATCGATGCAGCCGTGAGCGGCGTGATGCTGAGCCCGAACTTGTTTCCGCTGATCCTTGCGCGGATCAACAATCACACACTTGGCCACTCCATGGCCTTCTTCGAAAACGACTTCGCCGGGCGGATCAGCCAGAAGGCCAACCAGGTTGCGCGTGCGCTGACCGATCTGGTGATCGAGCTCACCGACGTGGTGATTTACGCGCTGGCCATGTTCGCAGGGTCCTTCTTTATCCTTGGGGGCGTGGACTGGCGGCTGCTGTTGGTCTTTGTGATCTGGGGTGTCCTGTATGCCGCTGCATTGCGTTATTTCATCCCGCGCGTGCAGGTTCGATCCGCCAGACGGGCCGGGGCGCGGACCCAGGTGATCGGTCAGATCGTGGACACCTACTCCAACATTTCGACGGTCAAACTCTTTGCGCGGGACGACGACGAGGATCGCACCACACGCGACACGTTGGACGTTTACAGGTTGAGTAGTCTCGATTTTGGTGAACTCTCGGCGCTGTTTCGCATGGTGTTGATGACGCTTGGTGGCTTGCTGCCTATGGTGTCGATTCTGCTGGCGCTCTTCTTGTTCAGTCGCGGTACAGCAACGGCCGGCGATATCGCCATGACCGCGATGATGACGACGCGGCTGTCCATGCTGACCAATCGACTGGGGCGTGTGGCCATCTCGATCTTCACCCAAGTGGGCGAGATTGAGGATGGTGTCGAAACGCTGGCGCCGCCGCACGCGATTTTGGACCGGGCAGGGGCGGCCGATACGGCGCCGCGCGGTGCGATCCGTTTCGACGCGGTCGGCTTTGCCTATGGCGGGGAAACCAACGCTTTGCGGGCCTTTGATCTGACGATCGGCGAGGGTCAGAAGATTGGCTTGGTAGGGGCCTCCGGCGCCGGAAAATCCACCGCGGTGTCGTTGCTTTTAAGGCTGCATGACGTTGAAAAGGGTCGAATTTTGCTGGGCGGCACAGACATTCGCGACCTCAAACAGACCGCGCTGCGTGAGGCGATCTCAGTGGTGCGGCAGGACACATCGATGTTCAACCGCTCTGCCATGGATAACATTCGCTACGGTCGGCCCGACGCGACGGATCAAGAGGTCTTTGAGGCCGCGCGGCGGGCGTCTGCGCACGATTTCATCCTTGCACTGACAGATAGCAAGGGGCGCGCTGGCTATGATGCGCGACTCGGCGAACGGGGTGTGAAATTGTCCGGTGGCCAGCGACAACGCATCGCTTTGGCTCGCGCGATTCTGAAAGACGCGCCGATCCTGATCCTCGACGAGGCGACAAGCGCTCTCGATTCCGAGGTGGAGGCAGAGATCCAGACCGCTCTGGAGCAGGTCATGCAGGGCAAGACCGTCATTGCTATCGCCCACCGGCTTAGCACCATCGCTGCCATGGATCGGATCATCGTCATGGACCACGGGCAAATCGTTGAACAGGGCACGCATGACGAGCTTCTGGCGCAACAGGGTCTATATGCGCGCTATTGGGCACGGCAGTCTGGCGGTTTCCTTGGCGCAGAGGCGGCCGAATGACCGTGGCAAATTTGCGCTAATCCCTTGCCCTGACCATGGTCTGTGCGGCATGGGCGGTGTAATCGATATATCCACTAAACGAAGTACAGGGTCTGATCTTATGTCCGAAGAGATGCGCGTCACCGTCGAACGGCTGGGTCATCGTGGCGATGGCATCGCCGAAGGTCCGATCTACGTGCCCGGCATTTTGCCCAGTGAGGTGGTCGAAGGCGTCGTGGACAATGGCGTCATGGCCAGTCCGCGTATCGTCACCCCGGTCGAGGATCGCGTCTCTCCGCCCTGCCGCCATGCGAAGTCCTGTGGCGGTTGTCAGCTACAGCACGCCTCAGATGCTTTTGTCGAAGGGTGGAAAAGCGACGTTGTGGCGCGTGCCCTGGCGGCGCAGGGGCTTGAGACGGAACAGCGGCCTTGCACCACCTCGCCTGCGCAATCGCGGCGTCGGGCCGGGTTTTCATCACGACGGACCAAGAAAGGCGCCTTGGCGGGATTTCACGCCAAGGCATCTGACGTTCTGATCGCTGTGCCCGATTGCAAGCTGGTGCGACCTCGACTGGCCGCTGCGCTGCCGTTGGCAGAGGCTTTGGCCGTCGCGGGAACATCGCGGAAGGCCGAACTGACGGTTCAAATGACAGACAGCGAGGCGGGCTTGGACGTGTCGGTGACGGGCGGCAAGATCATCGACGACGATTTTCGCGTGACCCTCGCGGGCATTGCACAGGAATACGACGTGGCGCGCCTGGCATGGGACGAAGAAGTCCTCACGCTGCGCCCTCCCTTCCAGACGTTTGGATCTGCACAGGTGGTGCCGCCACCGGGCGCTTTTCTACAAGCGACACAAGAAGGTGAGGCCAAGCTGCTCGCCTGTGTTACCGAGGCGCTGAACGGCGCGAAGCACATGCTGGATCTCTTTGCCGGATGTGGCACATTTGCCTTGCCGCTGGCGCGACTCGGACGCGTCCATGCTGTCGAGGGATCCAAGGAGATGGTGCTTGCGCTCGACAAAGGCTGGCGTATGGCCGAGGGGCTGCGCCATGTGACCCATGAAGCGCGTGACCTTTTCAGAAACCCACTGCTGCCGGATGAACTGACACGCTTTGACGGAGTGGTCATTGATCCCCCGCGCGCCGGAGCCGAAGCACAGGTCACACAGCTGGCCAAGGCACGTATTCCGCGAATCGCTTTTGTGTCCTGCAATCCGGTGACATTTGCCCGCGACGCCAAAATCCTGACCTCCGCAGGCTACCGGCTCGATTGGGTGCAGACGGTGGACCAATTCCGCTGGTCAACGCATGTGGAGCTTGTGGCGCAGCTGACGCTGGCGAAATCGTGAGATGTAACGGGCGTGTGATCCGGTGTATAAGGAGAAAAAACGCATCGAGGCAGTGAAATGCGATTTCTCAAGTTTGGTCTTTTGGCTCTCGCGCTGTTGAGCGCAGCGGCGTGTTCGCAAAAGAAATTCTACAATTACCGCGGCCCTGAGGTGACGCAGGTTGTGGTGAACAAGGGCGAGCGTCGGCTTCACTTGTTGCACCACAACAAGGTGCTTGAGTCCTATGATATCGGTCTGGGATTCGCGCCGCGCGGGCACAAGGTCGTCGAGGGAGACGGTAAGACGCCGGAAGGGCTCTATTACATTGACCGTCGCAACCCGAATTCAAAATTCCACCTGTCCATCGGCGTCAGCTATCCGAATCCCTACGATCGGGCGACTGCGCAAGCCATGGGCAAAAGCCCCGGCGGTGACATCTTTATCCACGGGCGCGGAGACAATTATCCCAAGGGTGCGCCACGCGATTGGACGGCCGGCTGCATTGCAGTTTCGGACAAGCAGATCCGCGACATCTATTCGATGGTGCAGGATGGCACGCCGATCATAATCACGCCCTGACGACAAAGCGTCGGACATGAAAAAAAGGGTCGGCGCCTGATGTGCCGACCCTTTTTTATTTCTGTCGAGAGGTTTAGCTCTGCATCCCGGGAGTGGAAGCCATACCTGCTGCGCCGAGCACCATGCACCACCATATTTTTCCACTCTGTTCCTGAAACCAGGCAAAACCCATTTCAGTAGCAGAGGAATCCAGAATCACGCGACGGGTGGGTTCTTCTTCCATCCATGCAGACAGGGTTTCGAGTTCGGTCTCGTAGGTTTCGGAAATCGTTTCGCCCACGAGGCGGCCGCTGTAGCCTACGCGCTGAACACGATCCACAGGCGACGATCCGTCTGAGCCAAAGTGCCATGGGCGGTTTTGCACCGACATGTCGCGCGCATGCGTGGCGGCAGCGGCCTGAAGCTTGCCGTCCAGCTGCAGGTTTGGCGCGCCAGAGGCCTGACGCAGCGCATTCACCGCATCAAGCATCCGGTATTCGATCTCGGCGCGCTGGCCCATGCCGATGCGGTAGACACGCGGCAATGGCCGCCCGTCCGGTCCGATTCCACCACCGCCAGACGGTGCGGGTCCGGTGGTGCATGCTGCAAGCGCAGCGGCTGAGGAAAGGGCAAGGAAGGCGCGACGGTTCATGTAAAGTGCTCTCGACTGTGCGTTTCTCTCGGCTTACCCTTTAAGGCGTTGCCAATCAAACCCACATCGGCGTGAGCCTGCGCAAACACGACGCTTTGAATTGCGACTGATGCTTTCAGGCCATATCATGCCAGCCTGCAGCATTTTTTCGTCTGGAAGGATAGGACAATGGCTGATTGGTCAAAGAACAAGCTGGGCCGGCGTGCGTTCCTGGCAGGCTCCGCCGCAGTATTGGCGACCCCCGCGCTGGCGCAGAGCGTCAATGGCGTTGCCACGACAGAGATCGAGCGCGAGCTGAACACATCTGTGCGGCGCAACATTTCCAGCTTTCGTACGCTGGATTGGCAGCCGTATTTCTCCAACCTGAACAAGGGTGCTGTTTTGGTGGATATTGCTTCGCGGGCGCTGCATTACTGGCAGCCTAGCGGGATTTACCACCTGTATCCGTGCTCTGTCCCGTTGACCGAAGATCTCACGCGGCGCGGTCGCACCACAATTACGTTGAAGGATCCGGCCCCGGACTGGCGCCCGACCCCCGCAATGAAAATCCGCAATCCCGAATGGCCAGACTATGTTGGCCCCGGTCCCGATAACCCGCTCGGCTCGCGCGCAATGCACTTGGGATGGCAGTATTACCGTATCCATGGCACGCACGACACGCGCAAAATCGGTCGCCGGTCCTCCAATGGGTGCATTGGCCTGTACAATGAGCACGTTGAGCAGTTGTACGAGATGGCGCAGGTAGGCACGCAGGTGTTGCTAATTTGACGACATGGAGTCGAACGGCGGATTTCGAGGGTTAACTAGCAATTGCAAACTCTCCAAAATACTGCTTAGAACGACTCACGAGGTAAGTCTTGGGTGCCTTGCTGTACGTCCATTCGCGACTGAGGCAGGCAAATATCTGGAGAATAACATGAAGAAAATCGCACTCGCCGCCGCTTTTGGTGTTGCCGCTACATCCGCAATGGCCGGTTCCTACGCTAAGGACGACGTGGTCATGGAAGTTGAGCCCGTTGTTGTTGTTGAAGAGACTCAAGCGTCTTCTTCTTCCGCAGCTCTGCTCATCCCGCTGCTGCTGATCGCAATCGTTGCGGCCGCTGCTGCTGACTAATTGTCAGTATCTCCCGCTCTGATGCGGGAACAAAGATTAAAGAAGGCGGGGCGACGGTTCCGCCTTTTTGCTTTTCTGGGGGTATGTTGCGGCCGAAACCGCAACAGAAATTTTTATATGGGGCGCACCCAGCCGCCCAGATTTTCACCGATGACAGCGCAAAGCGCATCCACATGGGCACCGTCGTCGTTGAGGCAGGGCACGTAGAGAAAATCCTCACCGCCCGCGTGCTCAAAGCTTTCCTTGATCTCTTCGTTGATCTCTTCGAGCGTTTCGATGCAGTCGGCAGAGAAAGCCGGGGCACAAACAGCGATGTTGGTTTTACCCTCTTCCTTTGCCAGGCGCGCGACCTCTTCGACGGTGTAGGGTTGCAGCCACTCCTCCGGGCCGAACTGGCTCTGGAAGGTGGTCTTGATCTGTGAGTCGTCCCAGCCAAGCCGCTCTTTGAGCAGGCGCGTCGTCTTCTGACATTGGCAATGGTAGGGGTCGCCTTCCATCAGGTAGCGCTGCGGCAACCCGTGGTAGGAGCAGATCAGAAGTTCCGGCCTTTTCGGCGCCGCCGCATACGCGCGCTCAACCGATTTCGCGAGCGCGTCGATGTAGTCGGGGTGTTCGAAATACGGGTCCACCACACGGGCTGTCGGCTGCCATTTCTCTTCCATCAAAGCCCGGAAAAACTGGTCATTCGCCGTGGCAGTGGTCGCCCCCGCGTAGTGAGGATAGAGCGGGAAAAACAGGATCTTGTGGCAACCCTTGGCAATCAGGTCTTTGACTTTCGACTGGGTCGACGGATTCCCGTAACGCATGCAGAAATCGACCTCCACCTGATCGCCATAGGTGGCGCGCAGCTGGTCGGTGATCTTTTCCGTCTGCGCACGGGTGATGGTCATCAGCGGGCTTTCATTCGCCGCTTCATTCCAGATCGATTTATACGCCGCACCAGAGGTGAAGGGACGTTTGGTCAGGATGATGGTTTGCAGCAGTGGTTGCCACTTCCACTTTGGATAGTCGATGACACGCTGGTCAGACAGGAATTCGTTCAGGTAGCGACGCATGGACCAGTAGTCCGTGCCATCCGGTGTCCCGAGATTGGCCAGCAGGATGCCCACCTTGCGCGGCTTGACTTTTGGGTGGTCGGCGGGGGCGTGCACAGGGCAGGTGCCCTCGTTTGCGGCATCGAGCATCGGTTGTGTCCCAATTTTTGAATGTGTTGTGTCGTAAGTATCCTGTCCGCTTATACGGTCAATCCTTTAGCTTGGTTTCATCTGTGCCAAGCGCTTGTGCCAGACGATGGGTCGCAGTGCCGGGCCGCAGCGGCTGCGGCTGGCTGGCGTCGGGTGCCCATCCCGCCAAGGTAATCATCTCAAAGGTCGCTGCAACACGACCGTTTTCCGCCGGAAAGCTCTCGGCATAGATCTGGGCGGCACGCAGCAGAACGGAGCGTCGTGTCGGATGGCGAAGGCGACTGTCGAGCGCGTTTGCCTCCCCCATCGCGCGAAGCTCGTGCATCAGGTGCAGCGGCGTAGCGTAGCTTGTACGAAGCGGCGCACTGTCTGCAACCGGCAGGGCCAGACCAGCCCGCTGCATCAACGCGCCGAGGTCGCGGATATCGGCCATTGGCAACACGCGCGGGGACAGACCCCCTGTGACTTCGGTTTCCGCCTGCGCCAGGGCTGCGCGCAGTTCGTGCAGCGTTTGTCCGCCCAGCGTCACCACAAGCGCCATGCCGTCCGGCTGTAAGGCATGCCGCATCTGGACCAATTGCCCAACCGGATCATCGGCCCAGTGCAGACACACGCCGTGGATTACCAAGTCATGCGCACCCGGCGTCAGGTCCAACACCTCGGTATCGGGAACGCAGATGGCATCGGGAAAACGCGCACGCCATAGCTTTGGAAACGGCGATATGATCGCAATGTTCTTAAACGTCTTGTTAACCATCGCGAGACGATCCTCTGCCTCGTCCAAAGCGAGGTCATGCAGAAACAGTGCGTCGGCGCGCGCGCGGCGGCGGTTTCGCCGCAGAGCTTCGGGATCGGTCAGGCGAGGGGGTTTATCCATATGGGAGGAGATAATTTCTGGACGTCCCAGATGCAAACCCTCGTGCATCTTGTTTTTCCGCCGCGCTGCCTGAATTGCGGCGGGCTCGTGGAAACTGACTTTGGCTTGTGCAGCGGGTGTTGGCGCGACACGCAATTCATTTCCGGGCTGGTCTGCGATTCGTGCGGTAAGCCTTTACCCGGCCAATCGGACCGGGTGGAGCATTGCGATGAGTGCTTGGCGATTGCGCGGCCTTGGGCGCAGGGACGTGCGGCGTTGGTGTACGCGGATGTTGGGCGGCGGCTGGTGCTTGGGCTGAAACATGGCGACCGCCACGACATCGCGCGCCCTGCGGCGCAGTGGATGGCGCGCGTGACGCGGCCAATCCTGCGTCCTGATACTGATACGCTGTTGGTGCCCGTGCCGTTACACCTCCACCGACATCTGTCGCGGCGATATAACCAGTCGGCGTTGCTGGCGCAGGCACTTTCGGAGCAACTGGACTGCGATTGGTGCCCGGATGCGCTTCGGCGCCAGCAGGCGACCCCCTCACTCGACGGCAAAAGCCGACATGAACGGTTTGAAACCCTCGCTGGGCGCATCAGCGTGCCGTCCATCCGCACCCGCTTACTAAAGGATCGGCCCGTCTTGATTGTCGATGATGTGATGACCACCGGGGCGACTCTCGCCGCCTGTACGGAGGCCTGTCTCGCCGCAGGCGCAAGTGAGGTTTGTGTATCGGTTCTGGCACGCGTTGCACAGGATGCCTAAGTACCCTTAACTGGCCGTAACGCCGAAAGGGAAAACACCATGCCGAATATTGAAATATACACTTCGCCGCTGTGCGGCTTTTGCCACTCTGCCAAGCGCCTGCTGAACTCCAAGGGTGTCGACTTCACAGAGATCGACGTTCTCAAGGACCCCGCGCGCAAGTCCGAGATGATGGACCGCGCAAACGGCGGCCACACTGTGCCGCAGATCTTCATCGGCGAAACGCATGTGGGGGGCTGTGACGAGCTGTACGCGCTGGAGCGGGCGGGCAAACTGGACCCGATGCTCGAAGCCTGATGCGGATTGCGCTGCT
The DNA here is from genome assembly GCF_040148795.1 of Sagittula sp. NFXS13. Lineage (NCBI taxonomy): Bacteria > Pseudomonadati > Pseudomonadota > Alphaproteobacteria > Rhodobacterales > Roseobacteraceae > Sagittula > Sagittula sp. NFXS13. The sequence continues at coordinate 91,119 of NZ_JAGEMH010000002.1, forward strand.
TCAGATGACCTCGTCCGACGATCCGGTCGAAAACAGCGCCACGCTGCGGGAGATGCTGCGCGCCGCCAAGGGCGCCGGGGCAGAGATGGCCCTGACGCCGGAGGTGACGAACTGCGTCTCCATGGACCGGGCGCATCAACACCGGGTCTTGGCCCCTCAAGAGGACGACCAGCTGCTGCACATGGTTCAGGCAGAGTCGCAGGCGCTGGGCCTCTGGGTTTTGCTTGGGTCGCTGGCGGTGAAGTCCGACCCGCCGGAGCAGCGCTTTGCCAACCGGTCGCTGATGATCTCGCCCGAGGGGGCGGTGACTGCGACCTACGACAAGATGCATATGTTCGATGTGCAGGTATCCGAGGCTGAGACGTACCGCGAATCGTCCGGCTATGCGCCGGGCGACCGCGCTGTGACCACTCAGGCGCTGGGCGCGACTTTTGGCCTGACGATCTGTTACGATCTTCGGTTCGCTTATCTTTACAGAGCCTTGGCGCAGGCCGGTGCGCAGATCCTGACAGTGCCGTCCGCGTTCTCGCCCGGCACGGGACCTGCGCACTGGCAGCCGCTGTTGCAGGCGCGCGCCATCGAAACCGGATGCTTTGTCCTCGCGCCCTCGCAATGCGGAACGCACCCGGCGCAATCCGGCAAGTCACGCCAGACCTATGGTCATTCGATGGTAATCGCACCGTGGGGAGAGGTGCTGCTGGATGCGGGCACTGACCCTGGCGTGCATTGCGTCGATCTGGATCTTGCCAAGGTAGAGGATGCCCGTCGCAAGGTGCCCGCCCTGACCCATGACCGCACGTTCAAGGGGCCAGACGCATGAGCGAAGGCAGCGGGCTCGCTATATCGTTGTTCTCCGAGCTGCTGGTGGCCGACCAATTGCTGCGTGCCCGGCTGACCAAGGTCCTGCCAAACAAGATGGAAATCTCGCATTTCTCGGTGCTCAACCAACTGGCCCGCGGCGGTGAGAAAAGTCCCGCACAACTCGCACGGGCGTTTCACGTGACGCGCGGTGCAATGACCAACACCCTGTCAAAGCTGGAAATCGCAGGTTACGTCCATATTCGCCCCGATTGGGACGACGCGCGGCGCAAAATGGTGTCGATCTCGCCTGCTGGGCGGTCAGCCCGTGATGCCGCGCTGGCCGCTATCACCCCGCTGATTGACGAAGTCATGGGCGACCTGGGGGAGGAAAAGGTCCGCGCCGCCATTCCGGTTCTGCGTGAGCTGCGCAGCAAGCTTGAGGCTTAAGCCTGTGGCGCCAATGCGGCCAAGGCCGGGTGGCGCGTGCTTGGATCGAACTCGGTAAACGTCATCTCCACCACGCCAGCGGTGCTGAAGGGGTCTTGCGCCATGCGCGCCTGCACGGCGTCCATGCTCTCGCCCACGGCGATGATCAACCCACCGTCACGCGGCACCTTCGGACCAGACACAAGGATAAACCCATCGTCGAGGCATTGCTGAATAAACGTCATATGCGGGGCGCGGACGGATTCGATATCCTCGGACGGTGCCGTGTAGCGGATGTCGATGACAAACAAGTGGTGACCGGCCGGGATGGGCATCAGGCGGCCTCCGGCTTCAAAGCGGCAGTCACGTAGTTCACGGAAAGGTCGCGGTCAGAGATCGACCATTTCCACGACACCGGGTTGAAAACATAGCCCTTGCGGTCCACGGGCGTCATTCCGGCACGTGTCATCAGGTCGTACAATTCCTCTGGCGTGATGAACTTCGACCATTCATGCGTCCCCTTGGGCAGCCAGCGCATGACATATTCCGCGCCGACAATCGCCATGGCAAAGCTCTTGGGATTTCGGTTGATCGTCGAACACAGATGCAGCCCGCCCGGCTTGAGCAACTGCCGGCAGGCGGTCAGGTAGGCCAACGGGTCGGCCACGTGTTCCACCACTTCCATGTTAAGCACGGCGTCGAATTGTTCGCCCGCGTCGGCCATCGCTTCGGCCGTGGTGAACCGGTAGTCAATGTCCAGCCCGGATTGACGCGCGTGCGCCTCGGCGACAGGGATGTTGCGCTCGGCGGCATCGACGCCCACGATGTCGGCCCCCAGCCGCGCCATCGGTTCGCACAAAAGCCCCCCGCCGCAGCCGATATCCAGGATGCGCAGCCCTTCAAACGGGCGCTGCGACGTGAGGTCGCGGTCAAACTCCCCGGCGATCTGCGTCGTGATATAATCCAGGCGCACCGGATTCATCATGTGAAGCGGCTTGAACTTGCCGTTGGGGTCCCACCACTCGGCGGCCATAGCTTCGAATTTGGCAATCTCGTGCGCGTCGACGGTGGTTGTCATTGCGTTCCCCATGGTCTTTCTTTGACACTACGCAATATAGGTAGGACATGGACAAAATCCCGGGCCAAAAGCGCGCAGTGCAATATCTTTATCCCCCCATCGACCCGTTCGACCAGCGCACGCTAGACGTGGGCGACGGGCACAGCGTCTATGTCGAGCAATGCGGCAACCCTGACGGCTGGCCGGTCATCGTGCTGCACGGGGGGCCTGGCGGTGGCTGTAGCCCTGCAATGCGGCGCTATTTCGACCCTCAGGTCTACCGGGTGATCCTGTTTGATCAGCGCGGCTGCGGACGGTCGCGCCCTCATGCCAGCGTGAAAAACAACACGACATGGGATCTGGTCCACGACATCGAACTGATCCGAGAGACGTTGGAGATCGAAAAAGCCAGTGTCTTTGGCGGCAGCTGGGGGGCGACTCTGTCCCTGATCTATGCGATTTCCCATCCAGAGCGGGTGTCTCACCTGATCCTGCGCGGTGTCTTTTTGATGACGCAGGCGGAGCTGGATTGGTTCTATGGCGGCGGTGCCGGGCAATTCTGGCCGGAACCTTGGGCGCGGTTCACGCATCTGGTTCCCGATGAGGAAAAGCACGACTACATCGCCGCCTATGCGCGCCGCCTGTTCAGTGGTGACATGCGGCAAGAGACGCGGTTTGCCCAGGCGTGGTCTGCGTGGGAAAATGCGCTGGCTTCGGTCTATTCCAACGGGCACGGCGGAGAGGCCCCCGGCGAATACGCCCGCGCCTTTGCCCGGCTGGAAAACCACTACTTCGTCAACAAGGGCTTCTTGCCCGAAGACGGGTGGATCCTGAACAACGCAGATAAGCTCGCAGGCATTCCCGGGGTGATCGTCCAGGGGCGTTACGACATGATCTGCCCGCCGCGCCGGGCGTGGGAATTGGCACAGGCCTGGCCAGATTCCGACCTGCGGATGGTGCGAAACGCCGGCCATGCCTTGTCAGAGCCGGGCATCAGCGCCGAACTGGTGCGCGCCATGGACGAAATCGCGCGACGCGATGGGCTGCAAACGCCGAACGCGACCTGACTCGCAATGGCGTGATGCGTGCGCTTGGGTGTTGATCCCCGGCAGGCGGAGTGACTAAGGTTTTGCGACTTGTGCGTTCAGACAAGGAAGCGACGTATGACACGGATTAGCAGACGCGGTCTTTTGACCTCCGGCGCGGCGGCAGGTGTGCTGGCGGCCTCCGGTCTGCCGTTGCGTGCACAGACGCGCAAAGGCGGGCGTTTGCGGGCGGGGTTGTCCGGTGCGCATGGAACCGACAGCTGGGACGCGCGCACGCACCGGGACACCTTCATGATGGCCTGCGCACAAGGCGCGGTGTTCGACTGCCTGACAGAGGTGAAGGCAGACGGCACCCTCACCGGAGAGCTTGCCACCGATTGGGCGACGACGCCCGACGCCCGCACTTGGTCCTTTAACCTGCGGTCAGGCGTGCGGTTTCACAACGGCAAAGCCTTTGGTGCGGATGACGTGATCGAAAGCCTGCGGTTGCATCTGGAGGACGGCACAGCGTCCCCCGTCCGCAACATCGTCGCGGCCATCACCGACATGACAAAGACTGGCGAGCGGCAGGTGCAGTTCACGCTGGCGCAGGGCAACGCGGATTTTCCCTATTTACTGTCTGACTATCACCTGCTGATTTATCCGGCGGGTCAAATCCAGGAATCCATCGCCAAGGGCATCGGCACCGGACTGTACAGGGTGCAGAGCTTCGCTCCCGGCGAGCGTCTGACAGCGACCCGAGTGCCTGACCACTACAAGGGCGACAACGTCGGTCACTTCGACGAGATCGAATATATCGCCATGAACGACGCGGCGGAGCGGATGACTGCTTTGCACAGCGGCGAGGTGGATGCGATCAATCGGATCAACCCGGCAGCGCGCGCAGCGGTGGAGGCAGACGCAAAATTGCGGGTACGGGAGGTCTCCGGCAACCAGCACTATAGTTTTCCCATGCTGACAAAGGCCTCTGCCCTAGGGGATGTGAACCTGCGCAAGGCGCTGAAGCATGGCATCGACCGGCAGTCCATGGTCGACAAGATTTTGTTGGGCCATGGTCGCGTCGGCAATGACACCCCGATCGGACCGGCCAACCAGTATTTCGCCGCCGACCTCGCGCCGTTGCCGTATGATCCGGACAAGGCACGGTATCATCTGAAACAGGCAGGTCTTGATCGGCTCGATATCACGCTTTCCGCCTCGAACGCGGCCTTCGAAGGGGCTTTGGAGGCAGCGGGCCTCTATCAGGCTTCCGCCGCGACGGGCGGCATTCACATCGACGTGGTGTCGGAGCGGGCGGATGGGTACTGGTCCGACGTCTGGATGCAAAAGCCCTTCTGCGCCAGCGGCTGGTCCGGGCGCGCGACGGAGGACTGGATGTTCGCCACCGCCTATGACAGCGCTGCGCCTTGGAACGACAGCCAGTGGAGCGGGCAGGACAGCGCGCGGTTTCAATCTCTGCTAAAGGCCGCACGGGTCGAGCTCGACAGCATGAAGCGCCGCGAGATGTACCGCGAAATGCAGGTCATCCTGCGCGACGACGGTGGGGTGATCGTGCCGATGTTCGCGAACGAACTGCACGCCGTGAGCCGCAAAATTGCCAGCCCGCACATGCTGGGCAACCTTTGGCAAATGGACAATGCCCGCATGGCAGAACGCTGGTGGATGGCCTGACGAAGGCGCCACCGACCAAAGCAAAAAGCCCCGCAAAAGATGCGGGGCTTTTTTCGGTTCGCCTGAAACAAGCTTACAAAACGTAGCGCGACAAATCCGTCGAGCGGGTGAGGTCGCCCAGCTGCGCCTCGACAAAAGCCGCGTCTACCGTGATCTCTTCGCCGGTCTTGTCTGGCGCATGAAAGCTCAGTTCCTCAAAGACACGCTCCATCACCGTGTACAGCCGCCGCGCGCCGATGTTCTCGACCGAGCCGTTCACCTCCGCCGCGATCCGCGCCAGCGCATGTATACCGTCTTCGGTGAAGGTCACAGTGACCTGCTCCGTTTTCATCAGCGCCGTATATTGGCGCGTGAGGGCGTTGTCCGTCTCCGTCAGGATGCGGACAAAGTCATTCTCGGTCAGCGCGCTCAGCGTGACGCGGATCGGCAGGCGGCCCTGCAATTCCGGCAGCAGGTCCGAGGGCTTTGCGATGTGGAACGCACCGGAGGCGATGAACAGGATGTGGTCGGTCTTCACAGGGCCGTGCTTGGTCGACACAACGGTGCCTTCGATCAGCGGCAGCAGGTCACGCTGTACGCCTTCGCGGGACACATCCCCGCCGCGCGCATCGGATTTGGCGCAGACCTTGTCGATCTCGTCGAGGAAGACGATGCCGTTTTGCTCCACGGCTTCCAGCGCTGCGGCCTTGATGCTTTCATCGTCCAGCAGCTTGTCCGCTTCTTCGGCGATCAGCGTCTCGTAGCTTTGTGCAACGGTCATCGACTTGCGCGTTGTGCGCCCGCCAAAGGCCTTTCCGAAAATATCGCCAAGGTTCATCATCTGGCCAGCGCCAGGCTGGCCGGGGATGTCCATCTGCTGAAAGGGGTTCGCGGTCTCGGCGACGTCGAGCTCGATCACCGTGTCGTCCAGTTCACCGGCCTTCAGCTTGCGGCGGAACATTTCGCGGGTCTGCTCGCGGGCATCCTTGCCGGCGACGGCCTCGATGACGCGTTCCTCGGCAGAGGCATGGGCGCGCGCCTTGACGTCCTCGCGCATGTGCTCTCGGGTGTCGACAATCGCCGTATCCATCAGGTCACGGATGATCTGCTCCACGTCGCGGCCGACATAGCCGACCTCGGTGAACTTGGTGGCTTCGATCTTGATGAACGGGGCGCGTGCCAGTTTTGCCAAACGGCGGCTGATCTCGGTCTTGCCGACGCCGGTGGGGCCGATCATCAGGATGTTCTTGGGATAGACCTCGTCGCGCAGGTCATCGCCAAGCTGTTTGCGACGCCAGCGGTTGCGCAGGGCCACGGCGGTGGCGCGCTTGGCTTCTTGCTGGCCAATGATGAAACGGTCAAGTTCCGAGACGATTTCGCGGGGCGTGAGGTCGGTCATGGGGGTCCTTTTCAACGATTGATCCTCAGATAACCGCTAAGACGGAAATTCCAAGCCCTGCCGCACGATGGGGTTTTGCAGCCGCCAAGGAACTGCCGCGCGCCAATGGGTGTTTACCCAGGTAACGGAGTGCAACTCATGCCTGATCAAGGTCCCTATCCCATGGATTTGCCGACACCGCTCGCCAGCGAGGGGCCGGTGATCATCATCACCAACCGCAAATCGGGTCGTAATTCCCGCGACCGCGAAGCCGTTGAAGCAGCTGCCAAGACGCTGGGAGGTGAGATCGCATCGTTCAGCGGTGGCAAAGGTCTGATGGCAACCATCGAGCAGGTCCGCGCACGTCGCCCGTCCTTGGTGATCTCCGCCGGAGGCGACGGTACGGCGATGGCCGTGGCGAATGCTTTCCTCGGGACCGATGTCGCCTATGGTGTGCTGCCCTTGGGAACCTTCAACTATTTTGCGCGCGGACTGGGGTTGAGCGAAGATCCAAGCGAGGCCGCTCAGCAGTTGGCTCAGGGGCGGGTGATCGACATCACGATCGGTCAGGTGAACGGCCAGGCTTTTCTCAACAATGCTTCGGTCGGCATCTACCCGTCTATTCTGAAAGTACGCGAGACGGTCTACCAGAAATGGGGCCGTCGTCGCATCATGGCGCACTGGTCGGTGGTAAAGACATTCCTGCGGTTCCGGAAACCGATGAAGGTGCGCATAACCGTCGATGGGGTGGCCGGACGCTACCGCACGGCTTTGGTGTTCGTGGCGCGATCTGCCTTTCAGCTGGAAAACTTCAGGCTGGAGGGGACGGACGCGATCAAGGGCGGTGGCTTCGCCGTGCTGCTGGTCAACGCGCATACCCGGATGGAGCTGTTCCGCCGCGTCTTCAAACTGGCGCTGGGCACGGTCGAAGAGGGCGTGGATTACGACCTCTTTGCCGCCAACGAAGTGTGCGTGGAGGTCGAGGGCCGCAAGCGCGTATTGCTGGCCTATGACGGCGAGAAGCGCCGGGTGGACGCGCCCTTGAAATTTGGCATGTCTGATACGCCGTTGCGCCTGGTCGTCCCACAAGGCTACCAACCCTTGGCCAACGAGACGGAGGAAGAATGAAGCGCGTTCTACACCTATCTGATCTGCACTACGGCAAGGACCGCGCTGATCTCGAAGATCCCTTATTGAAAACCATCGACCGGCTCGCCCCGGATCTGGTGGCCATATCCGGCGATTTCACGCAGCGCGCCCGCCGCGGTCAATTTGATCGCGCAGCGACGTTTCTGGATCGGCTGACCGTGCCTTGGCTGGCTGTGCCGGGCAATCATGATACGCCGTTGGACAATCTCTGGGTCAGATTGACGAAACCATGGAAGCGCTACAAGCGCGCTATTCATGGCGAGTTGGAGCCTGTTTTTGAAGATGACGGCATGGTCGTGGTCGGCGTGAACACGGTAAATCGATTTGCCTGGCAGCGTGGGAAACTCTCAAATCGCCGGGTAAAGCGCGCCTGTCGGGCCTTTGGCGATCACGATGAGCGGTCACGGCTGGTGATGCTGCACCATCCGTTACAGCACGGGCCGGAAGTCGAAAAGCGCCTGATGGCAGGCGCGGATGACGCGTTGAAAGCATTTGCGGAATGTGGGGCACAGATTGTGCTCTCAGGGCATTTGCACAACACGGTGATCTCACCCTTCCGGGCGTGGCCGCAGCTTCTGTTCGTTCAGGCAGGGACATGCCTGTCCAGCCGTGTGCGCGGCGAAGAGAACATGTTCAACGTGCTGGACCTCACGGCTGACTCTGTCCGGGTCGAAAGCTGGGGAGCGGAAAACCTGATTTTCTCACCGCGCCTAACCCGGAGTTTCTTCATAGAAAACGGGCAGTGGGTGCGCAGAGACGGGCCGCTGGAAGCATAAAGAAAGGGGCGCAATGGGGGCGCCCCTTCTTGTGGTTATTCAGCGGACACAGATCGCGCCGGCGCCATCAGGAAATCCAGAATCGCCTTGTTGAATTCCAGCGGATGCGACGTGTTGCAGCCGTGCGGAGCGCCTTCGATACGGTGCAGTATGCTCTGCTTGACCATCTCATGCGTCCGCTCGCCTGATCCTTCGATCGGCACGATGCCATCAGCCGTCCCGTGCAGAACCAATGTCGGGACACTGATCTGCCCAAGATCGTCGCGGAAATCCGTGGTGGCCCAGGCCTTCATGCATCCCAAAGCCGCCTCTTGCGAGGATTGGTGGCACAGCGAAAGCGCCTTCTGACGCGCGTCTTCGGAGACTTTCAACTCGCCGTCGGCGGAAAAGAAATCCTTTGTAAAGCCTTCGAAAAACGAATCGCGGTCGTCGGTAAGGTTCTTTTCGAATTCGTTGGCCGTGGCTTGGTCAAGCGGCCCATCTGGGTTGGACGCGCTCTTCATCAGGAAAGGTGGAACGGCCGAGGCGAACACTACGGCCCGCAGTTTATCCTCGCCAAATCGTCCAATGTAGCGCGCGACCTCGCCGCCCCCCATGGAGAAGCCCACCAGCGTCACCTTCGAGAGGCCACGGTTTTCGATCAATTCGTGCAGGTCATGCGCGAGAGTGTCGTAGTCAAAACCTTCACCCGGCTTGTCAGACTTGCCAAACCCGCGGCGGTCATAAGCGATCACACGATAGCCGGCGTCGACCAAAGCGGGGATTTGCGGCTCCCACGCGTCCGATGAAAGTGGCCAACCGTGGATCAGGACAATCGGATCACCGGTGCCGCCTGTGTCATTTACAAAGAGTTCCATTTTGCGTCCTCCGCGTCGTGCTGCGTTTCGCAGATCAACGCGGAGGCACAGGCAGACGTTCCTAGATCGTTTCGACCGTCAGGCGCCCGTTGGTATAGACGCAAATGTCTGCTGCGATGGCCATGGCCTCGCGTGCTACGGTTTCGGCATCCTTATCGGTGTCCATCATGCCGCGCGCCGCCGCGAGGGCAAAGTTGCCGCCCGAGCCGATGGCAGCCACGTCATGTTCCGGCTCCAGAACGTCGCCCGCCCCGGTCACGACCAGAAGGTCGGTGCCATCGGTGACGATCAGCATGGCTTCGAGCTTGGACAGGTATTTGTCGGTGCGCCAGTCCTTTGCCAGTTCGACACAGGCGCGTTGCAGTTGGCCTGGGGTGGCTTCCAGCTTCGTCTCCAGCCGTTCCAACAGGGTAAAGGCATCTGCGGTCGACCCGGCAAACCCTACAACCACGTCAGAGCCGCCGGGCGACAGGCGGCGCACCTTGCGCGCTGTGCCCTTGATCACGGTCTGGCCGAGGGAGACCTGCCCATCGCCTGCGACGACGACTTTGCCGCCCTTGCGGACGCCGATGATGGTGGTGCCGTGCCAGCCGGGGAATTCATTGCTCATGTCGTCTCCTTTGCTTGGGAGGGATATGGCAACGGCGTGCGCAGGAGGCAAGGGTGCGGCCGTTACGGAGTGGGTGGGGTCCAGATGTGCTGCGGCTCGATGACGTGATCTGCGGGGATCTGTGGTGGCAAAGGGCCGGCCGCCAGAACAGAGGCATGGATGCGCGCGCCATCAGGAACATTTCGCGGCTCTGAGCGCGGCAAGATCCACCCACGAAACGCCGTTCTCTGCGATCCGGTAGGCTTGCGGCGCGGGATGTACTCCAGCAGTTTCCACCCCTTCGACATGGAATCGTGTTCCTTCGCTTTGGGGTCAGGCGCAGTGTATTGCTTGTCGTCGCTGGGATATTTGTGGCCCATCACGATGCGGTTCACGGTCTGCGGGATGTACTTCAGGCCAAGCTCCTCGGACTCCCTTATCATCCAGTAGAGCGGCAACTTCCCCAGTGCAGATTCGTCCTCTGGGTAGCCGCCGCCAACATCCCCGTGGACGCCGCGAAACCACACCTCTCGCGCGTCCTGGGGCACGCCGCTGTTGGGGTTGAAGACGTTCTTGCGGTAGGTCTGCCCCTCCGGCCAATGCTGCGGGCGGAACATTGTGCGTCGTTCCGACAGGGCGACCGCGTGGCGAACGGCCACGACGGAGGTGTTTACCTTGGTAAAGGCATGGCTGCGCAACCGCGGCAGAAATCGCCCGCTTTCGATAACGGACGACACGGTGTCAAACAGCCCGAGAAACGTGATGGTGACCCGCTGGGGATCAATGATCTTCTCGAACAGACCGATTTCGGCAAAGGCGTCTTCGCCTTGGGTGCTGCCAATGCGTTTGTAGGCGCGGTAGGCGTAATTCAGCAGGTTCAGGTTGCGGGGGTCCATCAAGCCAAAGGCATGTAAAAATCCAGCCAGCACCCGCGCCGTATAGGCCCCGCGAGAAAACCCGAAGATCCAGATGCGGTCGCGTTCGCCGTCCTCGTCTGTCTGCACGGTGTCGACGAGAAATCGGTAGGCCTCCTTGACGTTGCTGTCCAGACCCCAGCCCGTCGCCATGCCCCAAAGCTCTTGCGCCTTGCGAGAAAGTTCCGACCAGCTGTTTTCCGCGCCAAATGTGCCGACGCCTGGATCGTACCACACGATCTGGCTCTCGGACTTTTTCAGCGTGCCGTACAAACGCAGGATATTGGTCCGGTCGGCACAAATCTCGTTCGAGGTGCCGTCGAGGAGGAGGACAATGTCTCGTGCCATGGTCGTCACCGCTTGTTCATTTCTGCAAATGGCAGGTTAACAGGGGCTGGGCACAAGGGGGAAAATAAAGCGATCGGAGTGTCGCGCCAAGGACGGAGCAACGCTGTCGGCCACCCTTTGACGCAAAAGGGCCCCAAACGGGGCCCTCGATCTCAAACTGTGCCTGAAACAGACAAAATTCAGATGGATTCGTCGATCCAGGATTTCAGCGCGGCCTTGGGGCGGGCGCCTGCAAGGTTGGCCACCGGTGCGCCGTCCTTGAACACGAACAGCGCCGGAATGCCGCGCACGCCCATGGCAGCGGCGGAGTTCGGGTTGCTGTCCACGTCGACCTTGGCGATTTTTACGGTGTCGCCGTATTCAGCGGACAGCTCTTCGAGAGCGGGGCCGATCTGCTTGCACGGGCCGCACCACTCGGCCCAGAAGTCGACGACGACCGGAACGGAGGAGTTTTTAACTTCGGCGTCGAATGTGGCATCGGTAACGGCAACGGTGGCCATGGGATCTCTCCTGAGGGTTGGAGTGCTGCGGAATCGCGGTTTGGGCGGGTGTGCCCATTCAGGATCTGGAAACTAAGGACGCCCCACTCAGCCGTCAAGGTGTGGCGGCCCTCTCAAGGGCTTGGGTCACGAGGTCGTGCGGTAGCGGCATATAGTGTGCGGTGGCCGTCCAAAGCAGCCCTGTCTCGATCTCGCGTCCGGGATAAAGTTGGGTCAAAGCAGCGGCATAGGCTCCCATCTGGCGCAGCAAACCTTCCGGTGTCTGTTCCGCTTTTTCCGGCACAGTGCGGTTGGTTTTGAAATCGACGATGGTAATTTTGTCTGCTGTCACATGCAGCACATCAATGATGCCATGAACACGCCCGAGGCCTTGCAGATCAGCGGTGATGGCGGTTTCGGTCAGCGCCCCCTTGGTGAACAGATGGGCCAACGCAGGGGTGTCGAGCACTGTCAGGACCTCTTGCAAAAGGATTGGCAATTGCTCCGTGATGAGTTCCGCATCTTCCCCTTGCCGCATTTCCTCCAGAAGAGAGGGCGCAAGCTGGTCGCGCTGCGCGGCGGTCAGTGGTGCGAGCGTTTCCAGCAGCAGGTGCAGGGCAGTGCCGCGTGCTTTGGCCACGTCTTCGGTGTCGCCGGCCGCACCGGGCAAGGCCTTGGCCCCGCCAAGATCAGACGGGCTGCGGGTTTCTGGCGGCAGGACCGGGGCGGGCAGGGGGCGGTCCAGCGCCTCTGGATACGCCAACGGCTCGGCAGAAGGCACATCCTTTGCGGCCTCGGTTGGCAGCGACCAGTCGCCGTATTCGATGCGCTGCCCCTCACCACCGCCAAGATCGCCAAAGTCGTAGGGATGCGGCAAGGCCCCGGACCGTTCCATGCCTTTGGCCACCTGATCGTACCAGGCGTCTCCATCCTTGCCCAACTCGCCAGCTGCTCCGACGATCAGCCACTTCTCCGCCCGCGTCAGGGCCACATACAGCAGGCGGTCGCGCTCCTGCGCTTCCCGTGCCTTGGCAATGTCGATGGCCTCGGTCTGACGGCTTGGTTGATGCGCGGCGCTCTGTTTCCACATGACCCCCTCCGGGTCGGCCAGCAGGTCCGCCTTGACCGAGGTATCGGGCTTTGCGCAGTCGGGCAGGATGACGATGGGCGCTTCCAGACCCTTAGACCCATGTACCGTCATGACGCGCAGGGTCGCGCCGGCCCCGTCCGGTGCGCGCTTGATCTCCAGATTATCTGCCTGTGCCCATTCGAGGAAGCCGGTCATCGTCGGCACTTCGGTTTGCTCGTAACTCAACGCCTGTTGCAGAAGCGCGTTGATACCGTCCTCCGCCTCTGCGCCAAGCCGCCCGATCAGCAAGCGCCGACCTTTGTGGTGTGTCAGGATGCGATCAATCAGGTCGTAGGGACGCAGAAAGTCTGTGTTTTTGAGAAGATCGTTCAGCACCGCAACATAAGGCGCATCGCTGCCGCGGAGCACCTCCCATAGATATTTGCGCGGGCGGTTATTCGCGAGCGTGAACAGGTCCTGCTCGGACAGGCCAAACAGCGGCGAGCGCAGCGCCGTGGCCAGCGACAGCGAATCCTCAGGCGTTTCAAGGAACTTGAGCACGGCGATGATATCCCGCACCGCCAGCTCTGCCATAACCTTCAGCCGGTCGGCCCCGGCGATGGGCAGACCCTCTTGTTTGCAGGCGCGAATGATCTCCTTGAACAATTGTCCGCGTCGCCGGACGAGGATCAGAAAGTCGCCGGCGTGCACAGGACGCGCCGTGTAGGTATTGGTGAACCCGACTTCCTTCGGCATGGGATGGCCTGCGTCGATGGTCTGGCGGATGAAGCGCGCGATGCGCTGGGCGAGGATCACCGAATGGTGCGTTGCCGCCGCGCGGTCCAGCGGTTCGTGCCAGGGCCCGTCATCGTCGTCCTTCACCTTCTCGACCACCGGCCAGAGGTCCACGCGACCCGGCATGTTCGATTTGAACGCCCGGTGCAGTGCGCCGTCGAAACCGCTCTCTGCCGCGTCGGTAAAGGTGTTGTCCACAACCCGCAGGATCGGCTCTGCCGAGCGGAAGGAAAAGGCCAGCTCCGAGTTTACCAGCGGCGCATCCGTATTCACCAGCCGTTGGCGAAAATCCTCGCGCATACGGTCAAATTCACGGGGGTCGGCCCCCTGGAAGGAATAGATCGACTGCTTCTTGTCGCCGACGACAAAGATCGTGCGCCGCGTCTCGGTGCGCGCCCCCTCGCCGGAGGTGAACTCATGCGCGAGCCGTTCGATCACTTGCCACTGCACGGGCGAGGTGTCCTGCGCCTCGTCCACCAGAATGTGGTCAATGCCGCCGTCGAGCTTGTAAAGCACCCAATCTGCCACCTTTTCGTTCGACAGCAGATCGCGGGCGCGGGTGATCAGGTCATCGAAGTCGAGCCAGCCGCGCAGCAGCTTTGCACGCTCATAGGCGGGCACGAAGCGCGCCGCAAAGGCGGTCAGCGCAATGTCGCGCTGGGCAGCATGCAGGGCCTTCTCCACCTCCAACGCATCCGCAATCCGCCCCGTCAGCTGGTCAAAGCGTTCGCAGAGGTCAGGAAAATTGCCGCGCGTCTTCTTTGTCGGGAAATTCTTGCGCGGGGTGCCCGCCTGCGTCAGGCAGATCTGCTTCCAGAGGTCGAGCGCTGCGGCATCGTTGCCATGGATGGCTTGCAGTGCGGGGACCATGCCTTGCTCAGTCTTGCCGCCTTGTTGGAACACCGGGACCAGATCAGCGGCGAGCGCTCCTTCTGAGCCGAGAAAGATCGACCCGAGCACGCTGGCCTCATCCTCTTCGGGACGCAGCCCGTAATGGGCCCGAATGTCCTGAGGCGAAGGTGGCGTGAGGTAGACATCGCGGCGCGCGCAAAGGCTCCGCAGCAGTCCCTCCGTATCGTCGCCGGACAGATACGGCGCGATACCCTCCAGCAGGCCCCTGTCCGGGCCGTCGGCGATGTCTTCGAGCAGATCGGCGCGGAGCAGTTCCGCCGCGCGATCCTCCATCTCCTTGAACTGGGGGGAGACCTGTGCCTCCAACGGGAAGCGCCGCAGCAGAGACGCGCAAAATGAGTGGATGGTCTGGATGCGCAGCCCGCCGGGCGTCTCGACCGCGCGGGCAAACAGGGTTCGCGCCTCGCGCAGGAACTCTGGTGTCGGTTGTTGATCGACGCCCAACTCATCCAGCTCATCGCGCAGCTTCGGCTCGGCCAGCATGGCCCAGCCGCCCAGCCGCTTGAACAGGCGGTTCTGCATCTCGGTCGCGGCGGCCTTGGTGTAGGTCAGGCACAGGATATGGCTCGGGTCGACGCCCTCGAGCAGCAAACGCGCCACGCGGTCGGTCAGCACACGGGTCTTGCCTGACCCAGCGTTTGCGGCAAGCCACGTCGAATGGCCGGGCGCGGCGGCGCGCACCTGCGCTTCTGTTGCGTCGTCTCTCATGTCAGCGGGTCCAGCTTGGCCTCGGCGGTGACATCCCATTCGCCAAAGCGCGACAGGTGGTCATAATCCGCATGATCGGTGTCTTTCATCAGGGCGCGGCGCGCGGTATAGCCCTTGTCCGCCTGCATATAGGCGGCGATGAGCGCGGTGAACTCGGCCCATGTCTGATCGGGCGGGCAATCGTCGAGCGGGGCGGGGATCTCCTTTGGATCGCCGGGCTTGAGCTGGATATACGTGGCCGCCGCGATGTGGCGTGGTTTCAAGTTCGGGAAGGCCCCTTGCAGAAGCATCGCAGCCTCCAGCAGCAACTGTTTATCAAAGGTCTTTTGCTGCGATTCCGTGGGGGCGCCGCCGGTCTTGTAGTCATAGACATGTGCGCCGCCACGCGCGTCCATGTCGATGCGGTCTGCCGTGCCGGTGAGCGTGAACCCCAGCATGGGGAGCTCCGCCTGACCTGTGATTTCAAAGTTCGCCTCCTGCGGTGCGGCGCGTTGCCGACGCTCCGCTTCGGACGCGACGAACCAACCGGAAAAGCGATCCACCCGCGCCTGCCAGAGAGTCCGAACCGTGGGGAAGGGAATTTGGGCCAGCTCGGTCGCCGCGATCTCCCGCAGCCGTTCCGGTGTGAGTTGCGCCGGGTCAGAGACTGTTTCGCGGATGAAATCTTCGATCACCTTGTGGGTCAGAATGCCCCGCATCAATGCGTCGGGGGCCTGCATCAAAGGGTCCAGTGGTTTGAGGTTCAGCACCTTGTTGGCGTAGATGGCGTAGGGATCACGCACCAGTCGTTTGATGGCCGTAACCGACAGTTGCGTCGGACGCGCGTCAACCGGTGGCGCGGGGGACGGGCGCACGGCTGGTTCTGCGTGGATCGGTGCTTCCGACGCACGGGCCAGTGCCAGCCACGGTTTCGCGCGGTCCCGCATCTGGGTCAGCGCCTCTTCGCCGTGTCGATCGGGCAGGCCGTTCATCAAGTTGACCAGCCGGTTGATCCAACGGCTTGGGACCGTCTCGGCATCGTCGGATTTCATTGCACGGGTCAGCCAGACCTGCGGCGCTGCAACGGCCTGTTGGAAGTCATGCGCCGACAGGCCGATACGCCGTTCCGGCAGCAACAGACCCGCTTCGGCCCGCATCCGGCGGTTCAGCCAAGGGTCGGCGGCAGGGCTTTCGGGCCAGGAGCCTTCATTCAACCCGGCAAGGATCAGCAGCTCCGGCCCGGCCACGCGCGCTTCCAAAGTGCCCCAGATGCGAATGCGCGGGTGCGGCGTGTCGGGATTACGCACTTCCTCGCGGCTGAGCAAAGCCTGGAACAGGTCGGCGTAGTCGCGGGCGCTCATGGCGGTGCCATTCTCGGCCTCCGCGCGCAGGGTCTCCGTGATCTGGCGCAGACGACGGCCTGCCACTTCGTCCCAAAGCGGCGCGGGTGTTCCATCGGGACCGGCGACCAAGGCTTCGGCCAAGGTGAGATGTGTATCCACCCACTCAGAAAGCGGCCGCGGCGCGGGATGATGTTGCGTGCACAGCTGCGCAATCCATTCGGCCCAGGCGGGTCGTTCGGCCTTCGTCCCCCATTCGGCCAAAGTTTCAGGTGTCGGGTAGGGCATGCCATCACGCCGGATTGACAGTTCCAGATCGCGTGTGTTCAGCAGGTGCTGGCCGCGATCCTTGCCCTTGTGACACAGAGGATGCTTCAGCAGCGACAGCATCAAATCTGCAGCCAGGGGGCGGGTGAACAGATCGGCCACAAGCCGCAAAAAGCGTCCCGGCGGGGTCAGCTGCGCCGGGATGCCTGCGGAGTCGTCGGGGACGATGCCCCAGTGGTTCAGGGCCGACGTCACCTGCCGTGTCAGCATCCGGTCAGGCGTGATAAGCGCGGCCTCGGTTCCGTCAATCGCCGCCTGTCGCAGGCGGAGCGCGATGGCCAGCGCTTCTTCACGCAAACTCGGCGCTTCAAGCAGCGTGACATCCTCCATCGCTTTCGGCAGATCCGGCAGCTTCGGCCCCTCGGACAACCATTGGTGCGTGACTGGCGCGGGGCGCAGGGCGAGCGAAACCACGCGGTTGCGCTCCGGCGCGGGGGCCTTCGTCTCCGCCCAGTCACGGACGGCGGACGGATTCAGATCCAGTTCACGCATCAGCTTGGCAAAGCGATACTGCGGATGGTCTTCCCCGGTAAGCGGATCGTTGAGCATCTCCCAGACGTTTTGCGGCATATCAGTGTCGAATCCGGGCAGGATAACCGCGCCTTGCGGCAGCCGGGAAACAGCGCGCATGAAGGCATGGGTGGTGCCGCGCGATCCGGTCGACCCTGCGATCAGGATGGGATGCTGCGGCGGATCAAGCTCCCATTGCGCCAGACGCAGGGCCAGCGCCCGCCGGGTGAAGGCCTGCGCGTCAGGTGCGCTGTCGTCCTGGAAATACTGCTGCACGATATTGAAGAAGCGCAAGGCGCGGTCCCAATGGCCGGATTGATCGGTGACATCAAGGCCGGCAACGGCATCGGGAGGCACATTCTCGCCATGCATCTCCTCCATCAGCGTGGCGAGACTGTCGGACAGATCGAACAGCGCGGCGCGCGGGGCGAGCTCTGGCGCGCTTTCCAACAGGGCTGAAACGAGACCGGTCAGTTCAAGCCTGCGCCGCAGCGGGGGAACAGGCGCGGGCAGTTGCGCGCGGGTCAGAGGGTCGGCAAGGTCGGTGACCAACCTGATTTTCGGCAGCAGGGACGCGGGACCGGCATCGAACAGGCTGCGCAAACGGCGGCGCATGCGATCGGTGTTCACATAGAGCTCGACCTGCGCGATGGCTTCAGGCGGCTGTCCTTCCAGTCGCGCGCGCAGCCCCTCGATCAGAGCCGCCGGGAAATCGACGCCTGACGGCAGGCCATACAGGCGCGGACCACTGGCGGAAAAGATTTTGGTTTCAGACATATAACTCTCGCGCCCAATCAGCCGACGCCCACGTCGGACCCACAAGATGGACCGTCCCGAGGCGCGGGGCAACCGGCGGTTTCGGCCAGGATGTCAGCTTTTGTCAGGGGCGGTGCTGCGCAGCATCTCTTCGGCCAAGGTGATGCCGCCGGGGTGGCCCACATCACACCACAGACCGGGATAGGACAGCCCGCAGAACCTGCCTTTTGCCTCTGCCTCGTGCCACAGCTTATGCAGAGAAAAAGCCTCGTCCTCGATGTGCGCCAGCGCTTCTGTCTTTACAATTTGGGCACCCGTGTAGACCATGTCACCTCCCCAATGCAGCCCGCCGTCTGTCAGGGTGAAATCCCCGCCCCCTTTGCGCCCTGTGGCGTTGGACAGCGGCACGCACAGCAAAAGCGCGTCCATCGCGTTCGGGTTCCAGGCGTCATGCAGCAGCTGCAAAGGATTTGGCCCCTGCCAAACAGCATCCGTGTTCAGCGTAAAAACCGGACCATCCCCCAAGATCGGCGAAGCCCGCTTCAGGCCGCCCCCCGTGTCGAGGATCTGCGGCTTTTCGACACTCACGTGCACATCTGTTCCGGCCAAGTGTGCGACGATCTGATCGGCTCTGTAGTGGGCGTTTACCACGCGTGTGCTGAGCCCTGCGGTCAGCTTCAAGGCGTGGTCCAGCAGGGGAAGACCCGCAACGGGGATCAGCGGTTTTGGCAGCGTGTTCGTCAACGGGGCCATGCGTGTGCCGAACCCGGCGGCAAAAAGCATCACCGCGTCGGGTGTCATCCGGTCGGGCATTGCGCGCGCAAATCCTTCAGATGGTCGCCCTCGGGCGCGGGCAATTGCAAGATGATCGGGCGCATGGGGGCGAGAGCCGGATGGGTCATTTGTGCCTGAATGTGGTCCCATGTCCGCGGCAGAAAGTCGAGATAGCGCGTCTTGCCGTGCGTGACCGCGAGCCGGGCAAAGACACCAAGAATGCGAAGGTTGCGCTGTACGCCAAGCACGGCATATGCGGCGCGATACGCTTCTGGATCGCTGTCAGTGGCGGCGAGGTATGCCTCTATGCAGGCGTTTTCGGTATCGGGAAAAAGATCGCGTCTCACGTCACGGCACAGCGACACCAGATCGTACGCGGTGTGTCCGCAGACCGCATCCTGAAAATCGAGCAAGCCTGTGCGCGCTGCGCCCGTGCGGTCGGGCAGATGCAGGATGTTTTCCGCGTGAAAGTCGCGCAGCACCATCACGTCCTGCGGAGAGGCATGCTGAGCGAGTATCGGGCCAAATGCCTTTTGTGCCTCCTCCAGCAATTCATACTTCCGGACGTAATGCGTAAAGGCGAGGTCAATTGACTGAGTGAGCAGCTCTGGCGTCGCACGGGGCAGGCGGGACGGCGCGGCCTTTTGATGCAGCGCGACCAATGTGTCCACCGCCTGGAGGTAGAGCTGCTTCTCCGCCTCGGCATCAATCGCCAATTTCGCCACCAGACCATCCCCAAGGTCTTCGAGCAGAAGAAGGCCCGGCGCTTCCGCCAATACGTGGGGCGCGGACAGGCCTTGGTGTGTCAGGTGACGTGCAAGGGTTGCGAAAAGCGATGTATCACCATCCGGGTCCTGCATAAGGATCGCGGTTTGCCCTCGGCGATCAAGGCGTGTGTAGTGGCGGGAGGAGGCATCCCCTGCAAGCTGTGTCGCCTCGGCGTCGTTCCAGTTGGACGTGGCAAGGAAATCTGCAACCTCGTCTCCATGCACGGGTCCGGATGTCATGGTCAAAGCGGCGTCGATCCGTTTGTTCCAATCTGAATCGGTCCATTGCATGTCAAGCTGGCGGCTATTGTCTGATGGGCCATCGCTGAACTGCAACATAAGCGACGAGACAGGGGCCAGATCGCCAAGCCTGTCGGGCCATTCGACAATGCAAATGGCGTTGGAAAATGCCTCAAGCAGGCCAAGCTCTTCGATCTCATCAGGGCTGTTAAGCCGGTACAGATCGCTGTGCCACAGCGGGCCCCGGTCGGTTTCATACTCCTGAACCAAGGTGAAAGTGGGCGATGGCACGTCTTCTGGCTCTGTCAGCAGCGACTGAATCAGCGCACGAGCGAAATGCGTCTTGCCGGCGCCAATACTGCCGGTCAGCAACAGCACGTCCCCGGCGCGCAATTGGCTGCCCAACGCGCGCGCGAAGTCGGCGGTGGCCTCCGGAGAGGCGAGGTTGAGCGCTGTGATCGGCGATACCTTGTTCATACCGCCTAAATATCAAGGGATCTTCGCACCGCAAGGTCAGCCGTGACTGCGGCCGGGCTGTTTTATCTGATCGTCTTCGATCTGTTGCATTTGCGGGTCCGCGTAGGCCGCGGGAACGTAGCGCAGCGTTCCGGTCGCTTCGGAAGCGCTGCGGTTGGCAAAGCGCACCATCGTGGCACCGGCGGCCACCGGTTCCACGATGCACACCAGGCGCTCCCCGTCGTTGGTTGTCAGTTCCGATTCCCATGCGGTTCGCTCTCGCAGCGTCAGCACAAATTCCCGTAGCTCGGACCAGATCGGGCTGGGCTTGCAGGCTGTGCGCCAGATGGAAACGGCATCAACGATCGTCACTTCGGCAAAGGTGCAATCCGACTCGCATTTCCAGCGTTCGCGGTAAGCTGCGTTGGAAAAGGTCAGCACGCCCAGACGCGAAAAAACGGCGACCGAATCCCCGAAGCAATCCAGCACCGATTGTGTCAGTTCGAGCTCGGAGCGGAAGCGGCGTGTCAGGCTGATCTCGGCGGATATGTCTTCCAGCAAAAAGGCGACGGCACCGTCGGGATGTGGCCGTCCGGTGATCTTGTAGGTCAGGCCGGAGGGCAGGTTCCATGTTTCAGCGTAGCGGTCCTCGCGCGCGGCGGTGACAACATCGTAAAGCTTGTCGCGCCAATTGGCGTAGTTTTTTGGCTCAGGCATCGTGCGATTCTCGCGCATGTGGTCGAAGAACGAGAGCAGATTCGGTTTCGAACTCAGGAAATCCACCGGCAGATGCGTCAGATCCACCATGGATGGATTGAACAGGACCAATTGCCGGTTCTTGTCAAAAACGGCGAGGCCAATAGGCAGATGCGCAAAGGTCTTTGTCAGCGTCTGGACAAAGTTGCGCTGGGCCATCTCGGCGTTGACAAGGCTGTCAATGGAGGTCGCAAAGTGCACCCAGCCCTCCCCGGTGGGCGTGGAGATTACCTCGAACCAATGAGCTTTATCCGTGTCGTCGCTAAGACTTAGGCGATTCATTTGTGTGCTGCGAGATGGCGGCACCGGCAGAGCAAACGGCAGGCAGTCGTTTGGATCTTGTCCGATCTCTTCGCAGAGTTTTTCGTAAGCGTCGTTGTACCAGGTCACCTCGTCGTCGCGGGAGGTTTGCCAGACGGGATAGGGGGTGTTGCCGCAAATGGTAAACAACCGGTCAAAGGATTGCTCGATCTGCGCGGCACGATAGGTTTGCGCCGGTTTGCTCATTGGCGCCTGCAGTGTCAGCCGCAGTGTCGTGCCAGAGGGCATGGCGCGCAGTGTCGCGCCTTCGACGAATTCGCAGGTCCATGCGTCGGGCACGGTTGGCGCGTCTTCGGGTAGGTCAGGAAACCCGGAAAGCAGCGAGTCACGCAGTTCGAACCAGGTCATGCCATTGATATCGCTGCGATTGAACAGGTGAACGACATCGTCGGTGTGGTCAAAAACGCGCCCATTGCGCAAAAGGACAACCGTCTCTGACGGCACGGGGCGGCCCTCTGGACCTGACTGTCGGCGTCTGAGCGTGGCGAATGCCAAAAAGAGGACCGCAAGTGCCGTCGTTCCGACGCTGGCCCCGACCGCCATCACTGCAATTTCCTGCAAACTTACGCCCCTTCAGTGGTCCTACATAACATTTTCACCTACCCAACTCTCGGGATACTTCATGATGGTTAACGACGCGTTAAACGCGCAAGGGCTTTGTTATGGTCAGTGATCGAAACGCTGATTTTCACCCAGGGGCGTGCCTGGCGGCGTCTTGGCCACGATCTTTTCGCGCGGCCAGACGACTTCGACAATGGCGCCGCCGGGGTTGCCGGGCGCCGTCATCGGCGCGTAAGGATCAGAGCCGTTGGCAAAGCTGAGTTCCGCACCAGAACGTTCCAGAAGCGTTTTGGCGATGAAAAGGCCGAGGCCCATCCCTTCATATTCCGGTCGCGCGCGCCGATCTGCGTCGGACCGGCGCCGACGCATGAACGGATCGCCGATTCGCCCGATCAGCTGCGGCGGGAACCCGCGCCCGTCATCGAGAATACGGATAGAGACAACCTCGTCCGTCCACATCGCTTCGATCCAGACAGTCGCGCGCGCGAAATCCACTGCGTTCTGGACAAGGTTGCGCAGGCCGTGAATGACTTCAGGTCTGCGCAAGATTTGCGGCGGATTGAACTCCCCACCAGGACCGGGGCCGTCCTCAATCAAAATGTCCTTGCCACGGTCCTGATGCGGTTCTGCCGCCTCCCGGATGACTTCGATCAGCGGGGCCCGCCGCATGTGGAGGTCGTCTTTCCCGGCGCGGCCCATGGATCGCAAGATGTCCCGGCAGCGATCTGCCTGCTCGCGGATCAAAAGGGCGTCGTCTTTCAGATCTGACAGTTCGGGATGATCATCCAGATCATCGGCCAGCTCCGATGAGGTCAGCTTGATCGTAGCCAAGGGTGTGCCCAGTTCATGGGCCGCAGCGGCCACGACCCCCCCCAGATCATTGAGCTTCTGGGCGCGCGCAAGTGCCATCTGCGTCGCGGCCAACGCGTCCGACATGGAGTTCATTTCCCGCGCGATACGCCGCGAATACGCTGACAGAAAGCTCAGGGCGATCAGGATTGCGACCCATTGGCCGTACACGAAAATGTCAGGGATGCGCAGGACAAACCCCTCGTCGGTGCGCAGCGGAAAATGGTAAAAGACCATCAGGCTCACCAATACCATAGCGGTCAGGCCAAGGGTCACGGTGGACCGCAGAGACAGCACCGAGGCAGAGATCGTCACCGGCCCCAACACCAGCAGCGAAAACGGATTGTTCAGCCCGCCGGTCAGAAACAACAGGACACAGAGTTGCAGCAGGTCAAACATCATCATCATGAAGTTTTCTGCTTCCGAGAGCCGCTTGTTTTCGGGGAAAATGAAGATGGCCACAAGGTTGCCGACGACCGATGTGCCGACGACAAGATAGCACAGCCCCAGCTCCAGCTGCAGGTTGTACATGCGCTGCGCTGCGGTGATCGCAGCGATCTGGCCAATGATCGCAACCCAGCGCAACAGGATCATCGTCCTGAGGCGGATCCAGTTGCTGCGTTGCTCTTCGCCCAGAAGGCCAAATTCGGTTGTGTTCATGGGATCTGTTTCCCCTCTGTTGCAACGTATGGCAAGAGGGCGGAATGGACGCCTGGAAACATGCGAAAAATCGTATATATCAGTCGGGAGATGCCGGCATGAAGGAGGACATCGTGGTCAAAACCTTTACCAGAGTTGCGACAACAGCGGTTGCACTGCTGCTCGGCGGCACATTTGCGGCCTCTGCCGGGTGGCTTGACGGTCTGTTCGGCGGCAACGCCGAGGATGCCTTTGCCCAGTGTCGGCAGGGGGCCGTGGCCGGCGACATCGGCGGCCCGTTCGAGCTGGTCAATGCGCAGGGAGAGACGGTCACCGATACCGACGTGATTACCGAGCCGACGCTGCTGTATTTCGGCTACACGTTTTGCCCGGACGTATGTCCCTTCGATGTGGCGCGCAATGCGCAGGCGATCGATATTCTGGAGGAGCGCGGCATGAGCGCGACGCCGGTCTTTGTCTCCATCGATCCGGAGCGGGACACCCCAGAGGTGGTGGGCGATTTTGCGGACACGTTCCACGACAAGATGATCGGACTTACCGGATCCAAGGAGCAGGTCGATGTCGCGTCCAAAGCGTATCGCACCTACTACCGCGCTCAGGAGGCCGAGGATGAATATTACCTCGTGGACCATTCGACATTCACCTACCTCGTTTTGCCGGAGGCTGGCTTTGTCGACTATTTCCGCCGCGAGGTCACGCCAGAGCAGATGGCGGATCGGGTCGGATGCTTCGTTGACGCTGCGTCCTGACCGGATTGAGTGATCCATTCGTGGGGTTTGACCGTACCAGTAGGCAAGGTTAAGAGTGAAACCCACAGTACGTCACCAGGAGGGAAGTCCTTGGCAGCAAATGAAATAGACGAACTGGGTGAGGACAAGTCCCTGCTTTTGGTGGACGACGATGAGCCTTTCCTGAAACGTCTGGCCAAGGCCATGGAAAAGCGCGGCTTTGACGTGGAGACCTCTGGCTCTGTTGCAGGTGGCACGGCTGTGGCCACGGCACGCCCCCCGGCTTACGCAGTGATCGACCTTCGGCTGGAGGACGGCAATGGTCTGGACGTGGTCGAAGTGCTGAGGGAAAAACGGCCTGATAGCCGGATTGTTGTTCTGACGGGATACGGTGCGATTGCAACTGCGGTCGCTGCGGTGAAGATCGGCGCAACCGACTACCTGTCAAAACCCGCCGATGCGACGGACATCACGAACGCTTTGCTGTCCAAAGGCGATGAGCTGCCGCCGCCGCCTGAAAACCCCATGAGTGCCGACCGGGTGCGTTGGGAACATATCCAGCGGGTTTATGAGCTGTGCGATCGCAACGTGTCAGAGACCGCGCGTCGTCTGAACATGCACCGCCGTACGCTTCAGCGCATCTTGGCAAAGCGCTCGCCCCGGTAGGTGCGGCCAAATCAATCGGAACATCATGCAGGGCGGGGGATGACCCCGCCTTTTTCCGTTTCAGAGCAGGGAAATGCGCGACCGGGCAGAGGATGCTTCGTCTTCCAGTGTCTCGGCTGACATGATGTGCCAGTCGAGCCCGGTTTGCCCTTGTTCGCCTGCATTTTTCAGCGCCAGTTTCGTGGCGCGGGCCTGCTCGGCCGACAAGCTGAGCGCATGGGCCAGATCAACGCGGACTTCGCGGATCTGTGCTTCTTGAGCGGCATAGGCATCTGGCGTGATCTGGCCGGTGTCGCGCTGAAACTTCAGCTCGGTCAAAGCGGTGTCCTGGAATGAGAGCAATTCGGTCAGCCCATCGTTGAACTGTGCCATTTCCCGTTGCGCGCCGGAAATGGCGGGTGTGACGCGCGACAGTTTTACGATCTCCACGCGCTCGGCGACGCGCTTTCTTCCCAAAGCGTTGCCCACGACGGCGCCAACACCACCGCCGGCCAATGCACCGACGACGCAGTTGCTGCCATCCGCTGCGGAGGCGGTCACGAGCGCCAGACCGCAACCTGCGGCGGCACCCGTCGCCGCGCCCTTGAGCGTCGCACTGCGGACCATTTCGCGGGTCATGTCGTCCAGGGCTCTGGCCTGCGCCAGCATGGCCTGTTCGGGTCCGGCAACCTCTTGTGAGGCAAAGGAAAGGATGCCGCTATTGTTTCGACTGACATGGTTCTTCTGCCCGCAGGCAGCGGTGGTCATAATGCAAATCGAAAGGACAATGATCTTGGCACGCAACATGTTGACTGCTCCTGTAATTCACTAACAAACTGCGGCTTGTCCCGCCTTTGCTTGTGAATTGCTCGGAGAATCTGGCTAGATTGAGGCAAATTGTTTCCAAAGTTTGGATCCGTGCCGCAAGTGTACAGTTCTTTACATCTGTTCCAGCAACACTGCTACGCGATCTGTGAAAGCATGGCGGCACACCACAGGGGGCCGCAGGTGAATACCCAGATCGGCAATCAGCTCCCGGTTGGGGCGCCCGAACAATTTGTTCGCTTCCGCCTCGGTAAAGCCTGCGATCTGCGTTGCCTCCATCCAGGCAGATACATTGTCCGCCTTCTTGATCCGCTGCTTGAGCCGCGTTGGCGTCATGGCGGGCAGGCCAAAGCGGATGTGGATTGCAGCGGTCAACCGTTTGTCCAATTCGCTGTAATCGGGACCGACGGCGGCCTTGACCGGCGAAATCATGTCCCCGATCACATATTCAGGCGCATCGTGCAGAAGCGCCGTCAGCCTGTCTGCCGCTGTGCATTTGGGATGCATACGAGCAAAAAGGGCTTCGACCAAAAGCGAATGCTCGGCCACGGAATAGGCGTAGTCGCCCTGCGTTTGCCCGTTCCAGCGCGCCACAAAGGCCAGACCGTGGGCGATGTCCTCAATTTCTATATCGACAGGCGTCGGATCCAGCAGGTCGAGCCTGCGGCCCGATAGCATGCGCTGCCAAGCACGGGGCGGTTTGGCCATGAGAGATCCTCGGCGGATGGAAAAACGCTGCCTGAATAGGCCGATGTGCTCAATGTGTAAATCATCCGTTAAGGCGAAGCTGGCAATGTACCCTCAATCCCGCGGTGCTATAGGACATTGTGATCTGAGGCCACCGATGGTAGCTCGAAAGGAAAAGCCTGTCGGTTTCGACGGGCTGAATATTCTCATGCAAAGGGACTTCAATGTCGCAAGATTACGTCGTCAAGGACATTTCGCTGGCCGACTTCGGTCGCAAGGAACTGGATATCGCTGAGACGGAAATGCCGGGGCTGATGTCACTGCGTGAGGAATACGGAGAGAGCAAACCGCTGTCCGGCGCACGCATCGTTGGCTCGCTGCACATGACCATTCAGACGGCCGTTCTGATCGAAACACTGGTGGCGCTGGGGGCGGATGTGCGCTGGGCGTCCTGCAACATTTTCTCCACGCAGGACCACGCGGCAGCGGCCATTGCTGCCGGAGGGACCCCGGTCTTCGCGGTCAAGGGGCAGTCGCTCGAAGAGCATTGGGACTACCTCGACAAATCCTTCATGTTCCCGGATGGCGCGAACATGATCCTCGACGATGGCGGCGACGCGACGCTCTATGTGTTGCTCGGAGCGCGTGCCGAAGCTGGCGAAGACATCATTCCCGTGCCTCAGTCCGACGAAGAGGTCGTGATCAAGGCGCAGATCCAAAAGCGCATGGCCGCGTCGCCGGGCTGGTTCACCAAGGTGAAGGAAGCCATCCAGGGCGTGTCCGAGGAAACCACCACGGGCGTCCACCGCTTGTACGACTTGCACAAGAACGGCCAGCTGCCGTTCCCTGCGATCAACGTGAACGATTCCGTAACCAAGTCGAAGTTCGACAACAAATACGGCTGCAAGGAATCGCTGGTTGACGGCATCCGTCGCGCCACCGACGTGATGATGGCAGGTAAGGTCGCTGTTGTGTGCGGCTATGGTGATGTGGGCAAGGGGTCCGCGGCCTCGCTCTCCGGCGCCGGTGCGCGCGTGAAGGTCACTGAGGCGGACCCGATCTGTGCCCTGCAGGCGGCGATGGACGGCTTCGAGGTGGTTCTGCTCGAAGATGTTGTGGCCGACGCCGACATCTTCATCACCACCACCGGAAACAAGGACGTGATCCGCATCGAGCACATTCGTGAGATGAAGGACATGGCCATCGTTGGCAACATCGGCCACTTCGACAACGAGATCCAGGTGGCGGCGTTGAAAAACCACAAGTGGACCAACATCAAGGACCAGGTGGACATGATCGAGATGCCCTCCGGCTCCCGCATCATCCTGCTGTCCGAGGGTCGCCTTCTGAACCTTGGCAACGCCACCGGCCACCCGTCTTTCGTAATGTCGGCCTCCTTCACCAACCAGGTGCTGGCGCAGATCGAACTGTGGAAGAATGGCGATGATTACCAACCGGGCGTGTATATCCTTCCCAAGCATCTTGATGAAAAGGTCGCGCGCCTGCATTTGGGCCGCATCGGGGTGAAGCTTACCCAGCTGTCGAATGAGCAGGCGGCCTACATTGGCGTGTCACCTGATGGTCCTTTCAAGCCGGAACACTATCGCTACTGACATCCGGTTAGGGCAGCGCCCAACTTATACATCGTTTCCAAAGGCCGGGTTTTCCCCCGGCCTTTTCCATGGAGCCAACAGGTTTTGTTCATTTTTCCAGTCGCGGTGGGTCTTCACGCGTTCGCCGGTGGATGTTTCGAATAAGTGTCTCATCCCGCAAGGCCGTATGGCTGTTTGTTGAACATCCGCGGTTCGAATTTGTATCAGTCTTCTACCGCCCGCATTGGCGTCTTTTTGACCGAGACTGATTGGCGGACCTGCGGGTATAGAGCGAGACATCGCGGTGCGGCGTTGTCTCCAGCTCTTCGCGTGGCTTTGAAGAACCTCTTCGATATGGATGTACCGCCGGTTTGAGGTTCGCCGTCGCTTGGCTTTGAAGCGTGATCAGCATGTCACACTCCCATCCCTGCAAATACCGCCTGCCGCGTTGAGCCCTGGTCGACGAAGGGACATGCGTTCATTCGGGATGGACTGGTTAACAACCGACCGGTTTGTCATGGGAAACCGGTCGGGACTCACGTTAAGGACTGATTAAACGGGCAAGGTAAATGCAGCGGTCGTCGTTTTAACCCCCGAGCGTCTCCAAGGGCACATCGTCGCCCTCTTCACCGCCAAACCGAAGCAGCTCAACCGATGTCAATTGGATCGTTTCATCACCCGACGTGACCATCAGACGTCCATCAACCTTCTGAAAGGAATAGATTTCTCGCGCCAGAGGAAGCACGACCGTGTCGCGTCCCGCCCCGCCGTGGATCACATCCGCGCCACCGCGGGACATGATAACGTCGTCCCCGCCCAGCGCGATGAGGTAATCGATCGCTGCGGTGCCTTCGATCCTGTCCGCGCCGTTGCTGCCGGGAGTCCGGAGTCCGTCCGCAAAAACAAGGGCTTCTCGGTCTTCCCACTGCGGACCAGAGGCATTGTAAGCCATCAACATGTCCCAGCGTGGATTGGAATCCTCAAGATGTCTTAACGCGCCCCAAGACCCCCATTGAGAGGCCGGGGCCACGTCCACAAAGGCATTGAACAGCGTTCCGCCCGCGTTGGCCCAGCCGCCCAGCAGCATCTCATAAAGTTTCGCCATTTCAGGGGTATAGTTGAACTCCTCAAAGAACGCGGTCATGCGTTCGTCATTCACCTGCGGCCCATGCGCCGTGACATGCGTGCCGCCTTCGTACATCACGAGACGCAAGTCATAACGCCGCGCGGCATCTGCCTGATACGGGAACACTTCGTTAATCAGTTGCGATAAACT
This sequence comes from Sagittula sp. NFXS13, assembly GCF_040148795.1. Taxonomy (NCBI): domain Bacteria; kingdom Pseudomonadati; phylum Pseudomonadota; class Alphaproteobacteria; order Rhodobacterales; family Roseobacteraceae; genus Sagittula; species Sagittula sp. NFXS13. The sequence goes on from NZ_JAGEMH010000002.1 coordinate 120,122, forward strand.
GCCTTCTTCCAAGGCTTTAGCAACGGGCGCGATGGCCCCGTCAAAGCGCGCATCCTTGACGAACTCGCGCAGAGCCACCCGCCGCAGTCCTTCCGCTTCGCCCGCTTCAATCGCCAGCGCTTCCGACTGGTCCAACCAGCCGTTCATCCGCTGCGCCATCTCGTCAGAACCCATTTCGTATCCAAAATATCCCGTTACGGCATAGGCGTCGAAGCTTTCCACCGGCTGTTTGCCCAGCGCCAGAAAGGCCAGCGGCGCCACGAGAATATGCTCCTCCAGGCCTGGCCATCCCGTGTGTGTGCCGATCACCCGCACCAGCCGATCCTCTGCCGCCTCGCCAAAAACTTCTGTCCAGATGTCCATGACTTGTGCCGAGCGCAGACCGTACCACTGCATCCAGCCCAGATCGCTTTCACCCCACAGGTTTGTGGCTTGCTCCCGCGCATAGGCGGCCTGCGGGAAAGCCTGATTCCAGACCTCGTTGGAATATTCCACATGGGCCTGCAAACTGGGGTCCAGATCACGTTCGACCAATTCCGCAAAGCGCCGGACATAATCGTCGTCCGCGCCATGCGGCATGTTAAACCACGGGTCCGCGCCGATCACATTGGCCAGCCGCACCATCACCTCCGCCGGAACGCCCCAGTCCAGCCAGTTGATGCTCTCCATTACCGGCCGGTCTTCCCATGCCATCACGGGGGAGCCGTTGGTCAGCATCCAGTCCATGAACCGAACCGATCGAACGTCCTGAATCCGATCCAGAAACAAAGGGTTGAACAGCGCACCCGCCTCATGCAGCGGTAGGAATTCCTCCTTTACGATGGCGATGTTACGGATGGGATCGTCCTTGGGAACCTCCTCGATCCGCAGGGCAACCAGCCCCTCGCCAGGCTCGTAGCGGAAAGTGATCCGTCCATCTTCGTAACGCACCCGCTTGGCGCGCCCGGTCAGCTCAACCTTGCCGGACCCCTCATAGGTCAGCACATAATCGCCGCGCAGCCAGTCCTGATCCTCGTTCTGGTCCGTCAGCAGCACCGCCTCCAGCGCGACGGCTTCCGGCGGCACGCCAACCGGGTAGTCGAACGCATCCAGATAGCCCCCGGCGCGCAACTCCTCGGTGCTGATCGCACCCCATTGATCTGCCGTATGTCCGACCCAACCGCGCGCAGATTTCATTATGTTTACAAAGGGATGCTGCGTCGACCAATCCGACACGCCGTTCAGGCCAAACCCCAGAGAGGGCAGCCCCTCAGGCCGCATTCCCGCCTCAGGAAGCAACAGCGCCTCGCGCTCTGGCAGTGTATCCTCCGGGGCCTCTGCGGTCTCGGTCACGTTCTCCGCCACCAGGGGCTCCGCCTCGGCGCGCGCCTCGCGCGCGGGCACAGCCGCCCAGATATGCTCAGCGATTTGTTTGTAATTCGCCACCAATTCAGGGTGCAGTGTGGCAGGTGGCACATAGTCCGTCGGCGGCGGCGCATCGAATAGCCACGAATAGACCACCATCCCTGCCAGGAAATAGATCGTTGGCTTTCCATGCGGCGCGCCGTCTTCGTACAGCTCGCCCGCGGGTACGTCCGCCAGCGGTCCACCCTGCGCCATCAGCTCTGACAAGACTTTTGCGACAGGGATCAGCGTCACGTCCTGTTCTGGTCGTGTGACGTGGAGAACGTTGATAAGATCCTGATACCACTGGTGATATTCACCGGCGTTCAGCTCGTGATATTTTTCAAAGGCGCGGTCACGCGGTGGAAACCGCCCCACGACGCTGTCCATATCGGCCCAGCCCTCGTAGACATAAAGCTCCGTGTCCGGGTCTTGTTCCTGCACCCAATCGAACAGCGCCAGCATCGCGCTCAGCGGGCTTTCTCCGTCGGGATTGTCACCTTCATAAGGCACGTCCGGCAGCTGGTACTGGATGAAGTTTGCCGGCGTCACCAGAACCGCATCGAATCCCGCCTCGCCAAATCCGCCCTGTCCAGAACCCCAGGCGCCGCTGACGCCGTCAAAGGACCAGTTCGGGGTCGGCGGAAGCCCATCGGCAAAGTCGCGCAGAAAGCCCCACTGCCCCTCCACCGCAAAGCGACGTCCGTCCGCTTTGGCGAATTCGTTCACCCAATGCGGCACATTGGTATTTTCGCTCTCTTCACTGAGGTGGTTCACCAGCGAGTTGCCAAAGATATATGCGGAAACTTCGTCTTGCTGGGCCTGCGCCCCGCACGACACACCACACCCAAGAGCCAACGCCCAAATCCAGGTCCTGATCATTACACTGCCCTGCCTATTTTTGAGCAGTATGCCCCATTTCCGATGCGGCTCAAAGTTCCGCAAGGCAGCGTTGGCGGGAAATCTCACTTTTATAGGGTTTTCATTCACGAATAGGGGTCTATGATCCCCTTTATGACAACGGTCCGCCATATCCCTGCTTTCGCGTCCCTTCGGGCGCCGCTTGCGCTGGCCCTTGCTCTAGTCCTAAAGCGCCTCTGAGCGTGCCATCCGGCGCGACCGCTCAGAGGGGAACCGCTTCGCGCCAAGAGGCCTAGAGATATACGAGAGATCACCATGACAACTGATATTCCTGCGGACCAGAGCCGCGTTCTTATCTTTGACACCACGCTTCGTGACGGTGAACAGTCGCCCGGTGCGACCATGACCCACGACGAAAAGCTCGAAATTGCAGAGCTGCTCGACGACATGGGTGTCGACATCATCGAGGCAGGCTTTCCCATTGCCTCAGAGGGCGACTTTCGCGCCGTCTCTGAGATCGCGCAGCGGTCCAAGCAGTCTGTGATTTGCGGTCTGGCCCGCGCCCAACTGCCCGACATCGATCGCTGTATGGAGGCCGTGAAGCACGCCGCACAACCGCGCATTCACACGTTTATCGGCACCTCGCCGCTGCACCGCGCCATCCCGAATCTCACCATGGACGAGATGGCCGACCGCATCCACGAAACCGTCAGCCACGCGCGCAACATCTGCGACAATGTGCAATGGTCACCGATGGACGCAACACGCACGGAATGGGATTACCTGTGCCGCGTGATCGAGATCGCCATCAAGGCCGGGGCCACCACGATCAACATCCCCGACACCGTGGGCTACACCGCTCCACGTGAATCAGCGGACCTGATCCGCCGTCTGATCGAGACCGTGCCGGGCGCCGATGACATCGTCTTTGCCACGCATTGCCACAACGATCTTGGCATGGCTACGGCGAACTCACTGGCCGCGGTCGAGGCTGGCGCGCGTCAAATCGAGTGTACGATCAATGGCTTGGGCGAACGCGCAGGCAACACCGCGCTCGAAGAAGTCGTGATGGCCATGCGGGTTCGCAACGACATCATGCCCTTCTCGACGCAGATCGACACCAAGAAGATCATGCATATCTCGCGCCGCGTTTCGACCGTGTCAGGCTTTCAGGTGCAGCCGAACAAGGCCATCGTCGGCAAGAACGCATTCGCCCACGAATCAGGCATCCACCAGGATGGGATGCTCAAGAACGCTGAGACGTTCGAGATCATGCGGCCGGAGGACGTGGGCCTCGCTGGAACGTCTCTGCCGCTTGGGAAACATTCGGGCCGCGCCGCGCTGCGTGCAAAGCTCAAGGAGCTTGGTACAGAGGTCGGGGACAATCAGCTCAAGGACATCTTTGTCCGCTTCAAGGACCTCGCCGACCGCAAGAAGGAGGTCTACGACGATGACATCCTTGCGCTGGTGTCAGCCACGACCGAGGGCGGCGATGCCATCAGCCTTGTGAATCTGCGCGTGGTGTGCGGCACCGGCGGTCCCGCCGAGGCCCAGATCGAGCTGGAGATTGACGGCACTGACAGCACGGCAACCTGCGAAGGTGATGGCCCTGTAGATGCCGCGTTCAAGGCGATCCGCGAATTGCATCCCAACAAGGCACAGCTGCAACTGTATCAGGTGAATGCCGTGACCGAAGGCACAGATGCGCAGGCGACGGTGTCGGTGCGCCTTGAAGAAGACGGCATGATTGCCACCGGCCAGTCTGCGGACACGGACACCGTGGTGGCCTCGGCTTTGGCCTATATTCAGGCGCTCAACCGGCTTGTCGTGCGTCGTGCCAAAGTTGGACCGGGCGCTGACAAGCGGGAAATCAGCTACAAGGAACTCTGACTGCCAGAGCCACAGAAAACCGGGGCCATCGCGCCCCGGTTTTTCGCTTCAGTTGGCAAAATCCCACGCAGTGCTGCGCTTGCCACGCACTTTGCGGACCGAGTATTTCGCCCCGACGAGCGCATGAAGCGCACGGGCCAGCTTTGAGCTGAAGAAATGGCTCAGGCTAAATTCCCAGCCGGTCGCGCGCGCTGCCGAATACGCGACAAAGGCCGCAAGGATTCCGTAAAAGGCTATGTCAGAGTTGGTCACGGCGGTCTCTCCATCTCTCGTTCAACATAATCGTTAAGGAGAGTTTAAGGCGAGAGTTTGCGCGCTTTGCGATAGATCAGGACTTTTTCACGAACTTTGTGAGGATCACGATCCGCTGTCCTTCGACCCGGCCCGAAATATGCTCTGCATTGTCGGCCTCCAGGCTGATCTTGCGCACGGCGGTGCCTTGCTTGGCGGTAAAGCCCGCGCCTTTGACCGGCAGCGCCTTGATCAATGTCACTGTATCCCCGTTCTGTAGCACTGTGCCGTTCGAATCGCGGTGCACCACCGCATCACCCGAAGGCAGCCCCGCCTGCGCCCATTCCAGAACCTCCGGCTCCAGGTAGGCCATGTCGAGCAGGTCGTTGGCCCATGCCGCGTCAAGCCCATTCAACAAGCGCCATGCAAGCACTTGCTCTGCCGGTTCAGTGGACCAGATTGCCTCGTTCAGGCACTGCCAATGCGGACCGTCCTGCGGCCCGGTTTCGACGCCCGCGCGGCAGGTTTCACATAGCGCAACGGTGTCGTCTTTTGGGGAGACGGCAAAAGGGGTGGCATTGTCGGCTTTGCACAGCGCGCAAGTTGTCATCGGGCTCTCCTGATTTGTTTCGTGCCTCAGACCTCAGCCGCGCCGCGCTGTCCATGCGTCTAAACGCGCAGGTGAAAGAGGGCGCACTGCCCCGGCCTGCAGCTTCCCCCGGGGTGCTTGCGAAGCAAAAACAAGGCGCACGATGAGCGTCGCTATACGAGTCGAACCACTTGCTTGCAGCGTTGCGTGTATCATCCTTCGAAACTCGAAAGCTATGCTCGCGCAACTGATCAAGGATCCTGGCCGCGATGAGGATCGCAAAACGATGCCACTAGAATGATCGCAAAATGGCTCAAGCGCGCGACGGTGGAGGGTTAGAAGACCGGGCTCAGAAAGGCTTGATCAGCCGTGAACCCACTGAGGTTGATGATGTAATGATCGTCGCGTTTCGACAGCGTGGACTTTGGTTGCCGGCCTTTGATCGTCAATCAAACTTGCAGGTTCCCGTTATGAACGAGGGGCCTGCGGGGGCAGGTCATGAACAAGACTGAGGACATCCGCTTTGATAAATTGCTTGATTGGGACACCGGAATTGAAACTGTAAGACGGATGTCTGGCGCTGGTTTGGCGAAGGTGCAAAAGGCCCGTGGCGTATGTCGTGGCACTTGATACGCCGCGAGGTTATCCTACCGGCCAACCGCAAGTATTTCGAAGAGACATGGGCAAATAACTCGGTGAGGACCGTGATGTCGCGTTGGGCGGCGATGCCGTGTGTGCGCCGACCGATCATGATAAAGCGACGCTATAACGTCCCGAAAGGCTCACGGCGTCCCGAGCGCACATTGGCACGGGACGCCCGGCGGCCAAGCCGCCCTCTGCGGCGGCGTGATCCCGGCCACCGGGTCAACCTCTTTCCGTGAATGTCAGCTGTCGGCCTCTGCCATGAGTGCGTCCAAAACCGCCCGCGCATCGTCGCCGGACCAGTTCGCATCACCTGTCAGCCGTGCCACTTCCTCGCCGTCGGGGTTCAGGATCAGGGTCACGGGCAGGCCCAGCACCGCCATTTGCCGGGCGAGGGTCGACTGAGGGTCGCGATGAAGCGGCAGGTTGTCGACGCCGATCTCGGCAAAGAAGTCTTCCATCTTGGCGGGCGGATTGCGCGACGTGGCGATGGTCAGAACCTCGAAATCATCGCCCCCCAACTCGGTCTGCAGTTCGGACAGCATCGGCATTTCATGGCGGCAGGGGGCGCACCATGTGGCCCAGAAGTTCACCAGAACCCACTTGCCCTGCCAGTCGGACAGGTTCAGCGGTTGCTCGTCGAAGGTCATGAAATCGGCGGTTCCAGCGGCTTTCGGATCCGCGTGAAAGACCATTTTCTTCATGTCGCCATTCACAACGGCCTGAGCGGCGGCCACATCGGCTATCCCGGGATTTGCCAGCGCGACCGCGCCGGTATAGAGAGCCGCAAGCAAGAAACGTTTCATTAGACCTCCTGAAAGGCATGTCATGTCGGACCAGACCTCGAACCAGATGTGGGGCGGCCGCTTTGCCGCAGGGCCGGATGCGATCATGGAGGCGATCAACGCCTCGATCGGATACGACCAGCGGCTCGCGGCGCAAGATGTCGCCGGGTCGAGGGCCCACGCCGCCATGTTGGCGAAGCAGGGTATCATAAGTGATAACGATGCCGAGGCCATTCGGGAAGGTTTGCTCACGGTCTTGTCAGAGATCGAGGGCGGAGAATTCGCCTTTTCCACCGCGCTGGAAGACATCCACATGAATGTGGAGGCCCGGCTGAAGGAGATCGTCGGCGAGGCGGCGGGCCGTCTGCACACCGCGCGGTCCCGCAACGATCAGGTGGCGACGGACTTTCGCCTTTGGGTGCGCGACCAGCTGGACGCCGCCGAGACGGGCCTGATCGCCCTGATGAAAGCGCTGCTCGGTCAGGCAGAGGCCGGGGCCGACTGGGTCATGCCCGGTTTCACCCACCTGCAAACCGCACAACCGGTCACATGGGGTCATCACATGATGGCCTACGTGGAGATGTTCAGCCGCGATCTGTCCCGCGTGCGCGATGCGCGCAAGCGGATGAACGAATCGCCCCTTGGTGCGGCGGCTCTGGCCGGTACAGGCTTTGACATCGACCGCCACAACACTGCTGAGGCCCTGGGCTTCGACGCGCCCATGGCGAACTCGCTGGACGCGGTGTCGTCGCGTGATTTTGCGTTGGAATTCCTGTCGGTGGCGTCGATCTCGGCCATGCACCTGAGCCGTATGGCTGAGGAGCTGGTGATCTGGTCCTCTGCGCAATTCCGGTTTGTGACCTTGTCGGACCGCTTTTCCACCGGGTCGTCGATCATGCCGCAAAAGAAAAACCCCGACGCCGCAGAGCTGATCCGCGCCAAGATCGGTCGGATCTTTGGGGCCAACGTCGCCTTGATGATGGTGATGAAGGGGCTGCCGCTGGCCTATTCCAAGGACATGCAGGAAGACAAAGAACAGGTCTTTGACGCCGCTGACAACTGGATGCTGGCGCTCGCCGCGATGGAAGGCATGGTCAAGGACATGACCGGCAACAAGCCGGTGCTGGAGGCCGCGGCCTCCTCGGGCTTCTCGACCGCGACCGATCTGGCCGACTGGCTGGTGCGCGAAACCGGCCTGCCGTTCCGCGATGCCCACCACGTCACGGGCAGTCTGGTTGCAATGGCGGAAAAGAAAGGCTGCGATCTGCCGGATCTGACGCTGGAGGACATGCAATCGGTGCATGGCAACATCGACGCAAGCGTGTACGATGTGCTTGGCGTGCACAATTCGGTCGCGTCGCGCATGAGCTACGGCGGCACCGCGCCTGAACAGGTGCGTAAGCAAGTCGCACGGTGGAAAGAGGTTTTGGGATGATCCGAACTGGACTGGTTCTCATGACGCTGGCGCTGCTGGCGGGCTGTGGCGCCGATGGCGACCCTCAACCGCCGGTGGCTGACAGCAGACCTGAGCCGGGGCTTGCCGTCCGCGGTACGGTCTCTGTCGGGATCACGGGCTGATGCTGCGGCCCCTTTGGCTGGCGCTTGCCGTCTGGGGCGCCGTGCATCCGATGTATTGGTTCGTCACGTATCTGTCGGAAAATGCCTGGGATTTAGGGGCTTTGGTGGATGCGTGGTATGTCAATGCCTCCACCACGGGCCTGACCTGGGATTTGACCATCTCTGCCGTGACCCTGACGGTTTGGGTGTTGGCGGAGGTCGCGGTGCGCCGCAACTGGTTGGCGCTGTTGGCGATCCCGGCGACCTTTTGCATCGGGGTCAGCTGCGGTCTGCCGCTGTATCTGTGGTTTCGGTCGCGGCCCGTGGTCTAATGCGGGCCTGACTTCGGACCAGCCACTCATCGGGGGTTCCGCCTTGGTCGCGCTTGCGCTAATCACCCCGTCGTTCGGTATCGGGAGAGCGCGCCTTGGATCACTTCATCTATCACGACGGTGTGCTGCACGCCGAAGACGTTAACGTCGCCGAAATTGCTGCGCAGGTTGGCACGCCGTTCTACCTGTATTCCCATTCCACGTTGCTGCGCCACTTTCGCCTGTTCGATGAGGCTCTGAGCTGGGGGCCGCATCTGGTCTGCTACGCTATGAAGGCCGCGTCGAACCAGGCCATTCTGACCGCCCTGGCCGCCGAGGGCGCAGGCATGGACGTCGTGTCGGGCGGCGAATACGCGCGGGCCAAGGCGGCGGGCGTGCCGGGCGACCGCATCGTCTTTTCCGGCGTCGGCAAAACGGTCGAAGATATCCGCAGCGCACTTGAAGGTGGCATTCGCCAGTTCAACGTGGAATCCGAGCCTGAGATGCGGGCAATTTCGCAGGTGGCGACCTCGCTTGGCGTGGTCGCGCCTATCGCGATCCGCGTGAACCCGGATGTGGATGCCAAGACCCACGCCAAGATCGCCACCGGCAAGTCGGAGAACAAGTTCGGCATCCCGATCGCCCGCGCGCGCGAGGTCTATGCCGAGGCCGCTGCCTTGCCGGGGCTGAAAATCGTCGGCATCGACGTGCACATCGGATCACAGCTGACGCAGCTCGAACCCTTCGAGATGGCGTACAACAAGGTGGCTGAGCTGACCGAAACGCTGCGTGCCGATGGGCATGAAATCATCCGGCTCGATCTTGGGGGCGGGTTGGGCATTCCCTATGCGCGCTCCAACGAAGCGCCGCCGCTGCCCACCGATTACGGCGCGCTGATTCAGCGCACCGTGGGTCATCTGGGCTGCGAGATCGAGATCGAGCCTGGGCGCCTGATTGCGGGCAACGCGGGGCTTTTGGTGTCCGAGGTTGTTTACGTGAAGAACGGCGAAGGTCGCGATTTCCTGATCCTGGACGCGGCGATGAACGACCTGATCCGCCCTGCCATGTACGATGCCTATCACGACATCGTCCCGGTGATTGAACCTGAAGCCGCTGTTGAAACAGTGCCTTATGACATTGTAGGCCCGGTCTGCGAAAGCGGCGACACCTTTGCCAAGGCGCGCGAGATGCCGCCGTTGAAGGCCGGCGATCTGGTGGCCTTCCGGTCTGCCGGGGCCTATGGCGCGGTGATGGCGTCGGAGTACAACTCCCGTCCGCTGGTGCCGGAAGTCATGGCAAAAGATGATCAATTCGCTGTCATTCGGGCGCGTCCGAGCTTTGACGAGATGATAAATCGAGATACGGTTCCTGAATGGTTGTGAGCTATCCTGCGCGCAACCTGACTTCAGGAGGCGCGTTTTGGCTCAACAGGAACCGCAGCTTAGCCCCGATCTGCGCAACCGGCTTCGGATTGTTCTGACACTGACCCACGCGGGTATGGTGGCCGAACAAGTGGCGCGGGGCTTCTGGCCGCTCTGGACGGTGCTCTGCCTTGTGGCCGGGGCGCTGATCCTCGGGCTGCAGGATCTTGTGCCGGTCGAGGTGGTCTGGGCCATCGGGGCCGTGGCGGGGGTCGCGGCGCTGGTCTTTCTTGGACTGGGCGTGCGACGGTTTCGCTGGCCTTCGCGGCGGGCGGCGATGTTCCGCGTTGATAACACGCTCAAAGGCCGGCCATTTCAGACCTTGATGGACAACCAGGTGATTGGCGCGGACGACGCGGCCTCTGCCAATGTCTGGCGCGCGCACCGGGCCCGCATGATGAACCGCCTGTACGAGGCGCGGCGGGTGAAACCGGAGCTGAGCCAGAGGCGGGCCGACCCGTTTGCGCTGCGCTATGTGGCTTTGCTGACGTTGACCGTTGCGCTGGTGTTCGGCTCGTTCGGGCGTGTGCAATCGGTGACCAACATGGGCGCTGGCGGCGGGGATCTGTCTCAAGGCCCCGCATGGGAGGGCTGGATGCAGCCGCCCGCATATACCCGCCTGCCGTCGGTTTACCTAAACGACATCACCGGCCCGCAGATCGAAGCGCCGGAAGGGTCAGCCATCACGCTGCGCATGTACGGTGAAGTCGGCGCCTTGCGCGTGGAGGAGGAGATTTCTGGACGCACCGTGACGGAAGACCAGCGTACTGAAACAGCGCAGGATTTCGAGGTGTCTCAGTCTGGACGGCTGGCCATCGACGGCCCCGGTGGGCGTGAATGGCAAGTGACGATGCTGCCGGATTCCGGGCCTATGGTCACCCAGGAGGGCGAGGTCGAAACCAGTTACGAGGGTGAGACGCAGATCCCGTTCCGTGCGCAGGATGATTTCGGGGTCGTGACGGGTGTGGCGCGGTTCTCGCTCGACTTGGCCGCAGTTGATCGTCGTTATGGCCGCGCGATGGAGCCGGAACCGCAGGAGGTAATCGAGGTGCCGTTGCCCATGCCGGTGGCGGGGGATCGCAGCAACTTTGTGGAGCCATTGGTGGCGAACTTCTCGTTGCACCCATGGGCCAATCTGCCGGTACGGTTGGAACTGGAGGTCGAGGACGCACGCGGTCAGCGCGGCCTGTCGCAGGTTCACGAGATGGCGTTGCCGGGTCGTCGCTTCTTTGATCCCGTGGCGGCGGCCTTGGTCGAGGAGCGGCAGGCCCTGCTGTGGAATCGCGAGTATGCCGCAGATGCGGCGATGATCCTGCGCGCCGTGTTGAACCGGTCGGATGAGTTGTTCCGTAAGGAGTCGCAGGCGGACACGCTGCGCGGCATCCTTGGCCAGATCGAAGAGGGTCGCGGCGATATGAGCGACGCCGCCCGAGAGGAGATTACGCAGGCGCTGTGGGATCTGGCGCTGGAGCTGGAAGAGGGCGACTTGGACGATGCCCGCGAACGTATGGAACGCGCGCAGGAGCGTCTGAACGAAGCGATGAAGAACGGCGCCTCTGATCAGGAAATCGCTGAACTGATGCAGGAGCTGCGCGAAGCCACCCGTGATTACATGCGTCAATTGGCGCAGGAGCAGGCGCGCGAGGGCGATCAGAAAGCCCAGCAGCAGGACCAGCAAAACATGATGGAGATGTCGCAGGACGACATCCAACGCATGATTGACCGCATTCAGGAGCTGATGGAAGAAGGCCGCATGGCCGAAGCACAGGAGGCGATGCGCCAGCTTCAGGAAATGCTCGAGAATATGCAGATGACGCAAGGCCAAGGGCAGGGTCAATCTCCGGGCGAGCAAGCCATGGAAGGCTTGTCAGAGACTTTGCGCGACCAGCAAGAGCTGTCGGATGAGGCGTTCCGGGAGCTGAACCAGGGCCAACAGGGTCAACAGGGTCAACAACAAGGGCAGCAAGGGCAACAGCCCGGTCAGCAGCAAGGTCAGGGCCAAGGCCAGCCGGGCCAACCCGGGCAGGGCCAGCAAGGGCAGCAGTCCGGCGAAGGTCAGGGACAGCAGTCTCTGGCAGAGGGACTTGCGCAACAGCAGCGCGCCTTACGCGATGAGTTGAACCGCCAGCGGCAGAACTTGCCGGGACAGGGGTCCGAAGCCGGGGAGCGTGCGGGCGAAGCGTTGGGACGCGCCGAGGATGCGATGGACGGCGCCGAACAGGCGCTGCGCGACGGCGAGTTGGGTGATGCCATCGACCAACAGTCTCAGGCGCTGGAGGCATTGCGCGAAGGAATGCGCAACTTGGGCGAAGCCTTGGCGGAGCAACAGCAGGGACAGCAACGCTCCGGCCAACAGGGGTTTGCCGAGGGCGGCGATCCTCAGGAACAACGCGATCCGCTGGGGCGGAATTCTGGCAATTCCGGACAAACAGGCACCGATGAAGGGCTGCTGCAGGGCGAGGATGTATATCGCCGCGCCGAAGAGCTGCTTGGCGAGTTGCGCAGGAGATCTGGAGAGGCGGATCGTCCTCAGGTGGAACGGGATTATCTGGAGCGTCTGCTGGATCGGTTCTGATCCAGCGGAGCGCGCAAGCGCGCACATGGTGTCTCATCGTCCGCCTGCGGCGTCCTCTTCAGGCGACCACCGCCGACAAGGTCAGCGTCAGCTTCGGCAATGAGGTCAATCTGTCGGGTCGACGCTGCCGCGCAGGGCCTTGACCTCGCCGCGCACCTTCTTGGCCTTCAGGCGGCGTTTCTTTGAGCCATAAGTCGGTTTTGTCGGGATGCGCCGCTTGGGCTTTTCGCAGGCCTTTTGGATCAGCTCGACCAGGCGGTCGCGGGCGATCTCGCGGTTGCGGGCCTGGCTGCGGGTGTCTTGCACCTGAAGGATGAGCGCCCCGTCCGAAGTCCAGCGCCGTCCGGCCAGTCGACGCAAGCGCGACTTGACGGGGCCCGGCAGGTTGGGGGAGCGGTCCGCCTCGAACCGGAGCTCGACAGCGGTGGAGACCTTGTTGACGTTCTGCCCGCCCGGCCCGGAGGCGCGGGTGAACTGTTCGGTCAGTTCCCAGTCTTCGATGGTAATGGTGTCATTGACTTGCAGCATGTCCCTTAACTTGGCCGTATCGGGCAAAAGGTAAAGGGCAAACTAAAAGGGCCACCTTGCGTAAGGCGACCCTTCGAGAATTACGGAGGCGAGCGCCGGTTAGGCTGCGCCAACTCGTGGATTAAATCGCCCTAAGGACTGCCCTAGGTCGCTTCTCCTCGAACTGTTCCGACACCTCTCTCCAATGCTTCTCTCGACACTGGATCACCTCCTTTCAGCTGTTTTCAACGCAAAGCTTAGCGGGTGCGAGGTTGTTGGACCCCATATGTGCACCGCGCAGGATGATGGTGGCACGGGTGATCCGATCAGCAAAGTCTTTTTTTCACACAAGGCAAAAAAATGATTACGGTGTTTGGGAGAGTGCAACTTCGCGGACTGTTTTCACACCATTCGCGCCGAACCCATGACTTTTGACACGATCATGCGGAATGGGATAAGTGCGACCAGCGCCAGCCCCAGTTTGACCAGCCAGTCGGCCAGGGCGAGCGAGACCCAGAGCGGCGCCGTGGGCCCGGCGCCCAAAAGCGGCAGGGCCTCAGTTGCCCAGGAGGTGTCATTCCCGGGTTCCAACCAGCTCAGCGACGCCGCGAAGGCGATTGAGAAGAAAAGCGACGTATCCAGCGCACTGCCCACCAGGGTCGACGCCAGAGGCGCACGCCACCATGCGCCGCCGCGCAGGCGGTCAAAGATCGCAACATCCATCAGTTGCGCGGTGAGGAAGGCAAGCCCGGAGCCGAGAGCGATACGAAGGGTCACGGCCGGGTAGGTGTAACCATCGCCTTGCAGCATGATTTGCGTGCCAATCAGCGAGCAGATCACGCCAGTGACGAACCCCGCCAGGACGACCTTGCGGGCAGCTGCAGCGCCGTAGATGCGGTTCATCAGGTCGGTGACGAGGAAGGCGATCGGGTAGGTAAAGGCCCCCCAGGTGAGCCAGTCACCAAGGAGGAATTGCACCAGGATATTGGAGGCCAGCACAATGGCGGCCATGGCGAGGATGCCGGGAAGGTAAGCGCGTTTCATAACGGACCCGTTTTTGACAAGGTTGCGGGGACTTGCCGCCGGGCTGAATGCCACAGGCGGGATGCGGGCCTATAACGCCCTGATCTGAGTCCCGCAAGCGTTATGGGGCGACGCGGTATTCGACAAATTGCGTGGATTGCAGCGCGTTGAAGTTGTCGTCGGAGATCATGGTCAGCCGGATCGCGCCTGTGGCGTCTCGCCAGACAGAGAGCCCTTCGAGATTGTCATGCTGAAAGCCGGTGGTCTCGATCAAGGTGGTTTCGTTGCTCAGGGTGGTCTCACTGACGTCGAAGCGGCGCACACGAGAGCGAAAGGAAAACCCGGAGAAGGCGCGTTCCAGAACGTAGAGCCGGCCATCGGGGTCAAAATCCGCACCCACGGGGACGAAGCCGCCACGGCGGGGGATCGAGAAAGGGCTTTCCCACGTGTGATCCAGCCGCCAGACCGGGAAAGGTTTGGTCAATCCGCCGGACTGTTCGGGTATGGCGTAAAGCCGCCCCTTGGCGTCAGCGGCGAGCGCCTCGATCCCGGCATTGTGACCGAGAGCGTCGGCGAAAGGCAGATCAAGGACTTCGATGGCCGGGCCAGAGGTGGCGGCGTAACACTGGATGCGGTGGTCGCCCTCGAAAGAGATGCACAGGCGGCCATCGGGGAGGCGGGCCAGCCCTTCGGAGTCGCCGAGTTGCTGTGGGATCGCTGTGCCGTCCCGGTCAAGCAGCGGCATGGTGGGCGCTGCGGACACGGCGGTGATGCGTGCGGTGTCGCGGGTGATGCTTCCCTCTGTGATCCGGGTCCGGTCGCTGATCGCAATGAACGTGCGTCCGTCGTCTGACAGTTCCAGGCCTGAGAAGCCTCCCGCGCCACGCTCAGACGCTGGCCAAGTGAAGGTGCCGAGGGACTCGACACCTTGAGGCATGGCTGTACACCCCGAGAGGCCGAGGCCCAGCAGTGCGAGGGCTCGCAAAACAAAGGTTCGGGTCACAGGTGGTTACTGCGCGGCCAGAACGTCGGCGCATTGGCCGGGCAAGTCGCCCATGGTCAGTTCGCGACGGGGCGGCGCGGGCTTGGCGTTGGGATCCGGGGGCGGCGGGTTCAGGATGTTCTTCACCCATTGCTCTGCATCGGCGCAGCCATCGCCTGCGGGGGGCGGGGCCTGATCGACGCAGCCGCGCGCGCCTTTGGGGCAGTTCAACCGAACGTGGAAGTGATAGTGGTGGCCCCACCACGGGCGCACCTTGCGCAGCCATGATTTATCGCCTGTTTCATCGGCGCACATCTTCACTTTGGCACCGGGAAACACAAAGATCCGGGCCGTGCGGGGATCCTGGGCGGCGGCCTTGATGATCTCTTGGTGCTGGGGGGTCCAGTTGCTGTTGGTATACGCCCCGGAGGAGCGGCGCAGCGAAATGGAGGAGATGTTTTCGCGGGCGCGTTCCGACAGGGACAGGTCGTCGGCCGGCAGCATCCAGATGTCAGCATCCAGGCCGATCTGGTGAGAGCGGTGGCCTGTCAGCATCGGACCGCCGCGCGGTTGGCTCATGTCACCGACGTAAATGCCCTTCCAGCCGGGCTGCTGCGCGGCTTTGCGTGACAGATCCTGCACGAAATCAATCAGTTCCGGGTGGCCCCAGTTGCGGTTGCGCGACAGGCGCATCGCCTGCCAGGTCGGGCCTGTCTCTGCCAGTTGGGCGCCACCAGCGAGGCAACCCTTGGCGTAGGAGCCAAAGGGCGTTGGGCGTTGGGAGGAGCCGTCACGCTTTGCGCCGAAGAGCTGCTTGGCCTGCTTTGACGACAGCACTGGGTCCATGGGCGTGGCTTGGGCCATCGGCTCGCCCGAGATGTCGCGCGGGGTCGGCGAACAGGCGGCGAGCGCCATCAGGGCTGCGATGAATGTCTTGCGGATCATGTGGTCAAATCCCCTTCCGGTTGGACCCATCGTAGCAGAGTAAGTCCTAGGAGGAAAAGGAAGATGACCGGCAGAAAGCCCAATTGGTTCGACTGTGTCAGCAAAGTGAACAGGGTGATCAAGGCGGGCGCCAGAAAGGCCGTCGCTTTGCCGGTCAGGGCGAACAGGCCAAAGGCCTCGGCGGGGCGAGCCGGGTCGGCATGTCGGACCATCAGCGAGCGTGACGATGCATAAAGCGCTCCGCCAGCGCCGCCGATCACCGCGCCGCAGATATAGAAGGTGATGTCAGGGATCAGCGATCCGGGGGGAAGCGCGATAAAGAAAAGATGTTCTCGCGACATGCCCACAATGACGGTGCACACAACGATCAGCGACCAGATGGCGAAAGTGATGACGGGCTTTGGGCCGCGCCGCTGGTCCGCGATGCCGCCGAGCCACGACAACAGCGCGGCGGCTATGGCGGCGATGATGCCGAAGACGCCGACTTGGGGGGTGGACCAGTCCAGAACCAGCGTCGCGTAAACGCCGCCGTAGGCATAAAGCGCACTCAGAGCGTCGCGGTAGAACATGCTTCCCAGCAGAAAGGCGCTGGCCGAGCGCCGCTTTGAAATGGCGCGGACCGAGGATTTGAGGTCCCGCAACATGGTTCTGACCGAGACGCCGGAACGGGTCACGCGCGGCTCGCGGATCGTCAGGAAATAGGGGATTGTGAACAGGGCGAACCAAAGCGCGATGAAGGGGCCGACAAAGCGGGTGCCTTCGCGTGTTTCCGGGTCGAGGCCAAAGGCGGGCGAGAGGCCGATCAGCGTTTTGCCGGTCTCGTTTTCGGCAAAAAACAACAAGATGATAAAGAGCGACAGCACGCCGCCCCAATAGCCAAAAGCGGTAGACCCACCGGAAATGCGCCCGATTTCAGCCGGAGAGCCGAGGCTGGGCAGCAGGCCGTTGTTCAGGTTGAAGGCGGATTCCGAGAAGACGAACCCGATCCAAAAGGCGGCGAGCGCCATGAACAGCCCTGTGCCATCCGGCTGCAGCAGCCAGATGAAGGCGGCACAGAGGATCGCGAGCGCGGTGAACACCTTGATCCACGGCAGTTTTCGCCCGCTGGTGTCGGCCCAAGCGCCAAGGAAGGGCGCGCTAAAGGCGATGGCCAGCCCGGCAATGGTCTGAGCCGAAGACCAGAGGCTTTGCGCGCTGGCACGGGCGATCTGATCCGCCTGGCCGACCTCGCGGAAATAGTCGGCGGCGACGGCGGCAAAATAGGGCGCAAAGATGAAGGTCAGCCCGAGCGTCGCATAGGGCTGTTGCGCCCAATCGAAGAACATCCAGCCCCAGATCCGTTTCTTGCGCGAAATGTCTGTCATGTGCCTGCCTCGTTGCTTGCGGCGCTTAGAAACCATCGCAGGGGTTTGAGGCAAGAGCAGAGTGCGCTGGCGCCGTCCTCAGACTTCGCGGTGGGGCGGCCAGGGGCGCAGGTCTTCGGCTTCGATCCATTTGCTGACCCATGCCGGCAACTCCGGCGCCTCGGACATATCCACGCCGAGCGCTTTCGCCAGGCGATCCACGGTGACGATGCCGTTTGCGTCGGTGATCGCCGTGCGCAAGACGATCTGGCTGGAGCAGTCGCCGTTGGTTTTCCACATGCTTTGTTCGATATAGACAAAGCGGCGGTCCCAGCCGATCACGCGGCTTTGCACTTCGATCCGATCAAGGCCCCGCACGCGGCGACGATAACGCACCACCGATCCGGCGACGGTCAGGCCCCAGCGTTCGCGCTTGAGCGCCTCCATCAGCCCCATGCGCTGCCCCATGGGAATACGGCCAAGATCATAAAGCGTCAGCGTGCGACCATTGTTCAACTCGTTCCACATGTCCAGATCCCACGGCATGCACATGTGATGCGAAATGTGCGTGTCGAACAGGCCCATGGGCGCGGCGCTGCGGGCTTTCCACATGTCTTTGAAGAGGCGGAAGAAGGGGTACATACGGCGGTCTCCTTTGACGTAGCGTCTTGCTGCGATGCGGCGGCCGCGTCAACCAAGACGCCGCGACACTCTTGTCTCGGAGGGCTTGCGCGCTTAGGTGCTCATCAACCGCAGTCGCAAGAGGCCCGTGATGGTATCGCTAATCCAGATTTTGCTGATGATCATCGGCATCGTGAAATTCATCGTGATCGCACATGTCATCATGAGCTGGCTCATCAATTTCAACATTCTGAACCTGCGTCAGCAATTGGTCGCAGCCATCTGGGACGGCCTGAATCGCCTGCTGGAGCCGATCTACAACCCCATCCGGCGCGTACTGCCTCAGATGGGCGGCTTGGACCTTGCGCCGCTGCTGTTCTTCGTGGCGTTGATCGCTTTGGAAATCGTGCTGCAGAACAACCTGCGCGCTTTTTACTGATTGTCTGACTCAGGGGGGTGCGCGGCCTAGTCGCGCAGCTCATCCGGCGCGACGCCCCAAAGCGCGGACTTCTGCGCCCAGCCCCTGTGGCCACCGGTGGTCATCTCGCACCAGTCGAGCCCGCATTCTCCCAAACGTCCCACGACACCCATTTCCAGCCGCGCGTTGACTTTGCTGTTGGTGTCGGGGCTTTGGTACAGCGCCAGCATGTCGGTTTCGACGATGGCAGTGCGCACGCCAGACAGCAGCGAATAATGGACCCAGCCGCCTGCACCATCCCGGTCGCGCACGCGGCGCCAGTGGCCATATTCGGCGGTGACTTCCAGCGGCATGTCGCGACGTTTGTAGACCCAGTCGATCCGATGGCTGAGCGACGGACCGCGCCGCACATTGCCCTCTGCGGCCTTCATCGAGACGTAACGCGGAAGCGGAAGGTTGGTCACAGGACCGCGTTCCTCGGCCCACGCGGAAACGGCGGTCAGGATCAGCGCGATACACGCTGTCGTGAGATGTCTGAACATGTCTGCCTGCTCTTTTTATGCGGCGGGTTCTTGTGCCCCGTCTCGTCCTGACGCAGGTTACCCCCTAAGCGCCTTAGCGAGAAGTACGGGAGAGACTTCATGCCATCAAAACGTCTGAGTGTTGTGCTGACGCGACGCTTGCCCGAAGTCGTCGAGACCCGGCTGACTGAATTGTTCAACGTCAAGCTGCGGCTGGACGACACCCCCATGACCCGCGAAGAGCTGGTCGAGGCGGTCCAGACTGCCGATGTGCTGGTGCCGACGATCACCGATCGCATCGACGCGGGGCTGATCGGTCAGGCAGGTGCGCAGCTGAAACTGATCGCCAACTACGGCGCCGGTTTCGACAACGTCGATGTCGCCACCGCCCGCACCAAGGGTATCCTCGTCTCGAACACGCCCGGCGTCGTGACTGATGACACCGCTGACATGGTGATGGCGCTGATGCTGGCGGTGACGCGGCGGGTGCAGGATGGTCTGGGTGTCATGCAGGACGGTTCGTGGCAGGGCTGGGCGCCGACGGCCTTTCTGGGCGCGCGTCTGGGCGGCAAACGGCTTGGCATTCTCGGCATGGGCCGGATCGGTCAGGCTGTTGCGCGGCGCGCGGCGGCCTTTGGCATGCAGATTCATTACCACAATCGCCGCCGCCTGCGCCCCGAGGCCGAAGAAGCCATCGACGCGACATATTGGGACAGTCTCGATCAGATGCTGGCCCGTATGGATGTGGTGAGCGTCAACTGCCCTTCGACGCCCTCGACCTTCCACCTGCTGAATGCGCGGCGTCTGCAATTGATGAAGCCCGACGCCGTGATCGTAAATACGTCACGCGGCGAAGTCATCGACGAGAACGCCCTTGTGCGCCTGTTGAAGGCCGAGCAACTGGGCGGTGCGGGGCTGGACGTGTATCAGCAAGGCTCCCACGGAAACCCGGAACTGCGCGCCATGTCCAACGTGGTGATGACGCCTCAAATGGGCTCTGCCACGCGCGAAGGCCGGATCGAGATGGGCGAAAAGGTCATCATCAACATCAAGACCTTCGCCGACGGCCATCGTCCGCCGGATCAGGTCGTGCCCTCGATGCTGTAACCTCGCGTGATCCGCGTTCTGCTGATCCTGCTGGGCTTTCAACTGGCCGGAGAAACTCTGTCGCGCGGCCTGAGCATCGCTGTGCCCGGCCCCGTTCTGGGCTTGGCCGGACTGTTCGCCGCATTCCTGCTGATCCCTCGGCTGGCGGGGTATATGCAGAACACGGTGCAGGGGCTTTTGGGCCATCTGTCGCTATTGTTCGTCCCTGCTGGCGTGGGTGTGGTGGCCAACGTCGACATCCTTGCGGAGCACGGGTTGGGCCTGATCGTGGCGTTGGTGGTCTCGACAGTGCTGGCTATCCTTGCGGGTATCGGCGCGTTTCTCCTCCTGGCAAAAACGACCGGAGGGCTGGAGGATGGATGACGCGCTGGCGCTCTGGTCCTACCTCGCGCGGGATCCCCTGCTTTGGCTAAGCTTGACGCTGGCGGCCTATATCACGGCAGAGTGGATTTCGACCCTGTGTCGCCGGCATCCGCTGGCCAATCCGGTGATGATCGCGGTGATCCTGCTCGCTTTGGTGCTGCAAGTGACGGGCACCCGGTATCAGACCTACTTCGAGGGTGCGCAATTTGTGCATTTCATGCTGGGCCCTGCGACGGTGGGCTTGGCGCTGCCGCTCTATCAGAATCTGTCGCGGGTGCGGCGCGCGGCCTTGCCGATGCTGGCGGCCCTGTTGTCCGGGTCGCTGGTCGCGATGCTGTCCGCGCTCGGGCTGGGGTGGGTTTTCGGCCTGCGCGATTCGGTGCTGCTGTCTTTGGTGCCAAAGTCCGCCACCGCCCCCGTTGCGCTGGGCGTCTCGGAGGCCGTGGGCGGCATCCCGACGCTAACGGCGGCCATGGTGATCCTGACAGGTATCATCGGTGCGGTGATGGCGACGCCGTTGTTGAACGCGCTGGGCGTGCGGGACTGGCGCGCGCGCGGGTTTGCCGTGGGCGTCGCGGCACATGGCATCGGCACGGCACATGCGTTTCGAGTGAACCCCACGGCGGGCGCATTTTCCGGCATCGGCATGGGGCTGAACGCGATCCTGACGGCGATCCTGGCGCCTTTGGTCGTGGGGCTGCTTTTCTGACCCTTGCGTATCTGCGGGGTGACTGCTCGTGCAACCTGTGCCACGCTGCTCTCAGACAATCAGGGAGTGAAGCGATGCGGTGTGCACATCTGGCAATGATCTTGAGCCTCATGGCGAGCGCGTCCATGGCCCAGCAGGCCGCGGACACCGTCGCGCCAGAACAGGCGGGTGGCGGCGCTGGGGGATTTGCCGCGATTTCCCCGCAGGTCAGTGCCGCGCTGGAGGCCAAGGCCGCAGGCCACCCGGTCGAGGCGCAAGACTGGATGGTCGCTGCCGCCAATCCGCATGCCGTCGCTGCAGGGGCGGAGGTTCTGCGCAACGGTGGCACGGCGGCGGATGCCATGATCGCGGTGCAGACGGTTTTGGGATTGGTAGAGCCGCAGTCGTCAGGCCTTGGCGGCGGGGCGTTCCTCGTCTGGCATGACGGCGAAAGCGGTGAGATCACCACTCTGGATGGCCGCGAAACCGCGCCGATGGCGGCGACCCCGCAATTGTTCCAGGACGCCGAGGGCGAACCGCTGGGCTTTTGGGATGCGGTGGTCGGCGGGCGCTCCGTCGGGGTGCCGGGAACGCCGGCGCTGATGCAGGCTGCGCATGACAAATGGGGCAAGGCCGAGTGGTCGGGCCTTTTCGATCCCGCGATTGAATTGGCCGAAGCGGGGTTCGAGGTTTCGCCTCGCCTTGCGCAATTGGTGGCGGACGATCCGTTGCGCCTCTCCCGTCAGGCGGAGGCCGCCGCATATTTCTTTCCGGACATGGCCCCGCTTGCCGCCGGATCGACGAAGACCAACCCCGACTATGCCAAGGTATTGAAAAAATTGGCATCAGAGGGCGCTTCCTCATTCTATACCGGGGACATTGCGCAGGGCATCGTGGACACGGTGACCGGGTTCGAAGCCAATCCCGGCGTGCTGAGCCTTGCCGATCTGGAAACCTACGAGGTGAAGGAGCGACCCGCCGTCTGCGCGCCGTTCCGGGGGCACGAGGTCTGCGGTATGGGCCCCCCGTCCTCCGGCGCGTTGACCGTGGGGCAGATCCTCGGGATGCTGGATGCCTCACAACCCGGCACGCCTGAGGAGGCGCAGACGTGGCGCAAGATAGGCGATGCCTCGCGCTTGGCCTTCGCGGATCGGGGCCGCTACATGGCGGACAGCGACTACGTCCCGATGCCGACCAAGGGGTTGGTCGACCCGAACTACCTGTCCGACCGCGCGGCGCTGCTGGACCGCGAGGATGCGCTGACAGAGGTCGCACCCGGCCAGCCCGCCTGGGACCATGCCATGCTGCTCGCCGATGACGAGAGCCTCGAATTCCCCTCCACCTCTCATATCTCGATCGTCGACAGCTACGGAAACGCCCTGTCCATGACGACCACGATCGAGAACGGCTTTGGCTCCCGCCTGATGACGCAGGGCTTCTTGCTGAACAACGAGCTGACGGATTTCTCTTTCCGCTCTCACGACGAGGGCGTGCCCATCGCCAACCGGGTCGAGCCGGGCAAGCGCCCCCGCTCCTCGATGGCGCCCACGATCGTTTGTCGCGATGGCGCGCCAGTGTTGGTGATCGGCTCTCCGGGTGGGTCGCGGATCATCGGCTACGTGGCGCAGGCCATCGTCGCGCATATTGACTGGGGAATGGACGTTCAGCAGGCCGTGGCCATGCCACACGCGGTCAACCGCTTCGGCACATATGATCTGGAGGCTGGAACCGACATGGCCGACCGAAAATCCCAGCTTGAAGAATTGGGCTTCGAGGTGAACATCCGCGACCTGAATTCCGGCCTGCACGCCATCGCATTGACCCAAACCGGGCTGCAAGGTGGGGCCGATCCGCGTCGCGAAGGCATAGCGCTCGGGGAATAGGCGGCGACCACCGGGGCGGATGGTTGATCGCTTCCGGCGTTCAGCCGCATGGGGGGCTTGGGAGCCGGATTGACCTGACACCATATGGATACACCGGCACGATCCGGGCGTCACGGCCGGGGCGCTTCATCGCTGTTCGGAGCAACTTAACACCTGAGTGTCGTTCACACCCCTTTGAGTGTGGTCTGAATTTCCCTGGCCAGCACTTCGGCCCCGAGTTCTGCGCGGAAATGCGCGACGATGTGATCGCGCCCCTCGACGGATAGGCGCATCAACGCGTCGGGGTCGTTGACCAGTGACCGGACGGTGCGGGCGAGCTGTCCCGGGTTCTTTGGCTCGACCAGATAGCCGGTGGACCCGTCGGCAATCAGCTCTTTGACACCACCGGCGTCCGTGCCGATGGTGGGCACGCCCATGGCCATCGCTTCCATATATGCGACGCCCAAAGGTTCGTGCCACGAGGCAAGAACAAAGAGATGCGCCGCCTCCAGTTTGGCTTTCACCTCGTCGGCAGAGATCGCACCGAGCAGTTTGACGTGATCCTGCAGATGAAGCTTTTTCAGATGCGCTTCGAGCTGGGTGCGGAAGCCGGTGCCGCCGTCGTCGTCTTCGCCTGCGATTTCGACCCGGACATCGACGCCTTGGTCGATCAATTGGCGGGTCGCGCCGAGGAGATCCTGATGGCCTTTGACCACGTTCAACCGCGCGCAGGAAAAGATGCGGACCGGCCTCCCGTGTTCCGGCGGAACGTAAGGCGTGCTGCGGGCCAGTTCGTTGGTGTCGACCCCCATGGGCCGAACCAAAAGGCGGTCGGGCAGTGAAGTGCCGAGAGCCTCGTGCACCTCACCCAACAGCTTCTGCGTGATGATCGTGGCAAAGCTGGCGCTGCGCCATTTGAATTTCTGACCCGGGCCGTAATCAGACAGCGGCCCATGCAGGGTCAGCGAATAGGTCGGTCCGCCCATGTGATGTTGCAGCGCCGCGATGAAAGATGCACGCGCGGCGGAATGGGCATGGATGTGGTCGAGGTTCAGCTTCTTGGCCATGCTGTGCAGCTTGTTTGCGGCAGCAAGGCTGATGAGGATGTCCTTGCTGAAGGCCGTCGGCTCGCGCAGTAGCCATTTGGGCAGGCCCTTTGGCGTCAACTTTGCCAGCGCGGCAAATGCCAGCAAGGGGTTCACCCGACCCAGGTAGGTGGTGCGCGCCATCGCCTCTCCGGCCCAGGCGTGAGAGATCAGTTTGGCGGGCGGTTTGCGTGTGGAGAAGACATGCACTTCGTGCCCCATCGCTTCGAGCGCTTTGATTTCGCGCCAGAAGAAGATGTGGGTTTGTCCCGGAAACTGCGGGACGATGTAACCGATGCGCAGGCCTTGCGGCAAAAGTGATTCCCTGAGGTGGTTTGGCAGCCCCGCCGTCCCATGGGCGGATTGCAGCAACTATTCGGGCTGGTATCATCATTTGGCCATAGTTAACTGCACATAAAGACGCTGAAGCGCTCGGGTTTTCTCCTGGGTGTGGCGTCGCGGGTACGGGTTTGGGTCGGAGCAAAGGCCATGGGTGGCATGCGGGCTACTGTTATATTGCCAGCGAGCAATGAGGCGGCACTGATTGGTGCGTGCCTGCAGGCGCTG
Organism: Sagittula sp. NFXS13; assembly: GCF_040148795.1. Classification (NCBI taxonomy): domain Bacteria; kingdom Pseudomonadati; phylum Pseudomonadota; class Alphaproteobacteria; order Rhodobacterales; family Roseobacteraceae; genus Sagittula; species Sagittula sp. NFXS13. The sequence goes on from NZ_JAGEMH010000002.1 coordinate 144,399, forward strand.
TCAGCCTCTGATCCGGTGACCGGCGGCGTGCAGGTCATCGTGGTGGCAAATGGCTGTAGAGACGACACGGCAGCGCTGGCGCGGTCATTTGCCGAGCGGTTCGCGGCGCGCGGCTGGACGCTGGACGTGCTGGAACTGGCCGAGGGCGGCAAGCTGGGCGCGCTGAACGCGGGCGACGCCGTGGCCTGCGCGCCGATCCGGGTCTACCTCGACGCAGATGTGATCCTGACGCCGCAGCTTTTGGCACAGGTGGTCGATGTGCTTGACGTCCCAGCGCCACGCTATGCCAGCGGGGCCCTTAGGATCACCGCCCGGGGCGCGATCAGTCGGGCCTATGCGCGGATGTGGGCGCGGGTGCCCTTCATGCGCGACGGGGTGCCCGGCTGCGGTCTGTTCGCGGTGAATGCCGCAGGGCGCGCGCGTTGGGGCGAATTTCCCGATATTATCTCTGACGACACCTTTGTGCGCTTGAGCTTTACCCCGGAGGAGCGCATCGGTGTTCCCGCGCCCTACGACTGGCCTATCGCCGAAGGATTTGGCAGGCTGGTGCGGGTGCGACGCAGACAGGATGCCGGTGTCGAACAGATTACAAAAGACTACCCGCATTTGTTGAAAAACGACGACAAAAAGGTCTTGTCCAAACGGGATAAGGTCAAGCTGGCTCTGCGGGATCCGCTGGGCTTTGCGGTGTATTCGGGGGTGGCCATGATGGTCAGGTTGACGAAGCGAGACGGGCAAGGGTGGAGCCGCGGGCGATGAGCATGGCGGGCCGCTTTGCCATGTTGCGCGGAGACGGGCTTGGCGCGCGGGTTATGCGCTCGTCGTTGCTGACGGTGGGCGGCTTCGGCTTTTCTCAGGTTGTGCGTCTGGCGTCGAACCTTATCCTGACGCGGCTGCTTTTCCCCGAGGCCTTTGGCCTGATGTCGCTGGTCATGGTTTTCCTGATGGCGCTGCATCAGTTTTCCGACGTGGGCGCGATCCCCGCAATTCTCCAAAGCAAGCGCGGCGACGACCGGGATTTTCTCGACACGGCCTGGACGATGCAGGTTCTGCGCGGGGGTGGTTTGTGGCTTGTGGCCTGTGCACTGGCATGGCCCATGTCGCGGATCTACGACGCACCAGAACTGGCGCTGATGCTGCCGGTGGCGGCGCTGACCTCTGTGATCGACGGGTTCCGGCCCACGGCTATGGTGACGGCGAACCGTCACCTGATGCTGGGACGGGTCACGCTGTTGGACATGTTCGTACAGTTGTCCGGCGTTATCGCTGCTGTGGTGCTGGCGTGGTGGTGGGGGTCAGTCTGGGCGCTGGTGGTGTCGGCGCTGGTGGGCTCGTTGGTTCAGGTCTGGCTGAACACTCAATTTCTGCCCGGCCCGCGCAACCGCTTCGTCTGGGAGGAGGAGGCCCGCAAAGAGCTGTTTTCTTTTGGGAAATGGGTGCTCCTCGCCACCATCGCGGGGTTCTTTTACAATCAGGCGGACAAGATCCTTATGGGCAAGGCGCTGCCGCTGGATGTGTTCGGGGTCTATAACATCGGCTTCTTCTGGGCATCGTTCCCACTGATGCTGGGTTACATGGTGACGCAGAAGATCCTGATACCGATCTACCGGGACACGCCCCCGAAAGAGAGCGCCGAGAACTTTGCCCGTCTGCGCAAGATGCGCGTGGCGGTGACGGCGCTGTTGCTGGGCTGTGTCGGAGTGTTTGCACTGGGCGCGGTCTGGCTGGTGCAACTGCTGTACGATTCACGCTATGAACAGGCGGGGGCCGTGGCTGTGGTGGTGGCCTGTGCGCAAATGCCGGTTTTGATCGTGATGACGTATGATCAGGCGGCGCTTGCGGCGGGAGATTCAAAGCGGTTTTTCGTGCTTGCCCTGTCGCGGGCCGTGCTGGTCTGGATCGGGTTGCTCATCGGGTTGGAGTTTGCGGGTCTGCTGGGGGCGCTGATCGGGCAGGGGCTGTCTTATTTCGCGGCCTATCCTGTGGTGGTCTGGCTGGCGCGGCGCATGGGGGCGTGGGACGGACTGCATGATCTGGGGTTCGGGCTGCTGGCTTTGGCTTTGGCGTCGCTCGCGCTATGGGTGAACTGGGGCGCTGTGAGCGGCCTTGCCGGGTGAACGCTGGCCAAAAGACGTAAGGCCGCGCAGAGGGTCATGTGTTGTTCATTATTTTGTTCCGCAGCGGCTTTGAAATAATGAATTGTTGTATGAAAGTAGACAATGAAGCCTGAATTGCGGCCTTTACCTTAGGTAAATCCTAAAAAGCGCCCCATTTTTCGCACATTGTCAAAGCATGATGTAAGCATGTTTGTTTAAGGTGGATTGGGCATGACGCACCATTGGGGCGAAAACGACATTGCGATTGTTGGCATGGCTGCGCATCTTCCGGGGGCGGCAGACATTCACGCCTACTGGCAGAATTTGCGCGACGGGGTCTCTTCGATCCGGCGTTTGTCAGAGGAAGAGCTGCGCGCCGCGGGCGAAGATCCCGGCCTGATGCGGCACCGCGATTATGTGCCGTTTGCCGCACCGCTCGAAGGGTTTGCCCAATTCGATGCGGAGTTTTACGGCCTGTCGCCCAAGGATGCGGCCATCATGGACCCGCAGCACCGTCAATTTCTGGAATGCGCGTGGGAAGCGATGGAGACCGCCGGTCATGTGCCCGAGGGGTTCGACGGCCAGATCGGCGTCTTCGCGGGCTGCGGCATGGGATCCTATTTCTATTTCAACGTCTGTTCGAATCCGGACCTCGTGGACAGTACGGGGATGTTCCTGCTGCGCCACACGGGCAACGACAAGGATTTCATGACCACGCGCCTGTCGCACATCATGGATCTGAAGGGGCCGTCGATCAACTTGCAGACGGCGTGTTCGACCTCCTTGGTGGCGGTGCATTACGGCGTGCAGGCGTTGCTGAATGGCGAATGCGACATGGTGCTGGCGGGCGGCGTGACGATAGAGTTGCCGCAGGGGCGCGGCTATCTGTACAAGGAAAACGAAATCCTGTCGCCAGACGGGGCCTGCCACGCCTTTGATCACCGGGCCAAGGGGACGGTGTTCGGCTCTGGCGCAGGCTGCGTGGTCCTGCGGCGCATGGCGGATGCGGTGGCCGATGGCGACCACATCTGGGGCGTCATCAAGGGCACGGCCGTCAACAACGACGGCGCGGCCAAAGCTGGTTACCTCGCGCCGTCGGTCGAAGGGCAGGCCGCTGCGGTGGCCGAGGCGCAGGCGATTGCGGGCGTCACATCGGACACGGTGGATTACGTCGAATGTCACGGCACGGGCACCTATCTGGGCGACCCGATCGAGGTCGCGGCGCTGACGGAGGCGTTCCGCGAGACCTCTGGCGCGGTGGGGCATTGCCGGATCGGATCGGTGAAGACCAACATCGGCCACCTGGACACGGCGGCGGGTGTTGCATCGCTGATCAAGGCGTCCTTGGCACTGCATCACGCGCAGATACCGCCATCGCTGGGCTATGAGGCACCGAACCCGGCGATCGGGTTCGAGGGTTCGCCGTTTATGGTAAATGACCGGTTGACCGATTGGACGCGCGGCGATCATCCGCGGCGTGCCGGGGTGAATGCACTCGGTGTTGGCGGCACGAATGCACACGTGGTGCTGGAAGAGGCGCCGGAACGCGCGGCAGGCGACGCGAGCGACTGGCCGTTCCAGATCCTGACGGTCTCGGGTCGGTCCAAGGCGGCGCTGGAGGCGAACGCGGCGCGACTGGCGGCGCATCTGCGCGCACATCCCGAACAGGATCTGGCAGATGTGGCCTGGACGCTGAAAGACGGTCGACGGGCATTCGAGCGGCGCATGATTGTGGTGGCAGACAGCCATTCAGAGGCTGCGGATCTGCTGGAGGGCAAAAACCCGCGTCGCCTTCATCTGCACAGTGCGTTGGAGCGGCCCGAGGTGGTGTTCATGTTCCCCGGCGGTGGCGCGCAATACGCGGGCATGGCGCGGGATTTGTACGAGACGGAGCCGGTCTTTGCCGAGTGGATGGATCGCGGCCTGACACATCTGGAGACGCTGATGGACGCGTCTCAGGTGAGTATTCCAGAAGCAGAGAAACATAACGTTCGCGCACTTTGGTTGCCGGAGGATGATGTGGCGGCTGCGGATGCGGCGCTTTTGCGACCCTCGTTGCAGCTGCCGTTGATCATGATCACCGAATATGCGCTGGCGCAGATGTGGATGGGGTGGGGCGTGATGCCTGCTGCCCTGACCGGACATTCCATGGGAGAGAACACGGCGGCCTGTCTGGCGGGCGTGATGTCGTTCGAGGATTGCATCGGTTTGGTGCATTTGCGCGGGCGGCTGTTCGACACCGTTCCGGAGGGCGGGATGCTGTCAGTGAGCCTGAGCGCCGCTGATTTGCGGCCGCTGCTGGGCGCCGATCTGGACCTTGCGGCGGAGAACGGGGTGGAACTGTCAGTTGCCTCCGGCCCGCAGGCGGCGCTGGATCAGCTGGAGGCGGTTTTGGCCGCGCGTGGTGTGGATTGCCAACGCATCGGCATCAACATAGCGGCGCATAGCCGGATGCTGGAGCCGATCCTTGCTGAGTTCGAGCGCTATCTGCGCAGCATTGCACTGCATCCGCCGAAGATCCCGCTGACGTCGAACCGCACGGGGCGGATGATGACGGATGCGCAGGCGATGGACCCGGCCTATTGGGTTGGGCATCTGCGCGGGTCGGTTCTGTTTGCCGATTGCCTGAGCGCGGTGGCTGGGGATGACCGCGTGCTGTTGGAGGTTGGACCGGGCAAGGCGCTGTCCTCTCTGGCACGGGCGCATCCGGAGGTGGGCGCGCAGGCGGTGCTGTCCTCTCTGCGGCACCGCGACGAAGAGATCGCCGACGACAAACATATGTTCGAGATCCTGGGGCGACTGGCGGCGCTTGGCGTGTCGACCGACTGGGCGCAGATTTGGGGAGGCGCGCGGCGCAATCGCGTTGTGCTGCCGACCTATGCCTTTCAACGACAAGAGTATTTCATCGCGCCCGGGGAGGCCGTGAGCCAGCGACCGACCTTCCTGACGCGCACCGACGATGTGTCCGGTTGGGGGTGGAAGCCTGTCTGGCGGCCCCGCGCGGCGGAGGTCGAAGTCGATGTGGCGCATGGTCTGGGCGATGCTGCGCCGCAGGTCTGGCTGATGTTCGAGGACGAGGGCGGTGTGGCCGCGCGGCTGTCGACCCGTCTGCGCGCGGCGGGGCATCAGGTGGTCGCGGTGCGGCCCGGCGATGCTTTTGCCCGGGTGGGCGAGGGCTATGTCCTGGCACCGGAGCGCGGGCGCGAAGGGTTCGATCTGTTGCTGGCGGACCTCGGTGCGCGGGGGCTGTTGCCGACGCGGATCGGTCATTTCTGGTTGCTGACCGAAGGCGAAGGGCACCGGCCCGGATCGTCGTTCTTCCATCGCGTTCAGGAACAGGGGTTTTACAGCCTTCTGTTCCTTGCGCAGGCCCTGGAAGGCGAAGGCGTTGCGCGTCCCTTGCATATCGACGTTGTGACCAATGGCGCGGTCAGGCTGCGTGACGAGGGCCTGCCCTATCCCGAAAAGGCCACCGTGGCTGGTCCGGCGCGGGTGATCCCGCGCGAGATGCCGGATGTGACGGTGAACTGTCTCGACGTGGTGTTGCCGGTGTCGGGCGATGCCCCGTTCTGGGCGCACGGTCGAATGATGGCCGAGGCCGAGGCAGCGCGCGAAGCACTTGACCTGCGACTTCTGGAAGAACTGCTGGCAGAGCCGCGCGATGGGCAGGCGGCGTTGCGCGGGGATAGGCGATTTGATCGCGTGATGAAACCAATGCCGCTGGAAGACGCCGCGCCGGTGCAGGCCGATGTGGTTCTGCTGACGGGCGGATTTGGCGGCATCGGACTGACCCTCGCACAGGATCTGGCATCGGGGGGGACAAAGCTGGCGCTGCTGGCACGGCAGGCTCTGCCGGAGCGTGCGGAATGGCCGGATTATCTGAAACGTCATGCACCGCAGGACCGCGTGGCGCAGCGCATACGTGCCGTGCAATCGCTGGAGGACGCGGGCGCAAAGGTTATGGTTGTGGCCGCTGACGTCTGCAATGCGGGTCAGATGCGCACGGCCCGCGATGCGGTGACGGCGCGGTTCGGCCCGATCAGCGGTGTGATCCACGGCGCAGGTGTGATTGACGATGGCCCGCTGCTGGCAAAATCCCCGGCCTCGGTCGAGGGTGTGTTCACGCCGAAGATCCACGGCACCGACGTGCTGGGGGAGGTTTTTCCAGACGGCACGCTCGACTGGATGGTATTGTTTGCCTCGTCCTCCACCGTGACCGCCCCGGCGGGGCAGGTGGATTACGTCGCCGCAAACGAATATCTCAACGCATTTGCGCAGGCCCGGTCTGGCAAGACGCGGGTTGTGGCGTTGAACTGGGGCATCTGGAACGAAGTCGGCATGGCGGCGGAGGCCGTGGCCGCACGCACCGGCGATCTGCCCGATGCGCCGGAAGAGCCGGTGGCCCTGCCGCTGCTCGACGTGGCGCGCTTTGACGCACAGGGAAATCGCGTGTTTGCCGCCTCTTACAGCGCGGATGATTGGTGGATCGACGAACACCGGACTCGTGCGGGTGATGCGCTGTTGCCCGGCACCGGCTATCTGACATTGGCGGCACATGCCTTGCGTGCGCATCACGAGGACGGGCCGTTCGAGCTGCGGGATCTGAGTTTTCTGCGTCCCCTCAAGGTCGCCGATCAGGGCGCGCGACAGGTGGAGGTGACGCTCACGCGCACCGACAGCGGCTATGGGTTTGAGGTCGCAGCGGATGTGTCGCTGAACGGGCGGCATGGCTTTGCCGCGACGGCCGAGGGCGCGCTGTCGCTGCTGCCCATGGGCACGCCGGAGCCAGTGGATCTGGACGCGCTGCGTGCGCGTTGTGGTGCCGCAAGAGAGGCCGCAGGCGCGCCGCTCGTCAGTGCGCAGGAGGTGCATCTGAGCTTTGGTCCGCGCTGGAAGGTGCTGCGCCGCGCTGCGCTGGGCCAGGGCGAAGGCGTCGCGGAACTGGAACTGGGATCAGAGGCGGCGGACGACGGCTGTTTGCTGCATCCGGCGCTGATGGACATCGCGACCGGCTGGGCGATGGAGCTGATCGAGGGCTATCAGGCGACGCATCTGTGGGTGCCGGTGCGCTACGCCTCGGTCAAGGTGTATGAGGCGCTGCCTGCGCGCGTGGTCTCCTGGGTGCGCAATGCCGCCGAGAACCGAGCCGACCGCGAAACCGCGGTGTTCGACGTGACGCTGTGTGATGTAGATGGGCGCGTTTGTGTCGAGGTGAAGGGATTCACCATCCGCAAGCTGGCCTCGCTCGACGTGCTGCGCGATGCGCCGCGACTGACCCCGGCGGAGGTGCGCTTTGACGAGCCAAGCACAGCGCAGGCCCTGTCCCCGGCGGAGGAGCGGCTGGCGCACAATCTGTCGCAGGGCATCCTGCCCGCCGAGGGGGTCACGGCGTTTCACCGTGTTCTGGCCAGTGGCGAGCGGCAGGTGGTGGTGTCCTCGATGGATTTGCCGGCACTGGTCGCTCAGGCCGGCGCGGTGGAGGCAACGGCCACGCAGAATTTTGAGCGGCCCCAATTGGAAAGCGATTTCGTCGCACCTGAGGGCGAGATCGAAGAGCGGCTGGCAGGCTTCTGGCAGGAGCTTTTGGGCGTGTCGAACGTGGGTGTCGAGGACAGCTTTTTCGACCTTGGCGGGCATTCGCTGATCGCGGTGCGCCTGTTTGCCATGATCAAGAAGGCCTTCCGCGTGGATTTCCCGATCTCGGTTTTGTTCGAGGCACCCACCATTCGCGCCTGTGCCGCGCTGATCGAAGCAGAGATCGGTCCGGTGGACGGCGCGGCCCGGGCCGAAGCGCCACAACGGCGGTTCCGGCATCTGGTGGCCATGCACGAGGGCGACGGTGGGCCGCGGCAGCCGTTCTTCCTGATCGCGGGGATGTTCGGCAACGTATTGAACTTGCGTCACCTTGCGCATCTTCTAGGGTCGGATCGCCCGTTTTATGGCGTGCAGGCGCGTGGCCTGTATGGCGGCGAAACCCCGCATGACAGCATCGAGGACGCCGCCCGCGATTACATCGCGGAAATGCGGCAGGTGCAGCCACATGGGCCGTACATGCTGGGCGGGTTTTCCGGCGGGGGCATAACTGCCTACGAGATCGCGCACCAGTTGGAGGCTGCGGGCGAGCAGGTCTCGCTGGTGGTCATGCTGGACACGCCCTTGCCGCAGCGCCGCCCGCTGGAACTGGTGGATCGGGTGATCATCCAAGGGCATAAGGCGCGGGAAAAGGGCCTTCTTTATCCCTTCGTATGGGCCAGAAACCGCATCGCCTGGGAGATCGCCAAGCGTCGCGCGCCGGGCGAAACCGAGGCGGCGCATGGCTTCCATAATGCAGAGATCGAAGCAGCCTTCTATCGCGCGATCAACGCCTACACCGTTGCGCCATGGGACGGTCGTCTGGTGCTGTTCCGGCCGCCGCTGTCCGGCCAGTGGACAGTGTCGGGCGGCAAATTGGTCAATTCGGAGCGCACTTACGTGTTGGAGGACAACGACTGGCGCTCCGTGGCGCCGCAGGTGGAGGTCCACGAGGTGCCGGGGGATCACGATTCCATGGTGCTGGAGCCAAACGTGCGCGTGCTGGCCGGCCTGATGCGCGACGTGATCGAGGACGCCGAGAGACCAATGGGCGACGTCGTGCCCTTTCCCAGCCACGCGGCGGAGTAGATCATGGCACGCATTTTAGTCGTATCGCTGAACTTCCGCACACCGGAGATGACATTGAAATCGGCCCATGCCGCGCTGGCGGCGATGCAAGGGCTTGAGGCGGAGCTGGTCATCGTGGACAACGATTCCGGCGATGGATCATATGACTGGCTCTGCGCGCAGGTCGCGGCGCAGGCGCTGCCGATCCGTGTCATTCAGTCGGGCCACAACGGCGGTTTTGGCGCGGGCAACAACGTCGGCATCCGCGCGGGCATGTCTGATGGTGGCCGCCCCGATTACGTCTACCTGCTGAATTCGGATGCTTTCCCCACGACCGATGCCATCGCAAAGCTGCATGACCACCTGGAAGCGCATCCGCGCGCCGGCTGCGCCGGGTCGTACATCCACGGCGAGGACGGGGAGGCGCATATGACGGCCTTCCGCTTTCCGTCCATCGCGTCAGAGTTCGAAGGCGCCATCCGCTTTGGCCCGGTGTCTCGCGTGTTGTCGCGCTGGCGTGTGCCTTTGGCCGTGCCGGAGGCCACGCAAAAGGTCGACTGGCTGGCGGGCGCCTCGATGATGCTGCGCATGGATGCGCTGGAGCAGAGCGGGCTCTTTGACGAGGTCTATTTCCTCTATTTCGAAGAGACAGACCTGTGTCTGCAACTGGCGCAGCACGGCTTTGAGACGCACTATGTGCATGACAGCGCGGTGATGCACATCGGCTCTGTCTCGACCGGAATGCGGCGCTGGGAACGTATTCCCGGCTATTGGCTGGACAGCCGCTGGCATTATTTCTCCAAGAACCACGGGCGGTTATATGCCGCGGGGGCGACGTTGGCACATGGCTTGGGCGGTGCGCTCTGGCGGGTGCGGCGACGGCTTCAGGGTAAGCCGCCCGCCGATCCGAAACATTTTCTGCGCGATCTTTTGAAACACGACCTGTCAGCCGCGACGCGCCCCTTGCCGGGTGTCGCTGCGGCACAAAGGAGGGACGATCATGTCCAAGTTTGACTGCGTTTTGATGGGGAACGACACCCTGACCGTGCAATGCGGCGAGATGGCTCTGGCCCGTGGCCACCGGCTCCGCGCAGTGGTGACGCATGACGCTGGGGTGACGACCTGGGCCGAGGGGCGCGGCCTGCGCGTCGAGTCCTACGGCAAGGATCTGGCAACGCGGTTGGGGCAGTTCGACTGGCTGCTGTCCATCGCCAATCTGGAAATCGTGTCGGACAATGTCTTGTCTTGTGCCAAGCGGGGGGCAGTGAATTTTCACGACGGTCCCTTGCCGCGCCATGCCGGGCTGAACGCGCCGGTCTGGGCGCTGCTGGAAGGCGAGACACAGCACGGCATCTCCTGGCACATGATCGAGGGCGGCGTGGACGAAGGCGATGTGCTGGTGCAACGCCTGTTCGACGTCACGGATCAGGACACGGCCCTGACGCTGAACACAAAGGCCTGGGAGGCGGCGCTCGACAGTTTTCCGGCGGTGCTGGATCAACTGGCGCATGGATTGGAACGCCAGCCGCAGGATCTGTCGCAACGCAGCTATCACGGCTTGAAGGATCGGCCGGAGGGTCACGGCCTGCTCGACCTGACACGGCCCGCGTCAGAGCTGGCGCGGCAGGTGCGTGCACTGGATCACGGACCGTATTGGAACCCATTGTGTGTTGCGAAACTGCGCACGCCTTCGGGGGTGTGGCGTGTGGCAGAGGCATCGGTGATGGACGGCCACGCCGCAGCGGGCACAGTGTTGGAGGCCGACGCGAGACTGTTGGTGGCCTGCGGTGACGGGGCCTTGGCGCTGGAGGTGACGCGCATCTGCGGCGCGCCGGTTGCATTGGCCGAGGTGGCGTCTGTCGGTGACGTCTTGCCCTTGGGGGCGACAGGGTCGGCCAAGGCGGCCGTCGCGGTGGAACGCGCGGCCCGCAAGGCGTTTGCCAGTTACGCCCCGGCGACGGTGCCGGGTGCAGGGGGCGCCTCGGGCGACGTGCAGACACGGGCCCTGACCCGAAGTGTCGAGGCGCGGGACGTGGCGGTTTGGGCTGCGCAACTGGCGGGCCATGCGGTGGATCTGGCCTGGCACGATGCCGGGAACGACCTGCAAGGCGACTGGGCGCTCTGGCGTGATGGTCGGGTGTTGCCCTTTGCCCGCGACCTGTTCGTGCGGGCGCCAGAACTCGACTGGCCAGAGGTGCCCGCCATTGGCCTGAGCCAAGACGGTTTTGTCGCCGGAACCGTGGTGACTGTGGACCTGCACTCTGGCGCGTTCCTCTATGACAGTGGGAAGATCGCGCCGCAAATGGCGGAGATCCTCGCGGCACGTCTGGACAGCGGCACGGCACTGCCAGACACGGAGCGCGCCCTGATCGACGCGGCCAACGCCACAGACTTTGACCATGACCGCGCGTTGACCATGCAGACCGCCTTCGAAGCGCAGGTGGCGCGCACGCCGGACGCGGCGGCGCTGATCTTTGAGGACGTGCACCTGTCTTACACGGAGCTGAACGCCCGTGCGAACCGCGTTGCGCATTTGCTGCGCGACATGGGCGTGGGTCCGGATTCGGTGGTCGGCCTGTGTGTGGGGCGGTCGGTTGACATGATGGTCGGTGCGCTGGGCATTCTGAAGGCAGGCGGGGCCTATCTGCCCATGGACCCAAGCTATCCGGCGGATCGGTTGGAACATTTTGTCGAGGACAGCGGCGCGCAGGTGATCGTGACGCAGGCCGCGATGGAGCAGGCCTTGCCCCGCCACGCGGCGCAGGTCCTGGTGCTGGACGCCGAACCGCGTCTGGCCGAGATGGCCGACACCGATCCCGTGCCGCTCAGCGGGCCGGAGCATCTGGCCTACATGATTTACACCAGCGGCTCCACCGGCAAGCCGAAGGGCGTCATGGTCGAACACCGCAACGCGGTGAATTTTTATGTCGGCATGGATCAGCATATCCCGACGCCGGGCGTCTGGCTGGCTGTCACCTCGCTGTCCTTCGACATCTCGGTGCTGGAGCTGTTCTGGACCACGGCGCGGGGTCTGACAGTTGTACTGACCGGCGACGAAGACCGCGGCCTGATTTCCAACGGGCCGATGCCGTCGGTCGGTGGGATGGAATTTTCCCTCTATTATTGGGGCAATGACGACGGTGCCGGTCGCGACAAGTATAAGCTGCTGCTGGACGGTGCAAAGTTCGCTGATGACAATGGCTTTGTCGCGGTCTGGACGCCGGAGCGGCACTTTCACGCCTTTGGCGGACCCTATCCGAACCCGTCCGTGACGGGCGCTGCGGTCGCCGGGGTGACGCGCAACATCGGCGTGCGTGGCGGCTCCGTGGTTGCCCCGCTGCACCATCCCGCCCGCATCGCCGAGGAATGGGCGGTGATCGACAACCTCACCAACGGGCGCGCGGGCATGGCCATCGCCTCTGGCTGGCAGCCTGATGATTTCGTGCTGCGGCCCGAAAACACGCCGCCGGAAAACAAGCCCGCGATGATGCGGGATCTGGATATCGTGCGGCGGCTATGGCGGGGGGAGGCCGTGTCCTTTCCTCGCCAGGACGGCTCCCTGCACGAGGTGGTGACACAGCCCCGCCCGGTGTCAAAAGAACTGCCGGTCTGGGTTACCACGGCGGGCAACCCCGCCACGTGGATCGAGGCAGGTAAGGCAGGCTGCAACGTGCTGACGCACCTGCTGGGCCAGTCGGTCGACGAGGTGGGCGAGAAGATCAAGCTCTACCATGCGGCGCTGCGCGAGGCGGGCCACGACCCGGCGGATTTCAAAGTGTCGTTGATGTTGCACACCTTCATCGCAGAGACCCGCGAACAGGCGCGGGAGATCGCGCGCGGTCCGATGAAGGATTACCTCAATTCCGCCGCTGGCCTGATCAAACAATACGCTTGGGCGTTTCCGGCGTTCAAGCGGCCCGAGGGGGCGCAAAATGCGTTCGACTTGCAGCTCGACGGGCTGGAGGCGGAGGAGCTGGATGCGATCCTAGATTATGCGTTCGAGCGCTACTTCAATGACAGCGGCCTGTTCGGCACGGTGGAGGATGCGCTGGCACGGGTCGAGCAGGTGAAGGACATCGGCGTGACCGAAGTGGCCTGTCTGATCGACTACGGCATCGACCCTCAGGTTGTGCTTGATGGTTTGCGCCCGCTGGCCGAAGTCGTCGCACAGGCCAACGAGGAACGCGCGCTGGCGGACGACGACTTCTCCATCGCGGCGCAGATCGTGCGGCATGGGGTGACGCATCTGCAATGTACGCCGTCGATGGCGCGGATGATCGCCATGAACGACGAGGCGCGCTTTGCCCTGAAGGGGGTGCAGCATCTCTTCCTCGGGGGGGAGCCGCTGCCCGGCGCGCTTGTTCAGGAGTTTGCAGAGATCACCGGCGCCACCGTGACCAACATGTACGGCCCGACAGAGACGACGATCTGGTCCTCCTGCACCCGTGCCGCGCCGGGGGAGGCGGTGGTAAATGTGGGCCTGCCGCTGGCAAACCAGCAGATGTATGTGCTGGATGATGACCAGCAGCCCGTGGGCATCGGTCAGGAAGGTGAGCTCTGGATCGGTGGCGAGGGTGTCACGCGGGGCTATTGGCATCGGCCCGATCTGACGGCAGAACGCTTCGTCGCCAACCCATTCGGTGCGGGACGGATGTACCGGACCGGAGACCTGGTGCGCAGGCGTCCCGATGGAAAGCTCGACTTTGTGGGGCGCGTCGACAATCAGGTGAAGCTGCGCGGCTACCGGATCGAATTGGGCGAAATCGAAGCCTGTCTTGAGGCGATCGAAGGTGTCACCCAAGCGGTCGTGGTCGCGCGGGAGGACGTGCCCGGCGACGTGCGGCTGGTGGGGTATTACACCGGCACGGCGCAAGAAGAGACGACGCTCAAGACAGCCATAGCACGGGATCTGCCCAGCTTCATGGTGCCGGGGCGGTTCGTGTCATTGCAACGCTTCCCCCTGACGCCGAACAAGAAGGTGGATCGCAAGGCGCTGCCAGTGCCGACTTCGGTCGCCACTCCTATGGTTGCCGCGCCAATCCCTGTCGCAAGCAAACCGGAGGCCAGCACCACTCAGGTTGCCCCGGCTGAGGTCGAGGCCCGCGTGGCCGCGATCTGGACCCGTTTCCTTGGCGTGGCAGGGCCGAAGGGGTCAGACAACTTCTTTGACCTCGGTGGGCATTCCTTGTTGGCAGTCCAGGTGCATCGGGCGCTTCGCGAGGAACTGGGCGCGGCGAAGCTGTCAATCACCGACATCTTCCGATTGCCCAGGCTGGCCGATCTGTCTGCGCGGGTGGCCGAGTTGACCAATGGTGTGCCGCAGGCTGCCGCAACCAACCCAAAGCCCGCGAAAGGCCCGTCCGTCGCGCCTCCGGTCGCGGTCTCGGCCCCTGCGATGCCAGTCGCGGCGACGGGGAACCCACGCGCCGATGCGCGGGCCGAAGCGATGGCCCGCCGCCGTGCCATGAGATCACATCGCAGCGCCTGATCCTTACATGACCAAAAGCACGCGGAACGCCTCAGGGGAAACTCTGGGGCGTTTTGCGCTGTTCTGAGCAGGTGAATGATCAGGTGAGTCGCCGGAACATGCGCCCTGATGCGGCCCGACTTCAGCCCGTTTCGGACAAGGTTCTGTTTACTTTTGTCCCCGTGTAACGCGTTTCAACACGTGAGGGTCAGGACGTGCTCGGTGGAGCCTGCTCAAATGAGGCGGACCATGCCTTGTTTGGCGCTGATATGATTGAACTTTAGCGAACCAAGGCAAAACTGTGGCGGCGATCCCGGAAATGGACACGAAGTGTTTCCTAGCCGAACGTTGCAAGGGTGTGGCGAGATTGAGGCGCAGCGGTTAGATTATGTCTCGAAGATGGCGCGCATCGGTCGTAGCAACCTCGGGAGAGGTTGGACTGGACGCCCTCTTCCGCATTGGGGGCCAACTTTGCGGGATCGCGTATTATGAACCAGTTTCAATCTGTCGATGAGATCTTTGCTGCACTGAAACGTCGCGGCTTGCTGATTGCCGGGATTTTCTTCGCGGGCATTCTTTTGTCGCTGAATTTTGCGCTGACCCAAACCAAGGTCTACGAGGCAACCGCCGTCGTCCAGATCGAGGACGCCAGCGTGGCAAGCGCGGCAACCTCTGTTCAGACCGCTGGCGGCACGTCCCGGCGACTCAAGCTGATCGAGCAGCGCCTCATGTCACGTGACAACCTCGTCCGCGTCATGGACAAGCACGACCTGTTCACGCACGATCCGATGATGAGCGCGTCCGAGCGTGTGTACATGATGCGCCAGTCCGCCCGTATCAACGAAATAACCAATCCAAGCACGGCCTTCAGTGCCGCGCCCGCCGTGCCCTCGGGCCTGATGATCACCGTGCAACTGGCTGACGCCGAGAAGGCCGCCGACGTGGCAAATGACCTGATGGGCTCAATGATCGAACAGTCCCGCACCCGCGCCGTGAACCAGGCCCGCGAAACGCTGTCCTTCTACCAGAACGAAGAGGCGCGCGTAGAGGCGGAGATCGTCGTGCTCGAAGATCAGATTGCCGCCTACAAGGAGGCCAATGCCGCGCAGCTTCCCGCGGGAATCATGGCGCTGCGCAGCCAGCTGACCACGTTGAAGGACACGCAGCTCGACCTGGAGCAGGAGATCATCTCCATGCAGTCCGACACCACGCGCCGCCGCGCCGAGGAGATCGAACGTCAGGTCACCTTGCTGGAGGATCAAAAGGCGCTGGTGGCCAGCCGGGCCGATGCCATCGAGGCGCAGATTGTCTCCGCCCCTGAAGTGGAGCGCGAGCTGTCCCGGATGGAACGCGAGATGGACCGACTGGAAGAGCAATATCGCGTCATCACCCGCGCCAAGGCTGAGGCCGAGATGGGCCAGGCGCTCGAAGATACCCAGAACGCCGGACGCTTTGAGGTGCTGGAAACCGCCCTCGTGCCGGAGAACCCCATGTCGTCTTCGGCGAAGAAAATCACGGCGGTCGGTGGATTTGCTTCGCTGTTGCTGGCGCTGGCTGTGGCTCTGGTGCTGGAAATGCTGAACCCGGCGATCCGCACCCAGCAACAGATGGAGCGTATCCTGGGCATTCAGCCAGTGGCCGTGATCCCGGTTGTGGCCACGGGCCGTGATCGCACCGCCGGTGGTTTGAAAGCGGCAGGCAAGGGTCTTGGCCTGCTGGCGTTGCTGGCCGGACTGGCGGGATGGATGGCGAAAACCTCTGGCCTTGGCGCGCTGTTCTCGCCGCGCCACGCTGTCCGCAACTGATATAGGATGCAGTCCTTCCGAGCCTGTGGGGGCGCCGGAAGGGAGAAACCGCGGCGGGCCGGTGGGGCCACGCCGCGGTTTTCTTTTGTCTGGGCGGGTGGGGGATCAGTAGGCGTAGCGGTCCGCGTCAGCGCCTTCGGCTTTGTTCAGAACCATGCCGAGCAGGGGCGTGTCCTTGCCAAGGCGGCGTTCCACTTCCTTGATCTCGCGTTCGGTGGTCAGACCACCGCCCACCACCAGCAGCACGCCGTCAAGCAGCGGCTGAAAGGCCATCACGTCATCATAAAACAGCGCAGGTGGCAGATCGAAGAGCATCACATCGGGTTGAAAGCTCTCTTCGATATGATTGAGCGCGCGTTCCGTGCGCGGGTCCTGCAGCAGTTCCGAGGCGTAGGGTTCGATCACCGTGTTCATGGAAAACGCGATATTGTGCCCGGCGTTGAAGTGGTTCTCGCCCATGCGCAGGAAGTGATCTTCCGGGGCAAGCGTGCCGCGCAGCACGTCGCCCAGCGAGCCAGGAGATTCGACGCCCATCACGCTGTGCAGCGAAGGCCGCCGCATGTCGAAGTCCATCACCAGGGTACGCGTGTTTTCCTGCCGTGAGAGAGACACCGCCAAGTTGGCCGTAGAGAATGTCTTGCCACAGTCCTTTCCGGGTGATGTGATCGCCACCCGTTTCCAGCCTTTTTCAGTAAGCGCGTGCATCAGCCGCGTGCGCAGCACGTCAAAGCTGGTGTGCGCCGGATTAAGGCGGTCGGCGGTGATCACCCGATTGCGGTTCAGGTGGTTAAGATCGACCGACATCATCGGGATGTCAGCCCAAGGATCACGTCGTTGCGCAGGCGCGCGTGGCATCGGCGTGGCTTGACGGCGGGTCTGCTCATCGAAGCTTTGCTGCTGGGCGCGCGCCGCCCCGGCCTGTTGGGCCAGTTCCGCCTGCTGCTGCGCTTCCGACCGCTTGGCACGGGCGGCGGCGAGGCGGTTGCGCCGGGTTTCTTCGGCCGCATCTGCCCGGGCCTGCGCTTCCGCAATCCTTACGGTCTCGGCTTCTTCTTCGGCGAGGCGTTGACGGTCGGCGCGGTCCTGCTCCTCGACTTGTCGTTGGGCGGAGGCAACTGCGTCAAGGTGCGTCTGTTCATCCGCCCCCTGCTCGGCCTCGTCGAATGCCTCAGCCTCGCGACGGGCCAGACGCTCTTCGCGGCTTTCCAAAGGCTCGATGGGCGCCAGATCGTCCTCGATCGGCTCATCTACCTTTAGCGGCTTGCGCCGGCGCCGAAATTTGCGGCTGTCCATCATGTTCATGCCTTGCCCTTGACCCTTTGACGGGCCGCTGCGCTACTCTTCACTGACGCCCAAAATTCACATGGCGTCCCTGTCAAATGTGGTTAAATCAGAAGATTCGGGCCAGAATGAGACCGATTGACAGGGATTGTTCACCAAACTGGCCCTTCCGATCAAAACCCGAACAAGCCCGCCTGCGTGATCGCCCGATCGATGAACCGCGCGCGGTCGGCTTCGGGCTGCCAGTCCAGAACACGTTTGGGCGCGCCGTTGTCGAAGGGGGAAAAGTGCGCCCGGCTTTGCCAGTCGGCGCGTGACGGGCGGATGACCGCCTTGCGCCGCAATGCGTGCTTTTTCAGCAGATATTTCACTGCATCAGAGGCGTAAAAGACATTCAGATTGCCCGGCACCACGCGAATACGCGCGCCCAGTTGGTCGTGGATCGCGTCAAAGTAATCGCGGGCGGACAACATCGGCTCCCCGATCAGGTTAAAGCTCTGGCCCTCGACCTGGACAGCATCCGCCTCGCCCATGGCGATCAGCCCGTCTGCCACGTCGTCATTGAGCACAAAGGGCAGGATGTTGCGCCCATGCCCCCAGATGCGCACAGCCCCCGCGCCGTGCCAGCGCCCGATCCCCCAGTGTTGCAGCGGGCCGCCGGGGCCGACCACGATGCCGGGCCGCGCGATGGTCAGCGGCAGGCCCCGCTCTCGATGCAGTTTCAGCAGTTGCTTTTCACACTCGGCCTTTGACCGGGCGTACATGTTGCGGTCTGTCATATCGTCGGCAAAGCCGGTCGTCTCGGAGATGGTCTTTGTCGGGTCGGACATGTCGTAGGACGCGATGGTGCCGGTATAGACAAGCCGTTTCACCCCTGCCTTTTCACAAGCCATACCGATGCGCGTGGCCACGCCCACATCATGGATCAACGCGTCCTGCCACGTGTCGGTCATCGCGCGGGCGAGGTTGTAGACCACCTCGATCCCCTGCATCGCCTCGGTCAGCGCGTCCAGATCGTAAAGGTCCACCGGAACGGTTTCCACCTGATCGGGCAGATCGGGGAAGGGGCCGAAGCGCCCGCGCGACACGACGCGCACATCGCGGCCTGTCTCCACCAACCGCCGCGTCAAGGCGCGCCCGATAAAGCCGGTGCCGCCGATGACCATCGCTGTGGGGTTGGGCTGTCGGGTCTGCACCGCAGGGGCGGCCACCTGTTTCACATCTTCCGGAAGTGCGTCGATGATGCGGTCGATGGTGTCCATCACGGCCACCGCAGACTCGGCAGAGAAACGCGGATCTTGCGCCCCCTTCGCCATCGCGCCGTAGATCGCGGCGCCCATGCCCCGAAA
Organism: Sagittula sp. NFXS13; assembly: GCF_040148795.1. Lineage (NCBI taxonomy): Bacteria > Pseudomonadati > Pseudomonadota > Alphaproteobacteria > Rhodobacterales > Roseobacteraceae > Sagittula > Sagittula sp. NFXS13. Next base: position 163,036 of record NZ_JAGEMH010000002.1, read on the forward strand.
GCTTTGCGCATAGGGGCTGCGGGTGTTGAGGGAGCGCGCTTGCGTCCAGGCGTTCTGCGCCCCGACCTTGAGCCGTTGCTCGGACACGTCGAGCTGTTTGCGCAGCGGGTTCACGATCAGATCCGAGGCGTTCTCCCGTTCCACCGTCAGCGTGTCGGCAGCATAGTCCAGACACGCCCGCGCAGAGGAGCCGCGCAACGTGACAGAGCGGTCATCCACGGTTTCGACCATGGTGATCTGGAACGAGAGGTTCACATGACCGGCACGGGCGAGGATGCGAAAGCTCTGCGGTCGGGCGTCGTCGCCGGGCAGCATCACCGGATGACCGGCTTCGGCATGGGTGATCTCGATCTCGCCAAACAGGTCGTGGGCAAAAGCCACCAGATGCGGCCCCAGTTCCAGCAGCAGGTTCTGTGGTTGCTGCAAAAGCCACAGGTTAAAGGGCCCGGACCGCAGCGGCGCAAGCGGCAGCGCCCAAAGGATCTCTGCGGTGTGGATCCGACCGTAATCGCCCTCTTGCATCGCGCGCTTCATGGCGACATATGACGGCAGTCCAAGAAAGTTGTGACCGGGGGCAAACAGCTGCCCATGCGTCCGCGCGGTGTCCGCGATTCGGCGGGTGGCTTCGGCTGATTCGGCAACAGGCTTTTCCACAAGCACATTCAGGCCGCCAGACAGGCATTGTGTGGCGATACCCTCGTGTATGTTGGGCGGTGTGAGAATATGAACCGCGTCACAGGTTTTCGATTCGATCAAGTTATCCACGGATGTGAACACCTCTGCCCCATGTTGCTCCGCGAGGGTTTTGGCAGCGGATTCGCGTGGGTCGCAGATGGCGGCGATTCGAACTCCGGGCGTGGCGCCAAGCGCGTCTGCGTGCCAGTCTGCGATGTATCCTGCGCCAATCAGTCCGATGCGTATCTCTTGGGTCATTACTTGTACTCGATCAGTGTCATGTCCGCCCCGGTCAGCCGCCGCCGGTAAAAGCGCAGCATGCCGATCAGGTTCGGAAATTTGGAAAGAAAGATAAGGCCGGCCTGTCGCGCGGGCTCTGACAGGCCATTACGTTTAAGGCCCTGCATGGTGCGCAGGTAGTTCAATCCATACAGGCCAATCACCAACAACGTCAGCCAGAGCGACGTAACCAGCCCGAAGATCATCGCAAACGGCAGAAGCGCGGCGTAAATCCAGGTGCGACGGCGTTCGTTGGCGAAATATTCGGGATGCAGATGACCGACCTGGGCAAAGCCATGCCCGGTGCGGACCGCTCGCTGCCACCACTGGCCAAAACGCAGCATGGCTGCATCATGCCGGGTCATTGGCAGGGGAAGCCGGTGCAGGGACCAACCTGCCTTGCGAAAGCGGACGCAGACCTCTTCATCCTCACTTGCGACGATCGACGGGTTCATGCCCCCCACCTGCTGCCACAGAGCAGCGCGCACCATCATGTCGCCGCCACACGCTTTGATCGGCCCGGCGGGGCGATGCCATTCCCAATCGCAAAGCCGATTGTACAAGGATGCCTTGGGGTGAATCTCGGACCGCCAACCGGTGACCAAGCCGACCTCTGGGTGCCCGTCGAGAAAGTCGCGCCCGGCGTCGAGCCAGCCATCCACCAGCGCGCAGTCACCGTCGATGAATTGCACGTAGTCGGGGGCGCCGTCGGGCAGGCGCAGCGCGTCAAAGCCTGCGTTGCGCGCGCGCGCGGCGCTGAACGGCACGGACATGTCCAGTTGCACCACCAATGCGCCGGCACGCTCGGCCTCGAGCACGCTGTCGTCGGTGGAGCCGGAGTCCACATAGATGACACGATTGGCCATGCCGCGCACCGATGCCAAGGACGCCACCAGTCGAGCCCCCTCGTTGCGGCCAATCAATATAACGTGGATCGGGGTCATGCGGCAGGCTCCGGCCGTTTGGGGGGCTGTTCCCCGCGCGCATAAGTGGTGAACAGCGTCGAGAGGCGCGCGGCCTCTGTATGTATGTTGTAATCGGTCTCGACAATAGCGCGGCCCTGCGCGCCCATTTCCCTGCGGTCATCGCGGGCAAGCGTGTCGGCAATGGCCTGCGCCAGCGCATCGGCGTCCCCCGGCGCGACCAGAGTTCCGGCGTTGTCACGCACCAGCTCAGACACGCCGGCGATGCGCGTGGTGACGACCGGCACGCCGGAGGCCATCGCTTCCATCAAAACCACCGGGACGCCCTCGGCAAAGGAGGGCAGCACGAACAGATCGGTGCGCGACAGCTCCTCGGCCACTTCGGCCTGACTGCGGTAGCCCATGAAGGTGATGAAAGTGTGCATGTCCAACTGTCGGGCGTAGGCGTCGATGGCGGCGCGTTCCGGTCCGTCACCGATCAGGGTCAGCCTCAGATCCGGGTGGGTGTGGCGCAGCAGTGCAAGCGCGCGCAGCAGCACCGGCACGCCTTTGACCCCGGCGAGCCGACCGACGAACAGCAGGTTCTGCGCGTCATGCGCGGCGGGCGTATAGCGCGAGGGGTCCACGCCGCAATGAATGACGTGAAACCGGTCCCAATGGATCTGGTTGGCAAAGCACATCAGTTGCGAACGGGCAAAATCGCTGATGCAGGCGACAAAGGCCGCGCGTTCGGACTTTTCGTCAATGCGCCAATGATGCGGCTCAAAGAAGATGTCCGGCCCGTGGATGGTAAAGCTGTAGGGAATGCCCGACAGCTCGGACGCCAGCATCGCCACGGTGCAGGACGCCTTGGCGATGTGATTGTGCAGATGGTCGATGCCTTGCCGCTGCATGTGGTCCGCCAGAACCGCAGCCTCGGCAAAGTAGATAAGGTTATAGAGCCGCCCCTTGATCCCTTTCGGCGCGGTGGTCCATGCCAGTTTTAGCGCACGCATGTACCGTCTGGGGCGCTTGAGGTAGCGCAGATGAGCCCGCATCAGTCGGGGACCTTTGCAGGCGTCGAGCACTTTGAACGTGCGCGTGTGCTCTGCGCGCTGTTCCGGCCCCACGAGGTGCTCGGCCCCGGTGGTGCGGATGGAACAGGTCTCCACCTCGTGGCCCAGCGCGCGCAGCGCCGCCACTTCACGCTGGATGAACGTGTCGGAGGCGCGCGGGTATTCCCCGGTGAGATAGGCGAGTTTCGGCAGTGTCATTCTGACTCTTTCGTGCGGGCCATCATGCCCTCAAAGCTGTCGATATCTTCGCCACCCAATCTATTGCGCAGCGCTGTGTTCGGGTAGGTCAGTGGCATCATGCGGGCGCGTAGAATGGACGGTTGGAACAGGCCGGGCAGCTTGGCTGACAACGGCCCCAGCGCACCGGCCATGCCAGCCCACGCGCCATAGGGCACGGACGTGTTGATCCGGGGCCAGCCGTAGCACCGTTTGTGCGCGCGCAGAAACCGGGCGCGCGTCGGGCGGTCGTCGTCAAACACATTCACCGTGCCGGGACCGGAGGTCTGCGCCGCCGCAATAGCCGCGCGGGCGACGTGATCCACATGGGCGAGCGGCAGCTCCCCCTCCGATCCAATGGTGACAAACAGCTTCGATGCCCAGAACCCCTGAAGCGCATGCCAAGACCGTCCCGGTCCCCAGATCACGCCGGGGCGCAAGGTCCAGCCGTCGCGCAACGCTTCAGCCAACAGCGCCTCCTGCATCCGCTTGGCCCCGGCATAGGCGTCGCGCGCGTTTGCCGGGGTCGAGGGCAGGGGGATCAGCGGCGTCGCCTCGGTCATCGCCTCGCCGGGGGCAAGCCGGTCCGTGTCATAGACCGCAAGGGAGGAGATCAGAATCAACCGGGCAGGCCGCAGGCGCAGCGTATCGCGGACCGTGGCGCTGGCGGTCATGGTGTCGCGGGCGAGGCGTTCGGGATCGTCCCCCAGATGCGCCGCCGCGTGGATCAGGGCTGCGCTCTCTGGCAAGGCCTCGGCCAGACGCTGCGCTGCATCCGCGTCGGTGAGGTCAAGCCGGAGATGTGTTATGCCCGCGTCGTCGGCCCACTGTGGCAACGGGGCGGAGCGGGTCACGGCCAGCACCGGAAATCCCTGCCGCCGCGCCTCAGCCACGCAGGCGCGCCCGACAAAGCCATTGGCCCCGGTTATCGCGATGGTCAAAGCGGTCATCTCGCCCATGGCATCGGCTCCATCGGGTCGCAGGTGGTGGTCATGCGCTGGGCGCCTGTGGTCTCTCCCGAGTTCTGGATGGCCAATGTGACCTCCGTCAGGTGCAAAGCCATGGCGTTGGTCATGCGCGGCGGCCGATGTTCCCGCGCGGCCTCCAGCACCTCCGCCGGACCGAGGGCAAAGTTCATCGCCGCCGCACCCCAGCGCTCCACCTTGGGATGGGTGGGCTGCGGCAGCTTGATCCGCTTCGGCCAGGGGTGCTCCATCAGCCGCCGTCGCACCGTCAGACGGCGGGCAAAGCGCACCTTGGCCGCGTTGTCCCATGCGGCGTTGCAGGACAGCACGCCTTTGTCCCCGACGACGCGGATGGTGTGGTCATGCGGCGCGGTGATCGAGCAGGTCAGCCGCGTCACCGGGCCGTTCTCGAAGTAAAGAATCGCCACGGACAGATCAGGGGCAAAGGGGCCGTTGCCCTCCTTGTCGGGGATGGTCTCTGCGCTTGCGGCCACCACGGTGCGCACCGATCCGAACCACGACATCAGCCATGTGAGGTAATAGCCTGCATGTTCCAGCGTGCATCCGACGCGGAACTCGTCCTCGAACGGCCAGGGCGCGCCGGATTCCGAGACCCACTTGTGATAGGCAGCCTGCGGGATGAACCCATCGTCCAATTCGGCATAAATCGCCCGAGGTGTGCCGACAGTGCCCGCGCGCAAGGCATGGCCGAGCGTCTGCGCCGCTTCGCCCAAGGCCGAACAGGGCGCGGAGGCCAGCACCAAGCCCTTCGCCTCTGCCAGATCGTGCAGGGCACGCGCATCGTCAAAGGCGGTCGCCAGTGGCTTTTCGGAATAGACCGGGTGCCCCGCCTCCAGGCAGGCTTTTGACGTGTCAAAATGCGCATGCGGGTTCGTCAGGTTCACCACCAAGGCACCGGGCGCAGCCGCCAGAAGCGCCGCGAAACTGTCACACTGAGGGTAGCCCCAATGGCTGCAGAACGCCGCCCGCCGTGCCGCGTCGATGTCAAAGACCCCCGCGACCTCGATATTCGGGAAGGTCTTCAGGGAACGGGCATACAGGTCGGCCACGAAACCGCAGCCGAGCAACAGGATCCGGTCCTTCTGACCGCTATTCAAAACCGTCGTGCTTTTCACAACGCACCCCTCGTGACCCGCCTTCCCCTTACAGGAGAACGTGGCGATTTTTCGGCGCTCTGCCCAGAAATCGGCCATGACTGCGGCACTGCGGCATCACTGCATGAATTTTTGGCAGTGTTGTTGCACAAACGGCACGGACCTTGTGGATAGGACGCGCTATCTACGCAGGCGGGGAAGCGAGGCTGCCAATGTTCTTCGGTGTCGAGGGTGAAGAGATAGAGGTCAACGTGCCCAACTGGGCCGTGCTCGAAGCGCGCGTGCGAGAACGTTTTGCGCAACGCCGTGGCTTTGCCTTGGCGACCATTAACCTTGATCACATCGTCAAATTGCGCGCCTCGCCTCGGTTCCGCATGGCCTATGCGGCGCAGGATTTCGTCGTGGCGGATGGCAACCCCATCGTCTGGATGTCCCGACTGGCGGGGCGACCTGTCTCGCTGATCCCCGGATCGGAGGCGATATTGCCTCTTGCGCGTCTTGCCGCCGCCCAAGGGGTCACTGTCGCGCTGTTCGGTGCGTCCGACCGGGTGTTGGCCGCCGCGCAGGAATACCTGGAACGCGAAGTGCGCGATCTGCGTGTGATTTGCCGCATCGCACCCGCCATGGGCTTTGACCCCGAAAGCGAGCTGGCAGAGGCGATGCTGGGCGAAATTGCCGACAGCGGTGCGCGCCTGTGCTTTGTAGCCCTGGGCGCGCCCAAGCAGGAAATGTTCGCCGCCCATGGCCGCAAAGTCGCGCCGGAAGTGGGCTTTGCCTCCATCGGCGCCGGGTTGGATTTTTATGCCGGCGAACAGAATCGTGCGCCAGAATGGGTCCGCAAATTTGCGCTGGAATGGTTGTGGCGCGCGGCCTCCAGCCCCAGGCGGCTTGGCCCGCGCTACGCCAAATGCTTGGCGATCCTGCCCGGCGAAGCGGCGAAAGCCGCGCTGATCCGGTTGAAGGATCGCAAGGTCTAAGGGGCTTTGGAAATGACCCGCGCGGGCACACCGGCCACGGTCGCCCCGGCAGGCACATCCCGCGTCACGACAGCGTTGGCGCCGATCACCGCGTGATCGCCCACGGTCAAAGGCCCGATCAGCTTGGCCCCAGCGCCCACATCCACATGCCCCCCCAGGATCACCGGCCCGGCGAAGGTCACCTGATGGAAAATCATGCAGTTCGGGCCGATCACGGCCTCGGGGTGTATGATGATCCCGGTCGGATGTGTCAGCCGCAGACCGCCCCCGATCTGCGTGTTGAGATGCAGCTCGGATTGCGTCATCAGCGACCAGAACCAGTGCACCATCACCCAGTATTTCGCGCGCACCCGCCCCAGGGGTCCGCGCGCGCGACCGGCCTGATAGCGGCGCACCGACCGGATCAGCTTTGGGCCCGGGTCCCAAAAGCGCGACACCGTTTCCCGTGACCAATCGGGCGCGCTCGCCGAAATGTCGCTTTCTTGATTCATTCTCATTGGCCTCCACGGCGATGCGCCATATTCCTGCCCAGAAATGCTGTATCTTGCACACAATGGCAACAAAACACGCTGTTTGCATGGGGCGACGCTGTCCCCGTCGGCAAAGCCGGCGCACAACGATGCAGGCATGAACTTCATCCGCGCCGGAGAACCCGGAAACACATGACCGAGACGTCCCCGCATCCCGCCTATCGCGGCGATATCGACGGGCTGCGCGCCGTCGCAGTGCTGTCCGTGGTTCTGTATCACTTCGGTTTGCCGCTGCGGGGCGGATTTACCGGCGTCGACGTGTTCTTTGTCATCTCCGGCTATCTGATCGGCGGCCTGCTGTGGCGCGAATACTGCGCAGATGACAAGATCCGTATCGGCGCGTTTTACCTGCGCCGGTTCCGACGGCTGGCGCCAGCGTTCTTTGCCATGGTGCTGGGGACGGCAGCGTTGGGCTGGGTGTTGCTTTTGCCCTTTGAATATCGTGAATTCGGCAAAAGCGCTGTTGCCGCCTCCTTCTACTTGTCCAACTTTCTGTTCTGGCGGCAGACGGGCTATTTCGACGCCGCAGCCCACGACAAACCGCTATTGCACACCTGGTCGCTGGCGGTGGAAGAGCAGTTCTACATCTTCCTGCCGCTGATGTTCCTGCTGCTGGCGCGGTCCCGTCGCGCGATGATCTGGGCGCTGGTGGCGTGCTGGGCCGCGTCGCTTGTGGCCTGCGTCTTGATGACGCCGCAGTATCCGTCGGCCAGCTTCTACCTGTTTCCATTCCGCGCGTGGGAGATGCTCAGCGGCGTATTGCTGGCCATTTGGGGCCAGACGCGAGGCACCCGGTGGGAGGGCTGGCGCGCGTTGAGCTGGGTGGGCCTCGGCCTCGTGCTTCTGTCCGTTGTGATGATACCATCCGGGCCGCTGTTTCCCGGTCTGCTGGCGACCGTTCCGGTGCTCGGCACACTGTTGGTGCTGGCCAACGGGAGGAACGACGGCGCGGTCAATCGTCTGCTGCGCCTCCCTGCTTTCAGGTTTTTCGGTCTGATTTCCTATTCGCTGTACCTGTGGCATTGGCCGGTTGTGACCCTGTCCAACAGTCTGCGGGACGGCTACGCAAACCCGTTCGAGGCGCTGATCTGGATGGCCCTCTCCGTGGGTCTGGCATGGCTGTCATGGCGCTTTGTCGAACAGCCGGTGCGCCGGGCCGTTCGGCTGCCGGGCTGGGTCCTGGCAGGCGGAACGGTGCTCGCCAGCGCGGCCGTGTTGGGTTTCGGCCTGTTTTTGCGGGCTGAGGACGGTCTGCCCGGCAGGTTTGGGCCGGAGGCAGGGGTGCACATCGCGGCCTCAGCCGATTTCTTGCAGGATTTCAGCCGCTGCTACGTGGCCGACGATCTGCCTCTCGACGGTCTTGAGGTCTGTCCCATCGGCCCGGAGGGGCCGCCGCAGGTGCTGATCTGGGGCGACAGCCACGCGCGCGCGTTTTACGAGGGGCTGGCGCTTGCTGCTGATGAGGCTGGCGTGCCGGCAATGGTGCTGTGGCGCGCAGGTTGTCCACCGCTGATCGGCCAGCGCAAGGTCGAAAGCGCCGCAACACCGGCGCAGAACACAGCCTGTCGTCAGGCCAATATGCAAATCAAACAGGCGCTTGGCCGTTTGAACAGCGTTCAACGCGTTCTGTTGATCGGGCGTTGGGGCTATTACACCACGGGGCAGGGCACCGGGTTGGACGCGAACAACCTCATCTCCATCTTTCCCACGGAGCGGCCAGAGCGCGTCGCTGAACCGCAGGTGGATGTCCTCTCGGAGGCATCAGAGGCCACAGTCGACCAGCTCCTCCGCCAGTTTGGCGAGGTTTACGTGTTGCGCCAGCCGCCGGAAATTCCGTTCTATGACAGTCGCCGTGCCGCGCGGGAGGCCGCTCATGCAGGGCTTCCCTTCGCCGCTGAACCTGTGACGCAATCGGTGGTCCCGCGCGAGGATATCGCCGCCCGCGCCACTTCGGCGGATGCCGCGTGGCGCGATCTGGTGGCGTCGAACCGCGTCGGCTGGCTGGACCCTTGGCCCTGGCTCTGCGATGACGCGACGTGCAGCGCCGTGCACAGCGGCACCGGCCAGTACTTCGACAACAACCACATGACCAACAGCGCGGCCCGTCGTCTGCGCGATGTCTTTGCACCAGTGTTTCGCGGCGATTCGCGCGGCTCCGCTCTGAATACGGTCCCTCTGCCATGACCCTGTCGGACGGCGACTGGGATGTGCTGGTCATCGGCACGGGCATCGGTGGCGGCACGCTGGGCAGACGTCTGGCCGAAGCCGGTCAACGGGTGCTGTTTCTCGAAAAAGGGCAGGCCGATGCGCGCAGCGCCGAAAATGGCCTGTCAGAGATCTTCGTGCCGGAGGCGCGCGCGAAACGCGGGCTTTGGCCTCAGCCCCTGTCGGTCGAGGTCGACGGCGTCGCGCAATCGTTTTACGCGCCTTTGGGGTCCGGTCCGGGCGGCAGCTCGGTGTTCTACGCGGCCACGCTGGAACGCCCCGAACGGCATGATCTGGAGGACACCCCGCAGCGTCCACATCCCACCGGGGGCTGGCCTTTGGGCTTTGACGCGCTGGCGCCTTTCTACGCAGAGGCCGCGCAGATGTATCGCGTCTACGGCACGCCTGATCCACTGTCAGATGAGGCCCCGCTGCCGCTGCGCGATCCGCCCGCCCTGACCGCGGTCGAAATGGCGCTGATGAACAGATTTCGCGCCCGTGGCCTGCATCCCTACCACGCGCATACTGCCGTGGAACGGGTGGATGGCTGCCAGATGTGCCTTGGCCGCAAATGCCCGAACCCGTGCAAGATGGACGGACGGTCCGCGGGGGTGGAGCCCGCCTTGGCCACCGGGCGGGCTGAGATGCTCACCGGGGCAGAGGTCACGCGGCTGGTGATGGACGGCCCGCGCGTCGCTGCGGTGGAGGCCGTGGTGGATGGGCAAACCCGCCGCTTTACCGCACGGCGTTACGTGTTGGCGGCGGGCGCACTCGGGTCGCCTCAGGTGCTGTTGCGCTCCGCCTGTGCGGGATGGGAGGCGGGCGTGGCGAACGGCTCCGGCCTTGTCGGGCGGAACCTGATGTTTCACGTGAACGAAATGTTCGCGCTCTGGCCGCGTGTCGAAGGCCCCGCGACCAAGGCCGTGTCGCTGCGGGACCTCTACCACAGCGACGGGCAGCGGCTGGGCACGGTGCAGGCCATGGGCATCCGCGCCTCCTACGGTGAAATCGTGTTTTATCTCAACCGGATGCTGGCGGCAAAAGGCTGGTCCCGGCTGTCCCCGTTCACGCGCCTGCCGGCCGCTCTGGCCGCGCGGATGTTGGGGTCTGCGCAGATCTTCGTCGGACTGATGGAGGATCTGCCCTACGCCGAAAACCGGGTGGAGGCCGATGGCCGCGTCGTTTACCGCCTGTCGGATGAGTTGAAGACCCGGCGCCGCGCGTTTCGTCGCGCGATCCGTCGCGGCCTGGGCGGTCTTTTCCTGAGCGTCACGCCGGAGCTGAACTGGGGCCACCCCTGCGGCAGTTTGCGGTTTGGCGATGATCCGGCGCAATCGGTGCTGCGGCCTGACGGGCGCGCGCATGAGGTCGACAACCTGTGGGTTGCGGATGCGTCTTTCATGCCGACCTCCATGGGTGTTAACCCAAGCCTGACAATCGCTGCCTATGCGCTTTCGGTGGCGGCGGGACTGCTGGAGCATGACGGATGAAGATCACACCGAAGGACGGCATCGTTGTCGTGACCGGCGCAGGCTCTGGTCTGGGGCGCGCCATGGCCCGGCAATTCTGCGCGGCGGGCTTCAGCGTGGTTGGCATGGGGCGGCAGGCGGAGACCCTGGCCGAAACCGGCGCGGGGCTGGATCGGTTTCATCCGGTTGTGCTGGATGTCTCTGACGGTGGCGCCGTCACGCGGGAATTTTCCCGGTTGCGCGACGGGGTTGGTCCAGTTGCCGTGCTGGTGAACAACGCCGCCGTCTACCCGAGGAAAGATTTTCTGAGCGAAACCGGCGACAGCTTCATGCAGACGGTGAACACGAACCTCGGCGGGACCGTGCATTGCACGCGTGCGGCGCTGGAGGGCATGGTGCAGACCGGGCGGGGCCGGATTCTCAACGTGGCGACCTTTGCCGACGTGGCGCCACTGCCGACCGCATCCGCCTACGCCGTATCCAAGGGCGCGGCGCGCATATTTACCCGCGCGGTGGTGGCCGATCTGGCGGACCGTTTTCCGGGCATCGTCATGTCTGACTGGATGCCGGGGATGCTGGCGACGAAAATGGGCATTGCCGACGGGCTCGACCCCGAGGTGACGGCGGCTTGGGGCGTGCAACTGGCGCTGTCATGCGATCGGTCCCTGACCGGCTCCGTCTTCGAGATGGACCGCGAGGTTCTGGAACCGCGCGGTCTGAAATCCCGGCTGAAGGATGTGATCCTGATGCGACGCAAGCGCGCCCGCAGGGTGTCCGAGATCTGAGCCAGCGGGGTCGTCTGGCCGCGCCTACAGCAGACGCGGCTTCGGTGCGGGCTGGCCGTTGCCGACCCAGCGGTAAACCTCTGCGATCTGTTCCGCTTTGCGTGACCATAGAAAGGCGTCCTGAACGCGCTGAAAAGCCGTCTCTGCCAGCGGCGCCAGCCGATCTGGCGCCTCGGTCAGCCGCGTCAACTCGCGGCGAAAGTCCGCGACGATCTGATCCCGCGATCCGATCGGCACCTTGATACCGGTGGTGTTGTCCACCAATTCGCCGGGGCCTGCGTAATCCACGATCAGGGGCGGCACGCCGAGGGCCATCGCCTCCAAAACGACGCCGCCGCCGAATTCACGGATCGACGGAAAGGCGAACAGATGGCTTTGGCACAGCACATCCTGCACCCGGTCATGCGCCTGCCAGCCGTGAAAGGTCACAGCCGAACCGATGCCAAGCCGCTCCGCCTGTGCGCGCAGCTCCGGCATCATCGGCCCGTCGCCCACCAGATCGAGCCTCATCCTGCCTTCACGCAGCAGATCGGCTGCTGCATCCAGCAGCATGTCCGGTCCTTTGTAGGGCACGAGCCGTCCGATGAAACACGCACGCAAGGGGCCATCGGCTGGCGTGGCACGGCGATTGAACCGCTTGGGATCAATGCCATTTTCTGGAAGCCACAGCGTCTTGTGCTGATGGCGTTCCGGGATTTCCGAGGCCGTGTACCGGCTGCCCGCCAGAATGGCGCTGGCGTGATCCAATGTGGCGCTTGCCCCCGGCAACAGCTTGTAGGCGCGGCGCATCGGCGCGAGGAACTCCTTCTCCGCGCGGCGAATGTGATCGAACGCCTCGGGCCAGGGCACGCCCCCATTCAACGGCCCCAGCACAAAGGGCACGCCCACCGCCGCACATTTCCGGGCGAGGGAGGATGGCGACGTCGGCGACAGCGGCGTCACGCGATGGACGATGTCATAGTCGCCGCGCGTGATTGCCGGGCCGAATCTTTGCCAGACAAGTCGTTCGAAATACGGATAGGACACGGCATTCACCGCCTGTACGATGGTCCAGCCCTTGCCGTCTCCCATGCGCAGCTTTTCGGCCAGGGCCCACATCGGCTTGGCAAAGCGTTCTGAATCGATGGCGGTGAAGTCACGGCCTTCGATCAGCCCGGCGCGCAGGATGGCGTCGCGGTTGCGGATCTGCGTCACGAGGTGCACATCCGCGACCTCGCGCAGCGCAGAGGCCAGCGACCACCCCACCAAAGGCACGGACACCCATTCGGGATTGGCCGCTTCGGCGATGATCAGAACGCGTGGACGAGGATGGGTCATCGGATCACGGGCTCCCATTTCAGCGGCTTGGAAACCGGCTTTTGCGTATCATCCACCGGTTGGGGAGGAGAGGTAAGGCGTGCCGTGCGCAGCTGCTCGGCATAGCCCAAAAGCGCCCCGCACAGCAGCCACGTCAAAGGTGTGAGCGTGGCATTGGGCACCATGTCGGCAAGGTTCAGCGCCAGCAGCAGCGCCAGTGGACCGACCAGAGGCGACACCTGTGCCACGTCCAGCCTGCGCGCCAGCCTGACTTCCTGTGCGATCATCACCAGAGGGAGCAGGATCAGCCCGAACTCGGCGGCGAAACCGACCCAGCCGTAGACGCCGATGGTGATGATCCAGCGGCCATCGGTGACCGTCAGGATGAAACCGGTGACCGGGTCCAGAATGTGATTGCGGCCCCAACTGCCCCACCCGAACAGCGGCTTGAGGTAGGCGCGGTCCAGCAGCGTGTTCTCGTTCATGAAGCGGAACCGCAGGGATGCCGCCCGGTCCGGATCAATGGCAGCGGCGCGGGCGAGGAGCGTTTCCTCCGGCACCAGCGCAAAGCCCTTCAGGATGGGATAGATCAGCGCGATCACGCCGATAACGATGGCGAGGCGGATCTGCCAACGGACGGGCAGACAAATCACCGCCGGCGCGGCGACGGCAAACAGGATCACCGCACCCATGGATTTTGCCATGACCAGGATCATCGACAACCAAAGCGCTGCAAGCAAAAACTTTACCTTCTGCTCGCCGGGGGACAGCCGCCACAGACCCCAGGCGGCCGTCGCAGCCATGAAGGTGTAGAAGGCGACCCAAAGCCCGTGATATAGAAAAACGACCGGTCGGTAGCCGCCAAAGCGGACGCTCTGTCCGAAGTAATGCTGATAATAGCCGTAAATCCACATGTTCAGCTGCGGAGACATGCGGATTTCGATCAGCATGAGCGCCGAATACACCAGCCCCCCAATCATCAGCGCCTTGAGCAGCTCGCGTTGTGCCCCCCCCGAAGACAGGAACTGCCGCGCCATCAAGAAGGGCAGCAACACCAGAAATTGCTGCACGGACAGCGCGATCATGTCCTTTATCCCCAGCGGCGGCAGGCCGACCTCCCCCCATATCACCGGCTCCCCGTTAGTTAGCACTGTCAGGATGGGCGACAGCACAAACGTCAACACAAAGGCTTTGCCGATCATCGACTGCGGCAGCAGCGAGGCCGACAGCTTTCGCCGCCACAGGACGGTGGCAAAGGCGAACAGCGCGGGAATGTTGTGCTTGGTCAGGGGCGGCGCAGCGGGCAGGTCAAAGACGGCGGGCGGTTCCGGCAAGAACAGGTAGCCCAGCAGGATCGACCAGATCAACGCGCGGTCGGCGGGCAGCTTCCCGAACAGTGCCATCACCACCAGCGGAAAGCAGGCGAGGGCAAGAAAGGCGAGAGGATTGGGCATCTGTGCGCGAACAGCCTTGGATCGGTTTGCCAAGGATTACCATCCGCATCGGGCGAAGTCGCGTCAGCTTTGCGTCCGATCTGTGGAAATGGAAACGTTACCTGTGGTGTTCCAGTCACTGTTTAGGCCATGGAGGCGGTATCGTCAGCGCCGTCACACTCTTGCCCAAAAAGCGGGGCAGGCGCTGGACTGTCTATTGGTTCGATATTCTGGAGCTTGTCATGCCTCCTCTGCGCATTGCCTATCTCTGCGATATGCCCCCGAGCGACCGGAACATCTATTCCGGCGGCAATGCCCGTATTTTCGATGCGCTCAAGGATCATGCGGACAGCGTCACGGTGTTGCCGCAGGACTGGGGCGCCGCCGAACCTCTTCGACAAGCGATTCTCAAGACGTCCACCGGGATGAACATGCGTCTGCGCTGGCGTGCGCATTATGCCCTGCGCGGGATCATCGCGCGGCGGGTGCAGCGGGCCTTGCACGCAGGGACGTATGACGTGCTGTTCGGCACCTATGCGCTGCACGCCATGGCAGGGGTGACAGCGCCCAAAGGCATGGTGACCGCCTTTACCGCCGACGCGCTGCAATCGGTGTTTCGCGAGTCCGTTCTGGGCACGCATCACGAACAGCGCTTGATTGGACGGGCCATGAACGGCTGGGTGGAACGGCGCGAGCGCGAGGCGCTTCAAGGTCTGGACCTCGGGCTTTGGCCCTCCGAGTGGCTGCGTGACGCGGTGGAGGCACGCTACAACCTGCCCGCCGACGTCAGCCATGTGGTGGAATGGGGTGCCAACATACCGCCGCCGCCCGCGCCGGGGCCGCGCAGCCTGTCGTCCTCGGTGCGTCTGCTGGTCATCGGCCGCGATTGGTTCGCCAAGGGAGGCCCGACGGCTTTTGACACCATGCAGATCCTGCGGGCGCGCGGCGTGGATGCGCGGTTGACCGTGATCGGCTGCATCCCGCCAGAGCGCTATCGTTCAGACCATGTGACCGTGCACCCTCAGTTAAACAAAGCCGTGCCAGCCGAACTGGCGACCTTTCAAAACGCACTGTCAGAGGCGCATTTCCTCGTCATGCCGTCGTTTGAAAGCTACGGCTTCGCCTTTTGCGAGGCATCTGCCTACGGGCTGCCCGCGCTGTGCTTGCGGGTCGGCGGCGTGCCTGTCCGCGAGGGCGAGAACGGCCATGCCCTGCCGCCGGGCTCAGGGCCAGAGGATTTTGCCGACATCATCGCGACCTACCATGCCGCGCCGGAGCGGTACGCGGACCTCAGCCGCTCCGCGCGCAAGGTTTACGAACAGCGCCTGAACTGGGACGCCTGGGCGCGCCGTTCCACAGCGCTGATGCGGCAGGCGGTGGCTGAAAAGCGCAGCTAACTCTCGCGCAAGGGATGTGGTAGCCAAGGGAGAGACGGTACAACGCGACTCGGTTGGTGGAAAAAATGGCAGATCTGACGGAACACGGCGCGACAACGCGCGACGACTTGGCGGCACGGCACGCGGTCTCGGGCACAACGGTCGAGGCGATGATGGTGTCGGTCGTCAACGGCGGCGGCACGCAGGCGCAATTCTCCATCCCCGAACTGGGCGGCATGGGGCAATGGTCGCGCGGTGGCATGACCATGGTGGGCGACATGTTCAACACCGGGCTCAAGGCGCGGGTGTCGAACCTCTGCGAGGATATCGCGCAGGCCGCTGGGCAAGGCCCGCTGTTCAAACGCGCGGAGCCGCAGGGAAATTGGCAGGGCCAGTCGCAATCGCAGGGATCTGGCAATGGATTTGGCTCCATGTCGATGCACAGCGGTGGCTGGTGGCCAGAGACGCTGGGCCAGCCCTCGGCCCAAGGCTCCCAGAACGATATGTCCTACGCGATCTTCCCGGACCGGCAGCGTCTGGCAGTCAATCTGGCGGGCGGGGTCACGGTGCATGACACCGGCGACCACCTGATCACAGGCATTTCGCAGCAGCAGGGGGATGGGCGCAACTGGACCTTCACCAGCCAATACGGCGCGGTGGATCTGGCGGCGATGCCCGTGGTTCTTGGCGAGGACACGACCAAAGAGACCACGCCGGATACAGCCAGGACATCGACGCCCACCACGCCCACCGTGGCGGATCAGCCCGCTGAAACCTGGGCCCCAACCACCGCGGACGCCGACGCACCGGAAAACTTCTTTGACCCGATGCAGCCAGAGGCGGACATGCCCGAACTGGAGGCCGCGCCGCAGTCCTCAAAGGGATCTGCACCGTCCGCCTCCGGGGCGCAATTGCTGACCGATGCCGACCAGATCTTTGCCGCACTGCAAAAGCTGGGCGACCTGCACGACCTCAACATCCTGTCGGACGAGGAATTTGCCATCAAGAAAGCAGAGCTTCTGGCGCGGCTCTGACCAGCATCAGGATGGGCATGTATGGTCTGACGTTCGACGCGCTGCGCCGCTCCTGGCCCGTCATGGGGGTGATCGTGGCGCTTTTGGTAGTCGGGGACCGCTTCATCGACGGCCTCGCGCCGCAGATTGCGCTGCTGATCGTCTACGGTGTGGCGGCCTTTTCCACCCACCGCTGCGTGCTGTTGCATGATCGTGTGACATGGGGTGGCGTTCAGTCATCCACGGGAGGGGGCGTTACGGACCTGCCGCTCTTTGCCTTCCTCTGGCGGTTTGTCCTGATCAGCGCCGCTGGGCTGGCGCTGGCGTTTTTCCCTATCTTTTGGTTGACGTATTTCGGCAGGTTCTACCTGAGCAGCAATCCAGAGGTGAATGTCATCGGCATGACGCTGCTTGGCACCGCCGTTGGCCTGCCTTTCAGCCTCCTTTTGTTGACATTCGTCGGCACGCTGTTGCCCGCTGCGGCCATCGGCGGCGACGCCCGTATCGGCAGTGCGCTGCGGCGCGGGCGAGTGCGCTTCTGGAAAACCATCGGCCGCTTCTTTGCAGGGCCGGGCGTTGTCTTCCTTCTGGTCACGCTTGTCATGGGCAAGTCGGCGATGAACCCGACGATTACGATGGCCGGGGACATCACCCTGCACCTGATCGGCGCGGCGCTGGGCGTCTTTTGCACCATGATGGTCGCCACGATCCTCAGCATGACCTACCGCGAGGCCGAGGCGACCGCCCCCTCTTGAAGACTGGTCTTTCCCCGGCGTGACATCTGGCCCTATTCGGCGCTCCGCAGGCTGGATAGATTGTGGGAAACGCACGCTGGGACACCCCTCCGGATTGGTTTTCGCGGAGATGCCAGCATGAAAATGACCACCGAAGAAGCCTTCGTCAAAGTGCTTCAACGCCACGGGATCGAACATGCCTTTGGCATTATCGGCTCGGCCTTCATGCCGATTTCCGATTTGTTCCCGCAGGCTGTCATCCAGTTTCGGGACTGCGCGCAGGAAGGGTCCGGCGGCATGATGGCAAACGGCTACACCCGCGCGTCCGGCAAGATGTCGATGATGCTCGCGCAGAATGGCCCCGGCATCACCAATTCCGTCACCGCCGCGAAAACCGCCTGCTGGAACCACAGCCCGCTGCTGCTGGTCACGCCGCAGGCCGCGCACAAGACCATCGGGCAGGGCGGCTTTTTCCTTGCGCGTTGAGCCCTGCTGGTTTCAGGTGAAACCGATGTCAGGAGCGAACACCCGAATGCCGCTGCACAACTGCCGAACCCGCGCAAAACCCCGACGCGCGATAGCGGCTGTTTTGCCGGTGCTCGGTCACAAGATACCGCGCCTCCGGGCCTTCGCCGGGCTGCGCCGCGCGATCTTCGTCCAAAGCCTCCTGCACTTGCCTTTTTTCCGGCGGGCGTCGATGCCAACGGAATATCCGTTTGAACGTAGCCCGTTGACACACCGGCCCTTACCGCCACCGGGGCGTTTCTTGGCGGTGCCGCCCAAAAAAACTGCTTGGTTCCGAAGATATGGGCTGGAGGCCCGGTATGCCTGACCCTCACCTGGATCTTAATCCTGCCGTGTCCGACGAGGTCCGCAAGACCACCTGCTACATGTGCGCCTGCCGCTGCGGCATCAACGTGCACATGAAAGGCGGCAAGGTCGCCTATATCGAGGGCAACCGCGACCACCCGATCAACAAGGGCGTGCTCTGTGCCAAAGGGTCCGCCGGGATCATGCAGCACAACTCCCCCGCCCGCCTGCGCGCGCCGCTGCGCCGCGTCGGGCCGCGTGGCTCCGGCAAGTTCGAGGAAATCAGTTGGAACGAGGCCCTGCAAACGGCGGTCGACTGGCTGAAACCCCTGCGTGCAGAGGCCCCGGAAAAGCTCGCCTTCTTCACCGGCCGCGACCAATCGCAAAGCTTCACCGGCTGGTGGGCGCAACAATTCGGCACCCCGAATTTCGCGGCGCATGGCGGCTTTTGCTCGGTCAACATGGCGGCGGCGGGCATTTACACCATGGGCGGCGCCTTTTGGGAGTTCGGCACCCCGGATTGGGACCATGCCAAGCTGTTTATCCTGTTTGGCGTCGCCGAGGATCACGACAGCAACCCGATCAAGATGGGGATTGGCCGGCTGAAGGCACGCGGTGCAAAGGTGATCGGCGTGAACCCCGTGCGCTCTGGCTACAACGCGGTGGCGGATGAATGGGTCGGGATCACCCCTGGCACCGACGGCCTGCTGATCCTGTCGCTGATCCATTGCCTGATGAAGGCCGGGCAGATCGACCTCGATTATCTGACCCGCTACACCGACGCGCCGCTGCTGCTGGATGGCGACCCAAAGTCCGACACCCACGGTCTGTTGCTGCGCGATGCCGAGGGGCGCGCCCAAGTGATCGACCGGGCCACCGGCAAACCCGCCGCTGCGGACACCCCCGGCGTTGCACCCGATCCCGGCGCGCATTGGCGGCACGCAGGCGTCACCCATGTCACTGTTCTGCACCGCATGGCAGAGACCTACCTGATCCCCGACTACGCCCCGGAGGCCGTGTCAGAGCGCTGCGGCGTCTCGCCCGCGCAGATCCGCGCGCTGGCGGCCCAGATCGCCCGCGCAGCCTTTGACGAACCTGTGGTGATTGACCAGCCGTGGACCGATTGGCGCGGCGAACGACATCAGCGCATGGTCGGGCGCGGGGTTGCCTTTCACGCCATGCGCGGCATCTCGGCCCATTCCAACGGGTTCCAGACCTGCCGCGCGCTGCACATGCTGCAAATCCTGATCGGCGCTGTGGAAAGCCCCGGCGGGATGCGCTTCAAACCGCCCTATCCGAAACCCGCCACCGCGCATCCGCGCCCCCACGCGCGGTCCAATCCCGGCCAACCGTTGCCCGGCCCGCACCTTGGCTATCCCCAAGGGCCGGAGGATCTGGCGCTGTCCGATGACGGCACACCGTTGCGCATCGACAAGGCGTTCACATGGGAAAACCCGCTGTCGGCGCATGGGCTGATGCATATGGTGATCTCCAATGCCGCCGCAGCAGACCCGTACAAGATCGACACGCTGTTCCTGTACATGGCCAACATGGCGTGGAATTCCTCCATGAACACGCGCGGCGTGATGGAGATGCTGACCCGCACCGACGACAGCGGCGACTACGTGATCCCGCGCATCATCTATTCTGACGCCTACAGCTCCGAGATGGTGGCCTATGCCGACCTGATCCTGCCTGACACCACCTATCTGGAACGGCACGACTGTATTTCGCTGCTCGATCGCCCGGTGTCCGAACCCGATGCCGCCGCCGATGCAATCCGCTGGCCCGTCGTCACCCCGGATCGGGATGTACGCGGCTTTCAGTCGGTGCTGCTGGACCTTGGCGCGCGCCTCGGCCTGCCGGGCATGACAGAGCCGGACGGCACGCCCACCTACAGCGACTACGCCGACTACATGACGCGCCACGAACGCCGCCCCGGTGTCGGACCTCTGGCAGGCTGGCGCGGCGCGCACGGAGATCAGCACGGGCGCGGCGACCCGAACCCCGACCAGATCGACCGCTACATCGCCAACGGCGGATTTTGCGCCCAGCACGTCCCGCCCGAGGCGCGGTATTTCAAGCCGTGGAATGCCGCCTATCAGGACTGGGCCGTGCAGATCGGCCTGATGGACAAGGCCACGCCGTATCGTTTCACACTCTACGCAGAGCCGCTCCGCCGGTTTCAGCGCGCCGCCGAAGGGCATGGCCCGCATCAGCCCCCCGACCACCTGCGCGATCAGATAAAAACCCGCCTCACGCCACTCCCAACCTGGTATGACACCGCGGACCAGACCAACTGCGCCGACTATCCGATCCACGCGCTGACCCAACGGCCCATGGCAATGTACCACAGCTGGGGCGGGCAAAACGCCTGGCTGCGGCAAATCCACGGGTGCAACCCGATGTATCTGCCCACGGCCCTCATACGCGCTCACGATCTGAAAGACGGCGACTGGGTGTGCGTCACCTCTCCCCATGGGGCGATCACGGTGCCGGTGGCGGAGATGGCCGCGCTCAACCCGCACACCATCTGGACGTGGAACGCCATCGGCAAACGAGGCGGGGCCTGGGCGCTCGACAAGAACGCACCAGAGGCCACGAAGGGCTTTCTGCTCAACCATGTCATTCACGAACTCCTCCCGCCAAGGGGAGACGGCCTGCGCTGGTCCAACTCCGACCCGGTCACCGGGCAGGCGGCGTGGTTCGACCTGCGCGTCCGGATCGAAAAGACAGCGGCCCCTGCCGATCCTATCCCGCCGCAGGCCAGCCCCGTGCCACCCGCGCCCAAAGTACTGCGCTGGCAGGTAAAGGACTGACGACATGCGCCTGTTTCATAAACCCATCTCTCGCGGCGGCGCGTCGCGGCCCCCACACACAGGCTGCCAGCCATGACCACGCTTCCCACCCACACCGACACGCGGCTCGGTCTCGTCATCGACCTCGACACCTGCGTTGGTTGTCATGCCTGCGTGGTGGCCTGCAAAGGCTGGAACACGCAGAACTACGGCGCGCCGCTGTCGGATCAGGACCCCTATGGCGCGGACCCCTCCGGCACCTTTCTCAACCGTGTGCACAGCTACGAGGTCACGCCCGACGATGGCCCGGCACAGCTGGTGCATTTCCCCAAAAGCTGCCTGCATTGCGAGGACGCCCCCTGCGTCACCGTCTGCCCCACCGGAGCCAGCTACAAACGCAGCGAAGACGGCATCGTTCTGGTCAACGAATCCGACTGCATCGGTTGCGGCCTGTGCGCCTGGGCCTGCCCCTATGGCGCGCGTGAGCTGGACGCCGCCGAAGGCGTGATGAAGAAATGCACCCTTTGTGTCGACCGCATCTACAACGAAAACCTGCCAGAGGAGGACCGCGTGCCCGCCTGCGTGCGCACCTGCCCTGCGGGCGCGCGGCACTTTGGCGACCTGTCCGACCCGAATTCCGCAATCTCGGCGTTGGTCGAGCAGCGCGGCGGCTTTGATCTGATGCCGGAACAGGGCACAAAGCCGGTGAACAAATACCTTCCACCGCGTCCCAAGGACACATGGGAGGCGGAAACCGATGTGCTCGCGCCTTTCCTCGCCCCGGTGGCCGAAGACGCGCGCGGCTTTCTCGGCTGGATCGACCGGACGCTCTCGAAACTCTGACCCCGCCACACCGCAGCGCGAATCCCGCCTGCGCTCAAAGGACCAAGGATGCACCCAGCCCCGTCACTTATCGCTTTCACCACGCTCTCCGGTCTGGGGTTCGGCATGCTGTTCTGGCTTGGCGTCGATGCGACGCCGCCCACGGGCTGGGCCGCTTTCGTGTTCTACGTCATCGCCTATGCCCTGAGCCTCGCGGGCCTCGGCGCATCGGCCCTGCATCTTGGACAGCCCAGCCGCGCACTGAAGGCCTTCACCCAATGGCGCAGCAGCTGGCTGTCGCGCGAAGCCTGGGCCTCCCTCGTGGCGCTGACGGTGAACGCGCTCTATGCCGCGCCGCTGGTGTTCCTTGATCAACGGGTCGCGCCGTTGGGCTGGTCGGGCGCGGCACTTGCGCTGATCACCGTGGGCTCCACCGCGATGATCTACACGCAGTTAAAGACCGTCCCGCGCTGGCACCACTGGTCCACGCCCGTGCTGTTTCTGTCCTACGCGCTGAGCGGCGGCGCGCTGATGGCGGGCAAGGTCGATCTGGCGGTGTGGCTGATCCCCGTCACCGGTCTGATCCAGGGGGGCTGCTGGCTGGCCGGGGACAGACGCGGCACCACAAGCACGCTCAGCACCGCCACCGGCCTGCACGCCCCGCGCGCCTTCGAGGCACCGCACACCGGCGACACGTATCTGACGCGGGAAATGGCCTTTACCGTGGCGCGCAAACACGCTGAAAAATTACGCCTCATTGCGCTGCTGCTTGGGGCGATCGTGCCAACGGCGATCCTGCTGCTGCCGGTCAACCACCTCTTTGCCCTTGTTGCAGTGGTGTCGCATGTGGCAGGGGCTATGACAGCCCGTTGGTTGTTCTTTGCTGAGGCAAAACACGTCATGGGCCTGTATTACGGCAAGATCTGAGGAGCCGCGTTATGTCCTTCCTGCCGGGATTTGAAGAAGGCTGGCGCGATGCGCCACATTTCATGAGCGCTGTGACGCAAGACATCTGGGGGGACCGACGTCTTGACCGCATCCGCCGCCTCTATGCCGAGGACGCGGTGCTGCGCACACCCGAAGGGCTGCTGCGGGGGCGTGATGCGATTCTGGCAGAGGCACATGCGCGGCTTGCGGCCTTCCCTGATATGGACGTTCTCCCCGAGGATATGATCTGGGCACAGTCGGGCTACAAATCCTTCACCGCAGCAGAACGTCACTACGTCAGCGCGACCCATGACGGGCCGGGCCTCTATGGCGCGCCCACGGGTGCGCCCTTGGGCTACCGGATGCTGACCGACAGCTGGTGCCGCGGGGATGAGGTGGCAGAGGTCTGGCGCGTGACCGACCGGGCCGCGATCCTCAAGGCGCTGGGCCACACGCCGGAGGGCTGGGCCCGCGCCAGCATCAAGGCCGAGGGCGGGCCAGAGGATTGCGTCCTGCCCCTGACGTCGGAAACTGACCTGCCGCCGCGCCACAGCGCAACCGGCAACGAGGACAGCTGGGGGCAGGTTCTCAGCGATACGCTGCGCCGCATCATGGCCGGAGAGGTGTCGGTCATTGGCCGGCAATATGATCGCGCGGCAGAGCTGGCCTATCCCGGCGGCGAAACCGTGATCGGCCACACGGAGGCAGAGCGGTTCTGGACCGCGCTGCGCGCCTCGCTGCCCACGGCGCAGTTCACCGTGCAGCATGTGATCGGCGTCGAGGAAAAGCCCGAAAGCCCGCGCGCCAGTGTGCGTTGGGTGCTGGAGGGGCGCCACGATGGCTTTGGCCTGTTCGGCGCGCCCACCGGCGCGCCGCTGTTGGTGATGGGGATCACGCAGGTGGCCTTTGGTCCGCGCGGCATCTACCGCGACTGGACGTTGTTCGACCCGGCAGCGGTGTGGAAACAGATCCTTCTGGCCACCGGGTCGGTCTGATCGCTCAGCGGGCGCGGGGCCTGGCCCCGCCCGCCCTCATTTGCGGAACTTGTCGCGCAAGCGGCTGGAGCCGATGGCCACGCGGTCGCCTGCCTCGGTCAGGGCCGGATCGACGCGGCGCGCCCAGAATCGCTTCCACCGCGCCCAGATTGCCCAGAACAGCGCCGCCAGCAGCACCAGCACGATGATCGAGACCCACGGCACGATGAATTCATTCGGGTCCTCGACCTCGCGCAGGCTCACCGCGTTGGGGAACACCGTCAGGAATTCGTTGCGCCAGCCGTAATGCCGGATCGCCACCCAGCGCGGATTGTCGGCCGTGGAGCGCATGTCAGAGGCTTCGGCCTGCAGGTTCGAGGTGTCGAACTTGAAGTAGGGCGGCCAGCCCCAGCCGGTGTCCTCGTTGCGGTAGACCATGATGTCGCCGTTCTCGCGGCGGGTCTGGATAAAGAACACGTCCCGCGTCGGCACGGTGCCATCCGTGCCCACATCCGCCTGCGCCCAGAACCAGCTGTTTTCGCCGGGGTCGACACGCTTTTCATAGGTGTCCGTGATCCGCGCGATATCGGTCTGGGGCAGCGTGTAATGCAGGAACGCGGCCACCAGCAGCCAGAAGATCGCGATGATGAACCATTTTACATATCTCATGGCAGCGGCGGAGCCTTTCAGTGGAAATTCGTCAGGTAGATGATGACGGTCACCGTGACGAAGGGCAACACGTAGAGAACGGCAATCAGGCTAAGGTGGCGGATGCGGTCATATCGGGCGGTTTCCTCGGCGAGAAAGGTCTTCAGTTTGCGGTCGGAATGGTCGGTTTTCCAGTCCATCAGGATCAACCGCCGACGTCGCATGCGAAAGCTGAACCACAAAGCGATATAGAGCACTGTGGCAAACAGGAAAGCGATGAAGAAAAACCGCACAAAGGCCAGCATGTCCGTCCCCCTGTCCCCTGCCTGATACGCCCGCGCCGGAAAATCAACGACAAAGCGCCGCAAGGCGCGCATATGGCTCGGCAATGGGGCGTTGCGAGACCGCGCAAGGCTCTACCAGACTGCGGTTGTCCAACGACGCGGCGCAGTGCTCACCACCAGCGCCAGCACCGGCCCCCAGACCAGTGCCGCCTGCGCGCCCAGCATCATGAAATGTCGCCATCCGCCGGTCTGGATCAGCCACACGGCGCCCGGCGCCTCCAGCGTGTAGAGGATGGCGAACAGCAGGCTCGACAGCACCCACAACAGCAGCGCCGAAATCACGGCCTGAAAGGCGAGGCCGGGGAGGGTCTCTGGCATGAACCGCTCCACCATCCGGGCGACGGCAAAGGTCAGCGCGACAAGGATAAGCGTGGGGAGCAGCAAGCCTGTGATCATGGCAACGACTGTGCCGCCCCAAAGGTCAGGTTTCAATCACCTTGCGCGGTGGACCGGTCCGCTTCACGCTGTCGTCATTTCACAGGAGGAGAATTTCATGACCCGTACACTTATGATGAGCGCCGCTTTGGCGATGTCCCTGACAAGCGCCGCCGCCGCGGACGAGGTATCCGACCTGCTCACATCCGCGCAGGAGGCCTACGCCGCCGGTGACATTCAGTTCGCGCTCGACGATCTGGACATGGCCCGCGCCAAATTGCTGGAGCAGAAGACAGCCTCTCTGGGGGCCTATCTGCCGGAGGCCCCGGAGGGCTGGACGCGCGAGGTCAACACCGAGATGGGGCAGGGGCTTGCCATGATGGGCGGCGGCGTCGGGGCGGAGGCGACCTACCGAGGCGACGACCGCTCGGTCAAGATCACGCTGATGGCGGACAATCCGATGGTGGCCAGCATGTCCGCCATGATTGCCAACGCCGGGGCCATGGGCATGAAGACGGAGCGCATCGGCCGCCAGCGCTTTGCCACGCAGGACGGGCAGATGATGGCGCTGGTGGGCAATCGCATCCTCGTTCAGGCCGAAGGCGATACGGAGGTCGCGCGCACCCTGTTGGACAAGGTGGATTTCGGCGCCATGGCGTCCTTTGGTCAGTGATCGAAAGGCAAACGTAGGCCGGGGCGATTCCCGACCTACACCGCGTCGCCTTAGCCGACGACGTTGCCCTCCGGTCCATAGGGGTAGCCGGTGATGTTCTCATTGCCGTCCTCGGTGATGACCAGAATATCGTGCTCGCGATAGCCACCTGCGCCGGGCTGCCCTTCGGGGATCGTCAGCATCGGCTCCATCGAGATCACCATGCCCGGTTCCAGCACCGTGTCGATGTCCTCTCGCAATTCCAGACCCGCTTCGCGCCCGTAGTAATGCGACAGCACGCCAAAGCTGTGGCCATAGCCAAAGGTGCGATATTGCAGCAGGTCCCGCTCGGCAAAGAAGGCATTGATCTGCTCGGTCACACCGGAACAGCTTGCGCCCGTTTTCAGCAGGGAAATCCCCAGCTCATGCGCGGCGACATTGGCCTCCCAGATCTTCAGGCTGGCGTCGTCCACCTCGCCCACGAACAAAGTGCGCTCCAATGCCGTGTAATAGCCTGAAATCATCGGAAAGCAGTTCAGCGACAGGATGTCGCCGCGCTCCAGCTTGCGCGATGTCACCGGGTTGTGGGCGCCGTCGGTGTTGATGCCGGACTGGAACCAGACCCATGTGTCACGGTATTCGGCGTCCGGATAGCGCTTGGCAATCTCCAGCTCCATCGCGTCACGGCCCGCCATGGCCACGTCGATTTCACGCACGCCTTCGCGGATCGCGTCGCGGATGGCATAGCCGCCCACATCCGCCACAGCGGCCCCGGCCCGGATCAGGTCGATCTCGGCGGGGGATTTCATCATCCGCTGACGCATGGTGGTGGGGGCGATGTCCTTGACCTCGGAGGGCTCGAGGAAGCTGTCCATCAGCGCCTTTTGCACCAGCGTCAGGTGGTCGCCTTCATAGCCGATCACGCGGCCCGCGCCGGTCACCGACAGGATCGCGCGCCAGTAATTGTTCCGTTCCCAATCGGTGTAGGTGATGCTGTCGCCATGGCTGCGCCGCCAGGGCTGGGCCGCGTCGATGCCTGCGCTGATGGTGACGCTTTGGGTCGGCGTCACAACCAGCCCATAGGGCCGCCCGAACGCGCAGTACAAAAAGCCGGAGTAATAGGCGATGTTGTGCATGGAGGTGAAAACGCAGGCCTCCACCCCGTGCTCTGCCATGATGGTGCGCAGCCCGGTCAGCCGCGCCTCGTACTCGTCGGCGGAAAACGGAAGGGTGCGGTCGCCTTGATGGAAGCGGTAGAACTGGGGACGATCTGTCATGAGGTCTCTCCTGTCGGCAGCGCGGGGGTGCCTCCCCCTGCCGCACTGGCAAACGAAGGTCCGGGCGTACAGGACTGGATTGAGACAGGGCCGGTGACGCCATCACCGACGCCACAGTGTTGCGTGATTCCGCCCCCCGCTGGCAAGCCTTTTCTGCCCACAAAAAGGCGAGGTTACGCCTCCACGGGCCAGCCCCCGGCGCAAAGCGCCTTCGCAATGCGCGCGTCCGCATCGGGGCGGCTGTCGTCGATGGCGTGATCGCGCAGCCGCCACCACAGGTAGGCCGCGAAATCCGGCGCCATGTCCTGCACCTGCCGCAAGGCCTCCGCCGCGCCAAGGTCATGCACCCGCGCGGCGATATGGGCCACGTCGCTTTGTCCGAACATTACGGCAGGTTTGCCCAGCATGTAGCCTTTGACCGCCACGGCGGAGTTCTGCGTCGCCACATAATCGCAACCTGGCAGCAGCGCCTCTGACCCGCCAAGGCTGACCGTCAGGCGCGGAAACCGCCGGGTCAGCGCGTCCAAAGCTGTCATTTCAGCCTCGGAATACACTTCGCGGGGATGCAATGTCGCGCGGATCGGTCTTGAATCATGCTCCAGAACGGTGTCGATCATCGCGATGGGCGACATGGTCTGAAAGCTGCGCTGCTCCAGCAGGCGGCCTTGCAGTGGCATTAGCACATACCCCCCAAGCTCTGTCACCACGTCAGGAAAGTGCCTGTGCCGCAGGTTGCCCATGAGCCGCGCGGCTTTGCGCGGATTGACCTGCGCCGGGTCGAAAGTCGCCTGCGCCACGGGCCAATCCCAACGTTCCGCGCAGCGTTCGATGTTCCAGAAGGGCGCGAGGTAGGCCCGGCGAAACGTCAGCCCGCGCGCGGTCGGCGGGGAAATCATGCGCACAAGGCTATACCCGGGGCGCGTCACCGCCTCGGCCAGTTCACCGGGCGTGTCGGGCCGCAGCTCCACCTGCCAGCCTCGGGCGCGCAGCACCTCGATCAGGATGCAAAGGAACCGGGCCTTGCCGGTCTGCACCCGCGCAATCAGGTCGGGATACAGGTGCAGCCACGCGATCCTGTCAGGCACCGGTCTCGAACCAGAGTTTGTACAGCAATTGCACCCCGTCCAGCCGCGCCTTCTTCAGCTTGGCCAGAAAGACACGGTAGGCCAGCATGGGGTCGCGGTGATCCCCCCAGTTGTAGCCTTGCGGATCATCCCCCAGGATCTCCCACCCCACATCGCTGGGCGGCTCCTTGAGTGTGCGCGCCGCAGCCTCCATCAGGCAGATCCCCTCACCGCGTTTCAACGCATAGCGCGCGAGTTCGTCCGCCTGCGCCGCCATGAGCCAGGGCGCGCCGTCGCCGGAATGCGCGGCGGCAAAGGCCGCGGGCAGATCGAGGGAAAGCGCTTCGTCCTCCGCCAGAAGGTCGAAGCGCTCGGAGCTTATACGCTGAGGCACACGTATTTCATCTCCAGGTAATCCTCGATCCCGTGGTGCGACCCTTCGCGGCCAAGACCCGATTGCTTCACGCCGCCAAAGGGCGCCAGCTCGGTCGAGATGATGCCGGTGTTCACGCCGACGATGCCGTATTCCAGCGCCTCGGCGACTTTGTACACGCGGCTCAGGTCCTTGGCGTAGAAGTAGCTCGCCAGACCAAAGATCGTGTCATTGGCCATCTCGATCACGTCATCCACGTCGTCGAACTTGAACAGCGGGGCCAGCGGGCCAAAGGTCTCCTCGGTGGCGAACTTCATGTCCTGCGTCGCGCCGGTCACGATGGTCGGGCCAAAGAACGCGCCGTTCAACTCGTGATCCTCGGAGCCAAGGATCACGGTGCCGCCCTTCGCCTTGGCGTCGGCAATGTGTTCCTGCACCTTGTTGAGGGCCCCCTTGTTGATGAGCGGTCCCAGATCGGTGCCGTCCTCAAGGCCATCGCCCACCTTCATCTTGGACACCGCCTCGCGCAGCTTTTCGGCAAAGGCATCGTAAACGCCGCTTTGCACGTATAGGCGGTTGGCGCAGACGCAGGTCTGACCGTTGTTGCGGAACTTGCACTGGATCGCGCCTTCGACGGCGGCGTCGATGTCGGCGTCGTCAAACACGATGAACGGCGCGTTGCCGCCCAGCTCCATCGAGCATTTCATCACCTGATCGGCGGCCTGTTTCAGCAGGATGCGCCCCACTTCGGTAGAACCGGTAAAGGTCAGCTTGCGCACCTTGGGGTTCTCGCAGAACTCCTTGCCGACCTCGGACGACGAAGACGAGGTCACGATGTTGAACACGCCTGCGGGAATGCCTGCGCGCTCTGCCAGGACGGCCAGCGCCGTGGCGCTCAGCGGTGTTTCCGCCGCGGGACGGCCGACAAATGCACAGCCCGCCGCCAGTGCGGGGCCAGCCTTGCGGGTGATCATCGCGGTGGGGAAGTTCCATGGCGTGATGGACGCCGCCACACCGATGGGCTGCTTCATCACCATGATGCGCTTGTCGCGCTGGTGGCCGGGGATGGTCTCGCCGTAGACGCGCTTGGCCTCTTCTCCGAAAAACTCGATGAAGCCCGCGCCATAGGCGATCTCGCCGCGCGACTCGGCCAGTGGTTTGCCCTGCTCGGCGGTCATGATGATGGCGAGGTCTTCCTGGTTTTCCATCATCAGGTCGAACCACTTGCGCATCACCTGCGCGCGCTCCTTGCCGGTCCACTTGGCCCAGTCCTTCTGCGCGGTATAGGCGGCGTCGACAGCGCGCGCCACGTCATCCCGGTCGAGGTCGGTCATCTGCGCGATGACGTCGCCCCGCGCCGGGTTGGTCACGTCGAATGTCTTGTCGCTCTCGACGAATGCGCCGTTCACATAGGCGCGCGGCTCCACGAGCGACGGGTCGCTCAGCAGGCTCTTGAGATCGGTGGCTTGGTCCAGCATGGTGTTACTCCGCGATTATGCCTTAGCCTGACCATCTAGGGCGGTAAAAGTACAGGACCAAGTCATGACAGACGACCTCTCCGACGCCTATGAAAACGGGGCCTATATCGCGAACGCGGCAGCCTATCCTGAGGAATGGGCACGCGCAGCCAGGCTGTACCGCGCCCAACTGACCGAGCAGGGGCTGGCGCGGCTGGACCTGCCCTATGGCGATGGCGCGCGCGCGCAGCTTGACCTGTTCCTGCCATCGGGCACGCCCAAGGGCCTGATCGTCTTTGTCCACGGCGGCTACTGGAAAGCGTTTGATCGCAAGACATGGTCCGACCTCGCCGAAGGTGCGCGGGCGCGGGGGTGGGCCGTGGCGATGCCATCATATGATCTGTGCCCGGATGTGCGGATCGTCGAGATCACCCGGCAGGTGGCCCGCGCCGTGGTGGCCGCCAGCGCCGAGGTCGCAGGACCGATCCGTCTGGTGGGCCATTCGGCAGGCGGGCATCTGGTGGCGCGCATCGCGGTGCCGGGCGTGCTGCCCGATGAGGTGGCCGCGCGGGTGGTGGGGGTCATGCCGATCTCGCCGCTCTCCGACCTGCGCCCCTTGATGCTGACCGCCATGAACGAGGTGCTGCGCATCGACCCGGCGGAGGCCACGTCCGAAAGTCCCGTACTGTTGCCGCGCCCGTCGGCCAAGGTCACTGTCTGGGTCGGCGCAGAGGAACGCCCCGCCTTTCTCGATCAGGCAAAATGGATGTCGACAGCATGGAATTGTCAGCTGACAATTTCGCCCGAGCATCACCATTTCAACGTGATTGAACCCCTCTCGGAGCCTTACAGCGCCTTGGTGGAGGCGTTGCTGGGGCTGGCCTAGGTCGGGCTGGGGATACTGCAGAACCTTCATCCAATTGACATGCGGCTGTTACACCCCGCGCGCAGAGCGTCGCGGATAGATGATAACAGGGGGACACCCAGTGATCCGCACGCTTTACATGACCAGCGCCCTCGCGCTGGTGGCCGGCTCCGTCGCAGCCCAAGACCAAGCCGAGATGAACTTCAACCGCATCGCGGCCTTTCCCACGTGGAAGAACATGGCCGAGGGCGAAGACACGCAGCGCGAAACCTCGTCCGAGATCATCGCCGCCACTGCGGATGGGATGACACTGGTCTACACCGACAGCCCGCTGGGCGTTCTGGGCCGTATCGACATTACAGAGCCCGCCAACCCGCAGCCGCTGGGCAATATCGACCTTGGCGGCGAGCCGACCTCGGTTGCCGTGGCCGGTGACTTTGCCATCGTCGGGGTGAACACCTCGGAAAGCTACACCGATCCGTCGGGCTACCTGGGCGCCGTGAACATCGAGACCGGCGAGATGGTCGGCCAGTGTGATCTTGGCGGTCAGCCCGACAGCGTCGCCGTAGCCAAGGATGGGACCTTCGCCGCCGTGGCAATCGAGAACGAGCGCGACGAGGATCTGGGTGACGGTCGCACAGGCCAGCTGCCCGCAGGGTTCCTCGTGACCGTTGGCCTGTCCGACGGCGGGCTGGACTGCGACACGCTGAACACCATCGAGATGACCGGTCTGGCAGAGATCTCCCCCGAAGATCCCGAGCCGGAATTCGTC
The DNA here is from genome assembly GCF_040148795.1 of Sagittula sp. NFXS13. Lineage (NCBI taxonomy): Bacteria > Pseudomonadati > Pseudomonadota > Alphaproteobacteria > Rhodobacterales > Roseobacteraceae > Sagittula > Sagittula sp. NFXS13. The sequence goes on from NZ_JAGEMH010000002.1 coordinate 194,240, forward strand.
GACATAAACAGCCTGGGCGAGATCGTCGTCACGCTGCAGGAGAACAACCACATGGTTGTCGTCTCTGCCGAGGGCGAGGTGCTGAACCACTTCCCCGCCGGGGCCGTGGACCTGACGGAGATCGACACCATCGACGAGCGCGGCTCGCTCGACTTTGACAAGACGCAGGAGGGACGCAAGCGCGAACCCGACGCGGTGAAGTGGCTGGACGACGATCACTTTGCCATCGCGAACGAGGGCGACATGGACGGCGGTTCGCGGTCCTGGTCGGTGTTCAACAAGGATGGCACCCTCGTCTACGAGGCGGGCAACACGTTTGAACATGCGCTGATCCAGATCGGCCACTACCCGGACAAACGCTCTGACGCGAAGGGCGTGGAGCCGGAGTCGGTCGAGGTCGGCACCTTCAACGGCACGCCCATGGCGTTCATCGGGTCGGAGCGCGGCTCTGTGGTGGGTGTTTATGACGTCACCGATCTGGCGAACCCGGTTCTGACACAGCTGCTGCCATCGGGCATCGCGCCCGAAGGCTTCGTGGCCCTGCCGGATCGCAACCTGCTGGTCTCCGCCAACGAAGGCGACCTGATCGAAGACGGCGGCGTGCGCAGCCACGTCATGATCTACGAATACCAGCAGGCGCCTGCGGCCTATCCGCAGCTGACCTCCGAGGGCGCGGACGAGCTGATCGGCTGGGGCGCGATCTCTGGCATGGTGGCGGATGCGGACGGCGTGGTCTGGGCGGTGAACGACAGCTTCTACGGCTACCAGCCGTCGATCTTCAAGATCGACACGACGCAGACACCGGCCCGCATCACCGACGTGATCCGTGTGACCCGCGCCAATGGCGACGCAGCGCAGAAGCTCGACCTCGAAGGCATCACGCTGGACGGCGAAGGCGGCTTTTGGCTGGCCTCTGAGGGGCGCACCGACCGGGTGATCCCGCATGCACTGTACCACGTGAACGCCGACGGCGTGATCGAGGATGAAGTGGGCCTGCCGGCTGAACTGATGGCAGTCGAAAAACGCTTTGGGTTTGAAGGCGTTACCCTGATGGATGGCACGCTTTGGATGGCTGTGCAGCGTGAGTGGGCGGACGACCCCAAGGACCATGTGAAGCTGGTCTCCTACACCCCCGAGACCGGGGAGTGGGGCGCGGTTCTGTACCCCAAGGCAACGCCGGACACCGGATGGGTCGGCTTGTCCGAGATCACCGCGCATGGCGATCATGTCTATGTCATCGAGCGTGACAACCAGATCGGCGAAGCGGCGGTGACCAAGAAGATCTACCGCATCCCCGCCGCCGAGATGGTCCCCGCCGCGCTGGGCAGCGACCTGCCGGTGGTGACCAAGGAAAAGGTCGCAGACCTGATCCCCGCGTTGCAGGCACAAGGCGGCTACGTGGTCGACAAGGTCGAAGGTCTGGCGATCTTCGAGGACGGATCCATCTGGGCGTCGACCGACAACGACGGTGTGGACGACAGCTCTGGCGAGACGTTTTTCTGGAAGGTCGAGACCGAGACGCAGGCTTACTGATCCGGGTCATCATCTGAACCATGGGGCGCCTCGCAGGGAACTGCGGGGCGCTTCGTCGTTTGGCGGAGATGAGCGGGCAGGCGTTGTTTTCGTCAAGAACAGGCCTGACAGGGGCTATCTTGTGGTGCGAGGGGTTGATTCACCGAATCTTAGTGTGAGATTGTCGACATAAGAGCAGTTTTCTGAAATTCGACAGGCGAACCCATGCCCCGAGATACCGCCGCACCCCTGGCGTTGCTGAAGGATATCTTTGGCTACGATGCCTTTCGCCCCGGACAGGGCGAGATTGTCGATGCCGTGACGGATGGTCAGAACGTGCTGGCCATCATGCCAACGGGTGGCGGGAAATCGCTTTGCTTTCAGCTTCCTGCGCTGTTGCGACACGGCGTGACGGTTGTCATCTCGCCACTGATTGCGTTGATGCGCGACCAGGTGCGCGGGCTGCGGGAGGCGGGCGTGGCGGCCGGGGCGCTGACCTCTGGCAACACGCCGGAGGAAACCGACGCGGTCTGGGACATGCTGCACGCGGGGGAGCTGAAACTGCTCTACCTCGCGCCGGAGCGTCTGGCCAACGCCGGCACGCAGCGCATGTTGTCGCAGGCCGGCGTGTCCATGATCGCGGTGGACGAGGCGCATTGCGTCAGCCAATGGGGCCATGATTTCCGCCCCGATTACCTGCGGATCGGTGAACTGCGCCGCGCTCTGGATGTGCCGCTTGCCGCCTTCACCGCGACGGCGGACGAGGAAACGCAGGTCGAAATGGTCACGCGCCTGTTCGACGGCGTGCAGCCGACCACCTTCCTGCGCGGCTTTGACCGGCCCAACATCCATCTGGCGTTCCAGCCCAAGGACGGCCCTCGTGCGCAGATCCTCGGCTTTGCAGCGGCACGGCGGGGGCAATCGGGCATCGTGTATTGCGGCACCCGAAACAAGACCGAGGGCATCGCGCGCGCGCTGCGCGACGACGGCCACGCCGCCTGCCACTATCACGGCGGCATGGAGGCCGGGGATCGTCGCGACGTCGAGGAACGCTTTGCCACCGAGGACGGGCTGATCGTTTGCGCCACGGTGGCCTTTGGCATGGGGGTGGACAAGCCGGACATTCGCTGGGTCGCCCATGCGGACTTGCCCAAGTCCATCGAAGGCTATTATCAGGAGATCGGTCGCGCCGGGCGCGATGGTGCCCCCGCAGAGACCATGACCCTGTATGGGGCAGAGGACGTGCGCCTGCGCCGCTCGCAGATCGACGAGGGGCTGGCCCCGCCGGAGCGGCGGCAGGCGGATCACGGGCGTCTGAACGCGCTGCTCGGACTGGCCGAGGCACTGGGCTGTCGGCGTCAGGCCCTGCTGGCGTATTTCGGGGAAGAGGCCGCGCCATGCGGCAACTGCGACCTGTGCGACCGCCCGCCAGAGCTGTTCGATGGCACCGAAGCGGTCCGCAAGGCGCTGTCCGCTGCGCTGCGCACGGGCGAAAGCTTTGGCGCGGGGCATCTGATCGACATCCTCCTGGGCAAGGACACCGACAAGGTCCAGCAGCGCAATCATGACCAACTGCCGACCTTTGGCGTGGGCAAGGATCTGTCGCGCGGGCAATGGCAGGCGGTCTTTCGCCAGATGATGGGGCGCGACCTGATGCGCCCGGATGCGGAACGCCATGGCGCCTTGGTGATGACAGACCGCGCCCTGCCGATCCTGCGCGGCGAGGAATCGATTCAGCTGCGCCGCGACGCGGTGGTGAAGGCCGCGGAGCGTCGCCCGGCGGTGAAGGCATTGGTGAGCGAGGAGCATGGACCCATGTTCTCGGCCCTGAAGGCGAAGCGCACCGCGCTGGCGCAAGAGGCGCGCGTGCCGCCCTACATGATCTTCAACGACAAGACATTGATCGAGATGGCGGAAACCCGCCCCGCCGATCTGGACCAGATGGCACGCATCGGCGGCGTCGGCGCCAAGAAGCTGGAAAGCTACGGGCGCGCGTTCCTGGAGGTCATCAATGGCGCGGCCCAGGAGGTGCATCCGGTGCGGCGCAAGCTGGCGGCGCGCGGGACAGGGACGCTTTATGATGCCTTGCTCGAAGCGCAGGCAGAGCTGCTGCGCGGCGCGGATGGCACGGAAAAGCCGATGTCGTGCAGCGCATCCTCGCTGGCAAAGCTGGCCGAGATCAAACCCGACAGCCTCGAGAAGATCGAGCGCTTGATCGGGGACCGCAGGGTGGAACGTTTTGGGAACGCATTTCTGGACGTTCTGCGCGACGCGGGCTAGATCAGGCCTCGGAACAAATGGGGTGATGCGATGCTCGTGGTGATTTCTCCGGCGAAGAAGCTGGATTGGGATGAAAAGCCCGTCGACATGACGGAACCGATGTTCGAGACGCAGGCGCAGAGCCTTGCGGAAACGGCGCGGGATCTCAGTGTCGGTGATCTCAAGAAGCTGATGCATCTGTCCGATGATCTTGCCAAGCTGAACCACGATCGGTTCAAGGCGTTCAGCAACACGCCGGGACCAGAGGATCTGCGCCCCGCCGCGCTGGCCTTTGCCGGGGACACCTACCAAGGGCTTGAGGCCGGGTCGCTGGACGACGACGAGATGCGTTTTGCCCAAGACCACCTGCGGATTTTGTCCGGTCTTTACGGGGCGTTGAAGCCGCGCGACGGCATTCAGGCCTACCGGCTGGAGATGGGCTCTCGTCTGAAGACGGCGCAGGGCAAAAACCTGTACGAGTACTGGGGCGACCGCATCGCGGAGGCCTTGAAGGCAGAGGCCGACGCGCTGGGCACGGACACGCTGGTGAACTGCGCATCACAGGAATATTTCGGTGCGGTCCCGCCAAAGGCGCTGGGCCTGCGGATCATCACGCCGCAATTCATGGAGGACAAGCCCGGCGGGCCGAAGATCGTGTCCTTTTATGCCAAGCGCGCCCGTGGCAGCATGGCGCGGTACATCATTCAGAGGCGACTGACCGATCCCGAGGGGATCACCGATTTCGACCTTGGCGGCTACAGCTATCAGCCGGATCTGTCGGAGCCGGACAAACCGGTTTTCCTGCGCGCGCTGGACACCTGATCAGGCGTCATCTTGCCCCTTGTTCAGGAGGTGCCCGGCAAATTGCTGGATCTTGGCAGTGAGTTCTGCCTTGCGCAGGGGTTTGGTCAGATAGTCGGACAACCCGGCCTCCATTATGCTCTCGCGGTCGCCGGCCATTGCATGGGCCGTAACCGCGATGATCGGCACGTGAGGTCCATCGGCCTCCAGCCTGCGAATTTCGCGCGTGGCCTGTTTGCCGTCCATACGCGGCATGGAAATGTCCATGAGGATCAAATCCGGTCGACGTTCGCGGAAGGCCTCCACCGCCTCTACCCCGTTGTTGGCAAAGCGCAATTCCAACGGCAGGTTCTTTGCCATCTTGGACAGGACAAGCTGGTTGGTCTTGTTGTCCTCGGCCACCAGAACGTCCAGTTTGACAGAGCTCGAGGCGGATGGCGCAGGCGACTGCGGGGCATCGGGCGGCGCACTGCCGGACCTTGGCACCACCTGATGCACCTGCTCCAGCGCGTTGAACAGAACCCGGCGGGGAACCGGCTTTTGCAGGACCGCGAGCAGGGGGGTGTCGGACGGCCGCCTCACCTGGCCGGGGTTGTCGGCAAAGAGGATGACGGGCACGTCAAAGTTCGCCTGACGCAGCTGCTGTGCCAGTTCGAGACCCGTCATGTCGGGCAGCTCATACTCCACCACCAGCAGATCGGTGCCGGTCTGAACGTGGTCGATCGCCTCTGACCCGGTGGCGCAGTATGAGATTTCCAGACCCAAAAGCGACAACTGCTTGGTCAGGATGGCGCGATGGGGACTGTGGTCATCGACCACCAGCACGCGCTGCAGCCGCCGGGGCAATTGCGCGGTGTCAAAGGTTTGCGCGTCCTCGGCATCCAGCAAGATGCGCAGGCCGAAACAGCTTCCTTTGCCAACCTCGGAATCGACCCAGACCTCTCCCTCCATCAGCTCTACCAGCCGGCGTGTGATGGCGAGGCCAAGCCCGGTGCCTTCGAAATTGCGGTTGCGGTCGTCTTCGACCTGATTGAATTCGCCGAAAACGTGATTGACCTTGTCGGGCGGGATGCCGATTCCGGTGTCTTCGATGGTGATGTGAACGGAAGATCGGCCGTCAATGTCCGGCGCGCCCACAACACGGATCAGCACATGGCCCTGCACCGTGAATTTGACCGCGTTGCCCAGCAAGTTCGTCAGGATCTGGCGAATGCGTCCGGGGTCGCCGATGAACCGCGTCGGCAGGAACATGTCGTAGTCCACCAGCAAGGCGATATCCTTGTCGCGCGCAGTGGGTTGCAAAAGCATCACCACTTCGAGGATGGCCGCCTCCAGATCAAAGGGTTCCGGGTGCAGCGCCAGCTTTTCCGCCTCGATCTTGGAATAATCGAGGATGTCGTTGATGATGACCAGCAATGCCTCACCCGAGGAGCGGATCGTATCGGCATATAGCTTCTGCTCTGCCGACAGCTCCGTGTCCAACATGAGGTCGGCCATGCCCACCACGCCATTCATCGGCGTGCGGATTTCGTGGGACATATTGGCGAGAAAGGCGGATTTGGCGCGGTTTGCAGCCTCCGCCCGGATTGTCGCCTCCTTCAGGCGCTGCTGGTCCCTTTTGATCTGGGTGATGTCCACCCGCAGCCCGACACGCCCGCCGTCTGTTGTTTCGCGCTCGTAGATCCGCAGCCAGCGCCCGTCCTCGAGTTGTTGCTCATGCTCGATTTCATTGGCGCGGTGCTTGATCAGGCGCTCTTCGAGCCACTCTTCCTCGCGCCCGACCGCATCTGCGTATTGCCCCTGCTTCAGGCCGTATCGCAGGATCTCCTCGAAGGTTGCGCCGCGCTTCATCGCGGGGGCAGATGGCTTGTAATAGTCCTTGTAGGGGCGGTTGCACATGAGCAGCCTGTCTTCGGCATCGTAGATCACGAAGCCGTCTGGCAGTTCCTCTACCGCGGACCACATGCGCATCAGGTCGGTGATGTCCACGGACAGGGACACGACGCCGCCGTCGGGCAAATGCCTGTCGCGGACCTTGATGAATCGTCCGTTCCACATCCGCAGGGTCTCATTGGGGATCGGGTTCTGTTCCCACCGGCCCAACATGCGCAATTGCCAGCCTTGCGCGTCCTCCCCCTGCAAGTCGACGATGCCCTCATCGACAAGGGCGGCCAGGACGTTGGCATAGGAGGCCCCCGGTGCGACGCATTCCAAACCCTCGAAGGCCGACAGATAGGCGGGGTTCGCCAGTTCAAGCCGTCCGTTCCGATTGAACATGGCAAAGCCGTCGCGGATCGTTTCCAGCGCAGACCAAAGCTGTTCGGTCACCACCTCGATCTTTTCGGTGGCCTGTCCGAGCTCCTGCACAACGCGCTGGTGCTGGGTGCGGACCTGTGCGACCTCGGTCCGGGTTTCGCGGATCTCGTGCGACAGCTTGAGCGCATGGTCGCCGAGGCGCCTGTTTGCCTCGAACAGTTCCTTTTGCTTGAGCTCCAGCAGACGTTCGGCCGCCAGACGCGCGCGCCGTTCCTCGGCCAGACGATCTGCGAGATCCATGCAGGTGCCTCCTGGTTCCGGGGCACTTTTGACCATCTGTGGTGAAAATCCGCTTAAGGTTTGGAGAGAGGCGCCTGTTTGAGGTGGGTCCGAGGTCAGGTTTCCCACACCCGGCGAATCCTTGCCCAGGGGCGCGGCGCATGCGACGGTGAGGGCATTGAGATGAAGGGGAATTTGATGCGTCGTTTTGCCGTGGCCCTGCTGATGGGCGTGCTGACTGTGACCGGAGCCGTGGCCCAGGAGCTTGTACCTGATCGTCGATTGGTGGTGACCCGTGATGTGGATTTCGCTGGCTCCGACCTTCAGCCATTGTTCGACACGTCACTCGATGCATGTGAGCGGTCTTGCCTGGCTCAGGCGGAATGCCGTGCATTTACATTTAATTCTCGCAATAACAGCTGTTTTCCCAAGTCGGGCGTGACGGACCGCACGTCTTATGACGGGGCAATTTCGGCGCAAGTGTTTGAGGCTTCCCGCGCAGATCTGGATCTCGCGCAGAGGCGGTTTGGCGACCTGACGTTTCTGACCGAGCGCGACGTGGAAAACGCGCGGGCCGAGGCGGAGGCGATGGGCCGGCGCCATGCCAATGGTCAATGGACCGTTGACGCGCTGGAAACCGCCGCGACGGAGGCCTACCAGGCGGGCAACCTGCGCGACGCGATCCACTGGACGGGTGGCGCGCTGGCGCAAAGCGACAGTGCCGCGCTTTGGCTGCAATATGGCGCGTGGTCCGCCGAATATGCGTCCGAGCTGGAGGGGGATGACCGCCGCCGTTACGCCGACCGCGCGGTGCTTGCGCCGATCAACGCCTACCTCCGCGCCGAGGCCGCGCCGGAGCAGGCGCAGGCGATGGTGCAGCTGGCCGAAGCTTTTGACCGAACTGACCGGGGGCGCGACATGATCCCGGCCTTGCGGCTGGCGGAGCGGCTTGCGCCCTCGCCGCAGATCTCCGCGAAACTGGACGACGCCATCGGGAAATACGGCTTTCGCATCGTCGATACGGAGGTCGAGGCCGACAGCGCCGATCCACGCATCTGTGCGGAGTTCAACGAACCGCTGGTGCGCGTCGGACAGGACTACGCGCCATATGTGCGCCTCGCGGATCCACGGCTGGCCGTGACGCAGGACGACACGCGGCTGTGCATCTCTGGTGTGACGCACGGCTCGCGCCACACGATCACATTCCGCGCGGGTCTGCCCTCCGCGGAGGGCGAAGAACTGGTCAAGGACGTGGAGATCACGGCCTATGTGCGCGACCGCTCTCCTGCCGTCAGCTTTCCGGGGCGCGCGTATGTGTTGCCACGCGCGGCGGATGCGGGGCTGCCCATTCAGACGGTCAACACGTCCGAGGTCCTGCTGACCCTGCGCCGCGTCTCTGACCGCAATATGATCCGTGCCATTCAAAACGATTATTTCGGACGGCCTTTGGGGCAATATGAAGAAGACTATTTCGCCAGCGAACTGGCCGAAGAGATCTGGACCGGCACGGGCGAGGTTCAAAACGAGCTGAACACCGACATGGTGACGCGCCTGCCCATGGGAGAGGCCGTGGGCGATCTGCCCGCAGGGGTCTACGCGCTGACCGCGCAAACGCCTGACGATATTGAGGGCGAGGCGCGCGCGACGCAGTGGTTCGTGCTTTCGGACATTGGGCTGACCACGATGGAAGGCACCGACGGGCTGACCGTTTTCGCCCGTGATCTGGGCACGGCAGAGCCGCTCGCCGGGCTGGAGGTCACGCTGCTGGCCCGCGCCAACCGACCGCTGGACGTCACGACCACGGATGCAGAGGGCATCGCGCGCTTTGCCCCCGGTCTGCTGCGCGGCACCGATGGTTCTGCGGCCGCGCTGCTGATGGCGCAGATGGGGGAGGAAGACCTTGCGTTTCTGTCGCTCACCGATCCGGCGTTTGATCTGTCCGACCGGGGCGTCACCGGGCGTGCGCCCGCTGGGCCGATCGACACGTTCCTTGCCACCGACCGTGGGGCCTACCGGGCCGGAGAGGTCATTCACCTGACCGCTTTGCTGCGGGATCCGCAGGCCGAGGCGTTGCCCGATGTGCCGCTGACCGCCGTGCTGACGCGCCCCGATGGTGTGGAATATTCGCGCCATATCTCTGACGGTGCGGGCGCGGGCGGCCACGTGTTTGACCTGCCGCTGGCCCCATCGGTGCCGCGTGGCACATGGCAGGTGGCGGTCTTTGCCGATCCCAAGGGGGAGGCGCTGACCTCCACCCGCGTTCTGGTCGAGGATTTTGTGCCGGAGCGCATCGACTTTACGCTCGATCTGCCCGAAACCGCGATCAATCCGCTCGCGCCGCCGGACCTGACGGTTGCGGCGCGCTATCTTTTTGGCGCGCCAGGGGCGGACCTGTCCATCGAGGGGGAACTGCGGCTGTCCACGCGGAGCACGCTCGACGCCTTTCCCGGCTATCGTTTCGGTCGCCATGACGACGAGGCCGACTATCGCACCGAGAGCTTTGCCGCCGACCTGACCACCGACGCCGCAGGCCAGGCGACGCTCGACCTGCCATTGCCGGATATCGACCCGCAGGGCCGTCCCATGCAGGCGCGCATCACGCTGCGCATGGCGGAGATGTCGGGCCGTCCGGTGGAGCGCAGCATCACCCGTGACGTGGCCCCGCCGACCGCGATGATCGGCATCAAGCCCGCCGCCGAGACCTTTGCCGAGGGTGAAACCGCGCGCTTTGACCTGCTGGCCGTGGGGCCCGATCTGGCCGCCACGGATATGGATGTGACATGGACGGTGAACCGCGTGCGCACCCGCTATCAATGGTATCAAAACTATGGCTCCTGGTATTGGGAGCCGGTGACGACCCGCAGCTCTGTCGCGCGGGGCGAGGCGACTTTGGGCGCTGATCCTGTCACCGTCGAAGCGCCGCTGGATTGGGGCAACTACGAGATCGTGGTGGAACGCAAGGGCGGCGCATACCTGTCCGCCTCGACCACCGTGTCCGCAGGTTGGTACGCCCCGGCCACCGCCGAAGAGACGCCGGACATGCTTGAGCTGTCGCTTGACAAGGACGCCTACCGCGAGGGGGACACCGCGAGCCTGCGCATGGTCCCGCGCTACGCCGGCAAGGCCTTGGTGACGGTGCTGGCCGACCGCGTCGTGTCCATGCAGGCGATAGACGTCGTCGAGGGCGAAAACGTGATCTCGCTTCCGGTGACGGAAGAGTGGGGGGCAGGTGTTTACGTGACAGCGCAGGTGATCCGGCCCATGGACGTTGCGGCGGGTCAGAACCCGGCCCGCGCGCTGGGCTTGACACATGCGGCGGTCGATCCCGGCAATGGCAAGCTGAACGTCAGCTTTGACGCGCCGGAGGACAGCGCGCCGCGCAGCGCCCTTGAGGCGATCGTCACCATCGACAATGTGGCAGAGGGGGAGACCGCCTATGTCACCGTTGCCGCCGTTGATCTGGGCATCCAGAACCTGACGGGATTCGAGACACCGGACCCTGCTGGCTACTACTTTGGCCAGCGCCGTCTGGGGGTCGAGATCCGCGATATTTATGGACGTGTCATCAACGGGTTGGACGGTGCCATGGGGGCTGTACGGTCCGGTGGGGACGGGGCTACGGGTATGGACACCCAAGGGCCGCCGCCAACGGAAAAGCTGGTCGCCTTCTTCTCGGGCCCTGTGACGGTGCGCGACGGGCAGGCGCAGGTCAGTTTTGACATCCCTGATTTCAATGGGACGGTGCGGTTGATGGCCGTGGCGTGGTCCGACAGCGGTGTCGGCAGCGCCGAGGCCGATGTGATCGTGCGTGATCCTGTGGTGATGTCTGCCGCGATGCCGCGCTTTCTGGCGCCCGGTGATGAAACACGTTTGGCGCTGGAGTTCACCCATACCAAGGGCGCGGCGGGCGAGATGCCGTTGGAGGTGACCGTGGACGGCGGCCTTCAGCTTGGCCCCGTGGCACAGAGCGTTGCGCTGACCGATGGCGGAAAGGCCACTCTGAGCGTGGCGCTGAGTGCCTTGACCGTGGGCGATCACGGCATCGAGGTCGCGCTGACCACCCCGGACGGCACGCGCCTGACCAAGAGCCTGACGTTGGGCGTGCGCGCCAATGATCCGGCGGTGGGCCAGACCCGGCGGCTATCGCTTGCACCGGGGCAGAGCCTGACACTGGACGACGAGATCTTTGCCGGGCTGCGTCCTGAAACGGCTTCGGCCCTTGTCTCTGCCGGGGCCTTGGCGCGGTTCGATGCGCCGGGGCTGTTGGCCTCCCTCGATCAGTACCCCTATGGCTGCACGGAGCAGGTCACGTCCAAGGCGTTGCCGCTGCTCTACATGTCTTCCATCGCGGAGCCGCTGGGGCTGGGCAACAAGGACCGCATCGACGAGCGCCTGCAACAGTCCATCACGCGCATTCTGACGCGGCAGGCGGCGAACGGCGGCTTTGGCCTGTGGGGGGCGTATTCCGGTGATGACTGGCTGGATGCCTATGTCACGGACTTCCTCTCGCGGGCGCGGGCGCAGGGCTATGACGTGCCCGACCGCGCGTTTCAAAGCGCGCTGGACAACCTGCGCAATCAGGTGGCCTATGCCGCTGATTTCGACGATGGTGGCGAAGATATTGCCTATGCGCTGATGGTGCTCGCCCGCGAGGGTCAGGCCGCCATGGGCGATTTGCGCTACTACGCCGATGAACGGGCGGAGGCCTTTGCGACGCCGCTGGCGCAAGCCCAGATCGGGGCCGCGCTGGCCAGCTACGGCGACCAACCGCGCGCCGACGCCATGTTCTTTCGCGCGGCATCGCGGCTGGCGCAAACGCCGCGCGACACGGACAGGCTGTATCGGGCTGACTACGGCACGCAGTTGCGTGACGCTGCGGGGGTCGTGTCGTTGGCGGTCGAGGCGCGCTCTGAACGGGTGGACCGGGAGGCACTGGTGTCCCGCGTGACCTCGGCTGACCGGCCGCTGAGCACGCAGGAACAGGCGTGGTCCCTGATGGCGGCAAAGGCGCTTGTCACCGATCCGACCGTGTCCGGCCTGTCGTTGGATGGCGCGGCGCTGAGCGGTCCCTTTGTGCGGCGTATCCCTGCGCGGGATCTGGAGCCGATGGTGCTGCGCAACACATCCGATACAGCGACTGACATCACGCTCACCACCTTGGGTGTGCCGGAGGGCGCAACAGAGGCGAGCGGCTACGGCTATGCGCTGGAGCGGAGCTACTACAGCCTCGACGGCGCGCCAGTGACCCGGATCCGTACCGGCGACCGTATGGTGGCCGTTCTGACAGTGAAACCGGCGGACGAGACCCGCGCGCGTTTGATGATTGACGATCCGCTGCCCGCGGGGCTGGAGATCGACAATCCGTCGCTGATCCGGTCTGGCGACCTCTCCGGCCTTGATTGGCTGAAGACATCGGAGACCGAGTTCACGGAGTTCCGCACCGACCGTTTCCTTGCAGCCGTGAACCAGACCGACGCAACGCCGATCCGCTTGGCGTATGTGGTGCGCGCGGTGTCGCCGGGAACGTTCCATCATCCTGCCGCATTGGTCGAGGATATGTACCGTCCCGACTACCGGGCCACCACGGCCTCCGGCGCTGTGACGGTCCAAGAATAAGGAACGACAGGATGCCAGAGACCATCGCAACCGCCCGTTGGCGCGCTCTCGACCGCGAGGGGGAGGACAAATGTCGCCTCGCCCGCGTGGAGAACGGATTTATGCTGGTGGGTCATGCCCGTTTTCGTGACGGCGCTGGCTGGGCCGCGCTGGATTACGTGGTGCGACTGGGGGCGGATTGGCGCACGCTGTCCGCAGACATAACCGGGGATCGCGCGGGGGAGGCTGTGGCGTGGCAGTTCACACGGACTGGTGGCGACTGGACCTTTAACGACGCGCCTGCGCCGGACCTGCAGGACGCCGACGACATCGATCTGGCCTTTACCCCGGCCACCAACCTGATGCCGCTGCGCCGGTTGCCGCAGGTGGGGCGGCTGGACACAACCTCCGCCTGGGTGCGCCTGCCGGGGCCGACCGTGTCGGTCTTGTCACAAAGCTACACGCGGGAACGCGGCAACTACGTGCATTACGCCGCCGTGGAATCCGATTTTGAGACGCACCTGTCGGTGGATGAGCATGGGTTCGTCCGGGATTATCCGGGCCTTTGGGAAAGGCTGGATGAGTAGCGTCCGGCTTCTTCTTGCGCTGGCTCTGACGCTTTGGGTCGTGGCGTTTGGCAATGATCGTCTGTCCCAGTGGGTCGAAGCCACTGAGCTGCCGGTTCTGGTGCACGCCACATCGTCAGAAGTGCGGGATCGACATGGGGAATTGTTGCGCGCCTACACCATCGAGGATGGCCTGTGGCGCATGGCGGTGGCGCGTGATCAGGTGGATCCGCTGTTCTACGAGATGCTCATCGCCTACGAGGACAAGCGGTTTTATCGGCACGGTGGTGTCGATCTCCTGGCCACACTCCGCGCTGTCGCTCAAGGGCTGCGTGAAGGGCGGATCGTGTCAGGCGCGTCGACCCTGACGATGCAGGTCGCCCGTCTGCTGGAGGACGGCACCACCGGGCAATGGCAGGGCAAGCTGCGGCAGGTGCGGGTGGCGCTGGCGCTGGAGCGACGGATGTCCAAGGATGAGATCCTCGCGCTGTATTCCCTGCTCGCGCCCTATGGCGGCAACGTCGAAGGGGTGCGCGCGGCCTCGCTGATCTGGCTGGGAAAGGAGCCGCGTCGCCTGACCCCGGCCGAGGCTGCGCTGCTGGTCGCCTTGCCGCAAGCCCCCGAAAGCCGCCGCCCGGATCGCCATCCGGAGGCCGCGCGCGACGCGCGCAACCGCGTGATGTTGCGCATGGCGGATGCCGGAGTGATCCCCCTGACGGCAGCGCATTCGGATGCGCTGGACCCTTCGCCAAAGGGACGACATCCGATGCCGCAACTGGCTCCGCATATGGCGGACCGCGCCGTGGCGCGACGCGACGGGCGGCATGACCTGACCCTGGACGCCGGTCTGCAACGCAGTCTTGAGGCGCTGGCCCGCAGTCATGCCGCGCGGCTGGACCCGCGTCTGTCGCTGGCCATTGTGCTGGCAGACCACCAGACGGGCGAGATCCTCGCCTCTGTCGGATCGCCCGATTATGCCAGTGCGCAAAATGACGGTTTCGTGGACATGACGCAGGCGCAGCGGTCGCCCGGTTCGACGCTGAAGCCCTTGGTCTACGGCTTGGCCTTTGATCGCGGGTTGGCGCATCCCGAAACGCTGATCCTCGACACGCCGGTCCAGTTTGGCAGCTACGCGCCGCAGAACTTCGATGGCCAATATCGTGGGGAGTTGTCGGTGCGCCGCGCGTTGCAGCTGTCTTTGAACATCCCGGTGGTGCGGCTGACGGAGGCTTTGGGCCCGGCGCATCTGCTGGCCGCGTTGAAGGGGGCCGGGTTAAAGCCCGCGCTGCAAGGCGGCGCACCGGGGCTGGCCTTGTCGCTGGGCGGTGTTGGGCTGACGTTGGAGGAAATGACGCAGCTTTATGCCGGGTTGGCGCATGGGGGCATTGCGCGCCCGTTGCGATGGCGGGTCGAAGACAGCGGCGAGGGTGCCCTGAGCCAAGTGTTGTCCGCGGCGTCAGCCTGGCAGGTGCAGCGCATTCTGGCGGATATTCCGCCGCCGCCCACCGCCGGAACAGCGGGGCAGGTCGCGTGGAAAAGCGGGACGTCTTATGGCCATCGCGACGCCTGGGCGCTGGGTTGGGACGGGCGGCACGTGGCCGGGGTCTGGTTCGGGCGGCCCGATGGCACGCCGGTGCCCGGTGCCTTTGGCGCAGGTCTGGCGGCGCCGGTTCTGTTCGAGGCGCTGCATCGGGCCAGCCCTCGGCCCGCGCCGCTTGGCCCCCCGCCGCCGGAGACCCTGATCACCACCAATGCGAAGCTTCCAGCGAACTTGCAGCGGTTTGGTCCCCGTGCGGATGCGGTTGCGTTGCAAGTGACGTTTCCCCCCAACGGCGCGACGCTGCGGGCGAACGAGATGGGGGTGCCGGTCAAGCTGCGCGGTGGCACGCCGCCCTTCACGATCCTGGCCAACGGGGCTGTGCTGGCGACGGGGCTGCGACGCCCGCAAATCCTTGCTCCGCTGTCCGGACCGGGGTTCACCACGATTTCCGTCATCGACTCGCTTGGGCAATCGGGACGCACGACCATCGAGTTGCGCTGACGGCGGGTAGGTCGGGGGGAACCCGACCTACCAGAGGCTCAGAGCCGTTCGATGGCCAAGGCGATGCCCTGCCCGCCGCCGATGCACATGGTGATCAGCGCACGCTTGCCGCCGATGCGCTCCAGCTCGTACAGGGCCTTGACCGTGACGAGGGACCCGGTGGCCCCCACGGGGTGCCCGAGCGCGATGGCGCCGCCGTTCGGGTTGACCTTGGCGGGGTCGAGGCCGAGCGCCTTGTTCACCGCCAGTGCCTGCGCGGCGAAGGCTTCGTTACTTTCGATCACGTCGAAGTCACTCACGGACAGGCCGGTGCGCTTGCACAGTGCTTCGACGGCGGGGATGGGGCCGATGCCCATGACCTCGGGCCGTACGCCCGCGACGGCATAGCCCAGAACCCGTGCCTTGGGCGTCAGGCCTGCGCGCTGGGCTGCGTCGGCCCGTGCCAGAACCAGGGCGGCGGCGCCGTCGTTGATGCCGGAGGCATTGCCCGCCGTCACGCTGCCGTCCTTTTTGAACGCCGGGCGCAGGCCGGCAAGGGCCTCAAGCGTTGTGGCCTTGGGGTGTTCGTCGGTCTTGAACGCCACAGTGTCACGCCGCTGCTTCACCTCCACCGGGACGATCTGGCTGTCGAAATACCCGGCCTCGATGGCGGCGGCGGCGCGTTTTTGGCTTTCCAGAGCAAAGGCGTCCTGTGCCTCGCGGCTGATATCATGCTCGGCGGAGACGTTTTCAGCGGTGACGCCCATGTGGCCGGTGCCGAAGGGGCAGTTCAGCGCCCCCAGCATCATGTCCAGCGTGCGGATGTCCCCCATCTTCTGGCCCCAGCGCTGGTCGGGGTTGATGTAAGGCGCGCGTGACATGGCCTCCGCCCCGCCGACCAGGGCAAATTCCGCATCGCCCAGTGCCAGAGATTGCACGCCCGAGACGATGGCCTGCGCGCCGGAGCCGCAAAGGCGGTTCACATTCATCGCGGGAACCGTGTCGGGAATGCCCGCCTGCATGGCGGCGACACGCGACAGGTACATGTCGCGGGGTTCCGTGTTGATGACGTGGCCAAAGACCACCGTGCCGATTTGCGCGCCATCCACATTTGCGCGCTCCAACGCGGCCTTGGAGGCGGCGGTGGCGGTGTCGATGGGCGCCACACCTGCAAGGCTGCCGCCAAAGGTGCCGATGGCGGTGCGTGCGCCGCTCAGGATGACGATCTCGTCGGTTCGGTTTGTCATATCTCTCACTCCCACTGTTTGATCGGGACTATGCGTGGCCCCTAACAGATTGTCAGCCGCAACGTCCCGTCAGATGCGGGGCTGTTCCGCAGCTTGGAATGCTGCGGGCGCGAACGTGGGTGAAGAGAGGCATGGGATGTGACTGTCGGGCTGCGAGGCTCAGTGGCGGCAGAAAGAGACATTGGGCCCCGATGATGGACGGATATGGTGTCGCGGCTTTTTCAATGAAAGGAGCGCCTTCCGAAGTGCCTGTTTTCACCTGCTTAGGGCGGGCCGCTGTCCTCTTTGGAAGAATAGAGAGGCATTTGGGGCCGGGTAGGGTCTGATCGAGGCGTAGCGAGCACATGCACTCAGGGATGCGAAAGGGGCCTTAACGCTCCGCTGTATTCGCAGCATGGTCGGAATCTTGTGATGTGCCAAGCATGCGCACTTCGCGTTGTGGAAACGGAATCGAGATGTCATTCGCCTGAAACGCATCCCAGAGCGCCAGAAAGACATTTCCGCGAATGTTGGTCAGCCCGCCGGTGGGGTCGGTGATCCAGAAGCGCAGCACGAAATCGACAGAGGAATCCCCAAAGCCCACGATATGACAGACCGGCGGCTTGCTTGTCAGAACCCGGTCCACGCTTTTGGCGGCCTCTATGGCAATTTGGCGAACCTTGTGCGGATCGTTTTGGTAGGATGTGCCAAAGTTGATATCGAGCCGCACAAAGTCATTCGAATGCGACCAGTTCACCACCTGCCCGGTGATGAGGTCTTCGTTCGGGATCAGGTATTCCTTGCCATCGCGTGTGACAACGCTGACGTATCGCGCGCCCAGGGACTCGATCCAGCCGAAGGTGCCGCCAAGGCTGATGACGTCGCCGGGCTTGATCGATTTGTCGAGCAGGATGATGATGCCGGAGACAAGGTTCGATACGACTTTTTGCAGGCCAAAGCCCAGACCGACGCCGATGGCACCGGACAGCACCGCCAGACCTGTTAGATCGACGCCGACGGATTTCAGCCCGATGAAGAAGGCCGATCCGAACAGCGCCACCTGCAACATCTTGACCATCAGCACCTGCATTGAGGGACTGATATCCTTGTTGCGCTGGATCGACGCGGCAGAGGCCCCGGTCACCAGCCGCGCCAGCGCCAGAAGTGCCGCCATGACGACGATCGCCTTGATCAGAAGCCATAGAGACAGGCGCATCTCGCCCAGGGAAAAGCCGATGGATTCGAGTGCCGTCTGCGCCTCGTCCTTCCAGCCAAGGATCGACAGGGTGGCCCAGGTCCAGGCGCCGTAGCGCACCAGAACGCCCATCGCCGGGTTCATGACCAGGCGGGTGGCAAAGGCGATGAACAGCCATGCGGTCGATAGATTGGCCAGAACCTTGAGCAGGACGGTTCGCGAGCCCCATGTCAGTTCCGACATGATCAGGTAAGCGCACCAGATCATGATCACAAAGAGGATCATCCGCATCCGGCGCTGGATGATCAGGCCGATCCGCAAGCGCAGCTTTGGCCAGTTTTCGCGGGTTCTGAGCCATTCAGTGTAGCGCGGGCGCACCACTGCCGTGATCGCCCAGGCCAGCAGGAACACCCCCAGCGCAATAACCAGTTGATAGCGGGTCCACCTGCGTGTCAGCTCTCCCCAGAGGCTGGCGCCTTCGGCCAGCAGGAAATCGAGGACCGGTTGCAGCACCGTCGGATCAAGCGGGATCGTGTTGTCAGGGTCCATGCGGGTCTTTCATCGGGTTTCCTCGACTGTAGCGGGTGGCCTGACACGTGCAACTGTCAAGGTATGATATGTGCGCGCTCTTGCGAGACTCACTTTCTGCGGTTATCTCCCTGCGTATGGAACAGACGCTCGATCTTGGCGACCGCGCCCGCCTGCGTGAACGCTTCTTCGGTGCCACCCTTACGGTGCGCGCCTGCCTATCGGCGTGACCCCGCGTGGGTGAGGCCCACGCCTGGCGCGTTTTTGACCGCGCCGAACCCCAATTCCAGCTGCACAACATCGGGAGAGGACCAATGTCCCCCAAGACGCTTTATGACAAGATCTTTGATGCGCATGTCGTATCCGAGGACGCTGATGGCACTTGTCTGCTTTATATCGACCGCCACCTGGTTCACGAAGTGACCTCGCCGCAGGCCTTTGAAGGGCTGCGCATGGCGAACCGCACCGTGCGCGCACCGGACAAGACCATCGCCGTGCCGGATCACAACGTGCCCACCACGCTGGGCCGCGACAACCCCGACCAGATGCCGGAGGAGAGCCGCATCCAGGTGGCCGCGCTGGACACCAACGCCAAGGAATTCGGCATCCACTACTACCCGGTGAGCGACGTCCGTCAGGGCATCGTGCACATCGTTGGCCCGGAACAAGGCTGGACCCTGCCGGGCATGACCGTGGTTTGTGGTGACAGCCACACCGCGACGCACGGGGCCTTTGGCGCGTTGGCGCATGGTATCGGGACGTCCGAGGTGGAGCACGTGCTGGCCACGCAGACGCTGATCCAGAAGAAGTCCAAGAACATGAAGGTCGAGATCACCGGCAAGCTCAATCCCGGTGTGACCGCCAAGGACATCACGATGGCCGTGATCGGCGAGACCGGAACCGGTGGCGGCACCGGCTACGTCATCGAATACTGTGGCGAAGCGATCCGCGAGCTGTCCATGGAAGGCCGCATGACGGTCTGTAACATGGCCATCGAAGGCGGCGCACGCGCGGGCCTGATCGCGCCGGACGAGAAGACGTTTGAATACGTAAAAGGCCGCCCGCACGCGCCGAAGGGTGCGCAATTCGAGGCGGCTCTGGACTGGTGGAAAACGCTGTTCACCGACGAAGGCGCGCAATTCGACAAGGTCGTGACGCTGAAAGGCGAAGAGATCGAGCCGGTTGTGACCTGGGGCACCTCGCCAGAGGACGTGCTGCCGATTTCCTCTGTCGTGCCTGCACCGGAAAGCTTCAAGGGTGGCAAGGTCGAAGCGGCCAAGCGCGCCATTGAATACATGGGCCTGACCGCCGGTCAGAAGCTGACCGACATCGAGATCGACACCGTGTTCATCGGGTCCTGCACCAACGGCCGGATCGAAGATCTGCGTGCCGCCGCAAAGGTTGTCGAAGGCAAGAAGATCAAGGTCGGTCGCGCGATGGTCGTGCCTGGCTCCGGTCTTGTGCGCGCCCAGGCGGAAGAGGAAGGTCTCGACAAGATCTTCATCGACGCTGGCTTTGAATGGCGCATGGCGGGCTGTTCCATGTGCCTTGCCATGAACCCCGATCAGCTGTCCGAGAACGAGCGTTGCGCATCGACCTCGAACCGCAACTTCGAGGGCCGTCAGGGCTACAAGGGTCGCACGCACCTCGTCTCGCCGGGCATGGCCGCGGCGGCTGCACTGACCGGTCGTCTGACCGATGTGCGTGAATTGATGACCGAAACCGCTGTCTAAGGACTGACCATGGAAAAATTCCAAAAACTCACCGGGATCGCGGCGCCCATGCCGTTGGTCAATATCGACACCGACATGATTATCCCGAAGATCTTCCTCAAGACGATCAAGCGGTCCGGTCTGGGCGTGAACCTCTTTGACGAGATGCGCTACGACCGGCAAGGCAACGAGATCCCCGGTTTCGTGCTGAACCAGCCGCAATATCGCGATGCGGAGATCCTGATTGCGGGCGACAACTTTGGCTGTGGTTCGTCGCGCGAACACGCACCTTGGGCGTTGAAGGACTTCGGCATCAAGTCGATCATCTCGACCAGCTTTGCCGACATCTTTTACAGCAACTGCTTCAAGAACGGCATCCTGCCGATCGTGCTGCCGCAAGAGGCCGTCGACGTGTTGATGAAGGATGCGGAGAAGGGTTCCAACGCGCGCATGATCGTCGATCTGGAAAACCAGACCGTGTCGACGTCCGAAGGGGAAACCTTCTCCTTCGAGCTGGATTCGTTCAAGAAGCATTGCCTGCTCGAAGGGCTCGACGATATCGGCTTGTCGCTGGAAAAAGCCCCGGCGATCGACACTTACGAGACCAAGATGGCGCAAGAGCGTCCCTGGGTCTGACGCCCGATCACATGATCCGAAAGGCCCGCCATCGCGCGGGCCTTTTGTTATGTCCGCCAAGGAACTGTACGGATTTCGAAACGTTGATTTAAGTCCTCGCTACTTGGAGAAGCTCAAATGACCTCCCGAACATTTTTCGTGATCTCAGGTATTGTTTTGATCGTTGGCGGCATACTGGCCTTGCTGCTGCCCTTCGCGGCCTCGGTTACGGTTGCCCTGATTGTCGGATGGTCGTTCGTGTTTGCCGGGGCAGTCCACATCGTTGGTGCGTTTCGGGACCGGGACAGTCGCGTGTGGAGCGGCATATTCGGCCTGCTCGAAGTGGCGTTGGGCCTGAGCTTCATCCTTAACCCTTTGACCGGACTGGTGTCCTTGACTGTGCTGCTGGGCGTGCTGTTCTTTGTGTCCGGCGCGATGCAGCTGTACCTCGCGTTTGCCCGTCGGACCGCTGACAGCACATGGATGCTGGCGCTGTCCGGAGCTGTTTCCGTCGCTTTGGCTTTGCTGATCGCCTTCAATTTGCTCAGCGCCTCTGCGACCGTGCCGGGTGTCCTGCTGGGAATTGAACTGATCTCCACCGGTGTAGCGTTCCTGATGCTGCGGCCGCGCAGGCTGGCTCAGTTGCGTGAAGATTTGGATAAAGATCACAGCCACGCCTGACTTTTGACATGACCACATGCGGCGGGCGCGTTCGTCAGGCAGCGGGACTGCTCCGCGACCGGTCAGGCTTCTGAGCCTGCTCCATATGTGACTGTTTTGACGACCTTTTGGATCAGATACGACGGGCTGCTTGTTCGATTCGGGTCAGATTTCCCTTGCGACACAACATCTTGTGAGCCACCACATCAACGTCACGGGGATGCTGCGTCATTGATGCATTCCGGCACCAGTCACACCGCTTTGGCGCTGGAAAATCGTGTGACTCCCGACCTTGTTGTTGTCGTGCCTCGTGAAAAAGGGCAGAATTTGGGCGAGAATGAGGCAGCCCGCCATAAATTGGCGGGGAACGGGATGGAACAAGGTCGCGGCATTGCATCGTGGCTGTCCGGAACGGAAGGGCAGATTAGTGATCTCACGTATGGTGGCGGCTGCGGCGCGCGCTTTCCTTGTTGCATTCCTCATCGCGATTCCCGCGATGTTGCTTCCAGACGTGAACAACGATTCCGCCCAGATCGTCGCGCTGCTGGCGCTGGTTGCTGCGGTTCTGACATTTTCTGAATACGTTTCTGAATTTCCCTCATTGATTGAATTTCGTGACGCGCCGCCGTTCAACCGGATGCGCTTCGGGACGTTGCTGGCCTCGGTCTTGGTGCTGACGCTGATCGCACGTGGTTCGATCCATCCCACCGGCCTCACAGACCTGCTGAATGAGGTGGGATACAACATTGGCGAAGCGATGGATTTTCCGTTTTCGCCCGTGCGGTTGATGGTTCTTGTCTCGCCCGGGGATGCGTCTGGCCCGGCGCGCGATTTGATACGCACGATGGCGGGTTTGGCCTATCTCATTTCGTTGGTAACCATGTTGGTATTTGTCGCCGTTGTGCGGCTGTTGGACTGGCCGATCCGCAATGGGGCTTTCAACTTTTGGGTGAATTTGCCGCTGTTCGACCCGACGACCGGGGGCGACGTGCTGTACCGGCTGAAACGCGATAGCCATTTTAACGTGGCTTTAGGGTTTCTACTGCCATTCTTGATTCCGGCAGTGCTCAAAATGACATCGACCTGGGACGCTGCACCGAACCTTATCGACCACCAACCGCTGATTTGGACGATGATCGCATGGTCCTTTTTGCCCACAAGCTTGATCATGCGCGGCGTCGCTCTGATGCGAATCGCGGATCTGATCGAAGAGAAGCGCCGACGCGCTTACGCGCAGGCCGAGGTGCAGCTGGCCTGATCCTGCTGCTGAGTTACGTTCTGGTGGCCTTTGCCGCGCGCGCCGATGTTCGGATTGCCACATGGCACGGTAATTTCAGCGACAAGGGGCCGGGGCTGCTCTTGCAAGACATATTGGCGGATGAGCGTGACGTGTCACCCATACTGGAAGCTGCTCCTGACATCCTTCTTCTGACCAACTTTGATTTCGACGCCGGCCATGCGGCTTTGGGGGCGTTGCAGGAACGGCTGGCTGCGGATGGTCTGGACCTGCCGTATCTCTATGCGACACGGCCGAATTCAGGTTGGCCGACGGGTCTTGATCTGGACGGAGACGGTCGATTTGGCAGGCCGCGAGATGCGCATGGCTACGGGCAATTTTCGGGTCAGGGCGGGATGGCGCTTTTATCCCGCTATCCGTCAACGTTGGAGCGGGATTTCAGCGATCTTCTTTGGATGGAAGCGCCGGGCAGTGCGATGTCTCCGATGGATGCAGCCCGACAGGTTCAGAGGCTGTCGAGCGTGGCGCATTGGGCCATTTGCGTAGCAACGCCCGAGGGTGACGTATTGCTTTTGACGCTCGCCGCGACACCACCGGTATTCGATGGCCCAGAGGATCGGAATGGTCGCCGGAACTTGGATGAGGTGACGCTTTGGGGGCATTATCTAGATGGGCGACTTGGCGCGCCGCCTGATGTTCCGGCGGTGGTCTTGGGAAACTTCAATGTCGATCCGGACCGGGGCGACGGGCTGCATGATGGAGTGAGGACCATGCTTGCGCATCCTCGGTTGCAAGATCCGCAGGCGGGCACTGACACTGTGACATGGGACCAGACCGGCCCGATGCGTGTCAGCTACGTGCTGCCGGATCGGGTGCTGGAGGTGATGGGAGCGGGCCTTGTACCGCGTGAAGCGCCAAGGGTGCACGGGGCGCACCGGCTGGTTTGGGTGGATGTGGCTGTGCCTGCGAAGGCGCAATTGCTCAAGCCACAGCCGTCTGCAACGGTTCGGCGGCAAACTGGTCAAAACCGCGTAAACACAACCGACCGAACCCAATGTGGTTTACGCCAAATGGCAGGGGGTACCTAACTGGTGGGTTGGAACGGCTGAATTGCTTGGGGCATGTGCAGGCGTGCCAGACTTCGACCAAGCCAGCCGCGTGATTGACAGAAGTAACAACTGTGCGTCAGGGCAATTTTACAGGGTACGGCCTGAGATGGCCAAGGTTCTACGACTTCTGCCAGAGTTAGCAGCGCAACCACTAAAGCTTTTTCACAACCTCAAAGGTCGGTGGGGGATGCAGGGCTGTCTGACACATATCGATTGGTGGTTCGGAAATCTTGGACATGACGCTGGCTGGTTCCGTGGCGCGTTTGACGGATTGCTGATGAGCGCGATCCTGAAGGGCGGTATTGCTGTCGTCACGGTTTGATGGAGGTACGTTTCGGCTGTGGATGCGGGAACCCGCTTAGGCCTTTCGTCGGGCGAAAAGGAGTTTCGGCAGTTTAGCCGGATTGCAGGTCGGCGTTAAATGCACGCGGCCTTGTGGGTCGTGTCTATGTCGCCCAAGATTCTGGCCCATCCGAAGGGGGCTTCGATCTTCTTTCGGCGACGTTGGGACAGAGCATAACTCGGCTGCTGCGCGGCAGTTTCTTGTGGATCAATATCATGAGAGGGAGAAAATGGCGGACCTGCGGTGCGCCGCCATGCGACGTCACTACCATCTTCATGAGGTCGGCGCTGTCTCACCCCATATCCGCCCCAAGGCTCAGTCGCCGAGTCGAACTGCCGGGATGCCGTTTCGCCGACACTGAGCATCTATCAGATCGGCAGCCTTGATATTGGTATGCTTGGGCCAGACGTATCGCGCTCAGATTCGTTGGCCAGACGGTACGGAGACATCGTAGGATGCGATTTCGGGGATACTCAGCCGGACTTGGAGCCGGTGCTACCAAATGCACCAAGCCGCGTCGGTTGGTCTGGCCGGCCGCGTTTGAGGTTATTTGGTTAACGCCCTGCCTGCGGCCCGTCCGGTACGCGCCTCAGGCAAGGGTGCAACCGATTCTGGATCAGTACGCTTCTGCATGGGGGCCGTCGGTGGCCTCCACTTTCAAAGTGCCGTCGTGTTCGGCCAATGGGCCGGTGTAGCTGCCGCGGGCCGGGTAACCCTTGTCGGCGCGGAACTTTACGGCGGCCAGCACGTCCTCGAAAGAGGGACGGGCAAAGGGGAAGGACTGCACCCAGCTTGCATAGATCGTGCCATCGGGCAGCAGGTAGAAAATGCCAGGCTCGCTGAACAGCTCCGGCTCGTCCGAACCGTCACGTGCCTTGCTGATGTGCAGACCCCAATCGCGCGCCTCGGTCATGGAGAGGTCATGCGCGATGGTCAGGTTCTGGACGCCGGTTTCTTCGACGGTGGCATCGGCGCGGGACTTGGTGTCACCGCTGACAGCCACGACATTGACCTTCTGCGCGGCAGCCTCGTCAAGCAGACCTTCGATCTCCTTGAGCTGTGCTTTGCAAATCGGGCAATGCGCCCCGCGGTAAAACACCACGACGGTGCCGTTTTCGCCCATGTCGCGGGCCACGTCGAAGTCGTCCCCGCCAAGGGTCGGCAAGGTCAGGTCGGGAAAGGGTTGGGTCGGGGTCAGCATAAGAGCCTCCTGTCGTCAGATTGCATTGACCCTACAACCCGTGCGGTCTACGCCCGTTCCATCACGAAAACCGGAGTTTAGCCCATGTCCAACCCCTCGCTTCTTATCCTGCCCGGTGACGGGATCGGTCCCGAAGTCATGGCCGAAGTGCGCAAGATCATTGACTGGTACGGTGCAAAGCGCGATCTCGCCTTTGACGTGTCCGAGGATCTGGTGGGGGGCGCGGCCTACGACAAGCACGGCACACCGCTGCACGATGACACCATGGCGAAGGCGCAAACCGTCGACGCCGTCCTGCTGGGGGCCGTGGGCGGTCCGAAGTACGACAACCTTGATTTCAGCGTGAAACCAGAGCGCGGCCTGCTGCGTCTGCGCAAGGAAATGGACCTGTTTGCCAACCTGCGTCCGGCGCAGTGCTTTGACGCGCTGGCGGACTTCTCCTCGCTGAAAAAGGACGTGGTGGCCGGTCTTGATATCATGATCGTGCGGGAACTGACGTCCGGCATCTACTTCGGGGAGCCGCGCGGCATCATCGAAGAGGGCAATGAGCGCGTGGGTATCAACACGCAGCGCTACACGGAGTCCGAGATCGACCGCGTGGCGCGCTCTGCCTTTGAGTTGGCGATGAAGCGCGGCAAGAAGCTGTGTTCCATGGAGAAGGCCAACGTCATGGAATCCGGCATCCTGTGGCGCGAAGTCGTCACCGAGGTTGGCAAGGAGTATCCCGAGGTCGAGCTGTCTCATATGTATGCAGACGCCGGAGCGATGCAGCTCTGCCGCTGGCCCAAGCAGTTCGATGTGATCGTGACCGACAACCTGTTCGGCGACCTGCTGTCCGACGCTGCGGCGATGCTGACGGGGTCGCTGGGAATGCTGCCGTCTGCCTCTTTGGGGCAACCGATGGAGAACGGTCGTCCCAAGGCGCTGTATGAGCCGGTCCATGGCTCTGCGCCGGATATTGCCGGTCAGGGCAAGGCGAACCCGATTGCCTGTATCCTGTCGTTCGCCATGGCGCTGCGCTACTCCTTCGACATGGGCGAAGAAGCGGACCGCCTCGAAAAGGCAGTGGAGCAGGTGCTGGCCGACGGCAAACGCACCGCCGATCTGCTGGGCGAAGAGGGCGTAACCCCGGTTTCCACGTCCGAGATGGGCGATGCCGTTGTGGCGGCACTTGACGCCTCCCTGTAAGGCATTGATGTCATAAGAAAGTTAACGGGCGGTGCAGTCTTGCGCTGCCCGTTTTGTCATACGTGAATGTGTGATGGTTTTGAGCCAAATGCAAAGAAGGTCACATAATAAGCGATATCAAAGTGATGCGGCAAAACATGGCGGGCGCACCCTTGCAAGTTTGCGGAGACCATGCATAGCGTCAAGCCATACGCAAAGCAGGTTCCCCACATGTCACCAAACGCAAAAGGCGCGTTTTTCGCGCTGACCGCCTTCGGTATTTTTGCCACGCATGACGTGGTCGTCAAATATTTGGGCGGGGGCTATTCTCCGTTCCAAGTGATCTTTTTCTCTTCCTTGATGTCGTTTCCGCTGGTCAGCTTCATGCTGATGCGCGACCCGATGCCCGGCACCCTGCGTCCCGTGCATCCGTGGTGGACGGCCATTCGGACCACTGCCGCAGTGCTGAACGGGATGTGCGCCTTTTATGCATTCTCCGTGCTGCCACTGGCGCAGACCTATGCGATCCTGTTTGCCACGCCGCTGTTGATCACGCTGCTGTCGATCCCGTTGCTGGGGGAGCAGGTGGGCTGGCGCCGTGGCCTGGCTGTTGGTGTCGGTCTCTTGGGGGTGATGGTGGTGCTGCGGCCCGGTTCCACGGAACTGTCGAGCGGTCACCTCGCGGCGATGGGGTCCGCGGTGTTTGGCGCGACCGCATCGATCATTGTGCGCAAGGTGGGTCACGCAGAACGGTCCGTCACGCTGTTGCTTTATCCTATGGCCGCGAATTTCGTGGTGGTCGGGATCCTGATGATCGCCGTCTATAAGCCGATGCCGATTATTGATATTGGCGCGACCTCCATGATTTCGCTGCTGGGCTTTGTCGCGGGACTGTTCCTGATCGCGGCCTATAAATCGGGGGAGGCCGCCATCGTCGCCCCCATGCAGTACTCCCAGATCCTTTGGGCCAGTGCCTACGGATTTTTCCTGTTCGACGAGACCATCGACACCTACACGATCATCGGGGCCGGAATCATCATCGCATCCGGCATCTACATCGTTGCCCGCGAAAGCACGAAGGGCGACAGCCAGACACCAGTTCTGCGAACGCGATCGCGCGGTTATGGATCGTCTTTCCGGATCTCTCCCTTCCTGCGCCCGTCGGATCGTCGGAAAATGGCGGCAGACAGCGCGCAGGCCGCTGTCAAAGCAGGCTAGCATTTTGATTGGCAGGGGGCGAAAACGTCTCTTGCCAAATTCGCGCGGTGGTTATATCCCGCGCATCACGGTCGGAGCGTAGCTCAGCCTGGTAGAGCACTGTCTTCGGGAGGCAGGGGCCGGAGGTTCGAATCCTCTCGCTCCGACCAATTTACCAGAGAGTATTGTTGGATTGCACTTTGAGGTCCCGCTGGGACCGATACATGGTGCGACCTTTTGCTATTGTCCCATTTCAATAGGGGTCAATGCCAAGGTCATTGCGTCTCAGAAGACCGGAATGTGCCTAGCTGCCCCATCGACCGACCTCGGGGCGGAACGTTCTTTTTCGCTGGGAAAGTCACGAAAGGCTGTTTTGCGGTCAGCTGGTCCTGACGCGTCATTGTCCAAAGTCGGCCCGTTCGCCCAGTGACACCCAAGACATATATCCTGGATTGCACGGATGTCTGCATCTTGTCTGCGTCTGCAGACTGTCCAGCAGCAAAAACGCCGACCGCTTTTCAGCGACCGGCGTCTTCGACAAGTCCGCGGCACGAGGTAATTCGCCGCTTCCTTGTATTTTAGGTCTCAGGCCCGATTGTTGGCCATCGCATCATCCACAATCTTGCGAACTTCGTCTTTTTCCTTGCCCAGCTTTTGCTGAAGCTTGCCTTCAAGCTGTTCACGATTGCCCTTGGCTTGCTCCAGATCGTCATCTGTGAGGTCGCCGTACGCTTCACGCAGCCTGCCTTTGAGTTCAGTCCAGTTGCCTTCGATACGATCGTTGTCCATAACTTACTCCATTGCTTGATTAAGTTGCGTTAGACAGCCGGGAAGAGAGATCAGTTATTATCGTCTTCCGGCGGGGTAACTTCGATTTCCGGAACCGTGACAGTGACCTCTTCTTCGGTCACATCGACGTCACCAACTTCAGCGTCGAATTCGGGCAGATTACCGCCTTCGACAGAGACCTCGGGCATCGAGCCTTCTTCGGTCTGGTCAATGTCGATCATGTAAATGCCGAAGCCGATTACGACGACTGCAATAATGGCTGCGATGACTGCACCAATACGCATGAAAGTATTCCTTATCTGATTTCAGTGTCTTAGCTTCTGCATCTCAACGTGGTTACGCGGCGTCGGTTCCGGTAATGCCAAAATAATTTGCATGAGGCCAAATTAGAGGGCGGCCCTGTCAGCGCCGGGCGATGATCCAGACGGCGTGTACAATGCCGGGGATATAGCCACAGAGCGTCAGCAGGATGTTCAGCCAGAAGTGTTTTCCAAGGCCAACCTGCAGAAATACGCCCAAGGGCGGCAGCAGGATAGCGAATATAATGCGGATCAGGTCCATGAGGTCCTCGTGTTCGTTGTTCGAGGAGCTAACGGATGGGACGGCTCAGGGTTCCCCGGAAAGATCGCCTAGCGTGTCTGCTTTTACCGCGCCACGCTGGCCAAGAGGCCGATCTTTGCCAACCGTTGTGTCCAGACGGGTCTGCGCTTCCATCTCGGCATCGAGCGTCGCGCCCAGCAATACGATGTAGGCGGACAGCCACAGCCATGTGAGCAGAACGATCACGCCGCCAAGGGCTCCGAATGTCTCATTGTAGCTGCCAAAGGACTGGACGTAGCGGCTGAACCCAACGCTGCCGGCAACCCAGAGCGCACAGGCCAGGGCCGCGCCGGGGGTCAGCCAGCGCCACCGCGCTTTGCGCCGGGACGGGCCGAAACGGTACAGCATGGCGATGCCAAAGACGCCGAGAATGAACAGCAAAGGCCAGCGCAGGATCAGCACAAAGGTCGTGAATTGCGCGTTCTTCGAGACCACCGCAGCGATCGTCGGCATGGCTGCAACGATCCCGACAGCCGTGAGGATGCCGATGATCAGGCACAGAGTCATGACCACGTTTATGGCCTTCAGCTTGACGATATTGCGCGTCTCCCGCTCGCCATTGATGACGTTGAGGCCGATGATCAGGTTGGCCATGGCCTTTGATGCGGAATAAAGCGCCAGCGCTATGGCGAAAACGGCGGCCCACCCGAGCGTGTCATTCGAGGTGGTCACAACGCTGGTCAGCTGGCCCATGAGGATTTCCGCCGCAGCAGAGGGCAGGACGTTTGAAATCGGATCGGAGACGTCGATCAGGAAAGACGGGTCCGTCACCATTCCGGCCAGCGCCACGCCGGCGGTGATCGCTGGAAAGAGGGACAGCAGGCCATAGAACGCGATCCCCGCAGCCAGCAAGCCAAGATTGTCAACGATCATGGTATTGTAGATGCGCATGACAACGTCGATCAGTCCCTTGCGGGGGATCTGGAAGGGGCTGTTTGCAGTGCGGCCTCGGCTCATTGCTGGCTCCGGGTTTTTGGCCTGCCTCAGATGCACGGAGTCAGACGAGGTTTTCAGTCACACCCGGCATTGGTTGCGCCAGTTCAGACCCTTTGTCCTGATCGAAGGGCACCAGGAAACCGCTTCGATGTTCCGGCAGCCGCACCCCGTTGCGTTTTATTTCAGCGTCCCACCACGCCTGCAACGTGCGGGGATGGCGGGCTTCGTCCGGCAGCGGGTTGAACCACCAATGGTCGAAGAGCTTCCTTCTCAGCAAAGCGACGCGCTCTGGCTGTTTCGTTTCGACCGCCACTTCAGTGTCCCACCGCATGGACCGACCGTTCATGTTGGCTGACCCGACGATACCTATATTATCGTCGCTTACCAACACCTTGTTGTGAACGTATATGATTGGCGACCCGGAAAGCACAGCCTTGGATTCGCGCGCCGCAAACACCGGACGGACCGGCGCGGCAAAGGTCACGCGATCCCCAAAGGCCTCGCGCAGAGTGGCCATGGCATCACGTTCCAAGCCGAGGCCGAATTTGGCATCCACTGCTTCGTTGCCTTCGAAGGCCACATCTTCGGGGAGGGCCGGGGTCACGAAGAAGGCTGTCAGATCGGGTTTTTTTGCAGCCTCTTCGGCCAGCGCATCGGCCAGGTAACCAGACCGCAGGAATTGCGTCTCTGCATAGATGAGGTGCTGCGCGCTGCGGAAGGCGCTCACATAAGCATCTTCGATCTCGTGCAACATGGAATTTGGCGAGAGAAAGGGCAGCTGGAATTTGCGTGGGCAGGACAAGGTGCGCTTGATCAGCGGCAGCGCCTTTGGCTGCGTCCTTGCCCCACAGAGCGTTTCGAAGGTCAGAAGATGCTCGCGCGCGTCCTTTGCCTCCGGACCGCGTATGATCAGCTGGACGTCTGACCAGGTCAGATTTGACGGAAGCTCGTGCTTGGGTGTGTCGAAGCGGCGCTCGTTCAGGTCCAGGCCGCCGACATACAGCACCTCCCCGTCGATCACCGCCAGTTTCTGGTGGTGCGTGACGGTGTGAAGCTCTGGCAGGCTGCCGCTGTCCAGGCCGACGGCTTCACGGCTCAAGCGGGCGTGGCGCATCCGTTGCAGGCGGCGGGAGCGTTTGATGATCGCGGCTGGCAACAACGCCAGCCAAGGCAATATCCCAGGTTTGGCTGGGTGCATGGTTGCGCGCACCTCCAGCTGGCCGGGGGAGACATCGACCATTTCGGACAGCGCGACGCCTTGGCGCACCGTACGCCAGGCAAGTTCATGCAGCGGGGTGCCGATGACGGGGTCGAAGTCGCTGACCACCAATACGATTTTGACGCCGCGTTTCAAGGCATGGGCCAGCAGGTCGAACCAGTCTTCCCCTATTGCGCGGCCTTCGGGGCTGCGCAGCTTCGTGGTCATGTCAAAAATACGAAAACCGCCCAGGATCTCCGTCTTAGCGTCAAGCACAGCGCGTTCAAACTCGGGCCATGCTTCGTCCGCCGTGATGAGGACATCGAAATCAAGCGGCATTATTAACCTTTTTCTGAGGCGTGAACCCTCGGCGCGGGAAAGTGATTTCAAGCGCGTAGCAGTCAACCTCTCTGGAATGGGTCACTTGTCCGTCCAGTTGGCGGACAAAGGCGGTCATGAGGCGGTTTCCAAGTCCATCGGTGTTCTCCGCCTCATCGTCGGATCGGCCATCGTCGCTCCCAACGCTGTTTTCCACCCGTAGGTTCACCATGTCTCCATCTGCCTCGCCGACAGTGATCGAGATGCGCGGCGCGGCGTCGGACGAGGTGCCGACATACTTGTAGGCGTTGGACAGGGCTTCGGTCACGAGCATGGACAACGGAACCGCCTGATCGGGAAACAGGGGGACGCTGGCAATCTCGCATTTCAGGACGACGGAGCCGTCGCGGGACATGGTCGAAACGTCGTCCACTACCGCCTGAATCAGATCCTGGGAATCGACAGTGGTCAGGTCGGTGGTGGTATAGAGCGTCCGGTGCAGCATCGCGAGGCCGCGCACCCGGCGCTGAAGCCCGGCAAGCATATGGCGCGCTTCGGCGGAACGTGCAGAACGCGCCTGCATGTTCATGATCGATGCGATGAGCTGCAGGTTGTTCTTGACCCGATGGTGAACTTCTTTCAGCAACACTTCCTTGTCGTGCAGGTCCTGTTCCTGACGGGCTTCGGCGTCTGTCAGGATCAGAACCATGCGATTGAAGGCGCGCTGCGCCTCTTCCAGCTCTTCGGGCGGGTTTTGCAGCTTCAGTGGCTCGGCATGGCGCTCGCCCAAGGCAAATTGGCGCATGGCAGACCGTAACTGTTTGACGTGCCGCACGACCAGTTGTTGCAAACCGAGAAAGGCGACCGCTATTCCGGTTAGCCACATCAGTGCCGGGAAGATCACGGCCATTCTGGCGCGTGGACCTTCGCCACTGCTGCTGGCGACGGATACAGGCCAGCTTCCTACGAGAACCAGCACGTCGTCGATCATCGGCGCGACAGCAAAGAAACGCTCCTCTCCGTTGCCGGCAGAGGCACTGAACGTTTTGCCGACGCGCGTGACCAGTTCATCAAGCGGGACATTCTGTGGCAGGAACGTCGCGGCGGCGCGCACGCCTTCGGATGCGGAGATCACTTTGCCTTCGATGTTTACCGAGGCGAGCTTCAACTCGTTGGATGGCATCGGGTTATCCATCAACGACTCCGCCAGGGAATTCGGGATCGAAATGGACAAAATGCCGAGTGTCTCGCCGTCGAGGACCACGGGATGAGATGCGATGATGACGGGTTGCCCTGTCATAGGGCCCGATGGCAGCATCTCTACCCGGGGGCCATTTTGAGCCATCGCTTCTGCCATCATGCCAGCATCGGAGAAAACCCGCCTTTCGCCGGCGGAACTACAGTTCATCGCACCATCGGCCTGAACGTAGCTGGCATATATGTAAGTTTGTTGGTTGTTGACGAAATTGGCCAGAATTTCGTCACACGGCTCGCCCGTTGTGTTGATGACGGCCGATGCCAAACCCCGTGCGGAGCCGAGCGCTTGCTGAATTAGCTCACGCTCGCCGCTGGCGGCTGCCATTGTCTCCGACAGCAATGCGGCGCGCGACAGAGCCTGAGCCTCGTCCACCACGACTTGCGTCTGGTAGATCGAGATCAGGCCCAGCGGCAGCATTGCCAAGGACATGAGGAACGCGATCCGCGCCCCTAGGCTTTTGGACAGGACCTTCAACACGCTCAAAGCTCATTTATTGTTTCATCACATAGCGTGCTTTTGCGCCGCAACGATGCCTGAGGTCACCCGGTCCGTAAGTTCCAGATGCTCATTCTCGTCGAGGCCCATCAGCTCCGCCAACCGCGCCCGCGCCCGGTTAACCCGGCTTTTCACGGTTCCCACAGCGACACCACAAGTTTCTGCGGCTTCTTCGTAGGAGAACCCCTCTGCACCCACCAGTACCAACGCCTCGCGCTGCTCATCGGAGAGCGTCGCGAATGCTGTATTGAAATCCCGCATCTGAAGGCGCCCGTCGTGGTCCGGCTTCTGGGCCAAACTGGCCGAGAACGTCCCGTCGGGATCGCCCACTTCGCGGCGGGCCTTTCGGTGGTGGGAGTAATAGGTGTTCCGCAGGATGGTAAACAGCCAAGCCCGCAAATTGGTTCCAGTCTCAAATGAATCGATTTTCGTCCAAGCTTTGACGAGAGAATCCTGAACCATGTCATCTGCCAAAGCCGAGTTGCCGGTCAGCGACATGGCGAACGCACGCATTGCACCCAAGTGATCGACCAACTGGTCGCGTGGATCACGATTCTGCATTGCTGTCACCGCCTTCGGGGCCGCCGGACTCCTCGGCTGCACGAAGTTGAGCCAGAAGGTCCGTGAACCGGTCTGGCACATCTTGTTTCGTAACGTCCCCGTAGGCGCGTTTCAGATTGTCATCGATTTCCTGCTGCACCTTTGAAGTCTTCCGATCTGAGTTCATCTGCTGCACACTTTTGCCATCGTTTCGGAACTCAACACGAATGCGTGAGTTTTGTTCCTGCAAGCCGAAAAAAATAGGCTGCCGCACTGCGTCCCCTGCAGTTTCGCGCGCCCACACTTCTGCCTGCACTTTTTTTCATTGTCTCGGGAACATAACCGGGTGCAAGGCGTTTGGTTCCCAAGCAAATGAAAAATATATTGATGGAAAGCAGACGATGAGCACATCTCAGTCTTCGGATCTTACCAGCGTGATCGGCAGCAACCTGCCGTTTTTGCGTCGTTACGCACGTGCGTTAACCGGGTCACAAGAGAAGGGGGACAACTATGCCGCCGCAACTCTTGAGGCGATCCTGAGCGATTTCGACAGTTTTGACCGTTCCATCCCCGCGAAAGTGGCTTTGTTCCGGGTGTTTCAGATGATCTGGAACAGCACGGGAGGTGCTCTGGCAGACGATGCAGCCGGTTTGGCGGCAAAGGCGCAAAAGCACCTCGGCCGTCTGACACGTGACACCCGCGAGGCGTTGTTGCTGCACACAATCGAAGAAATGTCGTTCGATGAAGTGGGCACGGTTCTGGACGTGTCCGAGGATGAAGCGCGCTCGCTCGTCGACATCGCCTATGTCGAGATGGCCAAGTCGATCAACGGCAAGGTCATGATCATCGAGGATGAGGCGATCATCGCCATGGACCTTGAGAGCATTGTTGGCGAGATGGGCCATCAGGTCACAGGCATTGCCAAGACGGAGACAGAGGCGCTGGCGCTTTATGAGCAGCAGGCTCCGGATCTGATCCTCTCGGACATTCAGCTGGCTGACCTGTCCAGCGGCGTAGACGCGGTGAACAAGATCCTTGGCGACAATTCGGATATTCCGGTGATCTTCATCACCGCTTTCCCGGAGCGTTTGCTGACGGGTGAAAGCCCTGAACCGGCGTTCCTGATTGCCAAGCCGTACACCGAAGAACAGGTGCGCTCGGCAGTGAGCCAAGCGATGTTCTTCTCATCAACAGAGACGCTTCAGGCGTAAGGGTACGCCTCCAAAAGAAGACCGGGCCACTCAGGAGTGCGCCCGGTTTTTTTGACATCAGGCGAACGATTAACGCGCCAGACGCTCCATCGGCAGGCTGATGTGATGGGAAAAGGTGTCCGGCGTCACGTCTGTCACGATAGTGCCCGACAATTGAGATTCGACGGAGATGCTCAGCAGTTGCGAGCCAAAGCCGCTGCCCTTTGTCTGGGTCACGTCCTCCCAGCATTGGCCCGTCTCCGTCCAGTCGATCTCCAGCCGTTCATTCTTGACCTGCCATTGCACGCAGAGATGCCCGCCCTCGACGGACAACGCACCGTACTTCGCTGCATTCGTTGCAAGTTCATGCACCGTGAGCGCCAGGTAAACGGCTGCTTTTGGTCCGATCCACACGTCCGGTCCGGAGATATCCAGTCGCGCTGTGCCAGAGTAGGGCGCCAGCAGTTTTTCCAGCAGGCCGTCGATTTGAGCGCCTTCGGCGTCGGCCTTGGTGTCGCTGGCCTCCACCACGGGGACGATCATGGAGTGCGCCGCGTTCAGGGCGCTGAGGCGTTTTGCGATGCTTTCAGCCAGCTCATCTACACTTGTCGCGGTGCGCCGATCCATGCGCACCATGCCATTGATCAGCGAAAACAGGTTGCGCACGCGGTGGTTCATTTCCTGCAATACCACGTCGCGTTCGCTGACGGTCTGTCGCAGCGCAAGATCGGTTTCCAGCATGGCGACTAGGTCATTCAAAGCGTCCAGATCGTCCTGCGTCCAGTCGCGGGGCTTGCCATCGATAACACAAAAAGAGCCAAGCACCTCGCCGCCCGGAGCATGAATCGGGACACCGAGGTAGGCGATCACATTCAAATCGTGCACTGCGCCATTGTCCGACAGCACAGGATCGAGGCGTGAGTCAGCGATCATCAGAGGCTTTCCGGAGCTGACGACATATTGACAAAAGGAGTGCGTCAGCGGTGTTCCCTGATCTTCCAATGCTTTGCCTTCAAGGCCGATATGCGCCTTGAAGTGCTGGCGCTCGGTGTCGACGTAAGAGACAAGACTGACGGGTGCCCCGAGGATCCGGCTGGCCAGACGGACGCAGCGATCGTGGGGTTTGTCCGGCCCGCCGGCCATCAGCCCGCTGGCCTTCAGCACATCCAGACGAACAGGATCGCTCAATTTCAGCACATGGTCGGAGGTTTCGGCTTGTTGATGCAGTCCGCTGCCAAGTCGCATTTCCGTCATTCACCTAGGCCCCGGTCCTAAAAACATGTAGGCGACCTTATCTATAGCTAAATTCGCAGTAAAAAAGAAAAAAGATCCGGAACAGTTAAGCCCCGGGTCTAGTTGCTTGCTTTCAGCTCCGTCTCTGGCAACCTGTTGTAGGTCAGCTTGAACGTCCTCGCACGGCGCGCATGATCAATGCACCGACGAAAAGAATCAAAAACAAGACGAATAGAATTTGGGCCACGCCTGCCGAAGCAGAGGCGATACCGCCAAACCCAAAGATCCCCGCGATCACGGCGACCACGAAAAACATTATTGTCCAATACAGCATATCTTTCTCTACCTTCTGTTGATGCGTTGTGATCGTTCAACCTTTTTCGGGTCGTGGAAGTTCCCTTCAACGTGACGCGAAGAGACCGGAGCGCAGCGGAGTTCGGTCTTTGTCGTTTGCAAGTGGTCGCGGAACCTTTTCGCCCTAGCGGTGTTGAGCAGATGAAAAGGAGATACATCATGAGTGCTTCGAAAAACCCTATTCGCAATGGCTCTGGCATGGAAAAAGCCACCGCACATGCCCGCGACGCTGTTGACAGTGCACGTGAGTCGCTCGAGGGCGGCTACACAGAGGCCCGTGAGCACGCCGCACGTGCATTCGACGCTGCAAGTGAAAGCGTCGAGGCTGCATATGAAGAGAGCGCGCTCGCTGTGCGAGATGCGCACGGTCAGCTTGAAACCATGGTGCGCAACAACCCGACCACGGCGTTGCTTGGCGCGGCCGGTGTCGGCTTGCTCGTCGGCCTGGCGTTGAAAGCGCGTCGCTGAGTTTGGCTCTCGCCGTGGACCGCTGACGCGGTCTGCGGCGCAACCCTTTGATAACAGACCGCTAACGGCAAAAGGGGAAACGCACCCGAATGACACATCACAATCCATCTGCCGCCGGAATTCCGGCCTATATCGTGGCCCTCATGGAGGAGCTGCGTTCTCTTGTTCGGGTCGAGCTTGCGCTGGCGAAGGCTGAAATGTCGCGCGGCGCGGCGCGCATGGCTTTGGGCGCCGTGATGTTGGTTGTTGCCGCGATCTTCATGTTCGTGGCTTTGATGGTGCTGTCGGCCGCCGCCGTGATCGCCTTGTACGAGGTGCTGGGCTGGACGCTGATGTGGTCGGTTTTGACCGTCGGCTTTTCCGCGCTGGGTCTGGCGGTGATTTTAGCGCTGGTCGGCGCTCACAGGATCAAGCCAGGCGCATTGGTTCCGCATCGAGCCATGGCCAATTTACGGGCCGATCTGTCGGCAACGACGGAGGCCCCTCATGCCAAACCGTATTGATGAACTGGAAGCCCAGGCTGCCGTACACCGCGCCGGCTTGGCTGCGGCCCTGGCCGGACTTACTCAAAATGCACAACCTGCGGCCTTGATGGGCACGGACATTGCGCAGACGGTGGCTCAAACGGCATTGAAGACTGCCAAACGCAACCCGCTTGGCGCGGCCCTGATGGGCGTTGGCCTTGCCATGCTGATCGCCAAGAGCGGTCAGGCGAAACCGCCCACGGCGGCAGAGGCCGGGACCAAGGCCCCGACGCCGGATACGTCGCCATCCGCTGAAGCAATGCGGCTGACGTTGCACGAGGGGCTGGGGCATTTGCCGCCAGAGGCCCGCAAACGCGTCATTCGTAAGCGGATCGAGGCGATGGAAGCTCAGGAAGAGGTGGAAAAACGTCCGACCGATCCCTTGGGCGTCATCAAGGAACACAAGATGGTGGCCTTCCTGGCCATTGCGGGCATCGGCCTTGCGGCGGCAAAGCTTTGGCCGAGCAAGGGTTTGAAAGCCCAAGAAAAACGCGACCAACACATGCGCGCCGCCGAAGCCCAGCTTCAGGTTGAAGAGGCGCGCACTCAGCCCTTTCCGGGCACGAACCCCGCTGCGAAACCCGCTGCTCAACACGATTTACACGACAGGATCTGATATATGTGGCGGCTCACCAATCGCGAGACCCGAATTGCGGCGCAGGCGTTGATTTTGATTGCAGCGCTCGCAACAATCGCGGCCATGAAATTGGCCGGAGATCTCGTTGCGCCCGTTGCACTTGGTCTTGTTGTGGGCGTCGTGTTGGCGCCCTTCGTAAACCGACTTGGCAGGCTCGGTGTACCGCGCGCGGTCAGCGCCTCGGTTGCGTTGTTCTTGGCTGTTGTTCTCTTGCTTCTGTTTATTTCCGCTCTTGGCCCGGTCATGTCCGGGCTGATGGAGGAAATCCCGAAAATCCAGAGCGAAATCCGTGACTGGGTCGATGAGATTGTCCGCATGGTTCGCGGGGCAGAGGCCCTGGGGCGTGAGATCGAGGAAACCATTGCCGAAGGCGG
This sequence comes from Sagittula sp. NFXS13, assembly GCF_040148795.1. NCBI lineage: Bacteria > Pseudomonadati > Pseudomonadota > Alphaproteobacteria > Rhodobacterales > Roseobacteraceae > Sagittula > Sagittula sp. NFXS13. The sequence continues at coordinate 232,632 of NZ_JAGEMH010000002.1, forward strand.
TGATGAGGCTGTGAAAGCTGCCGTGCCGACATTGATCGACGCGCTTTGGATGGCACCGAACTTTGCTGCACAGGCGCTGATCTTTGCCGGGACGTTGTTCTTCTTTGTTCTGACGGCTGACGAAATCTACAAGTTCATCCCGACGCGCGCTGCCGCACTTCGGGACGCGGACCGCGCGGTTTCGCACTACTTTGTGACCGTTACGTTCATCAATGCGTGCCTTGGCCTTGGGACCTTTGGTGTGATGACCCTGATTGGCTTGCCCAATGCGATGCTTTGGGGCGGTGCGGCCTTTATCCTGAATTTCGTGCTTTACCTAGGGCCGGTCATGATGATGGCAGCCTTGCTGGTCGGCGGCGCGATGCATTTCACCGGGGCGATGGTCGTGGTGCCATTGGTGGGTTTCCTCTGTCTTAACATGATTGAGGCACAGTTCGTCACACCTTCCTTGGTCGGTCAGCGCCTGCACCTGAACCCGCTGCTGGTCTTTCTGGCGATCCTGTTTGGCTTGTGGCTTTGGGGGCCGGTAGGCGGTATCGTCTCCTTGCCGATCTTGGTCTGGGTGCTGGTGTTCAGTGGTCACAAGACCGAGGCCAGCGAAGAGCCTGCGCCCGACCCTCTGCCGGATGCTGTATAACGCATCGCACTAGGGGAGCATTTGTGCTGTCTTGAACATCGGATCGCCTCCGGGACTGACGAAAGGTCGCCGAATGACATCGCACTATCGACCCCTTGCTTTGACCGAAACTGCCGAAGGAGAGCCGCGCCGAACGGGTGTCGAGATCGAATTTGCCGGTCTGAATGAGGTCCAGGCGGCGGATGTGGTGTTCCAGACCTTCGGTGGGCACATCGAAGAAGGGGAAAGCCACGAACTGACCGTGATCGGGACCGTGATTGGCGACATCCGGGTCGAACTGGACACGGTTCTGCGGAAGAAAAAGAACATTCCGCTTTTGCAGATGGGATTGGACTTGGCCACGGGCCTTGTCCCGGTGGAGATCATCACAGGGCCCTTGACCCGCGAGAAGGTCGCGCGGCTGGACGCCTTGACCGATGCTTTGCGTCAGGCGGGTGCGACAGGCACGCGCGACGGACTCCTGCTGGGATTTGGCGTGCATCTGAATCCGGAGGTGGTGTCGCTGGACGATCCGCATACCATGCAGACGATCCTTGCCTATGGACTGTTGGAACCTTGGTTGCGGCGTCAGGAAGATCTGGATGTGACACGGCGGCTGATGCCGTTTGTGAACCAATGGCCATCGGCCTTCGTTACGGAATTGGCGCGGTCGCGACCGTCGTCGCTTGCGGATTTGATGGTTGTGATGGCGCGGCACGTGCAATCGCGCAACCACGGGCTGGACCTGTTTCCGCTTTTTGCGCACGCGAACGAGAGCCTTTACAACCGCATGTTTCCGGAACCGGACAAGACCGCGGCGCGCCCGACGTTTCACTTTCGTTTGCCCGACTGCCGCATCGACGAGGCCGATTGGTCATTGGCGCAAGCGTGGAAGCTGTGGTGGACTGTCGAGGACGTGGCGCAGAATGGCGCGTTGCTGGACTCGTTGCGCAAGGCGTGGATCGACCACATGCACACGGCACCGGGTGCGGACAAGCGCTGGTCTGATAAAGTTGACCGTATGATGAGGGATCATGGCGTCGAGGCTGTACAATGACGCGACCTATCATCGGTGTGACCGTCTCTGACCGCAGCGGTTGGCGTATCTTTCCGCTTATCAATCTGAACCTCTGGCTGGCGGGTGCCCGTGGCGTGCGTTGGGGGGCCAAGCGGGACTGCGATTTGTCCAAGGTCGACGGTATCGTCATCGGTGGCGGCGACGATATCGGCCCGGAGCTATACGGCGGCACGCTTGGGGTATCTGCGCGTTTGGACCACGACCGCGATGAGTTGGAACGCTCGCTGGCAGAGCAGGCCGCGGATCTGAACATGCCGGTTCTGGGCATTTGCCGTGGCGCCCAGATGCTGAACGTGGCGCTCGGCGGCACGCTGGACCAGAACGCGTGGCAAACCTTTGGCATGGACAACAAGATCAAGACGATCCTGCCAAAACGCGAAATCTGCGTGGACAATGATACGCTGCTGGCCAAACACACTGGACCGGAACCGATGAAGGTCAACGCCTTACACACCCAAGCGGTGAAGGAACTGGGCGAGGGGCTGCAAGTCTGCGCGCGGGACACGGCCGGCATGGTGCAAGCGATCGAACGGACCTCGGACCCGTTTGCGATCGGCGTCCAGTGGCATCCGGAGCATCTGTTTTACGCCCATCGGCAACGCGCGATCTTTCACGCTTTGGTCGCTGCGGCGCGTGCGCGGCGGGAGCGTCGCGGCCAGAACGAGGCCGCTCGGGCGGAGGCGCGGCTGGCGTAAGAGCGCCTGGCGGCCACATCCCTGTGATCCTTTGGAATTCGGCGTGGAAATCCGCGTCGAATCCTGTATATGAACCCCTTCTTCTCCCAGAGGATGGCTCTTATGACCGACGCTCCCATCACACAGGACGTGTTGACGATCCCGCGCAAGCAGCCCGAAGGCGGCAAGCAAAACATCATCGGCCTGACCCGTGTCGCCCTGCGCGACGCGCTGATTGCCATGGGCACGCCGGAAAAACAGGCCAAGATGCGGGTGAACCAGATCTGGCAGTGGGTCTATTTCTGGGGCGTGCGTGATTTTGCCGAGATGACCAACCTTGCCAAAGGGTATCGCGAGCAACTTGACGCAGCATTCATTATTCAGTTGCCTGAGATGGTGTCCAAGCAGGTCAGCGCCGACGGCACGCGCAAATATCTGGTTCGGATCGCAGGCGGGCATGAGGTCGAGGTCGTCTACATCCCCGAGACGGATCGTGGAACGCTGTGCATTTCGTCTCAGGTCGGGTGCACGCTGACCTGTTCCTTCTGCCACACGGGCACGCAGAAGCTGGTGCGCAACCTGACGGCGGGCGAGATCGTCGGCCAGATCATGATGGCGCGTGACGACTTGGGCGAATGGCCCGAGCACGGCATGGGCACCGGAGATCAGGGGCCGCGCCTGTTGTCCAACGTCGTGCTGATGGGCATGGGCGAACCATTGTACAACTTCGACAATGTGCGCGACGCGATGAAGATCGCCATGGACAATGAGGGCATCGCCCTGTCCCGACGCCGCATCACGCTGTCCACCTCTGGCGTCGTGCCGGAGATCACCAAATGCGCCGAAGAGATCGGCTGCCTGATGGCGGTGTCTTTTCACGCAACCACAGACGAGGTGCGCGACAAGCTGGTGCCGATCAACAAGCGCTGGAACATTGAGACGTTGCTGGACACGCTTCGGGAATACCCGCGGTTGTCGAATTCGGAACGCATCACCTTTGAGTATGTGATGCTCAAGGACGTGAACGACAGTGATGCTGATGCGCGCCGGTTGGTGCGATTGATCCAGGGCATCCCGGCCAAAATCAACTTGATCCCCTTCAACGAATGGCCAGGCTCGCCCTACCAGCGGTCGGATTGGGAACGGATCGAGAAGTTCGCTGATATCATTTACAAGGCGGGCTACGCGTCTCCGATCCGCACACCGCGCGGCGAGGACATCATGGCCGCCTGTGGTCAATTGAAGTCCGCCACAGAGCGGGAGCGCAAATCCCGCAAGCAAATCGCAGCAGAGACAGGCACTGCCTGATCTTGTCCCTGATTGCTGCCTTTGATCCTTTGTGGACGGGTATTTCGTCCTAAAGCGATGAGGCCGTTTATCAGCGATATGTGCTTCGAATGGGCGGGCATGACCTGCGGCGGCTGCACTGTTCGGTTTCAGTGCTTGACGCCGTGGGTGTCATGACCGGCCTTTGTTTTAATCTGCGGCCTCACGGAACGAAGAATGCATCGGCTTTTGCTCCCTGCTGTGCCGGTCGCTTGATGGCGGACGCGGCACCTCTCCCTTTGTCGGGGTGCGTGGTGGGGGTGCGGCATCGACCGCGCGGCCGCACAATACGCGCGATCAAGGGTCGCAAAGGGCGCGGCGGGGCGCCGATTGTTCGCCCGCCGCGCCCTTGCGCAGTTCAATTGCGACGCAGTGCCTCGGCGACTGGCGTGCGTGCAGCCCACCACGCGGGAATCAGCGCAGCCACTGCGGCGGCGGACAGAAAACCGGCCGCAAGGCGCAACTCGGTCACGCCCAGGGTCGCGGGCACGTGCACCCCGGTGTGTGCCGTGAGTACGCTGCTCAACACTGCCGCCGCGCCGTAGCCCAGCAGAACGCCCAGCACGGTGCCGATGCTCAGAAGCACAGCGGCATGCCCCCAGACGACGCTTAGAACAAAGCGCATGGGCGCCCCCACCGCGCGCAGCATTGCCAGCTGGCGCTGGAACAGTCGCGACAGAATCATCAGGCTGACCAGCACTGCAAGGACAACCAAGCCTTGGGTCACGCTGGTCAGAACGGTCACGGCCTGCCGCGCGTCCCCCATCAGTCGGTACAATTCTGCCTGTACCGCGCCGGGCAGGATTGCCATCATGTCGTCAGCTTGGTTCAGCGTGGTGCGCAGGCCGTAGGCCGCGCCCATGCCGCGCGGCACCACCACCACAGCGGGTGTGCCGGGGAACAGCGCGGGATCAAACGGCGCTCCGATGCGCGTGCCTTCCTCGGCCCCGTGTCCATTTGCAAGGCCATGTGTCTCCCACACGGCTTCGATAGGCACGATGACGGCTTGGTCCCACGGCGTTCCGGTGAGGGGGAGACGACCGACCACCTCGAATTCAACGCCTTCATGTGCATCGTGGTCTGCGCCGTGGCCGTGCCCGTGGCTGGGGTGAAAATGGTCACCGATGTGCAGGTCGGATCTTGCGCCCACGACGGCCTCAGACGTGTTGGCGAACAGGCGTCCTTGCACCGCGCCGTGCGCAAGGTGGGTCACGAAATCCGCCACCGTGCCAACGACGGGGGCGCCGTCATGGCTGTCGCCAAAAGCCAGCGGCGCGGCCAGTTGGGCCCGTGGATCTTCGGCAATACTGGCAAAGCGGTCGCCGTCCAGCAGCCCCACGCGGGAGGGTTGAAGGTATACGCTCGCCAGCATCAGATCCATTTCCGAGCCCGGCGTGCCGACCACCAGATCAAAGCCGTCTGCGGCCTGTGCGCTGCCTTCGCGGAGGCCGCGCTCTTGCGCCAACACGGCAATGCCCATGGCCAGAGCCACGGCAATCAGCCCGCCAAACAGGCAGTTCACCAACCGATACCGCCACAGCAGCGCGCGAACCAAGGGACCCGGCGCATACCCGCGGCAGAGCAGAACGGCGACCAGAACAATAGGCGTCAGCAGCAGGACAATCATGCCGGAACCTGTGCCGCCAGGTGCCCATCTGTCACATGCACAACCCTGTCCATCGCGTCGAGCAGATGCGTGTCATGACTGATGGCGATCAGTGTGCGCCCCCTTTCGCGACACGCCGCGACTAGGTCGTGGATGACGCGGTCCGCAGCACTGCGGTCCAGTGCGGCGGTGGGTTCATCGGCCAGAACGACAGCGGGATCTGCTGCCAAGGCGCGTGCGAGAGCGACGCGTTGCCGTTCTCCACCAGAGTAGCTGGCGACGTGGCGTTCCGGGTCGGTCAGGCCAAGTTCACTCAGGTGCTGTTTTGCCCGGTCGGTGATCTCTGCGCGTTCGGTGTGCGGCGCGAACATGGCCGCGAGACGGGCGTTGTCGTGGGCAGAGAGGTCGTCGAACAGCAGGAAATCTTGAAACACCATGCCCATGTTGCGTGCCCGAAAGGCGGTGCGGGCGTGGTCGGATAGTTTGGAAAAATCTGTCTCGCCCCAACGAATGCTGCCTTCCGACGGCACAATCCCGGCAATTGCATGCAGCAGCGTTGTCTTTCCCGCCCCGGATGCGCCGGTGATCCCGAGTAAGGTGCCCGGTGGCACATTCAGGTCCGCGGCCTGGACCAGGACACGGCCACCGGAGCCATTCACGCAGAGGTCGGTCAGAGTTAGTCCGAGTGTCATCGGATATCCTTTTGTCTCATTCAGGGGCGGCTGCAAACCGGTCGCCCGCTTGTCGCGTTGCCGCAGTATTGAATGGGAACAACGCGACGAAAGCGGTCGGACGATCCGTTCAGCGCCCAAATCATGGACGACATGTACTGTTATTTCATAACGCGCCGCAAGCGAGGTGATGTCCCCGAGCGGCGAAGTTCAGCCTGCTTTGAAAGCGGTGACCAAACCGGCCAATGTCACGCCCTCGGTGGCCGCACTGCGCACCACTGCACCCTGCGCGTCCAAAGCTGCGACATAGGCTTGCCCCAACGAATCGTCGCTCAGCACGACAACGTCCTGGCCCAGCCAGTAGGGGCGGGATCCGGCCAGCTCCAGCCCGATCAAAAGACCGGACAAGCGGGCTCGGGCGTGGCCCTTTGGGGGGTCTTCCAGCAAGTCGCGGGCGCGAAGGCTGAACAGCTCCGCCGCGAACCCCGCAGGGCGGCCCATGCCGTCGGCCACGCCATCAAGAAACGCGGCCTCATTCCAGCCATCGGCCGTGGAAAACCGCAGCACCGATTGCTGTGACAGCAGGGCAAACATCTCTCCCGTCATGAAGGTCCGGAAGGAGACAACCTCGCGCGCGCTGATATGCGCCCATTTGGTGTGCGTGCCGGGGAGGCAAAGCACACCGTCGAAGTCCGCGTGACTGGCCAGAAAACCGCCGATCTGGGTTTCTTCGCCGCGCATCACATCGGCGGGCTTGGCTTGTGACAGACCCGGCAGAATGCGCACGTTCAGGCGCGCATCCTTGGTGGGGACCGCCACGCCATGAACCGGCACTTCGCATGGGACGGGGATGTATGGCGCTTCATGCCAGCCCTGACGTGCCCCGGCCATGCCGCAAATCACGACAGGCAAAGGCGCGGGCGCGGTGTCCAGCCAATCGCCGAGCAGGGAAAGTAATGCGGCCTCGAACTCAGAGGCGTGCAGGCGGCCCATGCCCTGATCGCTGTCGCGCCGGGCCAGAACGGTCGCGCCATTCATGGCCCAGACCCGCACATGCGAGGTGCCCCAATCGACGGCGATCCACTCTGGCGCGGTCATGTCGTGTCAGCTGCAGCGTTTTTCGGCGTCTTCAACTGCGGCGGTGAAACCGAGCAGAGAGAAGGTGTCCTGCGTCTTGGTCCCACGCGCCGACACGGCGGTGAGAACGGCAGATGCGCCGCGCTTCATCTGCGTGATGAGCTTTGAGTCGTCTTGCGGTGTCGCAGGCCAGGCCCATTCGCCCTCTGTGTACATTTCGAATTCGCTGTCATCGACTTTGACGTTCACAGTCGATCCCGGTGCAAAGGGATAGCCGCCGGTAAAGGCCACCTGTCCCTGCACATCAGCGCCGGGGCGATAGAACACCATCAACAGGATTTCGCCCCGCGTCACGGCGACCTCGCGGCCATCCTTGGTGTTGAGCATTTCCTTGTAGGTGGTCACGGCCCAGCATTCGCGTGGGTCTTGTCCTTCGAACACCGACCAGTCGGTCATGGCGTCAACGCGGTTCGTGCTGCTTTCCTGTGCCTGCGCAAAAGAAGCGACCAGCGTCAAAGCAGCCGCAGCAACCATCCGACCAAAGTGAGATTTCATTCGTGCAGCCTCCAGCTGTCTTTAGCCCCAAACCAACCGCGTGCCTGGCCCTGTCCCGACCTTGTCCGACACTGTGGCGGTATATTCTCTCGACGGCGGGACTTTAGCCTGAAAAAACGGAAATGAGAAAGCCCTGTTGGCAGAAACTCGCTCAGGGTTCTAAGGTGCATCCTTTGTCCCCCGGATATGGGGGCGCACTCGGAAAAAAGGGGCAGATCATGAGCGCAGTGGAGATGGTAGAGGTCGTCCGGGGACCATTGGCCGAAAGCCGGCATTTCGGCCATGCGGTGATTTGCGACGCCAGCGGCGAGGTGGTCGAGTCGTGGGGCGATCCCGACCAGCAGATCCTGCCGCGCAGTTCGGCCAAGATGTTGCAGGCGTTGCCTTTGGTGGCGTCAGGCGCAGCGGATGCGCACGGACTGTCGACCGAACGGCTGGCCCTGTCATGTGCGTCCCACCAGGGCGCACCGCTGCACAATGACGCCGTGGCCGCGTGGCTTTCCGACATTGGCCGCAGCGAAGAGGATCTGATCTGTGGTGCGGAACCTTCCCGCGACAAGGATTTGCGTCTCGGCATGATCCGGCGCGACGAAGCGCCGCGTCGCCTGATGAACAACTGCTCCGGCAAGCACGCGGGTTTCCTGACGCTGGCCAAGCATTTGGGCGCCGGACCTGACTATTGCTGCCCGGACCAAGCTGTACAGCGTGCAATCAAATCGGTGTTCGAGGAGGTTACAGGGCAGGAAACACCGGGTTACGGCATAGACGGCTGCTCGGCGCCGAATTTCGCCACCACGATGCATGGCATGGCGCGCGCGATGGCGTTCTTTGCCAGCGCCGGGACGCGCGGGGATGTTCTGTCGCGCGCGGCCTCGCGGCTGACGCAGGCGATGATTGCGCATCCGGTGCTTGTGGCGGGCCAAGGGCGCGCCTGCACCCATTTGATGCAGGCGGCCAAAGAGCCTGTGGCGATCAAGACCGGTGCCGAGGGCTATTTCATTGCCATCCTGCCAGAGCGCGGGCTTGGCATTTCGCTGAAGATTGTCGATGGCGCAACGCGCGCTTCTGACTGCGCCATTGCGGCGCTGCTGGTTCGCCTTGGTGTGCTGGACGCCGACCATCCGGATGTGAAGCGCTTCATGAACCCCGAGATCCGCAATTTTGCCAAGACCGTAACCGGCGAGATCCGCCCCAAGGCTGATGTGTTCTGACTGCGTCAGCCAAGCCGGACAATCGGATATGTTTTATTGCCTAAGGCGCAATAAGCCGTAGGGTCCCTTGGTCGGGAGAGGTCTCATGGCACGCCTTGGATCACGGGAGTGCTTTGCTGACACCCGTGAGGCGCTTTGTTCAATCGCGGCGGTCCGACGTTAAGGTTTTGCGTAGCCTTGGAGGTAAAGCAGCGCGGTGAGATCGCCGTGATTGATGCGCAGATCGCATTTCGCCTGAACCGAAGGTTTTGCGTGCAGGGCGACACCCATGCCCGCACGGTTCAACATGCCAAGGTCATTGGCCCCGTCCCCCACCGCGATCACGTCGGCCTCGGTGATTTCTAGCCGTTCGGTTATCTGCTCCAGCGCATCGACCTTGGCCTGTTTGCCCAGGATCGGGCGTCCGACCTCGCCCGTCAACTCGCCGTCCGCGATGACCAACGTGTTGGCGCGGTTTTCGTCAAACCCCAACAGTGCGGAAACCCTCTGTGTAAAGGCTGTGAAGCCGCCAGACACCAACGCCGCGTGGCCGCCGTTTGCATGCATCTGCGCGATCAATTCCTTGCCGCCGGGCATGAGAGTGATGCGGTCGGCGACAACCTTGTCGATCACGCTTTCGGGCAGGCCCTTCAGCAGGGCGACACGTTCGATCAGCGCGCCCTCGAAATCCAGTTCGCCGTTCATGGCGCGCGCGGTGATGTCTTTGACATGCGCGCCGACGCCCGCTTCCTCGGCCAGTTCGTCGATGCACTCCTGTTGGATCATGGTGGAATCCATGTCCGCCAGCAGCATCTTCTTGGCGCGATTTTCGATGGGCACGATGTTCAGATCGGCCTGAGCCGCAACGCTGTCGCGCACCTCGTCAAAGTTCGAAGGACGCGCAGGCAGGGCAAATTCCGCCGCCTCGTCCGGCGCCAGCCAGACCACATCGGCCCCGCCAAAAGCATTGCGCAAGCTTTCCACCAGCGCGGGGTCAAGTGTTCCGGGTTTGGCGATCAGCGAGGCAATGAACATGACGGACTCCATGAGGCGTTTGCGCCGCATCAAGCACAGAACGCGACAAAGGGCCAGAGGCGGTCATTGTCGCGTGACGCAGCATGTTGCGGTCCCGGTCAGTCGACCCGACGCAAAAGCAACTGGCTGTGCTCGGTGCGCGTCTCAAACACCTTGAGCGCCTTGACCAGATCCGACAGCTTGCGCTTACCATAGGTGCGCGTGTCGAAGTCCGGGTTGGCCGCCGTAATCACCTGCCCGATGTCGCCCAGACGGTACCATTCATCGTCGCCGTCTATGCTGTCCATGGCCCGAAAGATCAGGTCGCGCGCTTCTGTCAGCGGGCGCTTGTCGGTCGTCTTTTCCTTGGCTTCCTCGGGCGTGTTGTCGATGTTTTCCAAGTAGATGAAGCGTTTGCACGCCTTGCGGAACGCGTCGGGCGTTTTCTGCATACCCATACCGAAGACATCGAGCCCTTGTTCCCGGATGCGGCTCGCCAGACGGGTGAAATCGCTGTCCGAGCTCACGAGCACAAAACCGTCAAAGCGCCCGGTGTGCATCAGGTCCATTGCATCAATCACCAAAGCGATGTCAGAGGCGTTCTTCCCGACCGTGTTGGCAGGTGAGTGCAGAGGCACGAGGCCATATTCTGCGGCAACCCGGCTCCACCCGTTCATCTGCTGGCTGGCAAAATCGCCGTAAACCCGCCGGACCGAGGCTTCCCCCATGGAGGCGATCTCTTCGAAAAGCGACTTGGCGTATTTCGGCGAAGCATTGTCGCCATCAATCAGAACGGCCAGCAGTCTGGTATCTTTGGGCATGAAGCCTCCGTTGGGTGTCGTGTCAATCGGGCAGGTAGCACGTCCACGGGGATTAGCGAACTGGTGTTGTTATAATCGGCGGTACATCACGAGCGCGTCTATGTCGCCCTGGGTTGGATGTGCGAAGGCGCCGGGCAGGCGGCCCACAGTCTCGAAGCCGGCGCGCAGCCACGTTTCGACAGCGCGTTTGTTGCTTTCCAGCACGAAGTTGTACTGCATCGCGCGGAAGCCCAGCTGCGCCGCGATCTCCAGCGAATGGGCCAGCATTGCTCGGGCAATGCCTTTGCCCCGCGCCGCGTCTGCGGTGACATACCCACAGTTGCAAACATGCGAACCGCCGCCCTTCTGATTCCTGACGATGTAATATGTGCCGAGGATGTCCCCGTCATCATAGACGAAAACACGCCGTTCCGGTCCGAACCAATAGCTCAGCGCGTCTTCGCGACTGATGTCAGGGTCGACCGCATAGGTGTCGCCCGCGCGAAACACGGGTTCGAGAATGGACCAGACGACATCGCGGTCCGCGGTGGTTGCTGCGCGGATCATACGACCCCCTCGGTCTTGATGTTCATGATCTCTCCGCAGTGTTTGCAGTGAACTGCGTCGGCGTCATGCAGGATCAGCCCGCAGTTCTCGCATTCGCAGCGCACCTTGTTGGGGCGGAACAGCACCTGCACCAGCCGCAAGAACAAGGTGATCCCGAACAGCATGACCAGGACAGAAATCATCCGACCCACCGTGCCGGGCAAGGTGATGTCGCCAAATCCGGTGGTCGTCAGCGCGGTGACCGTGAAATACAATGCGTCGGCGTAGTTTTCGATCTCCGGATTTACCCGGTACTGCGTGGCGTAGACCAGACCTGTCATGACAAAGATGAACACCCCAAGGTTGGTGACAGCCAACGCCACGTCAGCATGTCTTCGAATGTAGGGAATATCTCGGCGCAGCTGTTCGCCCAAATGGTAGGTGTGCAGCAGCCGCAGGGTGCGCAGCACGCGCAGGAAGCCCAGGCCCTCCCCTGCCAGTGGTGCAAGAAAAGAGCCGATCGCTATGATGTCTGCCAGGGTGGTCAACCGTGTGAACAGCCGCATCCGGTTTCTCGAAATCCAGACCCGCAGGCCAAATTCGGATAGGATCAGCAGGCCGAAAATGACGTCGATTGCCTCCACGACGGGTCCATGCTGGCTAAAGGATGTGGCGATCACGAAGAGTATCGTGAGAATATCGAAGGCAAGCAGCGCGTATCGGAAACGGTGGGCCGCATCGCTTTCCCCCATATAGAGGGCGCGAATCTTGTTTCTCATGTGGTCCTCCGGTCCTGATGGCGCGCGGCCCGAACTTTGGTTGGTCCTGCGGCAGGTTTCAATGCGCTTCTGCCGGGCGCGCAGTGGCATGACCACTCGGTCGCCCGAAAGCTGACTGGCCGGATCATACGTACGGTCCAACGGCGCTTCGCCAATGTGTGCCGTCAGCGGGCCCGAGATTTGAGCTATGTGTCAGGCACTCTAAGTTGGTGTTGGTACGTTTCCATTGTGTTTCGGACCCTGCGCATAGGTGCTCAGCTGGGCAACAGCGTCGGGATATGTGTCCCAAACCTGCTGCGAATATCGGCGAAGCCCTTCATCCTCACGCGCCTGCCTTTGCCGGATTGGGGCAACTGGTCGTGACCCGATGGAGGGTGCTGGGGGTATCACGTCGGGAATGGCCGGCGGCTTAAACCTACAGCCGTTGTGTTTGGGGCAGGTTGCCCTCCCCCAAACGTGCAGGTGTCCTCAGAACTCGACGACGGCGCGGATGGATTCGCCTTTGTGCATCAGTTCGAAGCCGTGGTTGATCTCGTCCAATGTCAGCTTGTGGGTGATCATTGAGTCGATCTCGATCTTGCCGTCCATGTACCAGTCGACGAATTTCGGCACATCGGTCCGGCCCTTGGCGCCGCCAAAGGCTGTACCCTTCCAGACGCGGCCGGTGACCAGCTGGAACGGACGGGTCGAAATCTCCGCACCCGCCGGGGCCACGCCGATGATGACCGACACGCCCCATCCGCGGTGCGAGCATTCCAGCGCGTCACGCATGACCTTCACGTTGCCGGTCGCATCGAAGGAGTAATCGACGCCGCCTAGGTGGTCTTTCTCCGTCTTGGTGAGGTCGACGATGGCCTGCACCGTGTTGTCTACCTTGGAGGGGTTAACAAAATGCGTCATGCCGAATTTCTTCGCCATTTCAGCCTTGTCGTCGTTCAGATCGACGCCGATGATCTTGTCACAGCCCGCCATGCGCAGGCCCTGGATGACGTTCAGACCGATCCCGCCGAGGCCAAAGACCGCCGCCGTTGACCCAATCTCAACACCCGCCGTGTTAATCACCGCACCGATGCCGGTGGTGACGCCGCAGCCGATGTAGCAGATCTTGTCGAAGGGAGCGTCCTCGCGCACCTTTGCCAGGGCGATTTCCGGCATCACCGTGTGATTGGCGAAGGTGGAACAGCCCATGTAGTGATGAATTGGCGTACCATCCAACATCTTGAAGCGCGTGGTGCCGTCGGGCATCAGGCCCTTGCCTTGCGTGTTGCGGATGGCGGTACACAGGTTGGTCTTGCCCGACAGGCAGGAGGCGCATTCGCGGCATTCCGGAGTGTACAGCGGGATTACGTGATCTCCCGGCTTCAGCGTGGTGACGCCCTCGCCGACCTCAAGCACGACGCCTGCGCCTTCATGGCCCAGAATCGCCGGAAAGATGCCCTCCGGATCGTCGCCCGAGCGGGTGAATTCGTCGGTGTGGCACAGGCCGGTGGCCTTGATCTCAACCAGAACCTCGCCCGCCTTCGGGCCATCCAGTTCAACTTCCATAACCTCAAGCGGTTTGCCGGCCTCCAGGGCCACGGCGGCGCGTGTACGCATGCGATTTCTCCTGTCACATTCTTTCGGGCGGACAATGCGTCACCGGACTGGCAGTCGCAACCGGTTGACCGACCTCTGTGGGGTTCTTTCCGGCATGCCCGCTTGCTGCGCCCGAGACCATTAACCGAATCTTTGAACTTGCCGAGGAGTGTCGAAGGGCAACCAGTGCCGGAGGCGCCATGACCGTTTCATCCCGTATTCCTGTTGACAGCGCGCATACCTGTTCAGAAGAGGCGGCCGTCCATCTGGCCCAGCGGCTTTCCGTGGCCAATCGACCTGATACACTGCGTGAGGATGTCGCTGCGCATTGCGATGACGCTGCGCGTTTGGGAGTGCTTTACGCGTTGCTGATGTTCGATTGCGGGCCAGAGGAACGTCTATACGCCCGAATTGCCCGGCGACGGGAGGCCATGTTGGCGCTTGATCATGCGGAATTGCACTTCAGCATGCAGGCACGGCAGGCCAGCGACGTGCTATCCAGGCAGTTGGCCGATGCGATGCGTCACGCGGCTAAATCCGGGCGTCAGCAGCTTTCGCAAGAGATTGATGATCTGTCTGACCGCCATGCAGAAGAGGCCGCGTTGCGCGACAGTCTATCTGGCATGACACGTCGCTCGGCCTGATTGGGGCATTTAACCGCAGTTCAATCGTTCGATCAGGTCATTCTCATCAAGAAACACGTTGGTGCGGTGTGGGCGGAAATCCTCTGTCTTCATAGCGCCGCGCGGCAGGATGCGCTTCGGATCGGGGATGTCCTCGGCGGCGCTGGCGGGTTGCCCGACAAGGTCGGAAAAATTGCCGGCAGGGCAGGTGGCATCTGGCAGCTTTTCGCTTTGCTGAGCACCCATAACGGGCAGCACGTTCTTGCCATTCGGGGCACCAAGGTTCGGCAGAAGGGTTGCGCCAATCAGAACGGCAGCCAAGCTATGGATCATCTCGTTTCTCCTTTGGAAAAAGAAATGCGCTGGTTTGGTTAGCTTGCCAAGCTGCGCGGTTCATCTTGGCAGGAGTTTGCCTGTTGTACGCTCACACCAGAACGGGGTGCTACGGCCGGGACTCGACTCGTAAGCGCGAATCCGTATAGAACAAATAGGGAACAAATTGCTGCCGCCATGTCTGAACGTCGTATCCTTTCGCTCTGGTTTCCCCGCCTTGGTGCCGAGCGCTGGCAGCGGTCGGAGCCTCATCTGCGCGCGGTGCCGCTCGCTACAATTATGCATGAGGGCAACGCCCAGACCGTGGGGGCGCTGAATGAGGTTGCCAGTTCGGCGGGGCTCTATCCGGGCCAGCCGTTGCGGGATGCTCACGCGGTCTGTGCCGGGCTGCTCACGCGCCCCGCCTGTCCGCATAGTGAAGAGGCCTTTCTTAGCGCGCTGCATCGCTGGGCCGGCAAGTTCTCGCCTTGGGTGGCGGCGCAGCCCCCAGATGCGCTGGTGATCGACCTCACCGGCTGCACGCATCTGTTCGGTGACGAGGTGCAACTGTGCGATCAGGTCACGCAGGAGTGTAGGGATATGGGGCTGACGGTGCGCACCGGGCTGGCGGATACGCTGGGAGCGGCCTGGGCCTTGGCGCGATTTTCCAAGGGGGATCAAAGCCATGCACGTAGCGGAGATGCCATCGACCAAGAGGCCCCGGCCACCCGTGCCAAGGCTGGAAAACGACGCCATTGGGAGCGGGGCGGCACCCTGCCGGGCCTGACCGCGCGCCCTGCGGGAGATACGCGCATTGCCGGATCTGGCGCCGCTTGGTCGGCGTTGGCCCCCTTGCCCGTTGCCGCATTGCGCCTGTCCCCGCATATGCAGGAGGGGTTGATCCGTGTGGGCCTGCGTCAGATCGGAGATTTGCTGAAACAGCCGCGCGCCAGCCTCGCGCGGCGCTTTGGCCGGGGGCTTCTGGAACGTTTGGATCAGGCCGTCGGCAGCGCGCCTGAGCCGATCACCCCGGCTGCCCCAGCGGAGCGGTTCACCTTTCGGCTGTCCTTTCCTGATCCCATCGGGTTGGAGGCGGATGTGACCGAAGGTTTTGCCCGAATGGTCGACCGTCTATGCGCGCGGCTGACAGTGCGAGGGCGCGGCGTGCGCGTCCTGCGGCTGGAAGTCTATCGTTGTGATCACACGATGCATTGGCAGGGGCTGACGCTGGCCAATGCCGTGCAGTCGTCGGACCGGATCATGCCGCTGATCCAACTCAAGATCCCGGAGCTGGAGGCCGGGCCCGGCATCGACATGCTGCGGCTGGAGGCGGTGCAGACCGAACGGATCCATGCGCGCACGGTGGCAGGTCACGCCGAGGCCACCGCGCAGGCTATGCACCGTCGCGATGGCACGCGGGGGATCGAGGATCTGATTGGCCGCCTTGGTGCACGTCTGGGGATGGAGGCGATTACACGCCATCACCCGGCTGACAGCCAAATTCCCGAAAAGATGTGGAAAATCGTGCCTGCCGCGTGGACGGATCCGACAGAGGACTGGCCGGAGGATGACCGCCCGCGGCCGTTGCTGATGTGGCGGCCAGAGCCTGTGACCGCCCCGGACAGTCCGCATATTTCAGAGCAGTTTCGCTGGCGGGGACGAGACTGGCAGGCGGCCACTGCGCGTGGCCCTGAGCGCATCGCTCCGGAATGGTGGCTGGAGGACCCTGATTGGCGGTCGGGTCCGCGCGACTACTGGGATGTGATCACGACTCGCGGCGATCGGCTTTGGCTATTCTACGCCCATGGCGGGGCACTGTCGTCGGGCTGGTTCTGTCAGGGCGCTTTTGCCTGAGCGGGTCAGGGCGCCTGCACCGCGACAGCGGCGATGATGGCGCTGACCGTCACGATGCTGGCGGCGGTGGAGATCAGAATGGAGGCAGACACGCGCTGCGGCGCGACACCATAATGCTGGGCGAGGATGAACACATTCCCCGCCACCGGCAGCGAAGCGGCGGCGATCAGAACCGAGGCGCGATACGCATCCACCGGGAACAGGATGTAGACGCCGATGGCCACGAACAGCGGGTGCAGGATCAGCTTGGCAAAGGACAGCCAGGCGGCAACTTGCAGCTTTTCCGCGCTTTTTCCCGCAAGCGAGGCTCCTATCGCGAACAGCGCGCCCGGCGTAGCGGCGGCGCCCAGCGTGGCAAAGAAGCTGTCCAGCACATCATGTAACCCCAGCCCCGTCGCCGACACGCCCAGCCCCAGTGCAATCGAGACAACCATCGGGTTCTTCAGCAGGCCAATGCCGAGATTGCGAAAGACCCGCAGGGACATGGTGCCTTCGCGTGCGCCGGTGACGATCAGCGTCAGCGCCGAGGAAAACACGATCAGGTCGATGGATAGCACCAGGATGATGGGGCCGACGGCCTCTTGTCCCAACAAAAGCGCCAGCATGGGCACGCCAAGAAAGCCGGTGTTGCCGATGGCCGCACACTGTGCCTCGATCGCGGCAGTGCAGGCGTCTTGTCGCCGCCAGAACGCAACGCCCATCCCTATGGCATAGGCAAAGGTCGTGCCCCAGAGGTAGGCGCTGGCCAGTTTAGGGTCAAAGATCTCGTCGATGGTCAGATTGGCGGAAAACCTGAAAAGCATGGCCGACAGGGCGAAATAAAACACGAACTTCGTCAGGTGAGCCGTGGCCTCCGGGCTGAAAAAGCGTGTGCGCGCCGCGCCGTAGCCCAGCCCGATCAGGCCAAAAAAAGGCAGTGTCTTGAGGAAAATCGCCAACATGGATACGTCGATAGCATGGGGGAGGGCGGCGTCAATGCGCGCCGCGCGGGCTCAGATGATGCTGGGGGCGGATGAGGGCAGAAAGATCACGCCGGTCAGCACATAGCGATGCCGCCCGGTGTCATCCGCGACAGGCAGGAGCACGTCACATGTTTTGTCGTACGCAGGGTCTGGCCCAACGTAGGGAAAGCTGGCTCGCAGGGGCACGCCATCGGTGATGCAGGCTGCAAGCGCGCCCCAGATGCGGGAGCCGGGACCTTTGCCCGGCAACTGTGCGAGTCCCTTGCCGGGGATCTGTTGCGTTCGCCCATTGCGCAGATGCGTGTCGAGGAACAAAAATATAAAGTCGCTGATTGCGCCATCCGCGTCGAAAATGGCTTCGGTCAGGATTGTGCTATGCTCTGACCCTACGAGGTGATGAACCTGTAACTCGGTCATCTTGGGTGAGCGGCCGTCGATCTGAAGTTCGCGCCATTGGAAATAGAGATTACGCAAGGCCATGGGCAGGGTCGAGGGGCGGACGTCCGGTGTATGCATTCTTCGCCCTTCTCTAAGTCCCAGTACATCGGGGCCCTCGTAAATCAGGCAAGAAAATCAGATTCGCGGTTTTGAATGCAATACTGCCATGGTCGCAGACACCGACCTCGCGTCAATACACGCAAAGATTGACAGGCCGCCGCCCGCTCTGGATCATTCCCGGTGGAGGACCCGCCATGACCCGACAGCCAGCCGCCACCGACCTGCTATCTCGCGGGGAAATTCGTGCTTTGTCGCAACGCTCTGATCTGTGGGGCGTATGGCTTGTTTTTCATGCCTGGGGACTGATCCTTGGGTCCGTGTGGATGTTTACCCTGTGGCCGAGCGTGTTGACCTTTGCATTGGCGGTCTTGGTGATTGGGTCGCGGCAGCTAGGGCTGGCGATCTTGATGCACGAGGCGGCGCATAACGCCCTGTTTCGCACGCGGCGCTGGAACGAACAGGTCGGCGCGTGGGTCTGTGGGCGACCGATCCTTGCGGATCTGGCAAGCTACCGGCACTACCATCTGCAACATCACCGCCACACGCAAACGGACCGCGACCCGGACCTGAAACTGTCCAGGCCCTTTCCCACCACGCGCGCATCCCTGCGGCGAAAACTGATCCGTGATCTCACTGGACAAACGGGGGTCAAACAACGTGCCGCCCAGATCGCCTTTGCCTTCAGGCTGGTGGGGGAAACGGACGGCGTGTCGAGCCAGGATCTTGCGCAGGCGTTCTCCGGCCCTGTTCTGGGGCGCGCGTTGATGGTGAACGTCGGCCTGTTTGCACTGTTTTGGGCGATGGAGGCATGGTGGTACTGGCTGGCCTTCTGGCTGTTGCCCTTGCTTACGTGGTTCCAGCTGGTGCTGCGCGTGCGCAACATCGCCGAACATGGCGCGGTAGAGGCCTCGGACGATCCTTTTCGGAACACGCGCACCACTTTGGCCAATCCCTTGGAGAGGTTGCTGGTCGCGCCTTATTGGGTGAACTATCATCTGGAGCATCATCTACTCATGCATGTGCCTGCCTATCGTTTGCCGCGCCTGCATCGCATCTTGCAGCAAAAGGGGCTGAGCACGCGTATGACTGTTGCACCGGGATATATCGACGTATTGCGTCAGGCGAGCGCCAGCAAGCCTGCGCCACCCGCATGAACCACCAGCGTTATTCTCGATATGCCATTCTGACCGCACCGGCGCGCCCGTCCCGCGCGTTGTGGCGTCTTGCTTTGGGCTTTGTGCTGGCGGCTGTGGTAATGTTTGGCCTGGCCCGTGGGGTGATGGCGGTGGTCGGCGTTGTTCTCAGTCCCGATGCAGCGTTCGCGCTTGCCACGGCGATCGAGACCTCTGACACGCCCTTCGGCCTTTTGGCGCTGCTCTTCCTGATGGGGGCCATGGGCCTTGGCACCATCGTTGCGACAGAGGTGGTGAACCGTCGCTCTGCCGCCAGCTTGTTCGGTCCGCTTGGCCTGTTCTGGCCACAGTTCCTGCGTGTCGCGGTCGCGCTGATCGTGTTGAATGTCGTGGTCGCCCTGCTGCCGCCGTGGGCATACTATTCGGATACGACACCGGGCGTGCCTTTGGGGAGGTGGGTGGTACTACTTCCGCTGACGATGCTTGCGCTTCTGGTTCAGACTGGCTCCGAAGAGTTGCTGTTTCGAGGTTACCTGCAAAGCCAACTGGCGGCGCGATTCAGCCATCCGGTTATCTGGCTGACCGTGCCCTCGTTGCTGTTCGCATTGGGCCACCACGCGCCGGAGACTTACGGCAGCAATGCGTGGCTGATCACAGGCTGGGCGTTTGTTTTCGGGCTGGCCGCAGCGGATCTGACAGCACGCTCCGGCAGCTTGGGGCCTGCCATGGCGTTGCACTTGGTGAACAACTTCGGCGCCATTGCAGTGGTTTCGATGCAAGGCGACATGTCGGGGTTGGCACTGGCGAGGCTGCCATTCGGGCCACCGGATGAGGCCGCGGTCGCCGCGATCCTGCCCGTGGATCTTGCCATGATGCTGGCAAGCTGGCTGGCCGCGCGGCTGGCGCTGAGGCTCTGAAACGAAAAACGCGGGGCAGCCGAACTGCCCCGCGTCTGTTTGATCCGAACATTGTCGAAATCAGAAGTCGTAGCCGACAACCGGCTCGAACACGCCGGTCAGGCGGTCAACCGTGGTTTCGCGCGAGGCGGCCTTGTTGCCGATGCTCATGTTGATGCCCACGCGCATGTTGTTCACGTTGTCACCCAGGCCTTCGACGTTGATCGTGCCAAGGTCGGCGAACAGTTTTGCATTTGCACCAACGGAGTAGGCACCGCCGACACGCAGCGATTTCGCCGTCACGGGCGCGCCGATGCCGTCAGCTTCGAGCTTGGACGCGGAACCGTAGGCCATCCACTGCGTGTTGAACGCATAATCGCCAGAGAGGCTGAGTGCCGACAGGTCGACGTCTTCGATCGACATGTGCGCAGCATCAAGGTTCGCAGACCAGTTCGATGCGTCGTAGGACACCGAAAGGATCGTCAGGGGATCGAAGTCGACGTTGAGGTCTTCGTTCACGATATGAGTCGAAAGAGAAGCGGTCACGCCGTAGGTGCTGACGTAGCCGACATGCAGACCGGTCAGGCTGTCGATGCCAAGGGTGTCGTTGTTGTCCAGGCGGGTGTAGCTCAGGCGACCGAAATAGGTGCCGTTGTCATATGCGACGCCCAGTTCCTGTGCGCCCAAATCGAGACCAACGCCGCCGAGGCTGATGGACGCATTTGCTTGCGACAGGTCGGCACGGAACGCGGAGCCAAAGGTGTAGCCTGCGCCGATCTGACCGAACTTCAGCGACAAGGAGCCATTGGCATCTTCGGGGTCGATGGTCAGGCTGGTGCCGGACACCCAGGCGTCGGCGGCGCCAAAGCCGATACCGACTTCACCATGAACCGTCGTCAGGCCGAAATCGCCCGCGTCGTCGTTCCGGAATTCGCCGTAAGAGGCTTCGAACTCACCAAAGGTCAACTCTTGGGCGGACGCTGCTGTGGTGCCAAGTGCCGTCGCGGCCAAAAGAATGTAAACAGATTTCATTAGTCGTACTCCATGCGCAAGTGAACGTTGGATGCGCTGTATCGCGGGCCTCTAGATCCCTGAGGGGGCGTGCGGAAGAGATTTTGGGGGGCGGTGCAGGTCAGGCCGCTCTTGGTGTGGCAAATAGGGCGCGATTTAATTTCCGGCGGGTAAACGCGTGTTCGATATGTGCGAATTGCATTTTGTCGCAGGCAGGCATACATGCGGGGCCAAGCTGAACCATCGGGGTCTCCATGAACTGGATCACCAACTACGTCCGTCCGCGCATCAACTCGATTTTTTCCCGTCGAGAGATACCAGAAAACCTGTGGTCGAAGTGCGACAACTGCGGCACGATGCTGTTCCATCGCGAGATCAGCGATAATCTGAACGTCTGCACGAATTGTTCACATCACATGAACATAACGCCGCGCGACCGTTTCCTGTCGCTGTTCGACGGCGGTGTCTTCGCAGAGGTCGCGGTGCCGGAGCCTGTCGCCGACCCGTTGCAGTTCCGAGATTCCAAAAAGTACCCCGACCGGATGCGTGCCGCGCAAAAATCCACTGGCGAGAAAGAGGCCATGCTGGTCGCCGCCGGGGAAATCGGGCGCACGCCCGTTGTCTGTGCCGCGCAGGATTTCAGCTTCATGGCCGGGTCAATGGGCATGTATGTCGGCAACGCGATCGTTGCCGCAGCGCAAGAGGCTGTAAAGTTGCGCCGTCCGTTGATCTTGTTTTCTGCCGCTGGCGGCGCGCGGATGCAGGAGGGGATCTTGTCCCTGATGCAGATGCCGCGCACCACCGTGGCCGTTCAGATGCTGCGCGAGGCCGGTTTGCCCTACATCGTGGTGCTGACACATCCGACGACGGGTGGGGTGACGGCGTCTTACGCGATGCTGGGCGACGTTCAGATTGCAGAGCCAAACGCGCTTATCTGCTTTGCCGGGCCGCGTGTGATCGAACAGACTATCCGTGAAAAGCTGCCCGAGGGCTTTCAGCGTGCGGAATATCTGCTGGAGCACGGAATGCTTGACCGCGTCACCGACCGTCGCGAGATGCGCAAGGAGCTGATCGTTCTGTGCCGGCAACTGATGAAGATGCCGCCGCCCACATGGGGTGACTTGCCCAAACCCGGCTCGGAAGAGCTGTCCCCAGAGGCCAATATCGCGCCGGACTCCGCCCCGAAGGCCTGATATCGTCAAGGATTTCCAGAGATGGACACCCAAGGGTCTGACCTGATCCTCGAGCGTCTGATGACGCTGCATCCCAAAGTCATTGACCTTGTGCTTGACCGTGTCTGGCGCCTGCTTGAGGCGCTGGATCACCCGGAGCGCAAGCTGCCCCCGGTGATCCACCTCGCAGGCACCAATGGCAAGGGGTCGACCCAAGCGATGATCCGAGCCGGGTTGGAAGCCGCAGGTCAGCGTGTGCATGCCTATACCTCGCCGCATCTGGTGCGCTTTCACGAGCGCATTCGTCTGGCGGGCGATTTGATTTCCGAAGATGCGCTGATGGCCGCGCTGGACGAATGCGAGGCGGCCAACGGTGGTGCGTCGATCACGTATTTCGAGATCACCACTTGCGCCGGGTTGCTGGCCATGTCGCGCGTGCCTGCCGATTACACGCTGTTGGAAACAGGGCTTGGTGGGCGGTTGGACGCGACCAACGTGGTGGCCCAGCCCGCCATGACAGTTCTGACACCGATCTCGATGGACCATGAGCAATTCCTTGGTGATACGCTGGCCAAGATCGCAGGCGAAAAGGCCGGCATCATCAAGCGCGGCGTTCCTTGCGTGGTTGGACCGCAACCCGATGAGGCGCTCGAAGTGATCGAGGCGCAAGCGGCGCGGCTCGGTGCGCCGCTGTTGGCGCATGGCCAGCACTGGCACGCGTTCGAAGAGCGTGGCCGCCTGATCTATCAAGACGAAACCGGACTGCTGGACCTGCCTTTGCCCTCGCTGCCCGGCGCGCATCAGATCGAAAACGCGGGCGCCGCGCTGGCCGTTCTGCGCCATCTGAACGTGGGCGAGGCGGCCTTTGAAGGGGCCGTGACGGATGCGAAGTGGCCTGCCCGAATGCAACGCTTGCGCCACGGGCCTTTGTCTGAGGCCGCCCCGAATATAGAGCTTTGGCTTGACGGCGGGCACAACCCAGCCGCGGGAGAGGCGATGGCCCGCCATCTCGCAACGCTGAAAAAACGCCCGACCTATTTGATCTGCGGTATGCTGAATACAAAGGATGCGCGCGGATTTCTGCGGCCAGTCTCCCTACAGGCAGAGGGGCTGTTCGCCGTTTCGATCCCCGGCGAAGCAAACACACTTTCGGCGGATGACACGGCTGCAATCGCCGCCGAGGTTGGTTTTGACGCTACGATTTCAGAAAGCGTAAACAGTGCTTTGGCGCATATTTCCGGTGTTTCGCCTTATGCGCGTGTGGTGATTTGCGGCTCGCTTTATCTAGCCGGGCAAGTGCTGAGGCGTAACGGTTGACACATCAAGGGTGATACAATAGCCAGAAATACGTATTTACTGAACTAAGCAAGGGATCGTACCGAAATGCCGTTCCGCCTTGCTTGTTTCTCAGACGCCATGATGCTCGTTACGCACTGGGATGGTCGTGTCACCGTTGGCGATCTGGCGCGAGGCTACGATGCCTACCGGCAACATCCCGAGGTCGACCACGTTACCAAGCATCTGCAGGATTTGCGCAGCGTCGAGGATCTGGCCGTGTTTCGAGACGGGCTGATGATGTTGGCGGATGTGGTGCGCCAGGACAGCGCCAGCAGAGTCATTCCATGCATGACCGCCTTCGTCGTCCGGGATGTGCGTTTTCTTTCCGAACTTCTCAACTACGCCGCTGATTTGTCGCGCGCTCCGGCGCTGACCGCCCGTGTGTTTGACGACCTGGCCGTCGCGCTCACATGGCTTGGTGTTTCCCCGGATTTCGACATCGTTTCCATTTGAGGTCGGCGGAGGCAGGCGGTAGGCATCATCAAATGGTGTGTATGTTGACTGAATCCCGTACTTTGGCCTATATCTGTGGACAAATACAAGGGTTAGTGGCCTGCCAAGGGCCCGCAGAGGACGAGCAGTAATGGTGAAAGGTCTTTTTCCGACCGTTTGTGCCGCCATGGTCTTGGCGCTGCCCGCCTATGGTCAATCCAGTCGTATCACGCAGGACATGGCCGATTTCGAGACATCGATGAATGGTCAAACCTTGCGTGTTCAGCGAAATGGGGCGGCCTGCCCGCCGTCCTGTGTGCAGCCAATGCAGGCGGCCTCAGGCGTTGTGACTGTCGCCGAACTCGAAGTGTTGGATTTCCTCGATCTGTTTGTCTCCTCGGGGCAAGGCCTGTTGGTGGACGTGCGTTTCCCGGATGGATTTGCGTCTGGGACCGTTCCGGGTGCGGTCAATGTGCCGGAAGCGACGCTGCGGTCAGACAACCCTTACCGGGAGGATCTGCTCAGCGCGCTGGGCGTGCGCAGTGGGGACTTCTCCAGTGCTTTCGATCTTGTGATCCTTGCCGGTGGTCCGGACGATGCGCAGGCCCCCGAAGCGGTGCGCGCCTTGCTGGAGGCTGGCTATCCAGAGACCAAGTTGAAGTACTACAGGGGTGGCGTTGCCGCATGGCGAGGGCTGGGTCTGGACCTGGCGACGGGCCAATGAAGTCACGGTCGGGACGGGGGAAGCAGGCATGATCCGTATGGTCCTTTTCGCACTGGGGTTTTTGGCAATCACGTTAACATTGCTCGTTCTGCAGCCGGGCGCGCAGAAATCCGCGAATGATCCGACGTCTGGTCAGGTTGCGGTCACACGCGCGCAACCGGCGTTGACGGCTGTAGAGACTGACCTTGAGGACGCTGTCGCCGCTGCTTTGACACGGCAGGGAATAGTAGACTCCGCGCCAGAGCCAGAAGTCGCTCGTGTTGCGCCCGCCACGCGCCGTCCGCTCCCCTCCGCCGTCGTGCCGGTGGATGATCAGGAACTGCGGCGCATGACATGGGAAACGCTGTCCAGTCTGAACCAGGCTACGGGGCGTGACAGCGCTCCGGGCCAGCCGGGCAGCCTCCTGCACACGATCGTGCGTCGCTCGCTCGACGGAACATCTGCCAAGGGCAGCACCGCGGAGACCGGTGTTTACGTGGTCCAGTCGGGGGATAGCCTCGTGTCGATAGCGGAGCGGATCTATGGTGACGTCAACATGACCGGCCCGCTGTTCGCCGCCAATCAAGCGATTCTGTCTCGTCCCGATGACCTGCGTGCAGGTCAGACCTTGGTGTTGCCGAAGCGCTAAGGCTCTACCCTTCGATCAGCGTGATGCGTAATTGAGCACATTTAGAACTTGCATCTATATGTTGACGCATAGAGGGCGATTCGCCTATGCTGTTTGAAACCATGCGGACTGCCAACCGTCGCGTGGATTTCGAGGGATGTTTACCATGATTTCGCGCTGCGAATTGTCCGGTCTTCTGGCCGGTGTCGGGCTTGTTGCGAGCTTCGCCCCATGATCAGGGCCATTCTCCTGGCCGTCGGATTCGCTGCCTGCACCTTTGCGCTGCTGTGGACGGTTGGTGATCTGACCGAGCGCAAGGCCCCCACCGATCAAGTCAGCCGCGCCACACCGGACGTCATGGGCCTTCAGCCTGCTACATCAGCTACGGCCGAGGCCGGCTATACCGAACAGGCTGCGCTCTCCGATGTCCGTCCCATGGCGCGGCCGGATCTTCGCCAGCCGCTTCCTGTTCAAAATGCGACCCAGGTGTCTGTCGCGCCACAAATCGACAACGTCATCGAAGCCATGGGCTACGGTATTCTCGAAGAGCTCAAAAAGCCGTCAAGCCGCACGCCGGCTCGGGTACAGCCACAAGAGGTTGCCGTTGTAGTACCTGTAAACTCTGTAGAACCGATCAGCGCAGCGCGCAGCTATACTGTCAAACCCGGAGATAGTCTGCCCGGCATCGCCTTTCGGTTTTATGGCACCACAGTCGCTTATTTGCAGATCCTCGACGCGAACAAGGACGTGGTACGTGATCCGGCCGCGTTGCGCGCCGGCATGGTGCTGACCATTCCAGACTAAATTAGATTAGGCAGAAGAACCTATATCGAGCAAAGACCAAGCAGGGCTCTTCGGAGCCCTGCCGCCCGTTTCAGCCCTCGTTTGCGCCCCACTCCGCGGCTTGCATTTCCCGCAGGCGCGACGCCGTGCGCTCGAATTCGAAACTGCCGGCGCCTTCTAGATAAAGCGACTCCGGTTGCGCTGCGGCGGAGGCGATCAGGCGCACCTTTGCCTCGTACAGCGCGTCGACCAAGGTCACGAAGCGTTTGGCCTCGTTGAAATTGTGGCGCGACAGTGCGGGGATGCCCTCGATCACCAGCACGCGCAGCGCGTCCGCCAATGCAAGGTAATCCGCAGGGCCCAGCATCTTGCCGCAAAGATCGTAAAACGACGCCCGAGCCATGGCATTGTGATAGCGCGGAAGCTCCAGCTTCCGCCCCTTCACGTGCAGGGTCAGCGTCTCTTCGCTGCCATGGGTCAGTTCTTCCCAGATGGCGTCTATCTGCTTGCGGGACTCCGCGTTTGCAGGGGTAAAGAACACCTGCGCCCCGGCCAGCCGATCTTGTCTATAGTCGGTCTCGGAGGCGAGTTCACGCACCTCCAGCCTGTCCTTTATCAGCTCGATGAAGGGCACAAACAGCTGCCTGTTCAATCCATCCTTATAAAGGTCATCCGGGACCCTGTTCGATGTGGTGACCAGAACGGTCCCGGCCTCGAACAGGTGCTCGAACAGGCGACCCACGATCATCGCATCGGTGATGTCGGTGATCTGCATCTCGTCAAAGGCCAGAACCTTTACGCTGTCAGAAACAGCTTTGGCCACCGGTTTGATGGGATCAGCCACGCCTTCGCCGCGCAGACGGTGCATTTCGGAGTGGATTTCCTGCATGAAGGCGTGGAAGTGCGCACGCCGGGCCGGAACGTTCAACGTGTCAACGAACAGATCCATCAGCATGGATTTGCCGCGCCCGACGCCGCCCCACATATACAAGCCCTTCGGCGGCTCAGGCGCCTTGCGGAACAATCCGCGCTTGGGCGGCTCGGCCAGGGCGGCGCGGATGCGTTCGAACGCGGGCAAGGCCTCGCGCTGTGCGGGGTCCGGTTTGATCCGGCCAGAGGCGACGCGCGCCTCGTAGTGGTCCTGAACAGTCTTCATGCGCGATCAGATAGCCCGGCTCACTTTGGTTGTGTAGGGGCCTTCGAACAACATATGGCAGATGCTTATGGCATGCATCACATCACGGACTATTGACCAACGGCGCATCAGGCCCGATGCAGGGGCCAATAGCGCGAGGACCGTACGATGGACAAACCTGCCCCAATCATGACCCCGGTGCTGATCGTTGGTTGCGTCATCATCATGATCAGCTTTGCGATCCGCGCCAGTTTCGGTGTCTTTCAGATCCCAATCGCAGCGGAATTTGGCTGGGCGCGGTCGGAGTTTTCCCTTGCCATCGCGATTCAGAACCTCGCGTGGGGCATCGGGCAGCCGCTGTTTGGCGCGTTGGCGGAAAAGATCGGTGACCGGAAGGCCATCATTGGTGGCGCATTGATCTATGCGGCCGGTCTGGTGCTGTCCTCCGTTTCGGAAACCCCTTTCGCCATGCAGGCGTGGGAGGTGCTGGTGGGCTTCGGCATTGCAGGCACTGGCTTTGGGGTGATCCTGGCGGTCGTTGGCCGAGCCTCAAGCGCCGAGAACCGCTCCATGTCGTTGGCCATCGCCACGGCCGCAGGCTCCGCCGGACAAGTGTTCGGTGCACCGGTGGCCGAGGCGCTGCTCTCCATCATGTCTTGGCAAGGTGTTTTCGTCGTCTTCGCCGGGACAATCATCGCCGTCTTGGCCGCGCTGCCGCTGATGCGCGCGCCGGTGGCCAGCAAGACTGAGATCGAGGAAAGCATGGGGACCATCCTCAATCGCGCCTTCCGTGACCCTTCGTTCACTCTGCTGTTCCTTGGCTTCTTCTCCTGTGGTTATCAGCTGGCCTTCATCACGGCGCATTTCCCGGCCTTCGTCACTGAACTCTGCTCCCCCATTATGGCGGGAAGCCTGTTGTCGAACATTGGCATCACCACGACCTCAGCCCTCGGCGCCATCGCCATCTCGCTCATCGGCCTGTTCAATATTGTGGGCACGCTGACGGCTGGCTATTTTGGCAAGCGGTTGCCTAAGAAGTATCTTCTCGCAGGCATCTATACGGCGCGTACCATCGCCGCGGGTGCTTTCATCTTGCTGCCGATTACGCCCACCTCCGTGTTGATTTTCTCTGCGGTGATGGGCGGGCTGTGGCTGGCAACTGTGCCGCTGACCTCCGGCCTGATAGCGCATCTCTACGGGCTGCGCTATATGGGCACGCTTTACGGTATTGTCTTCCTGAGCCACCAGATCGGAGGCTTCTTGGGCGTCTGGCTGGGCGGGCGCATGTATGACGTGTACGGGGATTACACCCTTGTCTGGTGGTTTGGCGTGGGCGTCGGTGCGTTCAGCGCGCTTGTCCACCTGCCGATCCGTGAAAATCGATCGGCGCCGCCTGCAAGCCCGCTGGCCGCCTGACGCGTGCCTACTTTGCTTTGAAATCACTCGGCGGGTGAGGGAGCAGCGTCCTCATCCGCTCGTCGTAAGGGCTGGGAAACCGCTCAGCTAGCGTGTCTGTGCCTGAGCAATCTCGTCGTATGTGTACATGTAGCAGGAGCGCGCCACGCATCCCGATTTTGATCAATGCCTGACGCCACCGGCCAGAGGCTCACCGCGCCTGCTCGGCGCTCAGCAGACGCTCGGCGACCAACCGGTCCGCCCATCCTTGTGGTCCGTCGAACGCATGTGTTTGCCAGCCACGCGCCTGCGCGGCGTTGATGTTGTCGATCCGGTCATCGGTGAACAACAGCCGCTCCGGCGCGATGCCGCTGTCCGCTTCGACTTGGCGATAGATTTCTGCCTCAGGCTTGATCACGCCCATATGACCGGACACATAGGCCTTCGAGAATTCGTTGAGGAATGCATAGACCGGCGTTGCGATGGCCCATGTGCCGATGCCGAAGTTGGTCAGCGCCAGTGTCCGCACGCCCGCTTTGTTCAGCGCCCGCAACAGGCGAACAGACTGCGGGATCTCGGGCTTTGCCATCTCCAGCCAATCGTCGTGCCACATCCTGATCTCTTCGCGCCATTCGGGGTATTTTTCGGCCCAGGCATAGACCACCGCCTGAAAATCACCGCCACGGTCGATGTCGTCGTTCATGCCGTGCAGATCGACCTCGGCGAACATGGCGCGGCGACGGTCGGCCCCGATACGCGGATCGTAATACCGCTCTGGCTGCCATTCGATCAGCACGTTGCCAACGTCGAACACCACGGCCTCGACCGCCATCACACAGCCCTCGCAGCTTGCCGCATCACCCGATCCAACGAGTCAAGGAAACGGCTCCGGTCGGCCTTGGAGAACCCCTTGCCGCCGCCTTGGCGAAAGGGGTCGGCGGCACGAAGATCCGTCATCAGATCGCGCATCGCCAGTTGTTGTCCGATGTTGGCCTGCGTCAGCGCGGACCCGTCGTGACGCAGGACCAAGGCGCCGGCCTCGACACATTTTGCGGCGAGGGGAATGTCGTTGGTGACTACCACATCCCCTGTGCCAGCGCGATCCGCGATCCACATATCGGCCACATCCGGCCCGGCATCGACCACGACGATCTCCACCAGCGGATTGCGCGACGGGCGCAGCCCACCGTTGGATACCAGTTTCATCGGGATCTTGTGCCGGGTGGTGACCCGCTCAGCCTCGTCTTTGACGGGGCAGGCGTCACCGTCGATGTACAGCGTGGTCATCAGGCGAACAGGTATTCCGCGTGAAAGGACACGTGGTCCTCCATAAAGGATGACACGAAGAAGTAGCTGTGATCGTAACCTTGCTGCATCCGGAAGATTCCGTCCTGCCGCTTGGCCATCATCGCTTCGGCCAGTGCTTCGGGCTTGAGGAGGTCAAGGAAGTTGTCCGATCCGCCCTGGTCGATCAGAACCGGGCCGTCAAAGCCCTTTTCCCGCATCAGCAACGTCGCGTCGTGCTTGGCCCATGTGGACTGGTCCGACCCGAGGTAAGCGCCAAGCTGCTTCTGTCCCCAATCGGACTCCGTGGGGTTGGCGATCGGCGCAAAGGCAGACACCGAGGTGAAGCGCCCCGGCAGGTTCATCGCCAGCGTCAACGCGCCATGACCGCCCATGGAGTGCCCGGTGATCGCCTGCCTCTCCATATCCAGCGCAAAGTTGTCGCCCAAAAGTGCAGGCAGTTCTTCGGCCACATAGTCCCACATCTTGAAATGCGGCGCCCAGGGGTCTTGCGTGGCGTTTACATAAAACCCTGCGCCCTGGCCCAGATCGTATGCTTCGTCATTGGCCACGCCGTCGCCGCGCGGCGACGTGTCGGGGAACACCAGCGCGACGCCATATTCCGCGGCCCAGGCCTGTGCGCCCGCCTTGGTCATGGCGTTTTCGTGGGTGCAGGTCAGGCCCGACAGATACCACAGCACGGGCACCGGAATGTGCTTGGCTTCTTCGGGCAGGAACAGGCCAAAGGTCATTTCGCAGTTCGTGGCCGCGCTGTCGTGGCTGTACACACCTTGTGTGCCGCCGAAACAGCGGTTCTCGGATATCGTTTTCATGGGTCTCTCCCTAAGGTCTTTTGCGCCACCAACACGGGTCACGCGATGTCACTTTGCGCCGTACCGTGCCATGAAGGTTTGCAAGGCGCCATCAACAATTCGGCTACGTTCCTCGGGGGAGAATTCCGTCTGAATGCCGAACATCAGCTTTACCCATAGGTCCGCTTTGCACAGCTCGGCGAACTGGTCGGCGGCCAGAGTGAGGTCATCGGCGACGACCTCGCCCCGTTGACGCGCCACTTCGAGATAACTGCCAAGCGCGCGGCGGACCATCATCGGCCCGCTTTCATAGAAACGGCGGCCCAGTTCGGGGAAGCGGTCGGCCTCGGCCACGCAGATGCGGAAGATATTCTGCCCGTTGTCTGACAGCATGAAACCCAGCAGCTTGTGGCCCGCGATGGAGAGCACCTGCTCAGGGGGGCGGGCAAAGTCGATGGACAGCAGCGCCTCGTCCGCCTGTGCGTTGCACTGGGCGCAGGCGCATTCCATGAACAACAAGCGCTTGTCGGGGAAGTAGCTGTAGAGCGTCGCTTTGGAGACACCGGCATTGCGCGCAATCTCGTCGACAGACGCGCCTTCAAAGCCGTCTCGCATGAACACCTCCTGGGCGCCCGCGATCACTTGATCGTATTTGCGTCCCTTGCGGACGTCACGGGCCGCGGGGCCTGCGTCGGCAAGGGATGCTTTGTCGGCGGTCATGCGCGCTCTCCCACGAGTAGGAGGCCTGTATAAACCGTACAGTTCAGTCCGGGCAAGCATTGCCCGTGCGTCGTGCGAGTTATTGCGCAGGATACTGGCAGACATCATGCGTCGGTGCGACGCAGCCTTGGGTCGAAACGTCGGGCTGCTGCACCGGTGCGGGGAAGGTCAGCTCCGGAAGAAAAACAGGGGTGGCGCTGGCAATAGAGGGGGCAAGTGCCATCAGGGACAGGGCAAGCGGGGCGAGGAAGCGGGTCATCGGGATCTCCTTCATGAATCAAACTGAACCGTATAGTTCACTTATTTGGACCGATGAGTCTGATTTGTCAAGCGCTGCGGTGCGGCAATTTTGGCAGTCTCAACTTTTTTACCCTTGCAATACGGGTGATGCTGCGTACTTTAGAACCATTCTAAACGATCGTGATCCCGGAGGTGATCCATATGCGATTTTTGATGCAGCGCCGCAGGTTTGACGATCTTTCCGAACAAGAAGTGCTTGCTCTTGCGATCTCCTCCGAAGAGGACGATGGACGAATTTATCGTAGTTATGCGGAACGTCTGCGCGCCGATTATCCTGACACGGCCAAGGTGTTCGATGGCATGGCCAAGGAAGAGGATGGGCATCGCGCCTCCCTGATTGAGCTGCACCAAAAGCGTTTTGGTGAGGTCATTCCTCTGATCCGTCGTGAGCACGTCGCGGGTTTTTACGCGCGAAAGCCGGTGTGGCTGGTGGAAAACCTGTCGCTGGAGCGCATCCGCGCCGAGGCTGAGGCGATGGAACGGGATGCCGAACGTTTTTATCTCGCCGCGGCGCAGCGCACCACGGATGCAGGCACGCGCAAACTGCTTGGCTTTCTGGCTGCCGCCGAAGCGGGTCACCAGAAGGCCGCAGAAGGGCTGGAACAGGCCAACCTGGACGAAGCCGCCCGCGAGAGCGAGGCGGACAGTGAGAAGCGTCAGTTCCTGTTGACCTGGGTGCAACCGGGACTGGCAGGGCTGATGGATGGGTCTGTCTCGACCCTCGCCCCGATCTTTGCCACGGCCTTTGCAACGCAAAACACTTGGACCACCTTCCTTGTGGGGTTGGCGGCATCTGTCGGCGCCGGTATCTCCATGGGCTTTACCGAGGCCGCGTCGGATGACGGTCAGCTGTCCGGGCGCGGCTCCCCTGTCAAACGCGGTATCGCCTCCGGCGTGATGACGACGCTGGGCGGCCTGGGGCATGCTCTGCCCTACTTGATCCCACATTTCTGGACCGCGACGATCATTGCTTGCGTCGTTGTGTTCGTGGAGCTTTGGGCCATCGCATGGATCCAGAACAAGTTCATGGACACCCCCTTCTTGCGCGCGGCCTTCCAGGTGGTTCTGGGGGGCGCATTGGTGTTTGGCGCGGGCGCATTGATCGGCGCGGGCTAGGGCCGGGACCGGCGCTCGTCGCCTGCGGCAACATCGCCCCGCCCACCGTCCCGTCCGGCGCGCTTGCGCCCCTTGTCGCCCTCAGGGTATTCCTTTGGACAAGTCTTTGGGAGGAAGAGGCGCGTGTTCAATAACGGACAAGACAAGCTGACCATCCCGCCCTTTCGTGACCGGTTGGCGGCACTGGTGGCCCGCTGTGCCGTTCGTCGGTGCGCCGCGATGATATTGGCCGGCGGTGTCGCTGTCTCGCTGATCGGTTGCGAGGCAGTGCCCCCGGCAAAGGGTGGAGGGAAAAAGGCGTTGATCTCGTCCGCGGCAACGCGCCCGCCGCCACTCGCCAAGGTCTCACTCGCGGGCGGGGAGGTAATCGTCGCGGGGCCGAGTGGCTATTGCCTCGATCCGGAAACGTCAAAGTCCGCAGCCGGGCGTGGCTTTGCCGTCATCGCCTCGTGCATGATCTTGTCCGGCGGACAGGTGGGCGAGAATGTTGCCCCGGTCATGGTCACGGTCACGGTCGGCCCGCGGGGCACCGCCAGCGACCTCCCGGATGGCAAGGCACTCGCCGCGGCAGCCGAAGCGCCGTTGCTTGCCGCTGGGCAAGAAGACGGTTTGGTCATGGCGCACCTCGGGGCAGGCGGCGCCAGCGTCCTGGATGGGGGCGATACCCGCTACTGGCGCGGCGCGTTCCTGCAAGGCGATCGCGTGGTTGGACTTGCACTGTATGCACCTGACGGCGACGCTTTGGCGGGCAAACGGGGTGCCGCCATGTTGGTCAGCGTCCGCGACAGCATACGCCACGCCAGCGAAGGCGGGTCGGTCACAACCCTGACCACGGCCACCGCTCCGACAAAACCAGCCACGAACAATTCGCTTTCACGTTTATTCGGCGGGTAGTGTTTGCCATACTACTTCCGAATCCGAAAAATATGGTCGGAATCGAGATTATGGGGCGAAACGTGCTGAAAACAGGCCGCTCCTCAGAGGCATAGGGGCGGGGAGCGGGATGGCAGTTGGACAACGGAACGGGTGGTTGGACAGGGCGGTCTTTCTCGCAGTGCTTCGACGGTGGTCTGCAATGGCGCGCCGCTCTGACAGTATGGACCTTGCGGCGCTTCGTGAGCACCGTACCCGCGCCCGCCGCCTGCGCACGCAGCTCGATAGACTGATCCACGTCGCAGAGAAGCGCTTGGCCTTGCCTGCGATCGGAAATCAGGCCTTTCCGCGCCCGGAGGATGCGGATTGGGCGTGGCGCCCTGAAGTGTGGTGTGGCCCGCTGCCGGTGCAGGGCATGTCGACGGTGCAATCCAAATCCACGTTGGGGGGCGAGGCCACAGTGTTTCATGACTGCGCCCATTCCGAACTGACCCTTCGCCAGATTCGCAACATGCGCGAGGCTGATCTCGCCGCCTATGGCTTGCGGTTGGATGTGTTTCGCTTTGACGGCTCCTATCTGTCGCTGGCCATCGACCTGCCCGAGGAGGCGTCGAACGGTCTCAAGCGTAACCACCTGATCCGTATCGAAACCATCGTCGAGATGGAAAAACCGCTTGAGATTTTCGCCCGTCTGAACATCAAGCACGGGCCAAACACAGAACAGATCGTCCGTGAACTGCCATTAAACGCGGAGGGAATTCACGTGGAGTTTGATCTTGCCTACACCAAGCTGAACGAAAAGCGCGTCGAGAAGATGTGGCTGGATCTGATCTTTGAGGGGCCTGAAATGAACCAGGTGGTGCTGCGCGATCTGACCTTCAGCCGCCGCAAGCGCGCGCCTTTTTAATGGACGCCAGCAAAGGGAAACTGCAGGGATGAGCGAATTCACATTGACCAAGACCCGCTTTGTCGAAGGCGTCTGGGAAGGCATGTTGACCACGCAGAACGCCTCCGCCGTGCCGGATGTGCAGGTCTCGCTGCGCGATTTGCCGGTGGCCGGCGTGACGGTGACAGAGGTGGCGCCGGACGCCTCAAACCCCGGTCGGCACTGGTTGGTCAGCATCCCAGTCCCGCCAGAGGCTGTCGGCGACGGCGTGCAAACGTTTCTGATCACCGACGCGGGCGCAGACACGTCGCTTGGCAGCTTTACACTCGTCGCCGGGGAGGCTTTGGGCGACGACATCCGCGCAGAAGTCGAACTGCTGCGCGCCGAGTTGGACATGCTCAAACGTGCTTTCCGCCGGCATTGTCTGGAAACGGCCTAAGACGGTCCATCGCCGACGATAACGGAATTTATCCCTTTGGATCGGTGTCTTGTCGAGCTTCCATAGATTCTAAGCCCGGTGCGGGCCCATGCAACCGTTTCACAGCCCTGAGCACGTGGGGCTGCGCCATCCCGGGTAATCAAGGCCAAATTCATGAAGCGTCGCCCGGCCGATTTCGCGACTCAACGAAGCCGGTTTGACTGCGGATGAATGAGAGCCTTTCGTCGGCCTGGCGATTGACGAGCGTTCATTGACGATTTCGGTGACCTGCAATTTGTGCGTCATTCAACAGGGCAGTGTGATTGACCTTTATCAGGGATCGGTTCACGGTGGCGCTCTAACGAAAGGGTCTTTTGTTATGTCTCCGATGCGCGGCATTGCGCTGAAATTGGCGTCCGTCTTTTTATTCACCATCATGGCTTCACTGATCAAGGCGGCCTCAGCCTTTGTTCCCGCAGGCGAGGCGGTGTTCTTTCGCTCGGCGCTGGCGATGCCTGTGATCATCGCATGGTTGGCCATGCGCGGTGATCTGAAAACAGGGTTGAGGGCCAAGCGCCCCCTCATGCACGGCTGGCGCGGATTGATCGGCGTGTCGGCGATGGGCTGCAATTTTGCTGCGCTGGGCCTGTTGCCTTTGCCAGAGGTGACAGTGCTGGGCTACGCCGCGCCAATGCTGACGGTGCTGCTGGCGGCGGTGATGTTGGGGGAGCGGCTGCGGCTGTTTCGCATGACCGCCGTGCTGCTGGGATTGGCAGGTGTGGCGGTGGTGATGTGGCCCCGGTTGGCCTTCAATGACTTGAGCGATGCAGCATTCTGGGGCGTGGTGCTGATCTTGGTGTCCGCGGTTATGCGCGCACTGGCGCAAATCCAGATCCGGCGTATGGTCGCGGTGGAGGAAACATCGGCCATCGTCTTCTATTTCTCGCTCACGGCCACGATGTTTTCGCTGCTGACGCTGCCGTTTGGCTGGAGTTGGCCGGAACTGCCGGTGCTTGGAATGCTTGTGGCCTCCGGGCTGATCGGGGGCGTCGCGCAGATCTTTCTGACCTCCTCCTATCGCTTTGCGGGTGCGGCGGTTCTGGCCCCGTTCGAATATGCCTCGATCCTTTTTGCCATAATTTTTGGCTATATGTTCTTCGGCGAGGTGCCGACAGTAAACGTGCTGGCGGGCGCGGGGATCGTGATTGTCGCCGGGATCGGGATTATCCTGCGCGAACGGCAGTTGGGACTGAAACGCGGCAAAGCGCGTCCCAATATGACACCGCAGGGGTGAGCGCCGATTTGCGATTCGATGAAGGATCCGGCGGACCACCCGCCGGGTTGGAGCGCCGGTCGGCGAAGCACGAGTCTACAGATCGAAGGTTTCCGCAAACATATAAGCTGGCCGCAGCAATTGGCGGCGGTATGCCCCGAACGGAAAGCGTTTGGGTGGCTTGGACAGGAAGGCGGGCAAAGCCGGGTCTGCGTCGCCGATCATCTGCTGAGCCAGTCCATGCCCAAGGTAACTGCCCATTGCGACGCCATTGCCGTGATAGCCGAGCGACGCAAACAGCCCTTCGTGTTGTGGCACAGCCCCGCAAAAGGGGTGACCGGACGCCATCAGGCACACAAGGCCTGACCATTCATGGGTGATTTCAACATCGCGCCAAGCTGGAAAGGCCGCGTTGAAATCTCGCCGTATGTGCTGCGAAATGCGCATCTGTTCCGCCGGTCTTGCGGTCAGGCCACCACGCATTCCGAACAGGAACCGATTGTCGGGAAATTTGCGAAAGTAGTGCAGCAATTGGCGTGTGTCATAGGCCATCTGATCGGAGGTCCAGTTGGCCTCCGCCAATTCCGCGTCAGTCAGAGGGCGCGTGACGATGACCGAGCTTTGCACTGGCAGGGTGCGCGCGCGCAGCCACGCGGGCAGGTCCTCGGACGAATAGCCATTGGTGGCGAGGATGACCTGTCGGGCGCGGATGGTGCCCTTGGGCGTCTGCAAATGCCAAAGTCCGTCTCGGTAAAGTTTGGTGACCGGGCTGTACGCGTGGAGGATCGCGCCCGCGTCGAGGGCCGCTTGTGCCAGCGCGCTATGATATTTGCGCGGGTTCAGGGCAAAGCCTGTCGGAATGTGCAGCCCACCATGCCACGTTGTGCCCAGACCTTCGGTCCGCAGGTCCTCGGGCGACAGCAGACGCGCACCGATATGGTCCTCGGCTTCGGCCCTCAGCGATTTGAAGGCGCGGGGGGTATGGGCCAGCACGGTCTCTCCGTGGGAATGCCGATCGACCTTGGCCTCGGTGTGCGACAGGAAGGCATCTACGTGGTCGATGGCCGCCTGTTGTGTCGCCTGCCAGGACGCGGCTTGTGCTGCGCCATGGCGGCGGGCGAGGGTTGAGTCGCCAACCAGCGCGCCTCCGATGCAGCAGAAGCCTCCGTTGCGGCCAGATGCCCCCCAGCCGGGGTGCTCCGCATCCAGCACGCGCACGTCCCGTCCCGCGCGCGCAAGCGTGATCGCCGCGTTCAGCCCGGTGAAGCCTGCGCCGATGATCGCCACATCGCAGTTGGCGTCCTCAGCCACCGGCCACTCCAGCGGTGGAGTGGTGTCTTTCCAGAATGCCCCGGCATCCGCCGCGTAGGCCTGCGCCTCGTACAGTCGTTTCACGCGCTGGCAGCTCCGGCACGTTCTTCCTCGGCGCGGCGCACGGCATTGCGTTTGGTCACCAGGGAGGCGGTGATCACCCCGATTGTCACCACGACGATCATAAGCGTCGATAGCGCGTTGATTTGCGGGCTGACGCCCAGGCGCACCGCCGAGAAGATCTTGATCGGCAAGGTTGTCGCCCCCGGACCCGTGGTGAAGGATGCTATCACAAGATCGTCCAGCGACAGGGTGAAGGCCAGCAGCCAGCCAGAAATCACCGCCGGCAGGATGATCGGCAGGGTCACCAAACGGAACGCCTGAAAGGGTGTGGCCCCCAGATCCCGGGCCGCTTCCTCCAGTGCGGTGTCGAAGGTGGCCAGCCGCGACGACACCACGACAGAGACATAGCACATCGCGAACGTCGTATGCGCCAGCACCACCGTCATGATGCCCCGGTCGATGTTCAGGCCGATGAACAGCAAAAGGAGCGACAGGCCGGTGATGACCTCTGGCATTACGAGCGGCGCGTAAATCATTCCGGAAAACAGCGTGCGGCCCGGAAACCGTCCGGCGTTGATGATCACATGCGCCGCCATTGTGCCCAGTACCGTCGCGATGGTCGAGGACAGGAACGCCACCTGCACAGTCACCCAAGCGGCATCCAGGAATTCCTGGTCCTGCAATAGCTCGCCATACCATTTGGTCGAGAACCCCGCCCAGACGGTCACCAAACGGCTTTCGTTGAAGGAGTAGACGATCAGAATGACCATCGGCAGGTAAAGGAACGCAAACCCGAGTGTCAGCGCCGTGACGTTGAACCATGACAGACGTTTCATGCGCGGCCTCCCTTGAGTGTGGACGCGTGGCACATCGGGGTCGGGGCAATCTTGACGCGGATCATTGGCCAGCCTCGCGGGATTTTTCCTCGGACCGCTGGAACAGCACGATGGGAATGATGAGGATCAGCAGTAGGATCACCGCCACTGCAGAGGCCACGGGCCAGTCGCGATTGTTGAAGAACTCTTCCCAAAGCACCTTGCCAATCATCAGCGTGCCAGAGCCGCCGAGTAGCGAGGGAATGACGAATTCGCCAATCGTAGGGATGAAGACAAGGAAACAGCCCGCGATGATGCCGCCTTTGGACAAGGGGAACGTCACCAGCCAAAAGGCTTGAAAGCGGGAACAGCCGAGGTCTTCGGCGGCTTCCAAGAGGCTTTCGTCAAGCTTCTCCAAAGACGCGTAGATCGGCAGGATCATGAAAGGCAGGTAGGTATAGACGATGCCAATATAGACGGCGAGCTTGGTGTTCAGGATCTGAAGCGGTTCACCGATCAGCCCGGTCCACAGCAAAAATTGGTTCAGAACACCGTCGTTGCTCAAGATCCCCATCAACGAATAAACGCGGATCAGAAAGGAGGTCCAGAAGGGCAAGATCACCAGCATCAGCAGCGTGGCGTGCCATTCCTGCGGTGCGCGCGCCATGCCATAGGCCACCGGATAGGCCATCAGCAGCGTGCAGACCGTTGCCACAAACGCGATTTGCAACGAGCTGAGGTAGGCTTTCCAATACAGGTCATCGGAGGTGAGAAAGGTGTAATTCTCGAAATCCAGATCCGACAGGAACGTGGTCAGATTGCTCCAGCCCTCGGACAGGTCGAGTTGCGGCATGTAGGGCGGGCGGGCCAACGCCACATCCGATAGCGAAATCTTCAACACGATAAGAAAGGGCACAAGGAACAGCGCCAGCAGCCAGACGTAGGGCAGGCCGATCACCGTCGCGCCGAGAAACCCGGTGCGCCGGTCCTGATCCATCTTGCTCATGGCTGACAGAGTGCCAGCCGCCAGCGCGATGAAGATGGCCAGCGTCAGGGGAAACCCGGTCGCAGAGGTCGCGTCCCAGCCATCAGAGGCGAACAATACTGCCAGCCGCGCGGCAAAGGCCGCCAGCGCCAGCAACATGAAACCCAGCGCAAAGTTCATGGCACGAAGGGAGGGGGTGTCGCTCACGCCTCGTCCTCCAGCACCACGCCTGCGGTGGCGGTAAAGGACAGCCAGACCTTATCCTCCCATGTGATGCCCCGATTTGCGATCCGGCGGGTGTTGGATGCCTGCGCCTTGACCATCGTGCCGTCGGCGAGTTTCACATGATAGGTGGACATGTTGCCAAGATAGGCGATGTCGATCACCTCACCTTGCAGAATGTTGGCTGCATTGGGCTGGTTGGTGGGCCGTTCCTTCCAGATAGAGACCTTCTCTGGGCGCAGCGAGAGCACGACCTTTTGCCCGGACAGCGTTTCCGGCCCATTTGCAGCGATCAAAGGCGGCAGCCCCTCGGCCCAAGTGATGTCCAGCCCGCCCTGCGGAACCTTGGAGGCGGGCGGGGTCGGCGCGGGGGCACGGGCCGCTTCGGCCTTCGCCTTTTCGATCGGATCGGGCATGGGCAGCGCTTTTGGTTCATCGATCCATTTGCCGAATACCGGGGCAAAGAGCTTGTCATGCAGTTTCATCCCCAACGCATTGGGCTGAGGTGTGCGCGCGTCCCTGGTGGCTTGGTCGTTCAACGCTTTTTCGGCCTCGGGGGAGGTGGGTTCCGGGAGAGGTTGAGCCACCGGGTCGATGGCAGGCGGAGGCGTGGTGTCACGGGCTTGCGCCGTGCCACGGAACAGGTTCACATCGCCGATGAAACCGGCCACGTAGACCGAATTGGGCGCCTCGTAGATGCGGTCCGGCGTATCGACCTGTACGATCTGGCCGTGATTCATGACCGCCACACGGGACGCGACTGTCATCGCTTCCTCCTGGTCGTGGGTCACGATGATGAATGTGGTCCCGGTCTTCTCCTGGATGTCCATCAGCTCGAACTGGGTTTCTTCGCGCAGCTTCTTGTCCAGGGCGCCGAGCGGTTCGTCGAGCAAAAGCAACTTCGGGGCACGGGCAAGAGACCGCGCCAAAGCCACACGCTGCCGCTGACCGCCTGAAATCTGGTGCGGCTTGCGTTTGGCGAATTGTTCCAGCCGGGTGAGGCGCAGCATTTCCTGCACGCGGGCCTCTATCTTATCCTTGGGCTGCTTGGCGCGTTTCAGGCCAAAGGCGATGTTGTCCCAGACCGTCAGGTGCGGGAACAGCGCGTAGCTTTGGAACATCATGTTCACGCTGCGCTGGTTCGCCGGGATTTGCGACAGGTCCTGCCCGCCGAGCAGGATCTGCCCCTCGGTGGGTTTTTCGAACCCGGCCAGCATCCGCATCAAAGTTGTCTTGCCACAGCCGGACGGGCCAAGCAGCGCGAAAAACTCCTTGGCGTAAATGTCCTGTGTCAGGTCGTCGATGGCGGTGAAGTCGCCAAAGCGTTTGGTCACGCCCTTGAACTGGATCAGGGGCTTTTCGGTCGGGTCGGCCCACGGGGCGAATACATTCTGGCTCATAGCGCCATCCTCAACACGGGGTTAAAAAAAGGCAATATGTCGATTGATGAGCGCGTTGGGTTTTTTCGCGGATGCGACTGGCGGTGCGTGATCTCTGGGCGCTCTTTGGACAGCTTGGTGATCTTTGAAAGGAAGTCGTTGACTGCCGGCAAGCAAAGAAACGTGGAGGGGTATGTGTTTTCCTGTAAATGAATTTTGCGTCGCATTCTGCGGTGTTAGAGAAGTCAGAAGACCCAAGGAACA
Source organism: Sagittula sp. NFXS13 (assembly GCF_040148795.1). NCBI lineage: Bacteria > Pseudomonadati > Pseudomonadota > Alphaproteobacteria > Rhodobacterales > Roseobacteraceae > Sagittula > Sagittula sp. NFXS13. Next base: position 273,735 of record NZ_JAGEMH010000002.1, read on the forward strand.
CAGACGACCATCTCATCCATCGAAGGCAACGAGGGTCAAGAGGCCGAATTAAGGCTGATGGACTTTGACACTGAACATTAGGTCGAGCAAGACAACCTTCGGCACATGATAACCACAACCACGGTGAGCTCGACGCGTCTGGGGTGCAGCGAGTTTTCTGGTGCCCATTCGAGGGGCTTGTTTGCATCGGGCTGCTGCTCGGCGGAGGACTGAAAGCCCTGCTAGGCGCGCCGGTCGGAACGCCACAAGCTTTGATTCTGTTATATGACCAACGAAAAGGCCCCGCCGATTGGCGGGGCCTTTTGGGTCCATTTGATAGCGCCACATCTATCGCGCCGTGGCAGCGGTCGGACAGGTGCGACGCTGCGGTTCAGGTGTGCTCAGCACCCGCGTAACGGGATTTGTGCATTGAACCATTCACAGAGCCAAGCTCTTGGTCCGCCAGTGATCTGGCGGCAGCGATCTGCTTTCGTGTCGGACCCGTGCCCGAAGTTGATTGGGCGTGGCTGGCCATATCTGTCAGCAGGCACATGACTTTGTCGTAGGTGGTGTTCACGGCGAGTCTCCCAAGGCAGCTTCGATTTCACGGGAGTAAGCCTAAATTTGGTTAACAGGTCGTGAACACACCTGTCGTATCGGTCAGCCTGTCGCGCAGAAATACGAGTGTTGTTCCGTTGGAAAGCCATGCCGGGACGAAGACATTCGATATTGGTCCGCCAAAAGCCGCAGCGCCCGTGCCGTGGCGCTGAACCCCAATGTCTCGCATTCCATGGCGGCCTCAGACGCGCGTTGCGCCAGGTCCATGTCTCTCAACTGTTCAGTCATCTCCGCCTCATCTTTTGTTAATTTTATAAGATGGTTTTGAATCATATGGGTTAAGTTTGATTTAACGCTCACGGCGACAACGGCACAATAATCTGTGTGCTGGCAGAAAGTTGCCGCTAGATGATGCCCGCCAAAAGGTGATGCCGAAATTGAAAGGGCACGCCAAAATGGCGCGCCCCTGGTGTTCTGTTGAGGCGCCTTAAAATTCAGGTGCCAGACTTGATCTTGGTCCACAGGCGGGTCACCACACGCTGCACCTTCGGCGGGTAGGGCGTGGTCGTGTAGGTGTTGTTCATGGTTTCATCATCCGGATAGACCGCAGGATCGCCGATCACATCCTCGTTGAGGTATTCCTGCGAGGCTTTGTTGCCGTTGGCGTAATAGACATAGTTCGACGCGGCAGCCATGTTCTCGGCGTTCATGATGAAGTTGAGAAACTTGTGCGCTCCTTCAGGGTTCGGGGCATCGACCGGAATCGCCATCTGGTCGAACCACATCTGCGCCCCCTCACTGGGGATGATATACGCCACCTCGACGCCGTTGTCTGCCTCGGCCGCACGGTCGCGGGCCTGAAGAATGTCGCCGGACCAGCCGACTGCCACGCAGATATCACCGTTGGCCAGTGCGTTAATGTATTCCGAGCTGTGGAATTTCTGGATGTAGGGGCGGATCGGCATGTAGACGGCTTCGGCCTTTGCGATCACGTCGGGATCGTGGCTGTCGGGATCTTCGCCGATGTAGTTGAGCGCGGCGGGCAACATTTCAGCCGGCGCATCAAGGAATTGCACGCCACATTCAGCCAGTTTTTCCATGTTGGCGGGATCAAAAACCAGATCCCAGCTGTTGAGCGGCGCGTCCTCGCCCAGCAGTTCCTTCACCTTCGGAAGGTTCACACCAATGCCCGTGGTGCCCCACATATAGTTGATGGCATGGGCATTATCGGGGTCATATTTCGCGGTACGGTCGGAAATCACATCCCACATGTTGTCGATGTTCGGCAGCTCGGATTTGTCCAGCGGCTGGAACGCGCCGGCCGAAATCTGGCGTTGCAGGAATGTGCCGGTGGGCACAACCACATCATATCCAGATCCGCCAGCGAGCATCTTTGTCTCCAGCAACTCGTTGGAATCAAAGACGTCATAGATCAGGTCGATCCCGGTCTCATTCTCGAACTTCTCCAGCAAGGATTCGTCGATGTAATCGGACCAGTTGTAGACTCGCACCTCTTCGGCGGTGGCCATGCCGGCCATCAGCGCCATCGAGGCGGTCAGTGTCATCAGTGTCTTGGTCATTGGGGTCTCCCGTTGGTCGCGGGGCTCTGTCGGCCCAGTGTCAGAATTTTGATCATAAGTTGCAAGCGGAGGCAACTTCGGCGATGATTTCTTCAGGGCTTGGGGGCGAAAGTGAAAGTCAGATGGTGAAAACCGAGGCAGTGACCGTGGGGGCCGGGGTGCCGGTACACGAGCAGGTCTACCGTGATCTGCGTGAACTGGTGTTGTTTGGCGTGCTGGCGCCGGGCGAACCGGTGACAATACAGGGTGTGGTGGACAGGCTTGGCGCGGGCATGACCCCGGTACGCGAGGCGCTGCGCCGCTTGACTGCAGAAGGGGCGTTGGAATCGTTGGGAAATCGGCGCATCGTGGTGCCTGTGCTGGATGCGCCGGCGGTAGAGGACCTGACTGAGGCGCGTCTGGCGATTGAACCACGTCTTGCAGCGCGCGCAGCGGAACGGGTGACGGCGCAAGCCGTTGCCGACCTGCGTAAGATCGATGCCCGGCTCGACCGCGGCATTGCGCGGGGCGACGTGGAGACCTATTTGCGAGAGAACCATGCCTTTCACGCTGCGCTGAATAGCTGGGCGGCAGCGCCTATCCTGACGTCTTTGACCGAGAGTCTCTGGTTGCGATTCGGGCCGTCGTTGCGTGTGGTCTGCGGGCAGGAAGGCACGCGGGCGCTACGCGATTTGCACAAGGAGCTGTTGGAGGCGTTGCACGATGGCGATGCCGAGGCTGCGTCCTCAGCCATTTCCGGTGACGTCCGCCAGGGCATGGAAATGATTGCAGCGGCGGTCTGACACGGGCGGCGCGGAGCTGTTTGCCAGAGGCAAAAGCGCCCCGCCCGCCCGATGCGATCCCGTCAAGGGCCCCTCGACCCTATTTGCCAAAACCCTGAGAGCAGCACAGCATCTCGCGCTTTCCTGCATGTTTGCCGCCCAAAGAAGGAGTTGTAAGACGGTCTGATTGACTTCGCATAATTTGATCATATTCTGGCGCCAACCTGACGGAGGCGCCTTTTATGACTATCCTGACCCCGAATTCCCCCACTGCTGAACTGCAGGCGCTGGACGCCGCGCACCACATGCATCCCTTTACCCACGGCGCGGGCCTTGGCGAGAAGGGCGCGCGGATCATCACCCGTGCCGAAGGCTGCTGGCTCAATGACAGTGACGGCAATCGCATCCTTGATGCTATGGCGGGACTGTGGTGCGTGAACATCGGCTACGGTCGCGAAGAGCTGGCCGAGGCCGCCGCCCGCCAGATGCGCGAACTGCCCTTTTACAACACGTTCTTCCAGACCTCCCATGTGCCTGCGATCAATCTCGCCGCGCGGCTGGCAGAGCTGGCGCCGGGCGATCTGAACCACGTCTTTTTTGCCAACTCCGGTTCAGAAGCGAATGACACCAATCTGCGGATGGTGCGCACTTACTGGCAGGAGAAGGGGCAGCCGCAGCGCCAGCACGTCATCTCCCGCTGGAATGGCTATCACGGATCCAGCGTCGGCTCCGGCTCTCTGGGCGGGATGAAGGGGATGCACGCGCAGGGCGGCATGCCGATCCCAGGCATTCACCATATTGATCAGCCCTATTGGTATCTCGAAGGTGGCAATATGAGCGAGGACGACTTCGGCCTCGCGCGCGCGCAACTGCTGGAGGAGAAGATCCTCGAACTGGGTGCCGACAACGTGGCCGCCTTCATAGCCGAACCAATCCAGGGGGCGGGCGGCGTGATCGTCCCGCCGGCAACCTATTGGCCCGAAATCCAGCGCATCGTGGACAAATACGGCATTCTCCTGATCGCCGATGAGGTGATTTGCGGCTTCGGGCGCACCGGCGAATGGTTCGGTTCGCAGACCATGAACATCCGGCCCGATATCATGACCGTGGCAAAGGGACTGTCCTCCGGCTACCAGCCCATCGGGGCCTCAATCGTGTCTGATGGCGTGGCAAAAGTCATCGATGGCGTCGAGTTCAATCATGGGTACACCTATTCGGGTCACCCGGTCGCCTGCGCGGTCGCGCTTGAAAACCTGCGTCTTCTGGATGAGGAAGGCATCGTCACACGTGCACGGGATGAGACGGGACCCTACCTCAAGGCGCAGTTCGAAACGCTTGCGGACCATCCGTTGGTGGGTGAAGCAAAGATCGTCGGCCACATGGGCTCCATCGCGCTGACCCCGGACAAAGCCTCGCGCGCACGCTTCGCCGGAGAGGCGGGAACCGCTGGTTTCATCACCCGCGAACGCTGCTTTGCCAACAACTTGATCATGCGCCACGTCGGGGACCGTATGATCATCTCGCCGCCTCTGGTGATCTCCAAGGAGGAAATCGACACGCTGATCGAGCGGGCGCGGCGCAGCCTCGATGAGGCCCATGCGCAACTCCAGGAGCAGGGCCTGATGGTGGCTATCCCCACAGTTTAAGCGCGAAATCCGGCACTAGGAAATCGCAGGGGCGTCGTGGTACAGGCACCGCGACGCCCCTTTTTTTGCGGAGACCGCCCATGTCTGACAACAAGCGAATCGTCCTGTCCAGCGACCATGCAGCGATCGAGCTGCGCCAGCAGATCGCCAAGCATATCGAAACGAAGGGCTGGGAAGCGGTCGACATCGGCCCCATCACCCCTGAAAGCACGCATTACCCCGAACACGGCGAAGCCGCTGCGCGTCAGGTCGCCTCGGGCGACTGCCGCTTCGGCATCATCCTGTGCGGCACGGGACAGGGCATCATGATGGCGGCCAACAAGGTAAAAGGCATTCGCTGCGGTGTCTGTGCTGACGAGTTTTCTGCGCGTATGATCCGCGCGCACAATGACGCCCAGATCCTGTCCATCGGCGAACGTGTTGTGGGTCCGGGCCTCGCACTTGCCATTGTGGACGCTTTCTTGGACACGGAATTTGAAGGTGGGCGTCACGGCACTCGGGTCGATATGATCAAGGCGCTGGAAGACTGAGATTTCCAGTCTGAGAGGCCAACAAGTGAAGCAGGCTGCGCGCTTGCTTCTTTGCTTTCCAAAGTCTCCGGGGAGCGCGAGGGGCCAGCCCCTCGTACGCCTCAATCGCCCAGCTTGGCGTGCACTTCGTCCAGATCGATTTCGGCGATTGGCATCTTGTTGGCTGGGTTCTCGAAATCGTATTTGAACAGGTCGAAGTCGCGTTTGTAGATCTCGTACATCAAATGCATCGACATATCGTCAAAGTAATCTTCCACAGGGTGCGCGCGCTTGGGTCCATGCCCCTCGCTTTCATTGAACCGAGGGATCGTGCCTAGATCAACGGCGTACGGCGTGTCGATGGCGTTCAGCACTTGCTGCATCCCGTCGTTGAACTGTTCGGTCCAGAAAATCTTGTTGTAGCGCCCGCCGTTAACGATGAACGTGCTCACATGGCCCGACATGGCCGACCAGTGGATATCCGGGTCCATCGGTCGCCGCCAGCGGATCGTGTCGCGCGTGAACAGCAAAAACCGGCGAAAGCTGCGAATCTGGTCGAACTGGTCTTTACCGTCATCGCCGCCCACCTCGATGCCGTATTTCTGCGTCAGGAGCGGCACCAGATTGCCTCGATAACGACGCCCATTCCGCTGAATTCCACAGATCTTGTCAAAGAATGAGGACAGGATTCGTGTGTACGGATTGCGCACGCAGGTAAACGTGTAGGAGGTCCGTGTCTTGACGTTTGCCTTGATCTTCGGCTGGCTTTCCTCGATGCCCCATTTGTGCAGACCGCTGGTGGCGTCGTGGATGTCGCCGTCGAAAAATTTGCCGTGATCGGAATAGTACATGATTTGCCCGATGGTCGAGCAAGCGCATTTCGGGACAACCCGATATACCACGCTCTCGCTTTCGGTCATCCAAGTTCCGGGAAACCCCATGAAATTCTGCCTCTGGCTGCTGGCCTCGTGATGGCTGCGCCTGTCTGTTAAGCGCAACAACGCAACCGGGTCAAAAAACCAAAGAATTGTGGTTTATTCAACGCCCGTTCACCTCTAATACCGTAAACAATAGGGCGAAAATGGGGCGAACCGTTTCCTGAATGGCGAAAATTGCCTTCATCCTGCTGTGTCATAAAGACCCAGAAGCCATCATCCGCCAGGCGCAAAGCTTGACCGCGGCGGGCGATTGCATGTCCATCCACTTCGACGCCTCGGCCAAGTCTGAACATTACGACCGGATCCGCGAGGCATTGCGGGACAACCCAAACGTCACCTTTGCCAAGAAGCGCATCAAATGCGGCTGGGGGGAATGGTCCCTTGTCGCCGCCACGCTAAATGCGGTCGAAGCGGCCATTGATGCTTTCCCGCGCGCCACGCATTTCTACATGCTGTCAGGCGATTGCATGGCAATTAAATCGGCCGAATACGCGCACGATTACCTTAACCGCCATGACCGCGACTTTATCGAAAGCTACGATTACCTCAATTCTGACTGGATCAAGACCGGGTGGAAAGAAGAGCGGTTGATCTACCGTCACTGGTTTAATGAACGCACTCAAAAGAAGCGCTTTTACGCTATGTTCGAACTGCAAAAGCGGTTGGGGCTGACGCGAGAAATTCCGCATGACATTGATGTCATGATCGGCTCGCAATGGTGGTGTTTGCGCAGGCAGACCATTGAGGAGATCATCGACTTTTCCAAGAAGCGCCGCGATGTGATGCGCTTCTTTGCCACCACATGGATTCCCGACGAGACGTTTTTTCAGACGCTCGTGCGCCATCTCGTTCCCGAACAAGAGATCGAGAGTCGCACACTGACCTTTCTGATGTTCACCGAATACGGGATGCCCGTGGTTTTCTACAACGACCACTACGATCTTTTGCTGTCTCAGGACTTTCTCTTTGCGCGTAAGATCAGCCCGGAGGCGTTGGAATTGAAACGCCGCCTTGGCGTGCTGTTTTCGACAGAAGGGGTAACGTTCCAGATCTCCAACGAAGGGCGCACTCTGTTCAATTTCCTGTCCAACAAGGGCCGGATCGGGCGCAGATTCGCGCCGCGCTTTTGGGAAAAAGAAAGCTCCCTTGGCCGGGAGCGCGAGTTGCTGATCATTGTATGCAAGAAGTGGCATGTCGCTAAGCGCATGGTCGAACGTATCCGCCAGATGACGAACATCCCCTGTGTCGAATACCTGTTCAACGACGAAGCCTGCCACCTGCCGGACCTTGGTGGGATTCAATCAACCATGGGCAAGCGGCATCGCCACCGACGTGCGCTTATGCGGATGCTGTTCGATTATTACAAAACCGACCGACTGGTCGTTTGCATGGATCCGGCCAATCTGGACCTGCTGGAGGATTTCGCACGCGACCGCTCAACCACAAGATTGCTTGAAATCGAGTGTCAGTTCTCCGACGAGTATCTGATCGATCATATCGTGCGCGCCGGGTTGGCAGGGGCGTGTACCCCGCGCGAGAAGGTCGAGCGCCTGTTGCCCACAGTGCGCAACGACATGATCCATGAAAGCGATCAGATGCGCGATGCGGAGTTCGAGAACCATCACCATCTGCGCGAAATAGACCCGAGTGAAGTCGGTGCTCGCGCGGTCGCCGATTTCCTCACTGTGCCAAGCGCCACGGCAGAAGCCATCCTGAACGTGGACCAGTTGTTCGCAGACTGACTGACTGCAAAGCGCCCCGCTACAGTCGCGGGGCGCTGTTGTCAGGTATCAGCCGAACAACCGACCTTTTGCACGCACCAAGGCCACCATAATCACCGCCAGATAGGCCGCGTCCATAATCACCAGCAGCAGCCATGGCCGGGTAAAGATCAGGCCCATGGCAATCACCGTCGCAAAGAACAGAACGGCGACCATCCGACGGGGGACTTTGACACCTTTCGGCGACGGTGTCTTGAGGTTGGAAATCATCAACGCCCCGACAACAGCCAGCCAGACGCAAACCAAAAGCGGCGCACTGCCCGGATCAATCAGGCCAAGGTTTGACAGAAAGACCGGGAAAAGGCCGAGAAACGCACCAGCCGGCGCCGGAACGCCAACAAAATAACGCTTGGGCGCTTCACCGGGTTCGGCTTGGCCCGACATCACGTTGAACCGCGCCAGACGCAGGCAGGCGGAAACTGCAAAGATCAGGGCAAAGATCCATCCAAGCCCGCCAAAATCGCCCAGATGCACTTCGTAAACCAGGATCGCGGGCGCGACGCCGAAGCACAGGAAATCCGACAAACTGTCAAGCTGTGCGCCCATTTCGGACTGTGCGCCCAGACGGCGGGCCAACAGCCCGTCAAACAGATCTGCCAGGGCCGAGAGCATGATCAGGATTACGGCCCATGTGAAATAGCCCTCCATGGCAAAGCGGATGCCTGTCAGGCCAAAGGACAACCCCATCAGGGTAACCATGTTGGGGATCAACAGGATCAGGCTGACATCACGTCCGCCGGATGTGTCCTGCTCTGGCTCTGTCGGGTCGATCATGGGTTATCCTTCGGACTGGGTGCCAGTGAGGTCGGCGATGACGGTTTCGCCAGCGACCATGGTCTGACCGATGCGCACCGTGGGCGTGACGCCTGCGGGCAGGTAAACATCAAGACGGGAGCCGAAGCGGATCAGGCCAAAGCGTTCGCCGCGGGTCAACACGTCGCCCTCTTTGGTCCAACACATGATACGACGCGCCACAAGGCCCGCGATTTGCACAACGCCATAACGGCGACCATCGGGCAGGGCGACGGTCAGGCCGTTGCGCTCGTTATCAGCGGACGCCTTGTCGAGCGAAGCATTCAGAAACTTGCCTTTGCGGTAGGCGATGGTTTCCACGGTACCAGCTGTGGGCATGCGGTTCACGTGGCAGTTGAAAACCGACATGAACACGGAGATGCGTGTCAGAGGCTGATCGCCCAGACCCAGTTCCGCAGGTGGCACCGCAGGTTCCAGCAAAGACACATGGCCGTCGGCCGGGGAGACCATAACATCATCACGCATGGGTGTCGCGCGCTCCGGGTCGCGGAAGAAGTAGTAGACCCAGACCGTCAGGCCGACCCCGATCCAGCCCAGCGGCTCCCAGATCAAAAACAGAACCAGTGTGATCGCGGCGGCAATGGCCACGAACTTGCGCCCCTCAGGGTGCATCGGCTTGACGAAGGTGGACATCATGGAAACGGACATGGGCAGGCCTTTGCATTGGTTGGGGTTGTACCTAGAGGCTGACGCGCCGGATGCAAAGCAAACCTTTGAGCAGCGGAAAGGTTCAGATGCCGTCGCGTGCTTGCACTGGGGGTGAATTTGCGCCTTCATGCGCGCAAATCCAAGAGGGAGACCCCCATGGCGCATAGCTACGACGACCAGAATATCTTTGCCAAGATCCTGCGCGGCGACATTCCCAACGATACCGTGCTGGAAACAGAACACACGCTGGCGTTTCGCGACATCCAGCCACAGGCCCCCCTGCATGTGCTGGTTATCCCGAAAGGCCCTTACGTTTGCTTTGATCACTTCGCGCAGGAGGCGTCGGATGCGGAGATCGTCGACTACGTCCGAGCCGTGGGCGAGGTTTGCCGGATGGAAGGGCTGGAAGAAGATGGTTGGCGCCTGATTTCCAACGCCGGGGCGCATGGCGTGCAGGAGGTACCCCATTTACACGTGCATGTTCTGGCGGGCCGCCGTCTGGGCAGAATGCTGCAACCCGCCTGACGGAACATTCAGCGGAGCGCGCTGTGCGCGTGCTTCGCCTCTTGTCGCTGGCTGGTGCCGGCGCCTTTCAAAACGCTACGCGCGGCGGGTACTTTCAAAGCAAGGAAACCTGAAGGTTCCGTGCGGTTCTGTGGGCTTGCCTCGGTTGCGGGCTTGGCGCATATAGGCGTCAGAGCATTGCGAAAGGGACATTCATGACCATCGAGGCCCCCGAAACCCGGATCGTTCAGGCCTATCGCATTCCTTGCGACGGTGGCGGCGTGGCACTGGGCCACCCCCGCGTCTGGTTGCAGATCCCCGAAGATAAGGGGTTTGTCGAATGCCCCTACTGTGACGCAAAGCTCGTCCACAAGGATTTCGAAGGCAAGGTCTGAGACTGGCGCGCAAGGCTTGTCGGTTGTCATGGACGGCCTTTGCGATGTTGAACGTGGAGGTGCCGTCTTTCGGACCCGCCACGGGTGTGCCGGTCAGCCTTGAGGACTGCGAAAGTGCTGCGCTGCCAAACGAGATGTACCGTGCCAATGGCGCGGGCTAAGCGCAGACCCACAGCTTTTGATGGCATGCCAAGGGGGCCGCTTCCAGGGCACGTCCGGATCATGGATGTCACTTTTTCAGGTCGTAAGCTTCCTTTCAGGCACCCTCGATTTCCCGCTCTGCCGGGAGGTTCTGCAACGGGGTGATGCGCTGCGCACCGCATGGTTATTGCGACGGCGGGCATCAGGAGCCGTTGGGCAGGCGGAGCGTGAGGCGAGCGACGCAACTGGCAGAACGTGCGGTGATCTTCGGGCTGAAAACCAAGCTGCCGATTCAGAACATCGCGCCAAGGTGCTTGGCGGAAAGTCCCTGACCGGCCATTCCGCTCTGGCAGCGCAGCGCGTTGCATGGCACATCATGAACTGGACTTAGAGGAGCGCGCGCCATGGCTTTCGGCAAGGGTTGTCACCTGCATCTGATCGACGGATCGGCTTATATCTTTCGTGCGTTTCACGCGCTGCCGCCGCTGACGCGCAAATCCGACGGGCTGCCCATCGGGGCGGTCAGCGGGTTTTGCAACATGTTGCAGCGCTACGTAGAGGAAAACGCCGGCCCCGATGCGCCGACCCATGTGGCGGTGATCTTTGACAAGGGCTCGCACACCTTCCGCAACGACATGTACGACCAGTACAAGGCCAACCGAGAGGCCATGCCAGAGGATCTGCGCCCGCAGATCCCGCTGACCCGCACCGCGACCGAAGCGTTCAACATCGCCTGTAAGGAAATCGAAGGTTTCGAGGCCGACGACATAATGGCGACACTGGCCTGTCAGGCACGTCGCGCGGGGGGGCGTGTCACGATTCTGTCGTCCGACAAAGACCTGATGCAGCTTGTGGGTGACGGCGTCGAAATGCTTGACCCGATGAAGAACAAGCGCATCGACCGCGAGGGCGTCGAGGAAAAATTCGGCGTTGGGCCAGAACGTGTGGTGGACGTTCAGGCGCTGGCAGGGGATTCCGTCGACAACGTGCCGGGCGCCCCCGGCATCGGCATCAAGACAGCCGCGCTGTTGATCAACGAGTTCGGCTCGTTGGAGGAGCTGCTCGACCGTGCCGAAGAGATCAAGCAACCCAAACGGCGCCAGACCCTGATCGACAACCGCGCGCAGATTGAGCTGTCCAAGAAGCTGGTGCAGCTGGACGAAGGCATGGACCTGCCCTTCTCGCTGGACGACCTAGAGGTGCGTGATCCTGATCCCGAAATTCTGCTCGGGTTTCTCACCGATATGGAATTCCGCACCCTGACCAAACGTGTGGCCGACCGTTTGGGCGCAGAGGCGCCTGTCATCCCGGAAGCCACCGCCGCCGTGACAGAGGAGGCCGCGCCGGACTGGCCCGCCATCGACGTCGCGACCTACACCTGCGTGCGCGACCTCGAAACGCTGCACGCATGGATCGACCGCGCGCAGCAGGTCGGCACTGTCGCCGTGGACACGGAAACCACCGGCCTGAACGACATGCGCTGTGAACTGGTCGGTGTTTCGTTGGCGGTCGCACCGGGCGAGGCCTGCTACATCCCGCTCGCCCACCGGGCCGAGGGCGGGGACGACCTGTTCGGCGCCGACGATTTGGCCGATGGGCAGATCCGCATGCAGGCGGCGCTCGACGCGCTAAAGCCGCTGCTACAAGATCCGTCGGTCATGAAGATCGGCCAGAACATGAAATACGACGCTAAGGTGCTGAGCCGCTATGGCATCGAAATCGCGCCCATCGACGACACCATGCTGATGTCCTACGCCATGCACGCAGGCGAACACGGGCATGGCATGGACACGCTGGCGGAACGCTATCTTGCCCACACCTGTATTCCGATCAAGGACTTGCTCGGCTCCGGCAAGAGCATGATCACGTTTGACCGCGTGCCCATCGACAAGGCCACCGGCTATGCCGCCGAGGATGCGGACGTGACGCTGCGCCTTGCGCTGACCTTCAAGCCGCAGCTGCATCGGGCGGGCGTGACGCGGGTCTACGAGACAATGGAACGCCCACTGGTGCCTGTGCTCAAGCAGATGGAAATGACCGGCATTGCCGTGGACCGGGACGTTCTGTCGCGCATGTCCAACGCCTTCAGTCAGAAAATGGCCATGCTGGAGGAGGAGATTCACGACCTCGCAGGCGAAAAGTTCAACGTGGGCTCCCCCGCGCAGCTGGGGGAGATCCTGTTCGAAAAGATGAGCCTGCCCGGCGGCAAAAAAGGCAAGACGGGCAAGTATTCGACCCCCGCCGATGTGCTCGAAGACCTCGCCACCGAACACGATCTGCCTGGGCGCGTTCTGGACTGGCGGCAGCTGTCGAAACTCAAATCCACCTATACCGACGCCCTGCAGGAACACATCAACCCGGACACGGGGCGGGTGCATACGTCTTATTCCATCGCGGGCGCCAACACCGGCCGTCTGGCGTCGAACGACCCGAACCTGCAAAACATCCCCGTCCGCTCTGAGGAAGGCCGCCGCATCCGCGAAGCATTCGTCGCGCCGGAGGGCAAGACGCTGGTTTCCCTCGACTATTCTCAGATCGAGCTGCGTATCCTCGCCCATATGGCCGACATCGACGCGCTGAAGCAGGCCTTTCGCGACGGTCAGGACATCCACGCCATGACCGCGTCGGAAATGTTCAATGTCTCAATGGAGGATATGACCCCTGATATCCGCCGTCAGGCCAAGGCGATCAACTTTGGCGTGATCTACGGCATCTCGGGCTTTGGCCTTGCGCGCAACCTGCGCATTCCGCGCGCCGAGGCGCAGGGCTTTATCGACCGCTACTTCGAACGCTTCCCCGGCATCCGTAAGTACATGGATGACACCAAGGCCTTTGCCAAGGAACACAAGCGTGTCGAAACTCTGTTTGGGCGCCAGATCCATACGCCGGAGATTGCCGCCAAGGGTCCGCGTGCCGGCTTTGCCCAACGCGCCGCGATCAACGCCCCGATCCAGGGCACGGCGGCAGATATCATTCGCCGCGCCATGATCCGCATGCCCGATGCAATTGCCAAGCTGCCGGTGCGGATGCTGTTGCAGGTGCATGACGAACTGATCTTCGAGGTCGAAAACGGTGCAGTGGATGACCTGATTGGCGTGGCCAAGGGCGTAATGGAAAATGCCTGCGATCCGGTGGTCAAACTGGATGTGCCGCTGGTGGTGGATGCGGGGCAGGGCGCCAACTGGGCAGAGGCGCACTGAGGCCTCACGATGCCGTGCGGCATCTTCGCATCGCATGGTTCTCCGGCTATCCTCTGATCTGAACCGCAGGAGATCAGCCATGCAAACGCGCCGCACCTTCGTGACCACTGGCCTTGTCGCCCTTGGGACCGCCTTTCTCACCGGAGCCTCCGGGCTGATGGCGCCCGCCCGCGCCGCTGGCGTGGCGCCAACCCCGACCATGCGCGGTGGTGCGAACAACTACCGTCCCGGCGCGCCCCTCGTTGACCGCATTGGCAATGGTGGCTTTTGGATGACGGGCACTGTGCGACGCGCGGGTGACGGTGCCCCTTTGCCGGGCCAACGCATTCAGATCTGGGCGCACACCACGGAAGGGCACGAACGCGACCCACACAGCCACGGCGCAACGCTGACCGACGCCAATGGAGAGTTTCGACTGGAGATGCCGCAGATCGTGCCGGCCTTTGGTCAGGCGCATGGGCACCTCGCCTACGACAGCGCTGACTTCGAAACTGTATTTCTGCGTCCTGTAATGCGTAATCCCAAAGACACGACCTTGCGTGCCGACTTCGTTCTGCAACCGGCCTGAATGCAGCAGCGGTTTCTGATCTGGCTGGCCTTGATCACGGCCATTGGCGGGCCTTTGGTGGTGGCGGCCACCAGCCCGCTATTGGAGTGGCGCCAGCCGATCTACATCGTCGCAGGTTTGGCAGGTGTCCTGGCACTGGGCGCGTTACTGATGCAGCCTATGTTGCTGACAGGCGCGCTGCCCGGTGTAGTCCCGTCCCGCGCCAGACAGGTGCACCGCTGGATCGGCTGGGGGCTGATTGCTTGCGTCGTTCTTCATGTTGTCGGCCTGTGGATCACCAGCCCTCCGGATGTGGTAGACGCGCTGCTCTATAGGTCTGCGACGCCCTTCTCGGCATGGGGAGTGGCGGCCATGTGGGCGCTGCTGGCGGCGGCGCTGTTGACCCTCTGGCGCGACAGGTTGGGCCCTCGTGTGTTTCGCCCCGCCCACAGCGTGGCGGTCGTCCTGGTGGTCATCACCAGCATCCTGCATGCGGTGCGGGTCGACGGCACCATGGGCACAGCCTCCAAGTGGATGCTCTGCGCGCTGGTGCTTTGCGCCACCGCAAGCGCGCTGGTCAAACGCAAACCATGGCGGATGCTCAAGCGGCGCTAGCCCTGTTGCCCCTTTGGGGCCTGCACCAGCCCGTGGCCGACATCCAACACTGTCTGCCCCTCATGAATATTCATCCGTGTTGCGGTGCTGACGAGCCGCGCGGCCAGCGTCGCAGAGTTCGCATCCTCACCCTCCTCGCGCATGTGCTCCGCCCATAGCGCAGCCACCCCTGCCACATGCGCTGCCGCCATGGAGGTGCCGTTCAGCGTCCGCAGCCCGCCACCTACACCGGCAGAGACGATCCCGACCCCCGGCGCAATCACCGCTGGGCCAATATTGGAAAATACGGCCGGTTCCAGCCAATCCCCTTCCGTCCCGCAAGCCCCGATAGCCAGCACATGCCGTGCTGCCGCCGGGGCAGAGGGGCCGGTTTCAAACTCTGGCGAGATCACGCGCAGGCTGTCATTGCCGATCGCACCGATCAACAGAGGCCCTGCTTGCGCGCAGGACATCTCCATCATCAGCTCAAAGATCCGCAGGTTGCCGCGATAGGCGTTCACTGCCGCCGTATTGGCCTGCACCAGCGGGTAGCCTGCCGCTGTCAGCGCCTCCACCTGCGCGGCGATGTCAAAGCTCACGGCAAAGGCAATGATGTCGGCCCTTTGCGCCATTGCCCACAACACGGCTTGGAAAAACCCGCCTGTGCTTCCCAGTCCCTTGTCCGAAATCGCCTTGCCCACCAACAGCTTTTTCACCCCGCGCGCCACGCCGATCCGCGTGCCGTCGAGATCGCGCCCGATCATGGTCGCAGCCATATGGGTACCGTGCCCGTTGGCGTCACTGACACCGGTGCCGACAAAATCGCAGGTTTCCAGCGTTACACCGTTGAACGCCGGGTGGGTCTGGTCGATGCCTGTGTCCAGCAGTGCAAGCGTTACCCCTTTGCCCGACCGGTCTGTACGGTCCGCCCCCACCGCACGCAGGCCCCACCCCGGCTCCACATCATCGCTGCGCAGATCATCCAGCGGTTCGGGATTCACGATGCGGGTTGGCATGGCGGGCGCAATGGTCAGACAAGACCGGTCACGCACTATATCGCGCAAAGCCTCAGGGGACAGATCCAGCACGTCGATGACGGGATCTGCGGGCGCGTCCGGTGTCACAGGCGACACGCTGGAGGCCAGCGGCACAGCAGTCCGACGCCAATTGTCGGTCCTGTCACGCAGAACAATAAAGCGGGTCATCAATGCTCCGGACCAAAATACCTAATCCAAAGCTAACCGTGGCCCGACATGAGGCAAAGCTGGACCGCGTGAAATTCGCGTGAAATCGTCCGGCTCTGATGTGTTTGCGACAGGGAGCCCCCGTCGGGCATCTTCTCCGCATCGGGGGCCATTGTTTCAGGAGAGGCCGGCGGCCTCGAACAGCGTTTTTACGTCGGCCTCCGGACGTGGACCCATGTGGCTGATGACCTCGCTCGCCGCAATGGTGCCCATCTTGCCGCAGGTTTCCATGTCGTGGCCTTTGACCAAGGCGTAAAGGAACCCGGCAGCGAACTGATCGCCCGCGCCAGTGGCGTCCACCGGAACCACCTTTTTCACGGACACATCGGTGCGCACTCCATCGCGCAGGATGGTCACGCCATCGCCGGAGCGCGTGCAGACCACCAGCGGACAGATCGCGCCCACAGCAGCCAGATCCGCCTCCAGATCCCCGTTTTGATAGAGCGAACAGATCTCCGCCTCGTTGCCGATGACGAAATCCATCTCTTCTTCGATCAGCTTCAGGAAATCTGCGCGGTGCCGTTCCACGCAGAACGGGTCGGAAATGGCGATGCCGGCTATGCCACCGGCTGCCTTGCAGGCGCGTGCGGCTTTCATAAACGCCTGCTTGCCCTTGTCCTTGTCGAACAGATAGCCTTCGAGGAAAATCACTTCCGCCTCGGCGCAGACGTCCTCGTCCACATCGTCCGGACCCAGCTCCGAGGAAATGCCGAGGTAGGTGTTCATCGACCTCTCGCCATCCGGCGTCACAAAGATCATGCAGCGCGAGGTCGGCAGCTCCCCGCCGTCCACCGGCGTGTTCACAAAGGCGATGCCCTCGTTGGTCATGGCATCGGCGTAGAATTTGCCCAGTGTGTCATTCTTCACCCGGCCGATAAACGCGGTTTTCAGACCCAGCGCGCCTGCGCCCGCCACGGTGTTCGCCAGCGATCCGCCCGGCGTCTGCACCCGGTTTCCCATGGCCGCATACAGCGTCTCGCCGCGTTCCCGTTCGATCAGTTGCATGATGCCTTTCTCGATCCCCATATGGTCAAGAAAGCTGTCATCGGAGCGCGAAATCACGTCTACCACGGCGTTGCCGATCCCGGCGAGCTGGTATTTCTTCATTCGGTCTTGTCCTCGAATTGGCACAGGTCCTTGATGATACAGGCCCCGCATTTCGGTTTGCGTGCCACGCAAATGTAGCGACCGTGCAAGATCAGCCAGTGGTGTGCGTGTTGTTGAAAATCGACGGGGATATGATCTTCGATGGCGCGTTCGACAGCCACCACATCCTTGCCCGGACAGATGCCCGCCCGGTTGCCGACGCGAAAGATATGCGTATCCACCGCCTGCGCCGGGTAATTCCACCACATGTTCAGCACGACGTTTGCCGTCTTGCGCCCCACGCCCGGCAGGCTTTCCAAGGCGGCTCGCGAACAGGGCACCTCGGAGTTGTATTGCTCCACCAAAATCTTCGACAGTTTGATGACGTTCTTGGCCTTGTTGCGATACAGGCCAATCGACTTGATGTGTTCGATCACACCCTCTTCGCCCAGCGCGAGCATCTTTTCCGGCGTGTCCGCAATCTGGAACAGCTTGTCCGTCGCCTTGTTCACACCCGCATCTGTGGCTTGCGCCGAAAGCGCCACAGCCACCACCAGCGTGTAAGCGTTGACGTGGTTAAGCTCTCCCTGCGGTTCGGGTTCTGACGCTTGAAAGCGGGTGAACACCTCGCGCAGCGTGTGATAATCCATTTGCTTGGCCATGCGCGGGGTTCTGCCCGGTTTTGACAGGTCTGACAAGATAAGCGCACCCAATCTGAAATTGAAAAATCCGGCGAATATGATACGCTCCATTCATTGTTTCAGTACTTTTTGACCGGAGGGCGCGCCCATGGTTTGGCCTGTCCGACCTTGCTGCGTCGGAAAGAGACGGCATGCGAGTCGGTGGCATTGACGCGTTGACCGGGCGCAAGATCGCCCGGATTTGGCTGGGCGCGCGGCGCTTTAGGCGCAGGAAACGGGTCGCTTTGAAGCGCTGTGTGGGTATTCTTCCGGCAAAGGAGACGCGCCATGCCCAACGATGCCCCCGACCGCTACCACTATCACGTCATGGCCCGCGCGATCGAGGCGGTGGACCGGCTTGGCCCGAAGGCGACGCTGGATCAACTCGCAACTGAGATGTCCATGTCGCCGGCACATTTCCAGCGCATGTTCAGCCAGTGGGCCGGTGTCTCGCCCAAGCGGCTGCAGCAATATCTGACGCTTGGCCATGCCAAGGTGCTGCTGGCGGAGCGCTTCACCACGCTCGACACCGCGCACGCGTCTGGTTTGTCCGGCTCCAGTCGTCTGCACGATCTCTTTTTGCGGTGGGAGGCCATGAGCCCCGGCGACTTCGCCCGCGCGGGCGCGGGTCTGACCATCCGCTACGGCTGGTTCGACAGCCCCTTTGGCCCGGCCTTGGTCATGGGCACGGGCAAGGGCATCTGCGGCATAGGCTTCACCGCCGATTGTACCGAGGCAGAAGCAATGCACGATCTCAGCCGCCGATGGCCCGACGCGCACTATGTCGAGGACCCGGAGGCCCTGCGCCCTTGGGTCGCCAGCGCCTTTGGCGGGCAGCAGGGCGAGGTGCCGCTGTATCTCATCGGCGCGCCGTTCCAGATCAAGGTTTGGGAGGCTCTGATGCGCATCCCCTCCGGCCACGTGACCACCTATTCTGAGATTGCACAGGCCATCGGCGCGCCCAAGGCCGTGCGTGCTGTGGGCACCGCAGTGGGCCGGAACCCGATCAGCTACCTCATCCCCTGCCATCGCGCCCTGCGTAAATCCGGCGGGCTTGGCGGGTATCACTGGGGCCTGCCTGTAAAACGCGCGCTTCTGGCGTGGGAATCCGCGCGGATCGAGGCGTGAACCTGGCAATCAAAAGCTCCTGAGGGCCGCGACCGTCGAGTCGTCTGACCAGCCGCGCCAGTGTATCTGATTTAATTTGTCAACTTATCTTCAAACTTGTGCCGAACTGCTTTAGCCGGATCCGAAAGCTGGAAGGAGACGCCCACATGTCCGCTTCGGATCTACCCGCCGTTCTGCCTGACTACGCCGCCCGCGCGCAGGCCATGATGTCGGACGTCAATCGCGCGTACTTTCTGTCCGGTGCGGGAAACGAGGCCACCCTGCGTGCCAACGAAGCGGATCTCGCGGCGCTCACCCTTCGCCCCCGCGCTTTGCGCGATCTGCGCGGAGGGCATACGCAAACCACCTTGCTGGGTCGTAAGCTGCCGCACCCGATCCTCGTCGCGCCCTTTGCGTATCAATCGCTGCTCTCACCGGACGGCGAATGCGCCACAGCGCAGGGCGCAGAGGCGCAGCAGGCCACGATGATCCTCAGCGCGCAAAGCAGCGAACCCATGCAGGATGTGCGCGCCGCCGGTGGCACCTGCCGCTGGTTTCAGCTGTACTGGCAGGCCACGCTGGACGGCACGGTGACCCTTGCCAATCGCGCCGCCGACGCCGGGTTCGAGGCTTTGGTGCTTACTATTGACGCGCCAGTGAACGGCATCCGCGATGCGGAAATCCTAGCGGGCTTCCATCTGCCAGAGGGTGTCGCACCAGTGAACCTGACTGGCCTGCCGCATCCGCGCTTTGCCCCGTTGACACCGGGCGAGTCGATGATCTTTGACCGCATCGCCCACATTCTGCCCCGCTGGGAAGATGTGGCAGCCTTGTGTAGGTCCAGCCCGCTGCCGATCCTGATCAAAGGCGTGCTCTGCGCCGAGGATGCCCGCGCCGCCGTGGCCGCCGGCGCCGCCGGGGTGATCGTTTCGAACCACGGCGGGCGCGTTCTGGATGGGGCGCCGTCCAGCATCTCCGTCCTGCCAGAGGTCGTCGCAGCCGTCGGCGCAGATCTGCCCGTGCTGATGGACGGCGGCCTGCGACGCGGCGCGGATGTGTTCAAGGCACTCGCGCTGGGCGCACAGGCAGTTCTTATTGGCAGACCCGTCATCCACGGTCTGACCGTTGCCGGAGCCTTGGGCGTCAGCCATGTTCTGCGCCTGCTGCGCGATGAGCTGGAGGTCGCGATGGCCCTCACCGGCTGCCGCATGCTGGATGAGATCACCGCAGACCGCGTCGGCCCTACTTGAACGAATAGCGCAACGGCACCATCAAAGTGAACTCGGCACCTTCAAGGTGATTGGGCGGCGTGGGCAACTTGCCGATCGCGTCAAACACCTCCAGCGCCGCCTGATCCAGCACCGGCCAGCCGCTGCTTTTCTCCAATGTGCGGGCCAGCACTGCGCCGTACCGATCGACGGTAAACCGCACCAGCACCTCACCTTCGATCCGACGACTGCGCGCCAGCTTGGGATAGCGCTTGGCCTTGGATATGCGCACCACGATGTCTTTTTGCCATTCCGTCACCTGGGCCATCTGCTCGGCAGTCAGCCCTTCGTCCTGCGCCTGTGCTGTGTCCGACGTCTGATCGGCAGACACACCGGACACCGACGCCTGCGAGGCCGCACGGTCCTCCGCACCCATCTGGGTTTCGGCGTCGACCTTCTCCTCGTCATATTCCGTGGCGGTCTCGTGGGCAGTTTCCTCGACCTCCTCCACCGGATCGGGGGAGGCGACACCGAATTTCAGCTCATCATCCTCAACCTCGTAGGGGATTTGTTGCAAGGGCGGCTCGTCTGCAGCCTTGGCCGGATCCACAGCCTCGGCGCTTTCGGTCACTGTGGGTGCGGCCACCGACTCCGCCACCTCCGCGCTGTCTTCGCCAGCGTCCGACGGCGCGGTGATGATGTCGGACAAATCGAACAGGATTGCGCCCGTGGCCCCGACTTGCGCCTGCGCGGGCGGCTCCGTCGCGGGGGGCTGCGCCAGCATATGCGCCACGGGGGTCGCGTGCAGCCCCGCGCTGACGGCAAGCGCCAGTCCGGTCCAAGCCACGCCCCGCCAAAGGCCGCCGCCCGGTTGGTAGGTCAGGCTCATTCCGTAGCCTCCGCGCCGAGATCCTCCGGCGGGGCTGCGCTTTGGTCCAATCCCACGAGGCCGACCTTCAGATAGCCCTCGCCCCGCAGAACGTTCATGACGGAAATCAGCTCGCCATACGGCACTGATTTGTCTGCACGAATGTAGAGACGTGTATCGCGGTTCAAACTTGTGGCGATGCCAATCTCCATCGGCAGGCCCGCTGCGTCGGTTTCGATCTCACCGACGGCTAGCGACAGGTCCTCGGTGATGGTAACAAAGACAGGCTCTGACGGGCGCTGCGGGGCATCTGCCACAGCGACGGGCAACTCGACGGGGATGTCCACGGTGGACAGGGGCGCGGCCACCATAAAGATGATGAGCAGCACCAACATCACGTCGATAAAGGGCGTGATGTTGATGTCGTGGTTTTCCTCGAAGTCATCACTGTCGGAAAGACGTCCGGCCATGGTTCACTCCGCCGCCGCAGCAAGGGTCAGGTTGGGCGCCTCGTGCGGCGACAGGTCAAGATCGCGCGACAAGGTGCGTTCCACCAAGGCTGCTGCGTCGCCCAGCATGACTTTGTAGCCGCCCAGGCCCCGCGAAATCAGGTTGTAGAAGATCACCGCAGGGATCGCCGCCACAAGGCCGATGGCCGTGGCCAGCAGCGCCTCTGCGATGCCGGGGGCGACCACGGCGAGGTTTGTAGTGTTGCTTTCCGCGATGGAGACGAAGCTGTTCATGATGCCCCAAACGGTGCCGAACAGGCCAACGAAGGGCGCGGTCGATCCGATATTGGCCAAGATTCCGGTGCCTGCGCCCATGCGCCGGGCCGCGCCGACCTCGATCCGACCAAGGGTCGATCCAGTGCGCTCCTTGATGCCCGCATGCAGGGAGGGGGCCGAGCCGCTGCGATCCCACTCGTCCAGGGCGGCACGCGCCATGCGGCCGACAATGCCTTTGCCCTTGGCCATGCGTTTGGACAGACCTTGCAGGCTGCCGGCGCGGTCGAGGGTGCGGTACTGTCGTGCGATGGCCTGACGCCGCAGCGCCAGCGACACCATCTTTGCCGCAAAGATCGCCCATGTGACGACCGAGGCAAAAGCCAGCGACAGCATGACCCCTTTCACCACCCAATCGGCGGCCATGAACATGCCCACGGGCGACATGTGATCCTCTGCGCCATGCTCCAGCGCGGTCATCAGCGTGGCCTTCATCTGCGCATAATGGCCCCAGATGCCGGACCAAAGGTCCATCATGCCGGTCATGGTCTCAACGTCTTGCGCCATGGCGTAGGAGGGCAGCAGCGCCAGCCCTGTTGCGATAAGGATCGGTTTCATCAGCTGTCCGCCCACATGCGAATGAGGTTGTGATAGATGCCGGTCAGGCGAACGACTTCCGGATCGTCGGCGCCAGCGCGGGCCGCAAGGTCCTGAATGGTCTGGTCGAGGTCGAACAGGATCGTCCGGTGTTCGTTCGACCGGATCATGCTTTGCAGCCAGAAGAACGACGAGACACGCGCGCCGCGCGTCACCGGCGTCACCTCGTGCAGCGAGGTCGACGGGTACAGCACCATATGTCCGGCGGGAAGCTTCACCTCCTGCGTGCCGTAGTGATCCTCGACGACCAGCGTGCCGCCCTCGTAATCCTCCGGTTCGGACAGGAACAGTGTCATCGACAAATCCGTGCGCAGCCGTTCCTGCGTCAGCGGGTTGACCCGGATCGCATTGTCCACATGCATCCCGAATGTCTCGCCCACCTCGTAGCGATTGAACATCGGGGGCAGGATCTTGAGCGGCAGCGCCGCGGACAGGAACAAAGGCGCGGCGGAAATCGCCTGCAGGATCCGTTGCCCCAATGCCTGCGCCAGATCGCCGGTGGGCGGCAGCTGTTGATTATGCTTCACGCGAGCCGATTGCGCGCCGGCAGTCGTCTTGCCGTCGTCCCAATCCGCAGCGTCCAGCAGGTGGCGGAATTCGGCGACCTCGTCCTTGGTCAGAACGTCGGGAATGGTGATCAGCATGGGCTGCTCCTCGGTCTGGGCTTTGGAAACTGTGCCAGGAAAAGAGTGAAGGCAGGCGACCCGCTCGTCGCCTGCCTCCGAGGGACTGATCTCAAAGGATCAGAACTTCATGTCCACCGCAGCCCAGATCTCACGACCCGGCGCTATGTAGGTGAACGGCTCCCCGGAGCGATAGGCCGTGTCGTAGTAGGCCTCGTCACCCACGTTTTTGACACCAAACCGCACGTCCGCACGGTCGTTGATGTTGTAGGACCCCACCAGATCAAAGGACCAGTAGGACGGCAGGCTGTTGTCGTTCACTGCAAGAGACCCCAGCTTGACCTCGCCCTTCCAGTTGGACTGCACGCCCAGCATCAACTCATTGGTGACGTCATAGGTGGCCAGCAGGTTGAACTGTTGGTGCGCGATGGTCGCCACTTCTTTGCCCACGTCGTCGCTGCTGGCGCTTTCGAGGATCTCGCTTTCCATGAACACCGCGCCACCGTACAGGCCGACCCGGTCGACCTTGCCCGCAACGCCCAGCTCGATGCCGCGCAGACGGTATTCCAGTTCATCTGTCGTCACAGCGCTGGACCCACGGCCCTGCGTTTCCCGTGCGTTCTCCTTCGTGGTCTGGAACAACGCTGCGGTCAGCAGCAGGCCCGGCGTGACCTCGTATTTCGCACCCAGCTCAAAGGCCGTGTTGCGCTCTGGCTCAAGATCTTCGCCACCGGTGTCGAGACCACCGTAGAAACCGCCGCCCGCCGCGATCTCCGACCCCATCGGAGTGGTGGATGTGGAGGCCGCGCCATACAGCGTCAGCGCATCAGATGGTTTGTAAGTGACGCCAAGGTTGCCGTTCCACATGGTGTCGGTACGCGACAGCGTATCCCCACCGCTCGATTTACGTGAAATGTCGTAGTGATCGATACGCAGGCCGGCATCGACGCTCCACTGCTCGTTCAGGTCGATCCGATCCACAAAATAGGCGGAGATCGTCTTGACCTCGGTCTTGGTTGGGGTGTCCCGGCGCTCTGGCATATCACCGTTCCAGCAAACGCTGGTGTCGGGATCGACCACATCGACAGTACAGCCGCTTGTGCCCACCGGGAAATCCTCGGTCGAGCCAGGGTAGCTGTCGGCGCGCACCCACTCCTTTTGCAGCGTTACGCCGGTGACATAGCTATGGCCCAGTCCGCCCCAGTCGGCTTCGCCAGCCAGTTCCGTGGTGTTGGAATAGACATCGGTGATCTGGTATCGGGATTTGTCCCGGACGCCCGTTGTCCAGTCGTCGGGATCGTTGGACCCGTTCTCGTCTACCGAACCCGGCGCCGTCAGAATGTAGTCGTTGATCGTGCGCGCCGCGCGGAAGGTGTTGGTCAGGGTCAAGCCGCTGTCCATCTCCCACGTCAGGCGGCCTGTGGCCACGTTGCGGGTTGCTTCCTGGAAATCGCGGTCTTCGATGCCGTAGAATGTATCACGGTCGACACCGAATTCAGTCACCGGGCCTTTGTCGCCATTTGGCGCTCCGGTGGTGTAGGGCACGCCCCAGTCCGGCGTTCCGTCAAACTTGGTAAAGCTGTAGGAGCCATCCAAGGTCACATTGTCGGTCAGCTTGTATTTGATCGCGGCGGCCGCGCCATAGCGGTCATCCTCGACCCCGTCACGTCCGGCCACTTCGCCGTTCTGATACAGGCCGTTGAAACGCAGCTGGACGCGCTCGTTTGTGGCCATGTTCTGGTCGACTGTGGTGCGCAGCGTCCCGGCAGAGGTCGCCTCCACACTCAGATGCGTGAAATCCACGTCTTGCGGTTGCTTGGTGGCGATGTTGATGGTGCCGCCGGTGGCACCCCGCCCGCCGACCGACCCGGATGGGCCTTTCAGGATCTCGACCTGTTCGGTGTCGAATGTTTCGCGGACAGAGGTGCCGGGATCGCGCACGCCGTCCACGTAGACGTCGTTGTTCGCCTTGAACCCACGGATATAGATGTTGTCGCCAAAGGCATTGCCACCTTCACCAAAGCCAAGGCTGACGCCCGGTGTCTGGCGCGCGATTTCACGCACGGATGTTGTGTGCGTGGCCTCGAGCGTCTCTTTGGTGATGGCCGTGACCGTGCGCGGCATATCCGCGATATCGCCTTGCAGCTTGGAGTTGGTCAGCGTGTTGGCCTTGAACGGAGCATTGGGATCTGCGTTCGGGTTTGTGCCCGCGCGGGCCTGACGCGCGGCTTCTACGGCGGCGGCCTCGGCTGCGACCTGCGCTGCGGCTGCCGCTTCGGCGGCTTCCTGCTCGGCACAGACCGGTGTGCCCGCCAGGGCCGGGGTGCAAACCTGCGGCGCGGCGCGGCGTGCCGGTGCGGCAGCGGTGCGGCGCGGGGCAGAGGCCGCCGGGCGCGGTGCGGGTGTCGGTTCTTCGGCGGTTTGAATGTCCACGGTGGGCAGCAGGATGACGCTGTCAGCGTCAGCTGTGTCCTGCGCGGCCACCTGCGTACCCATCAGCGCCACTGCGCATGCGGCAGCTAGGGTCGTACGGCGGTCGGACGCGCGGTCCAACGGAGTCAAAGCGGTTTGCGTGCGGCACTGCGCACGTCGCCCACGAAGCGACTGTGTCATGTGACTGTCCCCAAATGAGATCGACCAGCAAGTCGAATCAAGATGTTATGGAAGAGCTGGCGATGGTCTCTTTCGAGGCACACTAGGCTGGCGCGTTTGGTGCGCCCTGATTGCCGAGTAAATTAATCAGGTACAGAATTTTCGTCGACGCTGTGGCAGAAATGCGCGTTAATGGTGTATCTGCGCAACACCTAAGGGTGGCCCCTTGGTTAACCCAGCATCCAAGCAGGCAGGCACTCTCATTTGTGGGTCAGATAGGCGTCAGAGACAAAGCCGCGCAGCCCCGGCGCTTGGTCCAGCGCAACATCACACCACCGTGTTGCCCCGGTGCGTTGGCAGTTGTGGACCCGGACAAGCGTGCCATTTGGCAGACCAACAATCACCAGGAACCCAGTTCCGGGCCCGGCGCGCATTTTCAACATATCGTCGGCGTCCACGCCTGAAACTTCCGCCAGATCACGCCAGGCGGCGTCTGCCGGACTGGACAGAACCGCGGCCATCATAGCGAGTCCCAAGGCGGTCGCCGTCACTTTGCGCATGCGTTTCTCCTGCTCGATTTTGTTTTTTTCCAGTCTATCCGGCACGGAGGATAAAGGAAACGATCAGAGACGTGATAACCGTGAAAAGGTTAAGTGCCTGTATGGTATAGGCATTTTTGCAAGAGGTCTGCAAAGTGGGCAATTTGCCGCCAAGGCGAGTACCTGAAGGGGTTTTTCACGGGAACCTAAGTCGCGGCTGTGGCATTAAGCGTGCAGGATAACAACGCGCCCGCGCAGGTGGGCCATTCAATTCACGACGAGAGGCACTGAGACACCATGATCCGCTCTTCCCTTATGCTTTCCACCATCGCCGCACTGGGCCTCAGCGCCTGCACCACCGGTAGTGTTGGCTTTGACCAAAACGACCCCAACCGCCAAGCCAAGACCGGCGCGCTGGTTGGTGCTGCCACAGGCGCCATCGCGGGCCGTCTGGCCGGTGGCGACGACAAGGGTGAGCGCAACCGCGCCACCGTGGCCGGTGCTCTGGTCGGTGCCGCTGCTGGTGCCGCAATTGGCAACCAGCTCGACAAGCAGGAAGCTGAACTGCGCCAGCAGCTTGGTAACCAGGTCGACATCCGCAACACCGGCGACCGCCTGATTGTGACCATGCCGCAGGATATCCTGTTCGCCACTGACAGCGCCACGCTGCAAGGCAATCTTACCGGCGACATCCGCGACGTGGGCCGCTCGATCCTGGCCTACCCGAACACCACCACCCAGGTCATCGGCCACACCGACTCGGACGGTGCCGCCGCGTATAACTTGAACCTGTCGCAACGCCGCGCGCAGGCTGTGGCAAACGTGCTGACCTCCGAAGGGGTGCCATCGGGCCGCATTCAGGTCATTGGCCGTGGCGAAGACCAGCCCATCGCGTCCAACCTGACGCCGGAAGGCAAGCGTCAGAACCGCCGCGTGGAAATCGTGATCCTGCCCAACACTTGATTGCGATAACAGACTAAAGGACGAGCGCCGTGGCCTTGCCGCGGCGCTTTTTCATTTAGATAGTCCTGAAGACCTTTTCAGGAGCATATCCTAATGAGCACCCTTTCCGTTGTCGGCCTGTGCGGATCTTTGCGCGCCGCCTCAACCAATCGTTTGTTGCTGAATGAAGCCGCGCGGCGCTTTGGCGAGGATGCGGCCTATACCGAAATCGATATCCTCTTTCCGCTGTATGATGAGGACACAGAAACGGGCCCTGGCATTCCCGATGCGGTTCAGCACGCTGCTGACATGATCGCCGGGGCGGATGCGGTGATTATTGCCACACCTGAGTACAACAAGGGCATCAGCGGCGCGTTGAAGAATGCGCTCGATTGGATCAGTCGGACGCAGGGCAACTGCTGGCGGGACAAGCCGGTGGCGCTGGTCTCAGCTGCGGCGGGTGCTGCGGGCGGGCCGCGGTCCCAGGCGATGACGCGCCTGTGTCTGACGGCGTTTCGCCCCACCTTGCTGCCGGGACCGGAGGTCATGATCGGCCAGACCGCGCAGCAGTGGGATGACAATGGGCGTCTGACCAACGAGATGGGCGTCAAGCTACTGAGCGAATTGATGGCCGACCTACGGAAGGTGGCAGAGGCGCGGGCATGAACTGCCATCTCCTTCGAGACCGAAGAGTGAAGCGCATATGGCAGAAGATCTTAGTTCACATCGTTGTGTGAGCCGGTGTGATGGATAGAGCCCGCGCAAGCACCTGTCGCGACGCCGCGTTCGTGACCTTGCAGGCTGAATTTTGGCAATACGGCGAGCTGTGTCTGCGAGAGATGCAAGACCTGCTTGCCGTAGTCACCCTGATCCAGAAGTGCCACAGTCCATATCGCCGGGCGTGGGTGAAGCCGAAACCGCCTGCTTTGATCCGACGCTGCGTTTGAAGGGCGAGGCGCTCTTTGGGCTAAATATGAAAAGACCCCGCTCACGATACTGTGGCGGGGTCTTTTCATGCGGGCTGCGGGCGATGTTCTGACCGTTTGGATTAGCAGCCGGTGCCGTGGATGACGACGCGGATGGTTTTCATCAGTACTTTCAAGTCAGTGATAAACGACAACTGAGACAGGTAGGCGCTGTCGAACTCTGCGCGCTCGGCAAAGCTGCTCTCGTTGCGCACTGAAGTCTGCCAAAAGCCGGTGATGCCGGGGCGGAGTGCGTAATAAGCGGTGCCGGGGTAGATGTCTTTTTGGTCCATCATCATCGGACGCGGACCTACGAGGGACATGTCGCCGATGAAAACGTTCCAAAGCTGTGGCAGTTCGTCAATAGAGCTCTTGCGGATCAGGCGACCGATGGGCGTGATGCGCGGATCGTGACGCAATTTTTGCGCGTGGTTCCATTCCATGCGAGCTGCCGGGTTTTCAGCCAAATGACGGGCCAGAAGGCGGTCGGCGTCGGGCACCATGGAGCGCAGTTTCCACATCCGGAAGGCGCGATCGTTCCGCCCGACGCGCAGCTGAGTGTAGAACGGGTTGTGACCGTCAAGTGCAACCAGCGCGGCGAAGAGCAGTGTCACCAAGATAATTGGCGGAGCGACAAACAATACAATAGCCATATCGAGCGCGCGTTTCATCGCGTGACGGTAAGGCGCGTAGCGCGGTGCGGCGAAGATCGTATCTTCGATCAGCGTCTCTATTACAGCTTGCGCCAGCGGCTGGCGAATATGCAGTGTCAAGATGACAATCCTTACTCATGCGCGACGGGCGGCAAATCTTCGCGAACGGATTTTTGAAGAAGCTCAGCAATGGTCCAGACACGCTGGTCCAATCATGCAGGGACGTATCGGCCCTACAGCTGTCATGTTCAAATTTCCGGGCACAACGCAGCAGACATACCCAAAGACTCCCGTAGTGGAAGCACCAACCCCCAAGTGCCGGAAATGTGGACCGTGGCAGAAGTGCGGCAGGTCCACTCGACAAGGCTCTTATGTCGCGCTGCCACAATTCCGTCAATAACGTCTCGAGTGCACACCTTTAGGTTGAAAGCTTCGTTATGTCACCAAGTTGACACTTCGTGAAGTAAGGTGAAATCAGCTCTTGGCTGGCGGTCTGCGAGGCGGCTTTGAGGGGTGTTTCCATGGCCGTTTCTCGGTTGGTCGAGATTGAAGAGGGGCTTTTTCTCGGGAGCATCTGTTTCCAAAACTGAATTAAAGCTGGATTACCGAAGCTAAAAACACGTAAACTTGCGCTTAAAGTGAGGGTGTTGGGAATGATGATCCCGTCAAAATTGTATTGCTCCAGGTGGAATCACTTCAGGCGGAACTGGGGGATTTGAATTCGTCGCGGCAGACGAAACACTGCGTTCTTAGCACGTTTCAGGCGACTAAAAGCGCTCACGGGTTGTAACAAATTGAAACATTGCGTGATATCCCGCCCGAATCACGGCCTGCAATTACCTTATCTGCGCCCTAATCTGCCGGACCTCTGCCGCATTTGGGCGTCGTTGAGCGAAATGTGTCGAAGTGGGGCGCGTGCTGCAGTTGAAAGCATGCGGGCCCCCGGATATGTCCCTTCAAGCGGTGCACATCGGAGGACGCGACATGGCCAACCATCTGCACACAGGTGATCTGCCGGACGGGCTGGACCTGGGGACATCCGTGGCCATTGACTGCGAAACAATGGGCTTGCATCCGCATCGGGACCGCCTGTGTGTCGTTCAGCTGTCGGCTGGCGACGGGAATGCGCATCTCGTGCAGGTGGCCAAGGGGCAGGACCGCGCGCCGAACCTTGAGCGACTGCTGACCGATCCGACGGTCCTGAAGCTATTTCATTACGGACGGTTCGACATTGCGGCGATGTACCATGCCTTTGGCGCGCTGGCGGCGCCAGTCTACTGTACGAAGATCGCTAGCCGTCTTGTGAGGACCTACACCGACCGGCATGGGCTGAAGTCGCTGACGCAGGAACTCATCGGTGTCGATATCTCCAAGCAGCAGCAATCAAGCGATTGGGGCGCAGAGACGCTGACCCGTGCGCAAATTGAGTACGCGGCCTCTGACGTGTTGCACCTGCATCGGCTGCGAGAGGTTCTCGACAAAATGCTGGAGCGGGAAGGGCGGACAGAGGTCGCGCAGGCCTGTTTCGACTTTCTTCCGACGCGGTCCATGCTTGACCTTGCGGGTTGGCCCGACACCGATATCTTCGCGCACAGTTGAGGAACCGATATGGCACGTGCTGGCGGGGCCTATTCCCGCGTCATCGCCTGGCTGAAGATTTTGCTGCCGCTTGCCGCGCTGGCCCTGTTGTCGACGCTGTTCCTGCTGTCTGACAGCCGTGACACGCTGGAAAACGTGCCCTTCGCCGATGCGTTGAACCAAGGTGATGTGGCGACGCCGGGCGTGTCTGCGCCATATTACTCGGGCATGACGGACGACGGCGAACTTCTGACAATGACCGCGCGTCGTGCAAGGCCTCTGGCGGGCGGGGATATCGAAACAGATATGTTGGAGGCACGGGTGCATCTGAGCGACGGCAGCACGTTGACGCTGATCGCACAGATGGCACAGGTCAGTGACAGCGATAATGCGCTGACCCTGGGCGGCGGGGTGACCATCCAGAGCAGTCAGGGCTATGTCTTGCAAACAGACGCCATGATAGCGCGCACCGATCGTGTCGAAGGAGAAACTGAAGGACACGTCACAGGCACCGGGCCGTTGGGCACCCTCGACGCCGGACGGATGAAAATCGTCCCGGCGAATGAAAATGGTGCTGTGCAAATGCACTTCACCGACGGCGTAAAGCTGGTATACCAGCCGCCAGAAAAGGATGACACTCCATGACACGAACGCTCGCCGCGATCCTTGTGACGCTTTTGCCGATGACGGCCCCTGGCGCGGCAACGGCACAGCAGGTGGCGTTTGGAGGGATGCAGCAGGACACCCGCGCCCCGGTGGAGGTGACGGCGGATTCGCTGTCGGTCAACCAAGCGGATGGCACGGCAATGTATAGCGGAAATGTGGTGATTGCGCAGGGCGACATGCGCCTCGCCGCGCCTCGCGTTCTTGTGGTCTATTCCGAGCAAGCCAGCAGTATTCAACGGCTGGAGGCCACCGGCGGTGTCACACTGGTCAGCGGCGAGGAAGCCGCCGAGGCCGAGCGCGCCGACTATGATATAGAGGCCGGAACCGTGGTCATGAGCGGCGACGTGCTGCTGACCCAAGGCACCAGTGCGCTGACCGCGCAACGCATGACGGTCAATCTGGAAACGGGCACCGCCGAGATGGGCGGCCGGGTCAAAACGGTGCTGCAACCGTCCGGTGGCGAATAATGGTCAAGCCGGAATTGACGGTGACGGAGGGCGACAGCGGCCTGCGCGTGACGCATCTGCGCAAAAGCTATCGCAAGCGGGTGGTGATCCGTGACGTGACAATGCGGCTGGACCGGGGGGAAGTGGTTGCGCTGCTCGGGCCAAACGGGTCGGGCAAGACCACATCGTTTTACGCTATCGCAGGATTGGTGAATCCGGACGCCGGTCAAGTGATGATAGACGGTCGGGATGCGACGTATCTGCCGATGTACCGTCGGGCGCGGATGGGGATCGGCTATCTGCCGCAGGAAATGAGCATCTTTCGCGGCCTGTCGGTCGAGGACAATATTGGCGCCGTACTCGACATTGCCGAACATGACGCGACCCGGCGGCGTGAGCGGCTTGAAGAACTGTTGGGCGAATTTTCCATCGAACATCTGCGCCGCGCGCCTGCGCTGGCGCTGTCTGGGGGCGAACGCCGTCGGGTGGAGATTGCGCGCTGTCTGGCGGCAGATCCGAAATATCTGTTGCTTGATGAACCGTTCGCGGGGGTCGACCCGATCAGCGTGGGGGACATTCGCCATCTGGTAGCCGACCTGAAAACCCGCGGGCTTGGCGTGCTGATCACCGATCATAACGTGGCCGAAACGCTGGCGTTGGTGGATCGGGCCTACATCTTGCACGACGGTGCGGTGCTTATGTCGGGCTCCCCCGAAGAGGTGGTGCAGAACGAGAATGTGCGCCGTGTCTACCTTGGCGACAACTTTCGTCTCGCCTGACCTGTACGTTAACCGACGCTCTCAACCTGTTCATCTGTGATATAAATCAAGGGCGGTTTTTCCACTTTGTGACCCCCCAGACATATCGGTTTCGATTGACAGGCAGAGGCGTTTCACACTCAAATGGTGGTATGGTGCTTTGTATCGCGGCATGGCTGACCGGCACGTTTCCCCAGTTTGGGGAGTGTTTCGATTCGGTCTGTGCAAAGCACTTTTCCTGAACCGATGAACCCACCACCGGGGCTTATCGCCCCGGCCCTATTGTCGGTGCAATAAGAGAAGGACGGAACATGCGTTACCAGATCACGGGCAAACATATCGACATTGGCGAAGCGCTGCAGACACATGTGCAGACAGAGCTTGGCGCGATTTTGGATAAGTATTCCCAACGCCCGACAGACGCGACCGTGGTTTTTTCCAAGTCCGGGCATGAATTTGTCTGCGAAGCCACCATTCACCTGTCCAGCGGCCTGAACGCTGCGGCCAAGGGGCACGCGACGGAAATATATGCTGCTTTCGATGCCTGCATCGAAAAGATGGACAAGCAACTCCGCCGTTACAAGCGTCGACTGAAGGACCATCACAAGGACCGTACGGAACCCGTTGAATTTATCGGCGGCGCCTCGTATATCCTCGCCAATCAAAAGGATGGCTCGGAAGAAACCGAGCCCGAGTCGCTTCAGCCGATCATCGTCGCAGAGATGGAGACCCAGATCCCGTCGCTGTCCGTGGGCGAGGCCGTGATGCAGATGGAACTGGCCGGGGCACCCGTGCTTGTGTTCCGGAACGAGAAAAAGGATGGGGTGAACGTCGTGTATCGACGCGAGGACGGCAACATCGGCTGGATTGATCCGTGAGATTTCTCATGGATCGCGCGGCGCGTTGATCCTTTATACCCTCAGGGCTTGCACATGAAATTTGTCCATCTGTTGAAACCACAGGCCGTCAAGGCCATGGCTTCGTGTTCCTCGAAGAAGCGGTTGATGCATGACATCGCTGATCTCGCGGGGAGCGCGCATGACCTGAACGCATCGACAGTCGTGGAAGCCCTTTTGGAGCGCGAAACCCTGGGGCCGACGGGAGTCGGCCACGGGGTGGCGTTGCCGCATGCCCGGATTGCTGGTCTGGAAGAGGTGCTCGGTGTGTTCCTGCTGCTCGAAAAACCAATCGATTTCGATGCGGTGGACCGGCAGCCGGTGGACTTGGTCTTTGCGCTTTTGGCGCCAGAAGAAGCGGGCGTTGAGCACCTGAAGGCGCTGGCATTGGTGTCTCGGACGTTGCGCGATCCTGCTTTGTGTACCAAGCTGCGGGCCAACCGTGATGCCGCAACGCTCTACACAATTCTGACCGAGGCCGAGGCAGTCAAGGCCGCCTGAGTTCTTCGGTCGGGCGCGGGACTCTTGCCAAGGCAATTCGCCCGCCCACCGACCCTACCCCTGCGCATGTGACGTGCGGAGCTTTTCGGCTGCAGGTTTTTGGAAGTCTCTTCGGGTTCTTTTGGACGTATATGTCCAACGGTTCTGTCTGAAGGCGTGCGTTCGCAAAACAGAGTGCGCCTTCATCCCCAGTCTTCGAAGCCAAACATGAGATAGTCTCGTTGATAGGCTTCGCGGGCGAGGTGTTCAATCTGATCGTCGTAAATCTGTGCTAGGCTGAAGGGGGCCGAGGTCGGGTGCGGTGCAGGATCAGGCGGGGCGGGGTGTCCGACCTGCATCGCGAGTGCAGGCATGTAGGTTGCGACTTCGCTTTCGCGGATGATCATGTCAGGCAGGGTGAAATCACCCATGCCCTGTAAGCATTGCGCTTGCGTGGCCCAGTGGCCGTCAACGCGCACCGCAGTTTGACCAGAGAGGTTTGCTTTGACCCAGAGAAGCCACGCAGTGAAAGCCTCGCGGTGTGCAGTTTCGTCATAGTCGGGACCGGGCGCAGCTTCAGGGATGGGGAGGCTGTGGGCGCGGCGCAGTGTCTGCCGGATGCCCTTGAAGCTGCCCTTTTCCGTCGAGAGAATCTTGGAGCAAAATGCCTCATGCGCGCGGGCCAGCGGGTGTCGGATCACAGTGAAACTGCGGTGGCCGGGGCGCTCTTTCTTCCACGCGCGGAGCGTGCCTTGGGTGAAGTCGCGTATCAGTTGGTTGGCGCTGGCACCGTCCAAGTCGGCCAGCCACTGCTTGACCATGCTTTCGGGACCCGAGCGGATCGGCATGTATAAAAGCGGTGTGTCGCGGGCGGCGACGTAGCCGGGCACCACGGGGCCGCGGCGCGGTTCGAAATTGGGGGTACGCGTCAGGTTGAATGTGTCCTGTCGCGCCAGCGCGCGCTGCATCTCGTCGAAGTTTTCAACTTTGTCTGCGATCGGCTCCGGGTTTTGACGTTTCAACGCGGTATTGAGGCCGTCCTTTTGGTGAGTTGCACCAAGCCAGCGGGCCAGACCATTCATGACCCCGAGGTCATGGAGATCGTCGTAATCCACATAAAAACCCGTTTGCGCGGTGGATTGCAGAGTGTTCATGATCCGGAGCTGGAAGGCCTGCAGATCTGCCACATGCTCTTCGAATTCACGAGCGTCGAAGAGGGCTTTTGCCTCCTTGCGGCGCTTGACGTTGGTCAGCTTCCACTGGCCGGTGGCGCGAGCGATCTTCCAGCTGACGTAGCTGTCCACCGGATTGCGGGTCAGCACGATCTTACCGATCTTCCGGTCGGTCAGCAGCGTGTCCAGCACGCGCGGATCGTGGTTATGGAAATAGCGAAAGCCGCCCAATCCGCCCGGCGTGGCCAGCCGAATTTGTTGCAAAAGGCGCGTGGGGTCGAGGTCACGTTCAGCCTGCGTGACACCAAGGATGTCCTCGGATTGCGGATAGCCAATAAAATGCGGGTTAAACGCCTCGCCAAAGCAGCTCAGCCCATCAAAGCCGTTGATGTTCGCTTCGAGGAAATTCGAGCCGGTGCGCATTTCGGCAAAGATCACGAAGCAGTCAAATTGGGGCATAGGCGTCACTTTTTGACAAGATAGGGCTTACGTCCACCAGATCGCGTGTTTCGCGGACTGGGGTCAACGGGGAAGTCGCCCATGAGATAGGGGTGCATCCCTTGGTTTTTCAGGTTTTGCAGGAATTGGCCAAACCCAGTGAGGTCTTCGAGTGTTGGCGCTTCGGCGAGACGACGCAGGCTTTTCTGGCCGATTTCATCGATTATGATCTGCAAGGGTTCCATCGGGTTCTCTATGAATTCCGCCATGGACCAGATGCGGATGCGGGCCTTGGTCTCGGGGCTGCGCAAGATGTCGAGCATTCGGCTTTCGATCTTTTGCAGACGGGCGGCCTCGGCACGAATGTCTGAAAAGTTGGAGTTCGATTTGAAAAGCGGCACAGCCCAAGCGCCGGAAATCACCGAGATTTGCGCGTTGGGATCACGGGACATGGGCGAAAGGATCTTTGGGTTGTCGTAAGGCCCGTATTGAAAGCACTGCCGCTCACCGCGGGTGTTCCACACGAGATTGGTCAGGAAGGCTTTGGGATTGGCGTCACGAAGGGCGGCGTTGTCGGAGAGAGCGCCATTGATCAGGGTCTGTCCGGAGGTGAATTCAGCCCGCTTGGGTGCATAAAGGTGGCCGTGCACCTGCGCACCCGTGGCGCGGCTCAACCATTGTTCGAAACCAACGAAGAGCTCCGAAAATCCTTGAAAAACGGAGTATTTTCCTGCCGTCACGCCATTTTCCCAGCCCTCATTTGGATAACGGCTTTGCATGTAAAGGCCGGGGCG
The DNA here is from genome assembly GCF_040148795.1 of Sagittula sp. NFXS13. Taxonomy (NCBI): domain Bacteria; kingdom Pseudomonadati; phylum Pseudomonadota; class Alphaproteobacteria; order Rhodobacterales; family Roseobacteraceae; genus Sagittula; species Sagittula sp. NFXS13. Next base: position 309,443 of record NZ_JAGEMH010000002.1, read on the forward strand.
GCCACGCGTCCGGCGGTCTACAGCCTTGGCAAATATACGGTCTATCTTGCCCGGGTTGGGTTCCTGCCGGGACATGACGCGGTTCGGATCGGTCAAAAAGGCGTCATACAGGCGATCCGCGTGCGGCCAGATCTTGCGCGCAACAAAGCAGTCCGAGCGGCGCAGAAGCTGGAGATGGTCATCGTAAAAGATGTGAGGTTTGCCTTGGAAATCGAATTTCGACAGGGTCAGAGAGCGGCTTTCGACCTGTGTGGAGTAAAGTCGCGCGAGCGTCTGAAAGTAGCTCTCGTCAGGTATCCAGACGTGTTTGAAATAAGTGTCGTAGCGGGGACGTTCCGGGTCGTCGAGGATGGCCGATAGGGTTTGGCGCGTCAGGCACCACCATTGGCTGCCCATGTGTGGGGTGATGCCTTTGGGGATATGGCGTTTGTAGCCAACGCGGCGCTGCAATTCGACGAATTTGTCAAACAGGAACCGGCTGTTGCGCCATGAAAACGGGAAATGCAGCGTGAAGCGTTCGTGTTCCAGGCCACCGACGGTCCATGGAACGTCGGCTGTTGTCGCGCTTTCGATGAAGTCGGTGCGGGGGCGTTCGGCGAGGTAGCTGGTCAATTCCTCGACCGGGCGAAGCGGCAGGCAGGCCCCTGAGGCGAGGTAGACGTGGCGCACATCCTTGAAGCTCTTGAGCATGAGCTCGGCGGCGTCTTGAGTGGCGGCAACCAGTCCCCATGTGCCCCATTCGCAGCGGTGGCGTTTGGAAAACAAAACGTCCGGAAAGTCGGATAACCGTTGTCGAAGATCTTCAAAGTGGGCGCGAGGAACAGCACTGTCAACGTGGATCACCACAGGGCAACCGCCGCGCGCCCAATGCCGTGCCACGTCTTCCGCCCGGTTAAAGGCCGTGTGTACCAACATGATAATGCCGACGCTCATGCCCAGTTGCCTTTGGACATGATGCCGAGGATTTCAAGCTGGCGCCAGTTTATGTATTTTTCCGACCATTTGCACCAAAGGTCAGGGTTCTCCTTTACCCCTTCGGCGTAGGCGATGTATTCGCGGGAGGCACCGTAGTGCTGGCGTCGGTCCACCTCTTCGGCGGCCTTTTCGGTGAATGTCGAAAGGAACTTGGTGTGCAGCAGCGCGCCGGATGCCTTTTCGCCGCCCCACTCGTCGTAAACCTGGTTCAAGCCGCGCGGCAGCAGGTTGTGGGTCGAGGACACATAGGCATAGCGCCGATCCCAGCGCACCAGTGGCACCTTGTTCAGCGCTGGGGCCAGTTCGGGCTGGTCGGCAAAGAACATGCGGGCGCGGGGGCCGCCCTGAATCCAGAGGTTGCCTAACTTAGGGTTCTTCCTGATCGTATAGTTCCCGGCATCGAACCAGCTTGTCACCTCCAGCGGATCCTGACCTGCGGTATAGGGATGTTGATCAAGCGGACCTTTGGGGTACATGTCCAAGAGCATTGCCGAGAATGATTTTATTGAGGACGCATCAAGCCAGTCTGTCAGCGCGCGCAGTGGGCGTGTGTCGCAAAACGGGTAAAGGAACAGCTCATCCGGGTCGACGGTCAGGCACCAGTGATCGTGGCCGTATTTCATCAACAGCCAATTCATCCAGTCCACGCCAAAGCGGGAGCGTTTATAGCTTTGCCGGGTGGTCCAGACCGATACGTCTGCTTGCCGCGCCAGGTAGTCGAGCGAGCCGTCAGAGCTGTCGTTGTCCACGAAGAAGAAATGGTTCACGCCCATGTCGCGGTAGTATTTCAGGAACCACGGCAGGCGGATGCCCTCATTGCGCTGGGTCGAGAACAGCAGCAGATCAGAGGGGCGGATCTGGTCGGTACGGTTGGCGATCGGGCGCAGGTCGCGCCGTTTGCGAAAGGCGCGGATGCGCCAGCGCCTGCGTTGAAGCCTGAGGCTGTATGACTGCCATGCACCCAAAGTGTGTTCTGCCCTCTGCTCGCGTGGGGACGAGCGCGTCTCATGCGGCTATCAGATGCGGGTTAAGGCTGTCTTGAAATGTGCGGCCCATGTGGGGGGGCTATATTTCAAGCATTGTTTCCGATTGGCCCGGTAATCGTCTGCCATTTTCTGAATTGTATCATGCCACAGATAGATGCTGCCTGCATCTGCGTAAACTGGAATGTTCCGCAATGTCTCTTCGTAAATCGGGAGATTGTGACACAAGACAGGCACACCCAGCCCAGCGGCCTCCATGGGAGGCAGACCGTAACCTTCGGCGAGGCTCGGAAAGAGAAAACCGGCGGCCCCTGCGATCAGCGCCGTGACCTGCGGATCGGTTAGGCCAGACAGCTCGTGTACGCGGTGCGGCCGCGCATCGAGTCGGGCGAAGGTGGCGTGATTTTCCCAGCCGCGGTGACCGAGGATCAACAGATCTGCATCGACACCTTTCTCCCACACATCCAGCAGCAAGGCGTGGTTCTTCCGTGGCTCGATGGTGCCGAGCGTGACGAAATAGGGGGAGCGCCACGGGCCGTCGGGTGCCGTGCCTGGGGCGGCCAGATCGACACCCAGCGGCGTGACCAGCGTGCTCGGAACGTGGTGCACATGCCGATGAAGATCGGTCTCTGTCTGGATGGAATTGCATAGGATCAGATCGGCGTGTTGCCCGACGCGCTGCAGGAAACTGCGAAAGGTCTCGACTGTGCCCGGGCGTTGATACTCTGGGTGATCGAGCGGTATGGTGTCGTGGATAAGCACAGCTTTCTGCGCATCCAAAGAGGCCAGGGCGCGGATCAGGCGACGGGTGAAGTTCGTGTGGCCAAGGTTGATGTACCTCACGCCCTTCGGCAGATGGTTGCGAAGCATCCGAGGCAGACCCGGCGGGAGGCAACGGTCAAGGGCCTGTTGTCGCAGCTCGGCTTCTGCCCCTGCGCGCAACGGGTCCATGTTGCGTTTCAAGCGTGACAACCTGTCTGGTGCCGCCCATCCGCCATGGAGGATGCGCTCCCGTAGAACGGCGCAGCCGTGGCGGTCCAAAAGCATGTAGCCAAACGCGGATCGCACCAGCCCGTAAAGCGGGCCGTCCAGTGTCAGAAGATGATCGAGCCAAGCAAATTCCACCCGATCCACGCCGGTCAGCGGGCGTCCGGCACGGCTGACGAGGCGAGACAGGTCGAGGAGGCGGGTCATGACAGAATGCTATATCGCATGGCTGTTTGGGGCCAGTCCGGAATGTAACGGGAATTGTGTTGTAGCCAGCTGCGGGCACTTCACGGCATGGGGGAAGGATGCCAGGGCGAAAACGCCACTGCGTGTCCTTCGGTTTCAGGACCAAGTTTTCTGCATCTACGCCGAAAACTACAGCGAACGAAACCTCAGCTCGCCCACTGCTCTGCAAAGGCTGGAGCTTTAGCCGCCCGATGAAGACTCAGATCTGAGCTTGAAGCTCTTGCATGCGGCTTTCAGGATTTCAGGTGCCTTTCCTCGACATGCGTCGCAGCGTCAAAGGAGGCGGCCCAACTGTACACGACGACGTGCAGTGAGCCGTGGGCCGCCCATTGTTCATTTCTCGTAATGGCCGTTCTTATGCCATCGCCACGCGTCCGCGATCATTTGCGGCATGGTGGAGCGGTCCGGATTCCAGCCCAGCTCGGCGCCGGCACGGGTGGAGCCTGAGACCAGCTTGGTTGCGTCGCCTGCGCGGCGCGGACCTTCGGAATGGGGCACTTCGGCATTTGTGACCGTCGCGGCGGAGGTGATGACCTCGCGCACAGAAAAGCCGTCGCCCGTGCCGAGGTTGAACACCCGGCTGCCCTTGCCGTCCTGCAACCATTTCAGACCGAGGATATGTGCGTCCACGAGGTCGCAGACATGCACATAATCGCGGATGCAGGTGCCGTCCTGGGTGTCGTAATCTGTGCCGTGAATGGTCAGGGCAGCGCGCTGGCCGTCCACCGCTTCGAGCATGACAGGAATCAGGTGAGTCTCGGGGCGGTGGTGTTCACCGACCTCGCCCTCCGGATCGCCGCCGGCCACGTTGAAGTAGCGAAAGATCACAGAGCGCAGGCCGTCGGAGGCCTCAAAGTCGCGCAGGATGTTTTCAACGGCACGCTTGGACGCGCCGTAGGCGTTCAGCGGCTCTTGGGGCGTGTTCTCGTCCAGCACGACGTTGTCATGTTCGCCGTAAGTGGCACAGGTGGAGGAGAAGACAAAATCAAGACATCCGGCGTCGACGGCGGCTTCGATCAGGGTGAGTGAGCCACAGACGTTGTTGCGCCAGTACATGCCAGGCTTGGCCATTGCCTCACCTACCTGGCTGAGCGCGGCGAAGTGCATGACGGCGATGGGCTGATATTTGGCAAAGACCTCATCCAGTCGGGCGCGATCCATAAGGTCACCCTGTTCGAAGGGGCCGAATTTTACCGCGTCTTGCCAGCCTGTTACGAGATTGTCGAAGGTGACCGGAGTGAACCCGGCCACCTTCAGTGCTTTACAGGCGTGACTGCCGATGTAGCCAGCCCCGCCTGTAACAAGTACGTATTGTGTCACGTGTCGCTTCCGTTATTCGGCGGCTTTGCGCGAGGCCATCAGTTCGGTCAGGTATCCTTCGAGATCGTCACGCAGTTCGTCGCGTGCAAGGCCGAATGCCACGGTGGCCTGAAGAAAACCGGACTTGGACCCGCAGTCGAAGCGCTGGCCACGGAAACGGAAGCCGTAAACGCCGCCATCGTCCTTGCCGATTTCTTCAGCGATGGCGTCGGTCAACTGGATCTCGCCGCCCGCACCGGTCTTTTTCTGGTTCAGATTCTTGAAGATCTGTGGCGACAGTATGTAGCGACCGATCACTGCAAGGTTGGATGGTGCGTCTTCGGGCTCCGGCTTCTCGACCATGCCTTTGACCTTGACGATGGAGCCCATGTCTTCGTCCACGTCGAGCACACCGTAGGATTTGGTCTTTTCCGTCGGCACTTCCATAGCGGCAACCATGTTGCCGCCGGTTTCCTCATAGGCTTCGACCATCTGCTGCAAACACGGCTTTTCGGCGGCGATCACATCGTCTGGAAGCACAACGGCAAAGGGTTCGTCGCCCACAAGGCGGCGCGCACACCAGATGGCATGTCCAAGGCCAAGTGCCTTGTGTTGCCGGATGTAGGCGATCTCACCGGAGTCCATGTTGGTGGCCTTCAGGATCTCCAGCAGTTCGGTTTTGTCTTTTTTCTGAAGTTCCTGCTCCAGCGTCGGGGCCACGTCGAAGTAATCTTCGAGGGCGCCTTTGCCGCGCGAGGTAACGAAAATGAACTCCTTGATGCCAGCAGCGCGGCATTCATCAATGGCGTATTGAACCAGTGGGCGGTCCACCAGTGTCATGATCTCCTTCGGGACCGATTTGGTCGCCGGAAGAAAGCGGGTTCCAAGGCCTGCGACCGGGAAAATCGCCTTCGTGACCTTTTTACGCATCCGCTTGCTCCTTCTCTCTATTAAATCAAATAAAATTTCGACGTTTTGTCGACGTACGGGGACGCTGCGTCGCAGCATCTTGCCGTCGGCGTGACCTTTGCCTTTATAATCGAAAATGGCCAGTGCTTGGTTCCATATAATAGCAGAAAAGAGCCTATTCGCATATCGAGAAGCCATTTGGCCCGCGAACTCTTGCCGTGCGACGCTGTTCAGCGTCACATCTGCGCGCAAAACGCCAAGGTTGTATTAGGGGCGCGTCCCGCTGGCTGCGTCCCCAGAGGCCTCCGGTCTGCTCCCAAACACCGTCCTGTGTAAAGCGCAGGCGGTGATAACGAGCTGTGGGATCAAGCAAAATCAGCGTGGTGATGTTGCCATTAGCTGCGCTGCGGGCAGCCTCGGCGCGGAGCTTGGCGGCTTGCCAAATTCGACCTGTAAGGGTGTGGCGGCTTGCGCCGGGGCGACCGGGGAAAGCAAGAAATTCCGAAGCGGCACGCGCGATGGAGGGCGTTTCGTTCAGTGAGCGTTTCAGGCCGTCGCGCGCGCCTTGATCCAAGCCGCGCATGAGGCGGCTCACGTCAAGCGGGTCCAGTGAACCACGCTGCATCGCGCGCAGCAGACGATTGCGTTGTCCGTTCCGGAACACCTGCCATGCAGGTGCGCGCGCAGCGCTGCGGCAATGTTTGCGCAAAAAGGCCTGTTGCGACGCGCCGATCTGCGTGAGGTCGCGCGGTGTGCGGTCGGACGCGCGACGGTCGGATGCCTCGAACCCATGGTGCACCTGCGCAAGCGGCACGACGGCGGTGGCGTGGCCCGCTTGGGCAAGACGCATGTTCATATCTGTTTCATCGAGGAAAAAGTGAAATGCCGGATCGAAGCCGCCAATTTCCGAAAGTACATCGCGGCGCAGCGCCATATTGGTGCCTTCGGTTTTGATCGCACTGCCGTGGGCGGGCTGTAAAACGGTGGGATGGGTGTCCGACACGTCGAGCGGTGTGGTCTCGCCTGTTGTGTCCACGGTGCGGGCGCGCCACTGAAACGAAATGCCGTTGCGCCCGATGACGAAGCCCCCCGCCGCGGCGATATCCCCGGTTTCGAAGGGTGCAGCGAGGTGGTGCAGCCAGAGCGGCTCCGGCACGGCATCGTCGTCGATGAAGGCGATGACCTCTCCTGCAGCTTGGGCAATGCCAAGATTGCGGGCCACAGAAATGTTGGGTTGATCGAAAGATATGGTCTTCAAATGGGGCGCATGATCGGTCGCCTTGACCGCATCCTGACCTGCGGGGCAGGCTACGATGACCACTTCGAAGTTCTGGTAATCAAGTTGTGCAATCCCGGCCAGGCATCGGAGCAACGCCGCCGGACGATGCCGGCTGACCACCACGATGCTCACCTGGAGAGGCATCAGCCTTGCTTCAGATCCACGCCGGGTGCGTAGGCGATGAAGAAACAGTTTGCGAAGCCGTCTTTGCCGTAAGCCAGCGGTGTGTGGTCGTCGAAACGCACGACCTGTCCCCCAGCGCCAGCGAGCACGGCGTGCCCGGCGGCAGTGTCCCATTCCATTGTGCGGCCCAGGCGCGGGTAGATGTCTGCCTCCCCAGTCGCCACAAGACAGAACTTGAGCGAAGATCCGGCAGAGCGCATGTCCTTCACATTGTATTTGCTGATGTAATCGTCAGTGGCCTGATCTCGGTGCGATTTGGATGCAACGACCATCAGAGCTTCATTGTCGGGCTCTGTGACGCGGATGTCCTTGGTCTCGCCCTTTGTATCGACTTTGAACGGGCCGGTTTCCTCGACCGAGTGGCCGACGGAATTGGTGTAGAACATGCGCTCGCGCGCCGGGGCATAGACCACGCCACGAGTCGGCACGCCGTCTTCCACCAGTGCGATGTTCACAGTGAAATCGCCCCGGCGGTTGATGAACTCCTTTGTGCCGTCCAATGGATCGACGATCAGGAATGTGCGCGCGTCGATGCTGTGGGAGGCAGCCTGCTCTTCGGTTACCAGGGGCACATCGGGGAAGGCCTCGCGCAGGCCTGCGGAAATCAATGCGTCAGCCGCTTCGTCAGCCTCTGTCACGGGCGATTCGTCGGACTTGGTTTTCACTTCGAAATCGTCGGCGTTGTAGATCTCCATGATCTTGTCGCCGGCCTCGATCGACAGGCGTCGCAGCACCGTCATCAGATCGGAATAGTTCATGCGAAATCTCCTTGGGACACCACGGTGCGCGGTTTGTTGATTTGGCTCTATGTTCGTCTTATGGTCGCTATAACGATAAACGGCAAGTCAACCAAATTCGCCCTATAAATAGGCAGGCAGCGGCGAAAATGCCGTGGCAGTGGAGTGGTCAATGTTTCAGACGTACCGCCCGAAATCCAAGTTGGAGTCGGCGCTCAACATATGTGAGCTGATCTACCACAATTCTGTCCGGGCGGTGCGCAAAACGCATGAAAACGCCTTTATGGCGATTTTTATCAATCTGCTGCAAACGATCATTTTTGTGCTCGCATTTTACGCGATGTTTTCGATCATGGGCATGAAGGGCGCGGCGTTGCGCGGCGATTTCATGGTCTACATCATGACGGGTGTTTTTCTATACCTGACGCACAGCAAGACAATGGGCGCCGTTGCCGGGTCAGAGGGGCCGGCCAGCCCGATGATGCAACACGCCCCGATGAACACGATGATCGCTATCCTGTCCGGGATGGTGTCTTCGCTATACATCCAGATGCTATCGCTGATCTTGGTCCTGTTTGTGTACGATGTGGCTTTCAATCCGTTCGTTCTGCAGGAGATCCACGACCCGATTGGATGCATGTTAATGGTCATATTGTCCTGGTTCTCCGGGGCTGCGATCGGGCTGGTGTTTCTGGCGGTCAAGCCTTGGGCGCCTTCGCCTGTTGGGATCATTTCGACAATTTACCAGCGGGCAAACATGATTGCCTCGGGCAAGATGTTCGTGGCCAACACGCTGCCAGGATACATGGTTGTCATGTTCGACTGGAACCCGTTGTTCCACACGATTGACCAGTCTCGTGGATATGCGTTCAAGGATTACAATCCGCACAACTCGAACTGGGAATATCCACTGTACCTGTCTCTGGTGTTGATCATGATTGGCCTGATGGGCGAATTTTACACGCGAAAGCATGCCTCTGCGTCGTGGAGTGCGCGTCAATGATTGCGCGCGCGTACCTCATGCGTCTTGTGATGATCTTTGCGGCTTTGCTCGGTGAAGCTGTTCATGCGCAGGAGCTTCCGGCGATGTATGATGTAACGGGTGTGCGGACGGACGACGTTTTGAACGTGCGCAGCGGGCCAGGGGTCGGCAATCCTGTGATCGGGTCATTGAACCACGATGAAACCCGGGTCGAGGTGACGGCAATCCAAGGCAATTGGGCGCGTTTCAATCTGGATGAAGGGGTGGGCTGGGCATCTTTGCGCTTCCTTGAGCGCCGGGCGGATGAAAGTGTCGCCAATGCCCAAGGGCTGCGATGCTCCGGGACAGAGCCGTTCTGGGATCTGGAAATCGTGCCGGAAGAGACTGCGCAGCTCCGCCGTCTCGATACTCCGCTGGTGGATGTGTTCCAGATCGGAGCCCTGGGCAGGCTACCAGCCGAGGTAGAAAAATATGCCATGCGCGGCGTCGGCGCCGCGCGCGAAATTGCGGTGGTGATCACGCCGGGCACCTGCACCGACGGCATGTCGGACCGTATCTACGGGTTGGACGCGACGGTCTTTGTGACCGGATCGCAGGGGCCGACTTATGGTGGCTGTTGTTCCCTGACGGACTAGGTCACGACGCGCAATGTCAGGTTCAATCGCCCGCCTTCTGAAAAGAGCGTCGATGAGCCGGGACGTACGCGGTCTACGCCGTGAAAGGCGCGCCGCGATGTGCCGGTCAGCAGCACCACGTCGCCAGACGTCAGCCAGTGAGATTGGGTGCTGTCTTTGCGGTCCTCTCCGCCCATGCGAAACAGGGCGTCGTCCCCCAGAGAGACAGACAGCACCGGGCAATCGTAGTCCTGCTCGTCTTTGTCCTGATGCAGGCCCATACGGGCGTCCTCGGCGTACCAGTTGATCAGGCAGCATTCTGGTGCGCGCTCGCAGTCGGCAAACCGGTCCCAAAGCGCAAGAATGCTGGCGGGAATCGGGGGCCATGCCTGTCCGTCCGGATGGTGTTTTTCGTAGCGGTAGCCGCGCGTGTCGCTGATCCAGCCAAATTCGCCCGCCGCAGACATGCGCACGGACATCGGTCCGCGTCGGGTGCGAGGTCGGACCAGAGGCGCTGCGCGCAGCACCTCGCGGACATCGTCCACGACGGCTAGCTGGGCCGCGCGGTCCAAAGCGCCGGGAAAAATGCGAAACCCTTTGATCTTTAGCTCTGTCATGTCGGGAAAACTGGCCCGTTTGAAACCAGTTGCCAAGGATTTCACGCTATAGCGCCTGAAATTCTCGCCAAAATGGGCGGTTCCCGCGACGTCAAACGGGGCCAGTTGCCTGTTGCAGCAAGAATCCGAAGATTTGCGAGGGTCCGAATGCTTGGCAAAGCGCGGGGCGCTCCTTATATACCCTCCGAACGCGGTGGCAGGTCCTCTGCCAGCGTAAATGAATGCGGGGTGTGGTCGCCAAAATGGGTCCATCGCCTCGTTGTATCGCCTTGAGACAGAAAGGGATCGAAATCATGGGTAAAGTGATTGGCATCGACCTCGGGACCACGAACTCCTGCGTCGCTATCATGGATGGTTCGCAGGCACGTGTTATCGAGAACGCCGAAGGGGCACGTACAACGCCCTCCATCGTCGGTTTCACCGAAGATGAACGTTTGGTGGGCCAGCCAGCAAAACGTCAGGCTGTGACCAACCCGGAAAACACCGTATTTGCTGTCAAGCGTCTGATCGGCCGTCGCACCACCGACGCCGAAGTGACCAAGGACAAGGACATCGTTCCGTACAAGATCGTGGACGGTGGAAACGGCGACGCCTGGGTCGAGATTCGTGGCGAGAAATTCTCTCCCTCGCAGATCTCTGCCTTCACGCTGCAGAAGATGAAAGAAACCGCCGAGAGCTATCTTGGTGAAGAAGTGACGCAGGCGGTTATCACCGTTCCGGCGTACTTCAACGACGCCCAGCGTCAGGCGACCAAGGACGCGGGCAAGATTGCCGGCCTCGAAGTTCTGCGCATCATCAACGAGCCGACGGCGGCTGCGCTGGCCTATGGTCTCGACAAGAAAGAAACCCGCACCATCGCGGTCTATGACCTTGGTGGCGGCACGTTCGACGTGACCATCCTCGAAATCGACGATGGTCTGTTCGAAGTTAAATCCACCAACGGTGACACGTTCCTTGGTGGTGAAGACTTTGACATGCGGATCGTGAACTACCTCGCGGACCAGTTCAAGAAAGAGCATCAGGTCGACCTGACCAAGGACAAGATGGCTCTGCAGCGCCTCAAAGAGGCCGCCGAGAAAGCCAAGATCGAACTGTCCTCGGCCACGCAAACCGAGATCAACCAGCCGTTCATTTCGATGGGCTCCGGCGGCACGCCGCTGCACCTCGTGATGAAGCTGACCCGCGCCAAGCTGGAAAGCCTTGTTGGCGATCTGATCAAAGCGTCGATCAAGCCATGTCAGGCTGCTCTCAAGGACGCGGGCCTGTCCACATCCGATATCGACGAGATCGTCTTGGTCGGTGGTCAGACACGTATGCCGAAAGTCATCGAAGAGGTGACGAAGTTCTTCGGCAAGGAGCCGCACAAGGGTGTGAACCCTGACGAAGTTGTTGCCATGGGCGCCGCCATTCAGGCTGGTGTTCTGCAAGGCGACGTCAAGGACGTGGTCCTGCTCGACGTGACACCGCTGAGCTTGGGCATCGAAACGCTGGGTGGCGTGTTCACGCGTCTTATCGACCGCAACACCACGATCCCGACGAAGAAGTCTCAGGTTTTCTCCACCGCCGAGGACAACCAGAACGCTGTGACGATCCGGGTGTTCCAAGGTGAGCGCGAGATGGCGGCGGACAACAAGATGCTCGGCCAGTTCAACCTGGAGGACATCCCGCCGGCACCGCGCGGCATGCCGCAGATCGAAGTGACCTTTGACATCGACGCCAACGGCATCGTGTCGGTTGGGGCCAAAGACAAAGGCACCAACAAAGAGCAGAAGATCACGATCCAGGCGTCCGGCGGTCTGACCGAAGAAGATATCGAGCGTATGGTGCGCGAGGCGGAAGAGAACGCCGACGCGGACAAGGACCGCAAAGAGCTGGTGGAAGCGAAGAACCAGGCAGAGAGCCTGATCCACCAGACCGAGAAGCACGTCGAGGAGCACGGCGACAAGGTCGATCCATCGACCGTCGAAGCAATCGAATTAGCTGTGGCTGCTCTGAAGGACGATCTCGAAAAGGACGATGTGTCCGCCGAGAAGCTCAAGTCCGGCATCCAGAACGTCACCGAGGCGTCCATGCGTCTGGGTGAGGCGATCTACAAGGCGTCCGCCGCCGAAAGTGACTCGGATGGCCCGCAAGCCGCTGATGAGTCGCAGGGGAACGCGGACGACGACACAATCGTCGATGCTGACTTCGAGGATCTGGACAACGACAAGCGGGCCTAAGGCACGCGCCCGGAAAACCGAGAGGGGCCGGTCCGGACTCCGGGCCGGCCCTTTCTTCTGACCGTGTGTCAGTCAATTCGGGCCGAGAGGAGGACATATGTCCAAGCGTGATTATTACGATGTGCTCGGTGTGGCGAAGGGGTCTTCGGCGGATGAGATCAAGAAAGCCTATCGCAAGAAGGCCAAGGAACTTCACCCGGACCGCAACTCGGATAACCCCGAGGCCGAGAACCAATTCAAGGAAGCAAACGAAGCCTACGACGTTCTGAAGGACGCGGAGAAAAAGGCGGCCTACGACCGGTTTGGTCATGCGGCCTTTGAAGGTGGCATGGGTGGCGGCGGAGGCCGTCCCGGCGGACAAGCTGGCAACCCGGATTTCGCCAGTGCCTTTTCCGACGTGTTCGACGATTTGTTCGGCGACTTCATGGGCGGGCGTCAAGGTGGCGGTCGCCGTGCCGCGCGTGGCGCAGACCTGCGTTATAACCTGCGCATAACACTTGAAGATGCCTTCAACGGCTTGGCCAAGACAATCAATGTACCGACCTCGGTGCAATGTAACGTCTGCAATGGCTCCGGCTCAGAAGGCGGGACAGAGCCGACCACTTGTCCGACGTGTTCGGGCATGGGGAAGGTGCGCGCAACGCAAGGCTTCTTTACCGTAGAACGAACCTGTCCGACCTGTTCGGGTATGGGACAGATCATCAAGAATCCCTGCAACAATTGCCAGGGTGCGGGGCGCGTTCAAAAGGAACGCGCGCTGTCGGTGAACATCCCTGCAGGGGTGGAAACGGGCACGCGCATCCGTCTTGCAGGTGAGGGCGAGGCCGGGATGCGCGGTGGCCCTCCGGGTGACCTGTACATCTTCATCGAGGTCGAGCCGCACAAGATCTTTGAGCGCGAAGCCACCGAGCTGCATTGCCGGGTGCCGGTGTCCATGGCAACGGCGGCGTTGGGCGGTGACATTGAAGTTCCGACTATCGATGGTGGACGCTCGCGAGTGAAGATCCCGTCGGGATCGCAATCGGGTCGCCAGATGCGGTTGCGGGGCAAGGGTATGCCTGCGCTGCGTGGTGGTTCCTCGGGTGATATGTTCATTGAGCTCGCAGTCGAAACGCCGGTCAATCTGACATCGCGTCAGAAAGATCTCTTGCGTGAGTTCGAAGATCTGAGCGAAGACAATAACCCGGAGAGCAAGAGCTTCTTCAGTTCTGTGAAGCATTTCTGGGATTCAATGAAGGGCTAAAACGACGTTGCGCTTCCCGCGCAGGTCGTTGCCAGTTAATTGGAACAAAAGACCAAGGGTTCGGGTTTCATCCCCGAACCCTTTTGTATGGAAAGCACTGCGTATGTTCGACTGGATCACAGGCCTGATCGATTCCATGGGCGCGCTCGGGGTAGCGTTCCTGATGTTCCTTGAAAATGTATTTCCTCCGATCCCGTCAGAATTGATTATGCCGCTCGCCGGTTTCAACGCCGCCCGCGGAGACATGTCGCTATGGGTGGTGATCCTTTCGGGAAGCGCAGGATCCCTAGCGGGGGCGTACCTTTGGTATTGGCTTGCGCGGCGGGTCGGATTTGACCGCGTCTGTCGTTTGACACACAAGCACGGTCGCTGGTTGGGGGTGTCGCCTGATGAGTTGGACCGTGCAAACGCGTGGTTTGATCGCCACGACAGCGGCGCGGTGTTGATTGGGCGCCTGATCCCAACGGTGCGGACGTTGATATCAGTGCCTGCCGGCGTGCGCAGAATGAACCGTGCTTTGTTCTTGGGTTTCAGTGCATTGGGCACTGTGGCTTGGACTGCGGCCCTAACGATGGCCGGCTACTGGCTGGAGGGCGGATACGAGACCGTGAGTGCATGGTTGGACCCAGTCAGCACCGTTGTGGTCGTTGGCTTGTTCGCCGTCTATCTCTGGCGTGTCGTCACGTACAACAAGCGCAACGGGATCTCGGGCCAGAAAGCGCATTAACCAGTTTTTCATGAAGATCGGTTGAGACTGTGTTTATGACACGGTCTCAGCATTTCTCTGACTCCCAAGCGGCGCTTTTCGCGCATGACGAGGTGCCACCGCAGGGCGCGCCTAGAGCAGAGAAGTCGCCTTCCTACATCCGTGATCATCGCGCTCGCCTGCGCGAGCGTTTCTTGATCGGCGGACCAGAGGCCTTGCCAGATTATGAAATGCTGGAACTTGTGCTGTTCCGAGCTATTCCACGCCGGGATGTGAAGCCTTTGGCGCGGCTGCTGCTAGAAACCTTTGGCGACTACAATGGGGTGTTGTCGGCTCCGACACATCGACTGTCGGAGGTCTCAGGTGTTGGCGACGCGGTTATCTGCGAGTTGAAGGTCATCGAGGCGGCCGCGCACAGGTTGGCTAGATCGCGCGTGCTACAAAAACCGATACTAAGTGGTTGGAACGCTTTGCTGGAGTATTGTCAGACTGCCATGGCGCATGGCGATATCGAGCAATTCCGCGTGCTTTACCTTGACCGCAAAAACGTGCTGATTGCGGATGAACAACAGGCGCAAGGCACAGTGGATCATGTTCCGGTCTACCCCCGAGAGGTAGTGAAACGCGCGCTTGAATTGAATGCCACAGCGTTGATCTTGGTGCACAATCACCCCTCTGGCGACCCGACTCCTTCTGAGGCAGATATCGTGGTGACCGAACAGGTCCAGCAGGCGGCGGAGGCTTTGGGGATTGTGCTGCACGATCACCTGGTGATCGGCAAGTCGCGGGAATTGAGCTTTCGCGCTGAGGGATTGCTTTAACGCACCCAGACTTCGACCCTGCGGTTCACCTCGCGCCCCCAAGAGGTGTCGTCACATGCCATGGGCATCGCCTCGCCGAAGGCGTCTGAAGAGAGCGTAACACTCTCGAAATTGGCGGTTTCAGCGGCAAGTTCCACCGCAATGCGTACGGCCTCGGCACGTTTGTGTGCAATGCTCAGATTTGCCTCGGCGGGACCAACCGCATCCGAAAAACCGACGAAAAGAACTTTTCGCCCGTCGTAGGTGCCGCTTTCCAAAGCGCGTGCCAGTTGCAACACGTTGGAGCGCGACTGAGCGTCAAGCCGAGATGAGCCAGTTTCGAAACGAAAAGAGGTGGTGAGCCGTCGCATTGGTAACAAGGTTTTTGTCAGCCGTTGCAGGTTCTTTAGTCCCTCTACTCCATCGGCCACCAGGATCGCATTTGCGAGGCGGTCTCCTTGCAGATCAGAACGAACCTCCTCCGTTGACTGATCGACGAAACCGGCGCGGCGAATGACGATCTGCGCCTGTGTGCTGCGAGTAAACTTCAGGAAATCGCGGGCCAAAGCGGGCAGTCGCCGCGCTGGCATATAAAGAAAGGCGGGGGTGGTCAGCGGATAGTCCTCTGTCTTTACCGTGCGGCGCGCAGCGTGCAGGTCGAAGCCGCAAGGCCCGGACACCGGCAAGGCCTTCGTGTTCCCGATCTCGGAAAAGCTTGCCAAAGCAATGCCGAAGGGGTCGCGGGCGACGGCGTCTGACAATTCAGTGTTCGAAGCGTGCCGCGTGACCGGGCCAAGGGTGGCACGACCTGGCTTGAGCAATCGATCCTCAACACTTTGCGCCAACCCACTGGCGGCGTCACGCATGTGAACCGTGATCGGCGCGTCAGGTCCACCGAACGCTTTCCAATTGGTTTCCTGACCGGAGAGGATTTTAACCAATTCCGAAACGGATAGGCGGTCCACCGGATTGCTGGGTGAGATCACGGGCACCAGCGCATCCAGTGCCAAAACAGTCGAGCGGTTTGCAAGTGTGAGGTCACCCAGTCCGGCTTCGCGGGCAAGCTTCGCCTCTGCGGGGCGGATTTCACGCAGGGCCATCACGATATCGGCGTCACGGCTGAGAAGGTCTACAAAGCCGTCGTCCGTGTTTGAGACACGAAAATGAAAACGCCCGACGGGTTTCGACGTGCGCATATTTGTCAGCGTGTAGGTGAACTGGTTGGCGTCTTCGGTCTCGCGATGGGTGGCTAGGCCGGAGCGCATGGCGAAGGCTTCGATCAGGGCGGGTAGCATGACGCGGCCCAACGTGGCTGAGCCAGATATCTGGAGGTCGGCCACGTAGTCGATCAGAGATGGGCAACCAATGCCAGTGCAGGACACGCCAGAGCCGTCGACCGTTAGTATGCCAAAGCGGGTGTCGATGCGGTAGAATTCGCCGTCGAACCCAAGAAGCGTGCCTTTGAGTTCGATCGATCCGTCGCGTGAGCTGAGAGTGATATCCTGAGCGCGGGCCGAGAATGGAAGGCACAAAATCTGCACACAGAAAAGTGCGGCGAAGATCGCCGCACGTTGAATGGTCATGGTGCCCCTCGTGGATCGCCTGATTTTATCTTGCGGCGATAGTCAGGTCTTCGACGAGGTTTTTCAACACAAGAAAGTCACCCGTAGCCTCGCAGCTTGGCATGTCCAGAGTCAGGTTGCGGGTGCGCAGGCCGGCACCGTCACGGATTTCAAGTGTTTGCGCTTCGATTGTGCGGTCGCAGTTGGCGTCGGAGATCTCAGCCTCAACCGTGAGGGTGATGTCGCCGTTGCGTGCCGCCACGCTTTTTGGGAAGGAATAGACCTCCGCCAGTTGCGGATCAGGGATGGCTGGGTTTCCCAGCGGTGTTAGAAAGCCGCCTTCGCCGCGTGCGGTGACCGCGAGGTCGCCTGCAGCATCGGCGTGAATGTGGCCGGGCGCGAAATAGTCAGCGCCGAATTCGCGGGCGTGTAAACCAAGGCCTGTGTTGCCAATCCACTGCACGGCGACGCGGTCGTAGAATGGTAGGGCCGGCACGTCAGCCATCGCTGTTGCACCGTCACCAGTGGCGAAGGATGCAATGATCAGCGCGGTGTCCGACAGCGCCGGGACCGAAACGGACAGCGCACCTTCGGCGGACGTGACCTCGGTGAACATCATGCCGTGGTGATGCAAAGTAACGCGCTCCGACGGGTGGCAAGGAGCCGTTAGCTCAATATCAACCATTGCACCGGCGGATGCTGTCGCGGTCATCACGATGTCGCAGACGGGCAAGGCCGGCGCTTGGCTCGGCTGCTTCGGCAGGTCCGTTTCTACGGCGGCCAAAGTGAGCTTTGCGGGAGCAGTGGTGAAGCTCGGCAATGTTGCGACAGACGCGGTCTGAGGTGATTGCATAACAAGTGCCTCGGGCGAATGTGCGCCCAGAGCGACAGGTGCATCTGTGGCCGAAACCAACGGCGCGCGAGGGGCACCAACCAGAGCGGAAGAAGTCTGATTGATATCGCTGAGCTCCAGATCCTGGGTCGCGACAGCGGGCGCGGATTGGCCCGGCAGGGAGACGCCATATTGCATCGTATAGCCCGTCCCCAAAGCGCAAAGCAGCGTGACACCGCCGAGGGTGATGGTTCTCTTGCGATCTTTTGAAGGCACGCTTTGATCTGACATCTGGAACTCCTGCACCTTTTAACTGATGGTCAGAAATCGCGCCGAAACGTGACGAATCTAGGGCGTGCACGCGGATTCATCAGGGCATTTCTCTTTCGATATGCGGGCAAAGGCAGATTATCACGCGTTGATTTCGCCTTCAGGTGGCGCTTGTCGTAAATGAAAAATCAGGATTTTGGCACTGTCGAGGTTCAAGAAGGGGGAACTAAATTACGTTTTGTTTGTTTCTAGATCAGGACACGCAACACGGGAGCACTTGAAATGGAATATGGTATTTTCGGCCTCATCATCCTCGTTCTGGACATCTACGCGATTTATCAGACACTGACCTCAGGCGCATCGACGCTTGCCAAGATTGTCTGGACGCTCGCCATTCTGATCCTGCCGGTCCTCGGCTTTATCGCTTGGTTGGTTGCAGGCCCACGTGGCGGAACTCGCGTACACGTATAAGCTGATTTAATGTCTTGAAGAAAGGCGGCTTCTGTTGAAGTCGCCTTTTCTGTGCCAGGTTCGAATTGAGTTGATAAATTGGCTTGCGGCAACTGGGCCTGACCGGCGCTTTTTCTGACCCGCGAAAAAAATTACCATCGTCGCGATGCTGAGGATGTTGTTTTTGGTGCCTGCAAAATGAGTGATATCAAGGTCTGGCCCTGCGAAGCCTTTCGATCTCAACGCCGCAGTGGCGGAGGAGGCAATGGCGGTTTCATCGGCCAAGGCCGCGGAGCGCCGTCGTATTGAGGAGACGGACTTCGGGGCCAAGGAGTTTGACCGAAACCGAACCATGTTTCGGCGGGGATTGATCAATAAAACCACCATGGAGGCGGTGGAGCGCCGGATGTTGGATGCACGGTTTGGCGCAGATCAGGCACGTGAGGCGATCGCCAGTGCCCAATTGGCCTACACCCGTGCCGAAATCGCCGTAGAGATTGATGAATTGGATTTGAAGACGGCGGAGATCGAGCGTGCCGCATTGAGATTGGCCGCACCGTTCGACGGTGTTTTGCTGGGCTTTGATCCGCGTGTCGGTGCCTGTGTCTCCGAAGGTGAGCTTGCCGCAGAAAACTATGATCCCAAACGCGAGGCCGTGGATGTTTATGTTCTCATTTCGCGGCTGACCGGGACTGGCGGTGTTCCCGTGGCGCGTGGCACGGAGGCAAAAGTGGTTCGCGGCAACGGGGAAAGCTGTGCGGGACGCATTACCTGGATCGAGACGGAGGCGGACCTTGAAAGCCAATATGTCAAAACCACAATTGACCTTTCTGAGGATTGCGCGCCTGGCTTGTATCTCAATGAAGCCGTCGAAGTTGAGATGGTGGGCGCGACAGATGTGTTTCGCATTCCGGCCGGCGCTCTTGAGGGGAATGCCGTATACCTGATCTCACCCGACGGTCTTGGCGTCGAGCCTCTGGAGGTGGAGATCATTGAGCGCGGGTCCGATCATCTTGTGGTGCGCATGTTTGGGGCCGCGGGTCGGTCACTTGTCGTGAATGCGCAGGACCTTCGGATCGACGGCCTTTTGGACCCCTCTTAAGCTGTCCGTAAAATGTGAAGCGGTATCGGACGACAGTTCCTGTGGGTGTTTGTGACCTTTGTGCAAGGATGTTGCGGACGCCCATTTGAGATTGACTTTCCCGCGAGTGACTTGGCAAGAAAGATATCCCGTTCAGTCCTGACGCAATATCCTTGCCGCGCAAATGCGCGATGCCGTCGATTTAGAGGTCCGCTTCCGCTGCGCACCTCAAGCGGATTAGCGCACCGCCTTGTGTTCCTATCTGAAAAGGGTAGGGCGACTTTTGGGCATCGGCCGATATGTTCGAAACGGACAAAACTTCAGCCGAACCAAGTCAGGTCCATCGCGAGTGCATTCCTTGCTAACCACAATAAGCCAAGGTTGTTTCGCGTATCGCCACAAGAAACATGATTTTCGTGGCGATGCTCGGGCAGCTTCTCATCCACAAGCGGCGCAAAGCATTGGGCTGGCTCCACAGTTTCTCAATATGGTCTTCGGAATGTGAGCAGGAGTATCGCGCTGAACGAGATCACGTCAAACGAAGGTGGGTGATGAAAACGACCGAAGGCCACGAAATTTCGCCTAGGATGCAGATGCATCTACCTTGCGCCAAAGCGTCTACCTAGTCGTTCTTTTCTTGCGGGCACAAAGGGATCAGGGGTGCCGTAGGTGCATCTTACGCCAAGATCTGCATAGCAGAAGGTAAGGCGCGAAAGTATCTCTTTACCGATCAAACTGCTCATATACCCACGGCCGAAAGGAGCGTTCGCGCCGCCGGTCCAGAGCGACCTGATCACGAGTGTGCCGAGACCTTTGATGTGGATGGGGGCTGCTCGATTTGAAACGGGTGGCGTCTTGACGAACGGCTGCGTGCAGGGGGCAGGGTCATGGCGGCGACCATTTCCGACCACAGGCCTATGGCGGGTTTCGGCTTCCGGAGGGCTCTTCCGTCTTCGTCGATCAGAGACAGCCATGATGTGAGGGCAGACGCAGATTGGCGCATTTGATTGCCGAAAATGCCCACCATCTGTGAAACTATCTTAAAATTCATGCGTTTATGTATCGTAGCGTCAACCTTGAGCTTTTAAGTTACATATCGGTATAGTTGTGAAAGACTGCGCGAACGACTGAAGGGCGGAGGCCAGCGCCATACTGGCAAGGTCCGTCGAAAGAGAAGTGTATTAGGCTCTACGTGCGGGTTTGATGCGGAGAATATTCCTGCCGGGGGTAGGGTAACTAATGAAAGGCGTTTTATGGCCGAGAAAAAACTGCGCATTTTTCGGTGCCGGTGTAATCACGAGCTCGCTATGGGAGCAGCCGTTTGCTCCTATTGTTTCAGACCAACTCCGTTACGAAATCGATACTGGTTCTGGGTGCTGACCCTGTGCGCTCTGGCGCTGATCGGCTTAGTCATTTACGAAGCAAGCATTACCTGAGGGAAGTGCGCAGCGCTTGATCTCTCTGTCATTGCAGCCGATGCCATTACACCGCTAGTGTGGCGCTTCTTATACACGTGCTGCGGCGGAACAAACTATGATCTTGACTCGTAGAAATATGATACTGGGTGCTTCGGCGCTGGGATTGGCGGCCTGCGGAAGCGGTGGCGCTATGCGGGTTGGTCCGAGCGATCCAGCCGCGCTTGGCCCGGAGTTCCGGCCGATGCCGAACGCCTCCTTTGACACTTGGGTACAGGCATTTCGCGGGCGGGCACAAGCGCGCGGGATTTCTGCCGGAACCTTGGACGTCGCC
The DNA here is from genome assembly GCF_040148795.1 of Sagittula sp. NFXS13. Lineage (NCBI taxonomy): Bacteria > Pseudomonadati > Pseudomonadota > Alphaproteobacteria > Rhodobacterales > Roseobacteraceae > Sagittula > Sagittula sp. NFXS13. The sequence continues at coordinate 330,166 of NZ_JAGEMH010000002.1, forward strand.
TTTCGTGGGCAGGGCTATCTGCCCGGCGTTGTGGAGCGTGACCGCAACCAGACGGAATTCAACCGCTCGCTTGAGGACTATCTCGCGCTTGTCGCGCCAGAGGAAAAGGTCGCATTCGGTCAACGGGCCGTTGCGCAACAAAACAGCGCACTACAATCGGTCGCCGCACGCTACGGGGTCAGCGCGGATGTTCTCGCCGCGATCTGGGGTGTGGAAAGCTATTTCGGCACCCGTCGCGGTCAGATTCCGGTGATTTCCTCCACGACCACACTCGCGTGGGAAGGGCGGCGCGGAGCGTTTTTTGAATCCAACCTGACGGACGCTTTGCGGATGATCCAATCCGGCGATGCGCGCCCGTCGGAACTGCTGGGCAGTTGGGCCGGTGCGTCAGGCCATACTCAGCTGATGCCGAACGCGTTTCAAAACTTTGCCGTGGATTTTGACGGCAACGGGCGTCGGGATGTTTGGGGTGACAACCCGATCGATGCCTTTGGCACGACAGCGAATTACCTCAAACGCTCTGGCTGGCAAAGCGGGCAGCCCTGGGCTGTCGAGGTGATCCTGCCGCAAGGGTTCACCGCAGGCATCGGCAAGGCGCGCAAGCGCAGCGTCTCTGACTGGCAAAGCCTGGGCGTGCGTGCGGCACGTGGCTCTCTGCCTTCTGGTGGATCGGCGGCTATCCTTGCGCCAATGGGCTTGGGCCGTCCGGCGTTTCTGGTGTTCCGCAACTTCGAGGCGATCCTGCGCTACAATCCGTCCGAGAACTATGGGCTGGGCGTCAGCTACCTCGCCAACCGGCTTGCCGGGGGAGGCCCCTTGGTCGGTACATTTGGCGCGGACCAATACGGGCTGACGCTGCAACAACGCAAGGATTTGCAGCGCGGCCTGTCTCAAGCGGGGTTCGACGCAGGCAAGCCCGATGGCGTGCTTGGTAACAAAACCGAGGCGGCCATTCGTGCTTATCAACAGGCCAAGGGGATGACCGTGACCGGCACACCTTCACCCGACTTGCTGCGCAGGCTCTAAACTGCCTCGGTCATCAGCTTCGCCTGATACGCTTTGAGTGTCGGGCGGGCAGCGGCGTATCGTTTCTGCCCTCGGGCACAGATCAGATCCGGGAAGAGTCGGAAGAGTTCTTCGCGTTGCGGGTTGTCCAATCCGGCCAGTGACATGTCCCCCGGCTGAAAGCTCTCGGTCCACGCGCCATCGGAATTCACCAATTCATGCCGATCAAACATGAAGTGCACGTAGGTCACGCCCTTGCCCGGGCTGACACGTTTGATGCGGTCGCGGTGGGTCAGGCTGCCAGAGGCCGCCAGCACTTCATCTTCGCCAGTCAACAGCTGCACCAGGGCACCATTCAGCGACACACGGTGCTGCGGAGAGACCAGCATGTCCCGCTCTGGCATTCCTTGCCCAAAGGCATTGGCGCGAATGCGGATAGGCTGAAGGCTGATATCGTTGTGCAGCTGCCGGCCCGTCAGGGATTTTGACCCACACCAGCGCACCGTCTGGTATCCATTATCGCGTGTCAGGACGCGATCACCGACACGAATGTCGGCCACGTCGGCTTCTCCTGTGGCGGTCTTGATCCTCGTGCCGGGCGTGAAGCAGGGCACATAATTGATATTCTCAATCTCGGAAAAGGTCAGCTTTGACCCGTCCAGCCACTTTACGGTGCCCGATTTCGGCCCGATCATGGCGATCGTCGCCGGTCCGGTGATGTTCAGCGTGTCGCCGAGGGTCTCATCCCCTTCGCCGCCGGTGATGGAAAATGCGCCACCGTTGTTCAGTGCGGGACCCGTGTTGAACGTGTCGTCCCCGTCGCCGCCGAACACCGTATCACCGGAGCCTGCCTGAAGCGTATCCGCACCACTGCCGCCATCCAGGCTGTCGCCCCCGGCTCCACCCGAGAGGTCGTCGTCGCCCGCACCGCCAAGCAGCGTATCGCGCCCATCTCCACCGCTCAGGCTGTCATCGCCATCGCCGCCGATCAACGTATCCGCGCCCGCGTCGCCCAGCAGCGTGTCCGCGCCTGCGCCCCCGTCGAGGCTGTCGTCTCCGGCTCCGCCCTCCACGGTATCGTTGCCATCCCCCGCCTGCACGGTGTCATTCCCCGCGCCAGCGACCACGGAATCGTCACCTGCGCCAGCCTCGATGCTGTCGTCATCATTTCCCGCAGAATTGTCGCCTGCGTCCACCCGATCACCCTCGGGGTCGCCCATGTAGCTGGCGTCAATGGTATCCGCGCCAGAGGTTCCGGTGACGACCTCGTCGCGTGCGGTTGGAATGCCCATGGTTGCCAGAACGGCAGGCGAGGCCACCGAGGACGGGGCCACGCCCATAAGCGTCAGGCTTTCGCCATTCGGGAAGCTCAGCACAGCATTGCCTGCACCGTCATCCGTGACCGTCACGTCCGCAGTGTTCACCTGTGCGCCGTCGATGTCGGTCAGGCCGGTGACGTCCAACTGATCGTTGGTGCTGCCATCGCCGCTGTCGGTCAAGTCGAATCCGGTGACACGGTCCGCACCAGAACCATCGGCCAGCACCAGCGTATCGCGGCCACCACCCAACCGAATGGTCTCGATCTCATTGAAGTTCAGCGTATCCTGGCCGTCTGTCACCGTGCCGATTTCCGGGTTCACATGGGTCAGGTCGACTGTCAGGTCATCGGTGACAGCCGATAGATCCAGCACGTCGCCGTCTGTCTCCGCCACGCCCTCAGCATCGACGGTGTCATTGCCAAAGCCATTCTCGATAACAAAGGTATCGTCGCCCCAGCCGCCCCAAAGATAATCATCGCCCGCGCCGCCATACAGGATGTCGTTGTCGTACGACCCGCGCATCCAGTCGTTGCCGTCGCCGCCATACAGCGTGTCGTCGCCTTCGTTGCCCTCGACGGTGTCGTCGCCCGCACCGCCGTGGACCTCATCATTGCCGGTTTCGCCATACAGGCTGTCAGAGCCGTCACCGCCGAAGAGGATGTCATCTCCCCCATTGCCGTAGATGCTGTCGTCGCCTGTCCCACCGGTGATCGTATCGTTGCCTTCGGCACCGCGGAGCGTGTCATTGCCATCGCCGCCATCAAGACTGTCGGCCCCGGTGGACCCGATCATGCTGTCATCGCCGCCAAGGCCTTCGGCGTTGATCGGGGCTGCCGTCGCAGAGGCGTCTAGCGTATCGGCATGCTCTGTCAGCGTGACGTTTTCAATCTCGGCAAAGGTGCCGCTGTCCACGCCATCGCTGAAGCGCGCCGCCTCGTCCGCGCTGTAGCTGACCTCGACCCCCTTGGTCAGCGCCGAGAAATCCACCCGATCGCCAGCGGTTTCCTCGGCCTCGCCACCGATGAGCGTATCGTCGTGCCAGTTGTCCTCAAGGAAGAACAGGTCATCGCCGTCGCCACCTGTCAGACTGTCGTTGCCGCTACCGCCTGAAAGAGTGTCATCGCCCGCACCGCCATCTACGGTGTCATCGCCGTCACCGCTGTCGATGGAATCGTCGCCATCCCCGGCCATGATAACGTTCGCATCGCCGTCGGCAGTGACCGTATCATCACCCTGGCTCAGTTGCAGCGTTTGGAAGTCGCTAAGGCTTCCGCTATTCAGCGTGGAATCTGTGCCCACGGCCCCCGCGTCGCCAATGGTGAAGGACGTGACGTCATCGCTGATCGTCATGACCCCGGCGGCGTCAAAGTCGACGGAAAAGGCCGCGCCCAACGCGCTCATGTCCAGCGTGTCGCCGTTCACAGCATCAATCCCCGACCAGAAGGTCGAGGAGTTCCAATTGCCCGTCGTGACCAAATACGTCGCCATTCTTAGCGCCTTTCACCTGTGCATGCAGAAAACGACCCGATCGGGCCTGTGAGTGGTTCAGTGCTTAGGACTGAGGACCGTATTTCCTGTCATTGCACAATTCATTTCCGTGGAACTTCTGTTCCAGCCTCTAGAAACAGTGCGAATGTGGCTAGAATAGGCTGTTTAGTGGGTAATCTAGAGATACCACAAACATTGTCTGGAAATTATCACGAATCTTCGAGGTCTCGTCAGGCGCGCATCACAGCAAGCCGCGCACCGGTTCTAAAAGTCCCTTGTTGCGCAGCGTACGTACCGGATACGCGGGGTCATTTACCATCGCATCTAGCGAAAATCCCGGTTCGATCTTTGCCATCTTTTCGGCGACGCTCTGCGCTTTTTGAAGCTCCCCCGTCGCAGCGTACAGCGCGAGCAAAGAGCGATGCGCAGGTCGTGACAGGGGCGCCGCGCGGGTTGCCGCTTCTGCGGCGATGATCGCCTCGTCATTGCGGTTGCACGCGATTGAGATGAAGCAATGCCCCGTATCCCAGTAGTGTTTGAACGGGGAGGACCGCGCCACGCTGCACGCCCGCGCTGAGGTGTCAAAAGCCTTTTGCAACTCGCCGGACCCCATATAGGCCTCCGACATGGATTTCAGGGCATAGGCGCTGGTCGGGTTGCGCTCCAGCGATGTGCGGGCCAAATCCATGACCCCGGCAGTGTCTCCAAAGGCCGTGCTGCGCACCTTGGACACGATGGCCTGCACAAGCCCGTTGTCGGCATCCAGCTCCATGGCGCGATAATACAGCTCTACCGCCTCTTCCATCAGCGCGGCCTGATCGGCCTCTGCCAATTCCATCATTTGCGTCAGGCGAATCAGACTGCTCCATGCCAGATACAGACCGTTCTCATCATGACGAAAGGCCTGATCCATCAGCCCATAGGCCTCGCGCAGCGCGTCCTGATCAAAGCTGAACATACGATAAAGGCCCAGACGTGACAGCGCGGTCGAGCGCGTCTCTGGCCGGTCCTTGGCCAGCACGTGCGGCAATTTCCCGACGATCTGATCTGCGGCCTCGAACACAGTCCGCGCGATTTCGGTTTCCGATTGCATGATCGCCTCAAGCCGGTCGATACGCTGCAATTTCGAATACAAAATGCGGGCCGTCGGTTGGTGAATGGCTTTGATGAACAGCATGTGGCCATTGCCTTCATGCACCAGCTGGCTTTGGATCATGACATCTGATTGTGGCGCATCCGTTGAGCCGATCATGTCCGGATCGGCCTGTCGCCATGCGCGGACTTGCTCTGATATATTCTCGCCGATCTGATTGGACAGCACATCGCAGGTCATGCGGTCACGACCTGGCGCTGTCTCATCCACGCGACACGTAATCAGAATACCGCGAATCTCTTTTGGCCCGGCCCGCGCGATCATCGCCTGGAGCTGCGCGCGCTCCTGTCTCAGCCAATCTTCGAATTCCGGATCTCGAGCATCCAGCCCTTCGAGCAGCTCGATACGCTCGTTCCCGGGCACCACTTCTTCAAGCAGATCGACGCGGAGGCGAGCCTCATCCAGACCGATACTGGCACGGTCGGTCTGCAAAAGGTCGGCATCCTCGCCAAGAGCGGTGCGAAGCTTTGACAAGGCTTGTCGCAGATTGGCGCTGGCTTGTTCAGGACCGAAGCTGGACCAAAGCTTGTCTTCCAGCCAGCGGCGTGGACGTTCCATGCCGGGACTGAGCGCAAGGAGCGCGACGAGAGCCTGATTTTTCGCCCCCTTAGGGGTCCGGTCCACACCCGTGACTGAGGTTAACCGCAACGGCCCGAGCACGTTAATCTTGAACAGATTCTGCCTGTACCCCGCCATGTCAACCTCCGAATTACCTTAAGGAAGCTAGCATCGGACCTTCAACCTCGCAACAGGCGTAAATTTTCCGTAAATAGTCTTAGCGTCAAGCGACAGCTTTTGACGCACACTGTGGTGCTGGCCAACATGGCAGCGTTTATATGGAAGGACTTTTGCCATGAGTTTGTTCGGTCTCGACAACCATCAAAATCACCAGAACCATCAGAACCATCAGAACCATCAGAACCATCAGAACCATCAGAACCATCAGAACCATCAGAATCACCAAAATCATCAGAACCACCAAAACCACCAGTCCACCGAGAACCACCAAGGCGGGCCCGACACCGGGTTTTCCGGATCGGCTTTGGGAGCTGCGCGCGATGGGACTGTGGGCTTCTGGGATGGCAGCGCTGACCGCGAACCGATGAATGCCAACCGGTCAAGCTGGTCCGCTTTGAAAGCCATGGGGTCCTCGCAGCGGCGCGCCGTTCTGGACACTGTGCTGAACACCCTCTCCGGTGTCGCGCTCGACGACGGCACAGCCGCAAACACCGAAGGGCGGGTGTCGGTGGCCGGGCAAACCGTGGTCACGCTGAAAAAGCCCTCCAACGCGTTCCTTGCTGAAAAGCAACTTCCGTGGCTGCGCACTTATGCTGACCTGCGTGCCGATCGGCTCAACGAGATCATCATGCAGACCGGCGACGTCCAGAGCTTCTTTGCGTTGGTCGGCTACATGGCCCCGGATGCCACAAAGTGGACACTCTGCCTGAATCAGGCGATCTACCGACTGTGTACCGCTCTGGAGATGCCGTTAAAGCATGGCTTCGATGCGGCGCGTCCGATTGCCATGTCCTGCAAAGTTCAGCCAATCATTCAGACCCCGCCGCACGGCACTTGGCCCTCAGGTCACGCGACCGAGAGCTTTGCCTCTGCCACTTTGCTGACAAGGCTGTTCTATAACCGAGGCTTCAACCCCGCCGAAGAGATTGCCAACGGCAACGAACTGTTCCGCCACGCAGAACGTATCGCCATGAACCGCACCATAGCCGGGGTCCATTTCCCAAGCGACAGCATGGCGGGTGCGGTGATGGGCGTCACACTGGCCGAAGCATTGGTCCGCTTGCTTGACGGTGAAACGGAAACAACTGCACGCCTGTATCACGGCGACACATATGAGGGCGATTTCACCCTGGCCCTGCTGTCGGATGCGTTCAAGGATGCCAATGTCATCGAAACCAGCACCGTTTCGCTAGATCCCAATCTTGTTCCGGCATGGCTGCGTGACATGTGGCAAGAGGCCAAAGCCGAATGGTGAATCCAACCACCGTTTGAACGCGGCAAAAAAAAACCGGGGCGCAGGCACGGCGCCCCGGTTGTCGCTTCAGGCGGTCTCTGTTTGCGCTTTGCTGCGGGCTGGCAGAGGGACGACGACATAGGCGCCAAGCCGGTCCGCCTGCGTGTCCGGCACTGCAAAAAGATCGAGCACGTCAGGGTCGAAATCGTCCAGTTGTGTGCTCTCTGACTTGAACAGGTTTTCTTGCAGCCGCCCTGCGGACAAGGCCAAGGCCCGGGTCACACGGCCTGCGGCTGCACTGGTACCGCCGATGCGCGCGCGCTGACCAGACAGCAATCCGGTTGCAGCCATGCCGCCAGAGGCTCTGCCGATTTCAACGGGGGCAGAGACGGTCGGCCCGACCAGACCCCAACTTGCCCCTTGCGCGGTATAAACGGCGGGCTCGTAGTTTTCCGGCGTCTGACCTGCAAGACGCCCGGTGTACATCGCGGCACCCACCGTCACAACTTGCCGCGCCTGCGCGGTGCACAAGGCGTTGTGACTGCCGTCGCGGCAGACGGGGCCGTTGGGACCGGGGCGGGTGTAGTCGGCCGTGAAGGCGTTCCAGTCATACGACCCTGCATGGTCGAAATGCGCCTGACGTCCGCGCAGCGCGCTGCCCGGCAGGCTGTCGTCGCGCTGGATTTGGACCAGAAGTTCGCCGGGCACGTCAGCCTCTGCCGCGATCGTCCATGCGCCCGGAGGTGCGACGGGTTCGCCTGTTTTCCGGGCGACCGTCGGTGCGAAGGCCAGGACATAATGTGCCGCTTCGACCACCCCTTCGCCCTGATCGCGAGAGGGCTGATGATACAGGCGGGCTACCACGTCCCCATGGGCATTTTCGAGGGAGCAGACCTCCCCCTCCGCCACGCTCAGCGGGCCAGAGGCGGTGCCATCGGGCGTGGTGATGTTCAAGCTTAACGCACTGCTCGCGGCGTCCCGCAGATGCAGTTCTACGTAACTGGACGTCATGTCGTCGGGCAAGGCACGCACAGTGACCTCTGCCGAACCGGGCAGTTCCCAGCGTGCATTCAGATCGGCGCGGTAGCCGTTGCCAAAGGACCAGACGAGGCGCACGGGCTGGCCGGTCGCGGCCTCCCAGCGTTCGGCTTCGCGGGCCAATTGGCATTCGACAAAGCGCGATCCATCTTTTGGTCCCGCCGACACGCCCAAAGACAGGTTCACGATGACCGGCGCGGAGGGATCGACGCTCGCCGCCTGACGCAAAATCCAGCGAAGCCCTTGCAGAACATAGCTTTCGAACCAGACGCCAGAGGTGTCATCCACTGTCTCCGCCGGGAGTTGGACCGCCAGCAAAGGCCAGTCCGCGACCGGGTCGCCGCTGTTCGGATCGGCCCCGGCGGCAAGGTCCAGAACATGGGTGCCATGCGCGCGCGAGACCCGTCCAATGGGGCTGTTGAGATAGGTGTCGAGGGCTCCGTAGACCTTGGTTTCCCGCTCGGCCAGCAGCGGCTCGATATCGTCGGCGTTCAGGACCAAACCGGAAAGCACGCCGCCCTCGGCGCTGCGGCTTTCCAGTGCCTGTAGCCAGATGGCGTGAAAGCGCGTCTCTGTGCCGCGCCGAAACCGCTGGTTCAAAAAGCCGATGCCATCGTCGATGATCGCCACGATGGGCGTGCCGGGGCTGTGTGTGGCGGACTGAGGCGACGACTTGGGGCCTGGGGCGCTGGGCGTATCGTCGAGGCGGATCGGCACGCCGGTGTCCAAGACCTCGAACAAGGCGGCGTGCTGCGTGTCCGGTGTCCCGACACGACGGTAAAGCGCGTATTCGTCCGGCACGCCGCTCAGCATGTTCGGGTCGTCAATGCGCGCGTCCAGCGCCTGTGCCTCGTGGGGGTCCATCAGCAGGGTGCTGTCCTGCGCCACGGCTGCTTTGAACGCTGTGCGCGCAGCTTCCGGGGTGTCGCCCAAGAGCCGGATAAAGATCGGTTCATAGTCGGTGCCGCCGTCGGGCCGCGCTGGATGCAAGGCGTCAGCGCGCTTTGTGAGAAGGCGCGACCAGTCGAGGTAGGAATCTTTGAAATGTGCAGCGCGCGGGGCGGTCCACTTGAAATATGGGTAGGAAGCCATGCGTAATTCCCCGTTGTCACAAAATAAGGCAAGCAAAGGCGGTTCGAGGGCATCGGTCAAGCAAGCCTCTGGGATGTCTTGACCATTTGCGCAGAATTCACGGCAGTTTGCACCGTTTGCGGTGACGGTTCCTGCTCACGATGAGACGGATTCACGCTGAAGCCCTCTTTTGATCACGCTGCAATCACGCAGGCCTCTCAATGTAATTTTAACGCAACGTCACAAGGCGCATAGCGCAATCGTCCTTTGGGGGATCACATGACCAGCACGCAGACGACAGATAGCGAACGCCCCTTCCGGGTTATCGAAGGCGGTGGCGCCTGCGCCGTTCCGCAAGTGGACCTCGCGCCGCTGACCGTCCCGGAGATGTCCGCCGCTGAGCTGGCGGCAGAGATGGCCGAGATTTTTGCCATGTCGTTGCTCCGCAAGCAGCGGCTGGCCGATTTGCAGGATCCGCACTGCAAGGTTCGTGTGGATGCGGCGATCAGTTTTACGTTGCACGAACTGCTGTGCGAGTTGCGGTCGCTTGCCTGGTACGACGCAGGCCAGCTTCCGGCACGGGACTTGTCTGCCACTGCGCAGGAGCGCCGTTCGTTGCGGTGGAACGGCGAAGGGCAGTTGACGCTGAACACTCTGTTTCGTGGTGGTGTGGCGTCCATGGGCGCGGCGCGTCTTTCGGCGCTGTGGCAGGCCGATCACGCGGTGGCCGACCGCGACCCGGCGCAGCGCCCGCCCCACAACGAAGCGCCTATGTCGGCATGGCTTGAGTGGTGTGGCCGGCACAGCGGCGCTGGGCTCTGCATGCCCGGGGATATCGTCATGCCAGAACCGCGTTTGCAAAGCCTGGACGATATGGCCGAACGTTTGCACCACTTGCAGCCCGCGCGGCCCTTTCACAATGCGACCCTTGCGGCGCTGGCAAACGGTGCGACCTTTGATGGCGGCCTATGTCACGGGGATACGCCGTGGCGGGGCGGACGCTTGATGTCTCTGATGGCGCAGGCAGAGGGGCGGGCGACCCGCGCCACATTGATGCAGGCCCGCGCGCCCGGCAGGTTGCCAAGACCCGGCGTCACGGCCGCCCGGATGACAGTCTGGCTGGCCCGCGAGGAACGGGGTGATGCGCCCTCTTCCGCGTCGGTGCGGGCGGCGGCAGATGAATTGGCGGCGGCGTCGCCCAACCTGTTGCACTGGGTCAGTCGCACGAATGCCTCTCTGCGACAAAAGCAACAACGCTTTCAGAACAGCCTCTTCCTGCCATTGGTTGAAGCCGACCGTCAGTACATGATGGCGTCCGATTGTGCACCGCATCTGGCCGTTGCCGGGGCGATGGCGACACTGATGAAGGCCGTTTTCGATACCGCGCGCCCTGTGCATTGTGAGGGCGTCGGCACGCAAGGCTCCGCTATGGACCTGGCGCAGGAGGCCGACATGCTGGTGGCCAATATGAGCCTCGCCCGTGTCGTGTCCGGGGGCTATCACCCGGTGGAAAACCTGCGCGATCTTCGCGCGGGTGAGATGATCGCCTTGCACCTGCTGCGCGACATGCTGGAGGCAGACAATCGCCCTGCCACGCTGGACTTCACTGCATTCGACGGCAAGCCGCGGCACATCGTGGCACAGCCGCGCCAGTTCGGGCGTGGGGTGGCAAAGCTTTATGGAGAGAGCGGCCCGCTGCCGTGGTCGCAGCAGGAGGCTTGCGGGCCCAAGCACCTGATGGCGATTGTCTGACACCTTGATGCAGGTCAGGGTTTGACGCCTTGGTCCATGCAATAACGAGCAGGCACCCGACAGGAGGATGCCATGCCAACATTCAAAATACTTTTCGCAGCGTTCATGTGTCTCGCGGGACCAGTGCTTGCACAGGACGCGGATCTCGGACGCGCGCATTACCAGACGCATTGCGCCACCTGTCACGGGCTCGAGGGTATGGGCAACGGGCCCATGGCCGGTGCGCTGATCCAAAAGCCTGTGAACCTGACCGAACTGACAATTCAGAACGGTGGGAAATTTCCGTTGGAGCGTGTGGTGAAACGGATCGACGGGCGTGATCCGCTTGTCAGCCACGGCTCTCCGATGCCGGTCTATGGCGACTACTTCGAGGGCGTTCTGGACGTCCCGATCAAAACTCCAACGGGCCGGGTGGTTCAGACGTCCCAGCCGGTGGTGGATCTGGTGGCCTATTTGCTGGACATTCAGCGCATCGAATGATGCTAGCGGCAAATATCCTTGGTCTGAACGCCGGGCCAAGGCACCCGAACGCGCGGTGCGCCGAGGGCGCGGTCCAGTCGGTCTACGGGCATCTCCGCGCCGATCATCGCACGCAGTCGCGCGGTGCGCGGCGCGTCTGGATCAAGCAGGCGGCAACAGACGTATTCCTCCACGATGGCGCCCTGCTGCTCGTAGCCGAAATCAAGGAACCGCGTGTCGCTGTCCGGGTCAATCAGATAAGGGTCTGTCTGCGTCACATGTTCATTCAGCGCCTTCAGCGGTGTGTAGCCGGTGCGCTTGCGGTTCTGCCATTGCCAGACGTGCGTCGCCTCATGGGCAAGGAGCATCGCATTATAAAGATCGACCTCTTCGGGGTAGCCTTTGAGGAAATCTTCACGAAAGATATCGTCGCGGATCAGCACCTTGTTGAAAAGAACCGTGGCAGCCGGGGCAACGGTGATCTCTGTTTCCTTTGTCAGCGGCGGCCAGATCCGTTCCTGACACGTGGTGCGGGGGCGCACCGGGATGCGATAGGTCATCTCTCCCGCGAAGTGCCCATCGACAAGCCGGATCCTGGAGGTGTCCAGATCCTCGCCGTGAATGGCCTGCAGATAGGCGGTTTCGGGGTCCGTCAAGGGACGCCCGCAAGCTGCCAGGAAAAGGAACAAAAGCATCATCGCGCGCATGAGGCAGAGCATCACCCGGCATGCGTGCCTTGTCCAGTCACGACCGCGGTAGGGTCCGTTTTGAATGGAATGCCAATGGCTTTACCCAGCAGACCCGTTGCGTCCCTATTTAGGGCTTTGTAAAGTCGTGAAGCTGTATGAGCGCGGCGACATCAAAATACGGGACCGACATGACCATTACGCACCTCGTGACCCACTCGGGCGGTTTCCACGCTGATGAGCTTCTGTCCTCCGTAATTCTCACCCGGCTTTATCCTGACGCAACCATCCTCCGCAGTCGCGAGCCCGAATGGATCAGCGCCTCGCCGGATCGTATCGTCTATGATGTGGGCCGGGAGTATGACGCGGCGCAGCAGGTCTTTGATCACCATCAACGTCCCGCGCCCAGCCGAGAGGACGGTCAGCCCTACAGCTCTTTTGGCCTGATCTGGAAGCACTATGGCCTCGCCTACCTGGAGGCGATGGGCGTGCCGGAGGAGCACCGTGCCGATGTGCACTTTAAGATGGATACGGGCTTTGTCCTGCCCATCGACCTGATGGACAACGGCGCGATGGAACCCTCCGTCGCCGGTCCGTTGGCCGGGCTGACCCTGCCGGTGCTGCTGGAAACGCTCAAACCGGTGTTCGATGATCGCGGAGACGGTGCTGATGATGCGGCCTTTGCCAATGCATTGATTGTTGCGCGCAGCTTTGTGGAGGCGTCAGTGCGTGGCAAACACGCGAAACTGCGTGCCTCTGACATGGTGAAGGACGCCATCACAGCCGCCGGTACGGGGCGCGTTCTGGAACTGCCGATGGGGATGCCATTTCGCTCTGCCGTCGAAGAGACCGGCGCGGACCACCTGCTGTTTGTGGTGCACCCCCGCGACGCCGACTGGGCGCTGACCGGCATTCGCGTCAGCGGTGACAGCTTTGAGCAGCGCGCCAATCTGCCAGAAGCCTGGGCCGGGCTGACGGATGAGGCCTTGGAGGCGGCGAGTGGCGTCAAGGGCGCAAAGTTTTGCCACAACGGTCGTTTCATCGCCGTGGCAAGCTCGCGTGAGGCGGTTCTGAAAATGGCAGAGATCGCCGTGACCGCGGCTGAGGCAGATTCGGCTGCTCACGTAGGTTGAAAGGCGCGCTGCGCTCGGGTTGTTTCCGCTCTTGAACTTATGAGCCCTGCACAATGTCGCAGCCGGATTTTTCTTCCGCGCTGTCATTGATCGTTGGGCGCCTTGTCAGACGGGCTGTCTAGGGTCAGGACCCTTTGATTTCCGTCCAGCGGCCTGTTTCACGCTTCGAAAAACGCGCGGTGACCATGTCTGATCTCTTCCGGCTGACGGATGCGCAGGTGACGAGTCTTGAGCCCTTCTTCCCCGAGTCCCACGGCAAGCCACGCGTGATGATCGACGTGTGTTTAGCGGCATTATCTTCATTAATCGAAACGGGTTGAGTTGGCGCGACGCCCCATCGGCCTAGGGCCCACACAAAACGCTCTATAATCGTTGTAAGCGATGGGGCTAGTGGCAAACGCCACCGATCCGAGTGCCGCCACGAACAAGGCATCTTCGCCCGGATGATGGTCGGCCTAGCTGCCGAACACGGCGAAGAGAAGACTGCGATGATCCCCTCTCGGGCCATCGCTTCGTGGTACCCTGCCGGGCAGTGGACGCCACCCACCTGAAGGCCCACCGTACCGCGACCAGCATGGCCGCGAAAAAGGGGGGGGTGTGGACGCTTGATCGGTCTCACCAAGGGCGGCATGAACCGTTGCCCAGCAGGGCAGTGCGCAGCAATGTCCCGACAGGGACCAAGTTGCATGCCATTTGCGACAGCCGGGGACGTCCGCTCAACCTGTTCGTCACGATCACATTCCTGATCCTCGTCCTGTTTGGGCTACCGCTGGCCTTTTCGCTGCGGGTTTCGGCGCTTGCAGTTCTGTGGATGGCCGGGATTGGCGCTCTCGTTTTCCCACCGCGGCTGATGAATGAGGTTAATTCTGTTCTGCTGATCTCCATCCCGTTGTTCATGATGGCAGGCGAGTGGATGCTCATGGGGGGCATCATTGTGAGGTTGGTGAACTTTTGAATGCCATCATCGGGCGGATGCGCAGCGGGATGGCTCAGGTGGCGATCGTGTCCAGGGCTGGACTTGCTTCGGTGTCAGGGGCGGTAGCAGATGCCTCAGCCCTGTCCTTGGCGCTATGGCTCCGCAAGCAGTACGGACTGGGGCTTCCCGTGGTGTGATCGCGGCGGCTGACAGCCTTGGGTTCAGTCCGGTGCGATGATCGTCTAGGCCTTCATGGCGGGCTCATCCATAAGCCTCGGCGGACACGTTTATGGCCAGCGTTGTGCCGGCTGATCGCAAGAAGGCGTGGTCTACACCTCGTTCATCAGGCTTTTGGTCACACGAAGACTACAATTTTCAAATCTGCCGGGCGTGCTTCTGACCGCAGCGAAAACGCAGACGCTGGTTGCAGCGATGATTGCCATCGCCGCGACCGTCACGTTTTTGTTCACCGTCGATATGCACGCGTTCCAGCTGGCAGCTCTGCTTCAGGACGGCGCGCGACGCCCCTTTGTGTTCCTCTGCCTCTTGGCTGAATGCCATGGCATGTTCATGGAATTCAAAGGGGCCGATATCATGCAGGTGCCTTTGTTTGTTTCTATCACGGCCAGCCATGGCATTGACCCGCTGCATTTTGGGGGGCCTGTTCGTTCTGAATTTCGTGTGTGTGTGGCTTTGCTCGTCGTGACGGCCGTCAGCGCGTTGCATCAACGGGCTTGGCAGGCGTGTGAGCCGGATCAAAACCAACACAGACACGATTTTGCGGTGGCCTGAGACGGAGGACGCGCGGCATAACCTGTCGAAGGGCATCTGCCGTGGCGTATCAAAGCCCGCAAAGTCACACACATGGAACTCACGCGAAGCCAGTTGATCTGCGCCGCCCGGTCCCCATAGGGTCGGCGCAATCTGGCCCTGAAGGCCGCTTTCGAAGCCGGTCGCGCGCTGTCGCTTCTGCTTGATCCCGTTTGCAAAGGGCCTGTTCACGTCGTGCTGGGCGGTGCGTGAGGAATACGTGTTTTCCCCACGCGGATGCACCCGATATGATGTGCCTTTAGCTTGGCAAGTATTCCTTGCTCCAGCTTTCGCTGACCTGACCGGACTTCAGCATCCGCTCGATGGCCGCGTCAGAATAGCCAAGGTCGTTGAGGATGGTGCGCGTCGAGGTGCCAAACTTTTCCGTCGGTGAAAGCGCGTAGACCTTCCCGCGGGTGGGGCGTACCGCGTAGGGGTCCAGCTGGATGATCTCATGGCCGCTGGGGTGATCTGCGTAATGTGAGAAGGAATAGCTGCCGTTGTCGGTGCCGGGCGTACCATCGGGTTCGCGCAGGTTCTCGGATCGCAGGGCGTCGATGTTGTTGCAGATCGCACAGCCGATGTCCGCCGCGCGCAGGCGCGTAATCCATTCCGTCGCAGGATGCATCTGGAAGGCCCCGGCAAGGAAGGCCGCACGCTCTTCTTCGGGGATGTCAGGCAGCTCTTCGAGCCCTTCGACATTTCGGAATCTTGGCAGGTCGGATTCGTAAGCGCAGAGCAGCATGTAGATGCCCGACGCCGTGCTGTAGAACCGCGAAAGGGAGTCGTAGCCGTTGACCTCCGGCCCCGACGGCTCGTCGAACAAGCCGCGCCCGCGAAAGTCATAGGCGAACGGGATCTGCAACAGACCGCTGTTGGCGCTCAGCGACGTGCGCCCACGCCCAATGCGGCCAAAGCGGTGCTTTTGATACAGGGCGCTCGCGACCGCCAGTGCTCCGCCAAAGCCGCACATCACGTCGATGGTGCCCACATGCGCATGCTCTTCGGGGCGGTCCATCGCCCCGCCAAATCGCAGCATGATGCCCGTGGTTGCCTGCACAAGATCGTCGTAGCCGATGTAGTCAGTCCGCACCCCGCGCCGGACACCGCTGAAACAGTCCAGCTTGCAAAAGATCGCCTCCGGATTCAGCTTGCGCAGATTTTCGGCGTCCAGTCCCATCCGCTTGATCTGGCTGTCCGGAGCGTTCCAAAAGATCACGTCAACGGATTTCACCAGATCTTCGAGCACCTTGCGCCCGTGTTCCGACTTGGCATCCGCGAGGATGGATTTCTTGCCACGCCCTTGGCTCAGCCCATAGGTCACGGTGTTCCAACTGTCATAAAGCGGCACCGCCGGATCGAATTTGATCACCTCCGCGCCAAAACGCGCAAGGTAGCTGGCAGAGTGCGGCCCCGCGATGACGTTGCACATGTCCAGCACGCGCACACCCGACAGCCACCCCTCTTGCGCGATGCCGTCCTCTGGATCCGGGATGTCGGTCCGCAGTTTTTTGAGCTTTTTCAGTGCCTCATCGAATTCGACCCACCGGCGCGGCGCGGGGCTGAGTGCCTCTTCGCCGCTTTCCTCCATCCAGACGATGGGGCCGGGCTGCGTCATCTCTCCGTATTCCGGATCCCAGACGTCGATCATCAAACCGGCGGCCTCGGCGTATTCGTCGTTGATCCACTCCTGCAGCCAGCGCTGCGGCGCGCCGGGAATGCCCGCCCGGCCAAACATCCGCTTCCACTCGTGCGAGGTGCGGGTCATAAAGATCTCTTTCATCCGCGCCGCCAGCTTGTCGGCCCAGAATTTCGGCATGGGATAGACGCCAAGCGAGGTGTCGGTTTCCCACTCGGACACCGGCTTGTAGGTGTCTTCTTCTTCGGTCAGCCCCTCTTCGATCATCTCGTTGTATATGCCGAGCACCTCAAGACAACGTCGCGCATGATGCTTGTGGCTGGGGCAGACGACGTAGAACATACGTCCGTCCTTGCACATGTAGCTGCGGAAAAACGGGTCCAGCAGCTCCTGCAAATCCTCGTAGGACACGTTCATGGGCAGCCCCTCGATGCGGCGCCGCTCGATTTCCGTCTCACGCTGGGTCAGATAGCGCTCCGGCATGTCCGAGACCTTGATGGAGTTGTAGCACAGCCCCTCCATCACGGCGGCGGCCAGCGGCACTTCGATCTGATCGCCAAGCCCGGTCAACTGCCGCGATTGCAGCGCCAGAACCGTGGCTGATGCCGCGATTTGCGAGGCATAGGCCGACGCCAGAGGCAGCGGAGAAAACGACGGGCTCAGCCCCATCAAAACCCGGTTCAACCCCATATCGGTGAACACGCCAGAGCTGGCCGCAACCACACTTTCGAACGCCCGCTGCTCACGGCGCTCCGCGTCGTTGGAGGCAAAGCCCGGCAGCGAAATGGTGATCAGTTCCGGGCGTTCCTCGCGCATCATGGCAAAGTCGATCCCCAGCGCGGCCAGCTTTCCGGGGCGAAAGTTCTCGACGATGATGTCAGCCTCGGCACACAGCGCGCGCGCCTTTTCCAGCCCTTCCTCCGTCTTCAGGTCAAGCGTCACGATCAGTTTGTTGCGCATCAGCGTGGCGTTGGCCGGACTGTCCCACATCGGACCATCGGGCGGGTCGATATGCACCACGGTCGCGCCCAGATCTCCCAGCAGCATCGCCACGGCGGGGCCTGCGATGTACTGGCCAAAATCGACCACTTTGACCCCGGTCAAGGGCAGGTTGGAAAATGACTGACGCATGTGGCCTCCGAAGGGAAAGAGAGGGGTCTGAAAGGGTTAGTGCCCCGCCAAAATCCAGCGAGCCGCTTTTTCAGCGATCATCAAGGTCGGTGAATTGGTGTTGCCGCTGGTGATCTCAGGCATGACGCTGGCGTCCACAACGCGCAGACCGTTCACGCCCTTCATCCGCAAGTGCGGGTCCAGAACGGCGCTGTCATCATCGTCGCGCCCCATCTTTACGGTGCCTGCGGGATGAAAGATCGTGCTGGCAATATCACCCGCCAGCCGCGTCAGATCTTCATCGGTCTGATACTGCGGACCGGGTTTGTATTCTTCGGGCTTGTAGCGCTTCATGGCGGGCTGTTCCATGATCTTGCGCACCTGTCGCAGGCTGTCGGCGGCGACTTTGCGATCCTCGGCGGTGTCCAGGTAGTTGGGCGAAATCATCGGTGCATCACGGAAATTGGCCGACCGAATTCGCACCGTGCCCCGGCTTGTCGGGTTCAGGTTACACACGCTGACCGTCATCGCCGGAAAGGCATGCAGCGGGTCGCCGAAGGCCTCAAGGCTCAGCGGCTGTACGTGGTATTCCAGATTGGCATGGCTGCGGCTCGGGTCCGACCGGGTGAACGCGCCAAGCTGGCTGGGCGACATGCTCATGGGGCCGGTGCGCTTGAACATATATTCCGCGCCGATCATCGCCTTGCCAAACAGGTTGGCGGCCAGAGTGTTCAGGGTCTTTGTGCCGTTGACCTTGTACACCGCGCGGATTTGCAGGTGATCTTGCAGGTTCTCGCCCACCGGCGCATCGCGCAGCACCTCGATACCGTGCTCCTTCAGCACCGCCGCCGGACCAATCCCCGACAGCTGCAAAATCTGCGGGGAATTCACCGCGCCAGCCGACAGCACCGTTTCACGCCGAGCGGTGACGGGCACGGTCCGTCCCTTGTGATTGACCTTTGCCCCGGTACAGCGCAGGTGGCCGTCTTTGGTCTCGAACGTCAGGGTTTCGACCTGCGCTTCGGTCCAGACGGTCAGGTTCGGGCGCTTCTTGGCAGGGCGCAGGAATGCCTTGGAGGTGTTCCACCGCCAGCCGGACCTTTGGTTGACGTCGAAGTACCCCACACCGGCATTGTCGCCGCTGTTGAAATCGTCGGTCTTTTCAATGCCGATCTCGGTGGCGGCGTCGGCAAAACTGTCGAGCAGGTCCCAGCGCAGACGTTGCTTTTCCACGCGCCATTCGCCACCGGAGCCATGCATGTCAGAGAACCGGCTGTTGTCGCCGGTCACCGGATCGTTGCCATCGTCAAGCTTGTGGTGGTCCTCATGCGCCATGAAGTCGGCCAGAGAGCGCTCCCACCCCCATGCGTCATCCCCCGACAGCTCCGCCCAGTTGTCGTAGTCGCGTGCCTGCCCGCGCATGTAGATCATGCCATTGATCGAGGAACAGCCGCCCAGCGTCTTGCCGCGCGGATACAGCAGGGTGCGCCCGTTGAGGCCCTTGTCAGGTTCGGTGGAATACATCCAGTCGGTGCGAGGGTTGCCGATGCAATAAAGGTATCCGACGGGGACGTGAATCCAGTGGTAATTGTCAGGCTTGCCCGCCTCGAGCAGCAGCACCTTGTTGGCAGGATCCGCGCTCAGCCGGTTGGCCAGCAGGCACCCCGCAGAGCCAGCACCAATCACGATGAAATCAAATTGCGGTCCCGTCTCGGTCATGGTGGTGTCTCCCTGCATGTTCAGCTGCGACAGGAGGGTGGCACACAAATGTCCTCCGAACGAGCTGGCGCGGAGATCCATGCGGCTGATGCACTCCTCCCGGCGCAGCAACTTACACTGGAGTAGAAAACTGAATGAGACATTTCCAATGACAAATTTCTAGACGTGATATTAAAGATTGTAATATGGAGAGAGTGTCGAACCCGAACAGCATATTGGCCTTTGTGACCGTCGCCCGTGAGGGCAGCGTGTCCCGCGCCGCAGACGTTTTGAATCTGACCCAACCAGCGGTCAGCCATCAGATCAGGCGCCTGAGCGAGGACATCGGCCTCACGCTCTTCACCCGCACGCCGCGTGGCCTGGTGCTGACGCCGGACGCCACGGCCATCCTGCCCAAGGCGGAGCAGGTGCTGGCCGCCCTGTCAGAGTTCCGTCGCAGCGCCAGCCAGCAGATCGGGCAGGTCTCCGGGACGTTGCGGATCGGGACGATCGTCGATCCGTCGTTCATCCGGCTCGGCCGCCTGCTCAGCCAGCTTGGGGCGGTGTATCCCCTGATTTCCACCGCGCTGGTGCATGGCGTCAGCGGTGAGATCCTTGAAAAAGTGCAGCGCCATCAAATTGATGCGGGGTTCTTCCTGTCAGACGCGGGCGGTTTCGACACCCTCCCGTCAGAGCAGCCTCTGCATGTGCGCCGCCTGGCCGAATTCAAGTATCGGATCATTGCCCCGCCGGGGTGGGAAAGCCGCGTTGCGGGGGCAGGGTGGCGCGACCTCGCCGCGCTGCCGTGGATCGGGACGCCGCCCGCATCCGTTCACAATCGCCTTCTGTCAAAGATTTTTGCAGAGCATGGATGTGCGCAAAACGTCGTGGCGTTGGTGGATCATGAGGCGTCGATGCTGGAAATGGTCCGCTCCGGCGTGGGTCTTAGCCTGAGCCGGGACTCCATCGCGCTGCACGAACGCCAGACCTTTGGCCTCGTTGTCTGCGACAATCTGAGCGTGCCGGCTTGCCTTGGTATGCTGACGTTGGAGGAGCGTCGCGATACGCCCGTGGTTTCCGCGCTTTTTGATCAGCTGGAAGCGGTCTGGCGGCAAAGCCCGAACGGGTCGTCCTTTGCCACGGAACAGATTTAGCGTGCGCCAGCCCTCAGTTCCGCCAGATGATGTCGGTCGTCCATGGACGATAGCATCACCGCCGCCACGATGCCGATCACCACGCCAAGCAGGGAATCCAGAACCCTTTCCGACGCCAGATCTGCCCCGGACAAACCGGGCGCAGCAAGGTCGCTCATGATGAGCGCCATCGGCGTCACAAAAATCTGGCCAAGCCAGTAGTTCGCGCCGATCACCAGTTCCGTCAGCATTTGCAGAACAAAGATCAGCGCGACCACGGTCAAAGCCGACGGCTCTTGTGTCAGTATGACCCACGCGAGCATTGATCCGACAACTGCCCCTGCCATCCTTTGCAGGGCACGGTGCATATTGATGTTCAGGAACGGCCCCTGAAGCACCACCATCGCCCCCATGCCGGCCCAGACCGGGTGATTTGCCCCCCATGCGTGGCTGACGATCAACGCCACTCCACAGCCAATGAGGATACGGGCGGAGGCGATCAGGCGATGCCGCAGCGGGCGCAATTGCTCCATGGGCAAAGGACGTTCTGCTGATGGGCGCAGGCGCAATCGGTCGGTGGCCACGCAGATCACGAAGGCCAGCAAGGCGACCGCCGCCGTGGCTGCGGTGCGTTCGAATGCGACGGCCACATCGGTTACAGGTGCCAGCGACGCGCCCCCGGCAAAGGCAAAGATCAGCGCGCCGGGAGGACCGAACCGCCCGCTGATGGTGATGAAATAGGCCACGCCAAACGCCAGTGACAGCGCGCCAAGCTGAAACAACGGCTCCGCGTACAGCGAGGCAAGGCTCATGAGCAAAACCATGAGCACCTGCGTCAAACCGGCGAGCGCCACAACCTTTGCCCGTCCCACAGGCGTGTCAAACCGCCCGAACAGCGCGACCATCCCACCCAATGCCGCGTATCCCACCATATGCGCAGCGGGCGACATCAAAATCAGCGGCAGGGCAATTGCGCTCGTTGCACCCGCTTGAAAGCCCGCCAGCAATGAATTGCGCAAAAAGGCAGGCTTCGCGACGGTGAAGCCGGATCGAAGATGATCGGGGGCCATGAGGTGACGAAAGGCTTCGAGGCGCCCCATCGGGGCAATGGCGGCAGCGGTGCTCATGGCTTTGTGCCTTTCCGGTCGGTCTCTGCTGCAACGAGCCGGGCGTCGATGCGTCCAATCAGCGTTGTCATCGTTTCGATCTCATCGTCAGACAGATCGGCGAGGATCTCTGTCTCCGCCTGAATCAGTTCCGCGCGGATCTTGGCCACCCGGTCCTGGCCTGCGTCGGTCAGGTAGACGAGCTTGGCACGTCCGTCCGAGGAATCAGGGCGACGTTCCACAAGGCCCTCCCGACACAGAATGTCGATGATCCGCACAAGGCTTGAACTGTCGACACCCACCAGCAGCGCCAAGGCTTTTTGTGTGAGCCCTCCGCCGGTTTCATGCAGGTGGACAAGCGGCACCCAGATCGCGCCGGTCACTCCGGAGTCCGAGAGATGCGCATCAAGCGCCCGACGCCAGCGCCGCGCAACGAGGGAAAAGCGCAGGCCAAAGCGCGCGCGGGTGGAAAGGTTTTGATCAGACATGCGCCGTGAGTGACGCAAACTAAATTGCATTGCAATTCAAATCATATTTGGATTGCGCGGTGCAGAGCGGAGTTGCGTAGATTTCATGGCTGCAACGCGTTGGCGACCGAAGCGACGATGCCTATCCTCATGTCACCAAGCGCGGGTATTAATCACTGCTATCCCTGCCGCTGGCGCGCCCACGTCGCACGAGCAGGCGCGACCGGGCAAAAATGCCAGCCGCGAGCTCTGCAAGAAGTCACGCCAAAGAAAGGTGTTTACCCACCAAAGCCCGTGCGTCCGGAACCTGTGGTGCCGAAGCCGCCACGCGACGTCGCGGTCGCGCGGGACATGGGTGCCTTACCCGCCGTCGAGGTCGGTCGGACGAACTGCGAGGTGCCCATCTTGGTTGCCCCGGAATTGCTGGAAAACGTGCTGGTGCGCGCAGCATTGGTAAATCGCCCGTCGGACGTCTTATACAGCGGTTGCGACGCGGCCATGCCGGATCGACCGCTCAGCATATTCCCCATCAGGTAGCCGGCCAGCAGGGGCATGAAGATCCCGCCAGAGCCGCCGGACGTCGCCGCGGCTTCCGTCCCGCAGGCCCCTTCGCCATGTTGCTCCTCGCAGACGGTCAGGCTGTCATAGCGCGGCGCGGACTCCACATGCAGGGTCTGCGCATCGGCAAAAGCGGTTTCGCAATCCTGAGCGGAGAACATGCCGCCCGGTTGAACCTGATCCTGACAGCTTTGCAGATCCGGAAAGGCGGCGGCATCGACCTGCTCTTCGCGGCATCCCGCAACGGTAAAGGCGGCGGCGCCGAGGATTGCGATGGCGACATGTCTGGAACGTTTGGTCATGGAAGTCCTTTTCTTGGCCAGAGCGGGCGGGGAGCGTTCGGTCAGGCCGTAATATAATGCGGTTTGAAGCGGGATAAATCCTGCGTGATCCGGGAGCGGTCTTCGCGGATACCGATCCCGACACAGCTTTGCCCCACGATCCATGCGCCGACCACGGGCCGAAACCCGTCGAACTGCGGCAAAGGTGCATAGGCCTGCAGGATGCGGGGATGCTCCGCGTACTCGGTATTCGCAGACTGTTCGACCAACTGTCCGGCCTTGAGGATCGACACCGAGGCCCCTTCGCGCGACAGGATCGGCTTCAGCACGTGCCCTGCCTCCAGCTCGGCCTGCGCACGGGCAAAGCTGTCGGCATGCGCGCCGCGCCCGGCCTCGAGATCCTCAAGATCGGCCTCGAAAAAAGCGGGGAGCAGATTTGCGTGCCCCTCGAACATCTGCCAAAGCACGGGCAACAGGCCCTTGTTCGACAACAGAGCTTTCCAGGCCGGTTCCAGAAACAGGCAGCCTGATCCGGCGATATGTGCGGCGTAATCGTCGCGCAGCAGGTCTTCCCACGGATACAGTTTGAACAAGACGCCAATGCGTCGGTCCTGATCATCCAGAAAGTGACCGTCGTCGCTCAGGCCGATCTTGTCGAGGTCGGCGTAGTGCGCCCCCAGCCCGGCTTCGCGGGCGGCCCAGCCCATGGCTTCGACGGTGCCGTAATCCTCGGGATTGCCTCCGACAGCCGTGAAATGCAGATTGCTGTCCTTCTCGAACAGCTCTGCGAACCGCGCCACCAAGGCTTCGTGGATGCCGTTGAACTGGTCTGCACCCTCAGGCAGAACGCCGGCGGCCAGTTGGTCCTCAAGCCATTGCCACTGAAACGCGGCGCTTTCGTAAAGCGATGTCGGCGTGTCAGCGTTGTATTCAAGAAGCTTGGCAGGCGATTTGCCATCATAGGCGAAATCGAACCGCCCGTAGATCTCTGGGTCGTTATTGCGCCAGCTGTCAGCAATCAGGTCGCGATGCGCCTCCGGAATGGCGAGCTTGTCCAGCAGCTCTTCGGTCGTCAGGATGTGCGCCACGGCCTCCCGGCACATACTGTGCAACTCGGTGGCCGGATCTTCCAACCCGGTCTCTATTTGCTCAAGCGAGAATGCGTAGGCCGAGGATTCATCCCAGTAAGGCTCCCCATGCATGTCGGCAAAGGTAAAGCCCACCTCCCTGGCATGCTCCCGCCAATGCGGGCGTTCGGGCAGGGATGTTTTTTGCATCAATAGCTCCTGAGTTTTCTCGCTTGATATAAGCACTCATGGTGGCCGCCACCAGACGCGCGCAGCATTTCAGCCCAGGTCAGTCAGGCCTCTGCGAAGGCATCAAACGGCAGATGCTCCAGGATCGTGTAGACAAAGATGTCGATTTCCAGCGCCAGCCCGACCTCGAACGCGTTCAGTTCTGGCCCGCTCCAGGTGGTCTGTTCCAGCCGGTTCAGCAGCGCCTGCCGGGTCTCTTCGTCGTTGGCTGGCAGGGCCGCTGTCCCGGCGGCGCGCAGCAGGTCGATGCGCTTGTGAACCTCGCGCATCCCCGAAAACGCTTCCATCATCAGGCGCGTCAGGTGCGGCTGTGTCTGCCACGATTGTCCGGCAAAGACCTCCTGAACCACACGATTGCCCGCGCCCAGACAGTCGTATGCCACGCAGCCCGGCATGCCTTTTTCGGTCAGCCTGTCATGGATCGTACAAAGATGCCCCGAAAGATTGCGGCATGGTTCGCCAGGGTTCTTGTCAAATGCGAAATCTTTGCCCTTGTCGAACGCCAGCGCGAGGCAACACAGCGCCGCGCATTTCGAGCAGTCGGTCTTGAGAAGGTCGGTCTGGGGCATGGCGGCTCTCGGTTCCCAACTTTTGCTGGACGGGGGACTGGGCCACGACATCTCTCACATCAGCCGAGGAATGCAAGCCTCGGACCCCTTCCCAAAAGAGCACCTGCGGCGGCCCGGATGGTACATTCGGCCACATTAGAGGGGGGCAGGACGCTTCATCTGATCCGGTGGCTCTTCACTCAAGCCACTTCCGTCGCGTTGCAGCGGTGCGGCATGGTCCCCGGTTTTGGACGATGGCCAGTGCTCACATGCGTCTACCCATGCGCCGCCGAAACAGCGGGAGCATTTGTGCGTGGCTGTTCTTGACCGACGGACCCTTACCCGAGCGTGTCGGCCAAGTTGACATTAAGGGTGCCCGCCAGGCAGCGGGTAAATACCGCTTGGACCGCCGGGCCTCTGCGCCCGCTCAGATGTCCCGCAGCTTGTCCTTCAGCCCGGCCAAACGGTCGCGGTTGAGGCAAGGTTCGGGCAGGGCGCGCGTGTCCTCCGAGGGGGTGGCCAGCCAGTGATCGCAGCCTTCGGCCCATTGGCAACCACGGCAGCGCGTAACGATGTCGGCCCAGTGGCTGTGGTCCAGCACGCCGGCATCCATGGCCCGCACGAGGTCCACGCCCGTCGCCTTGGCCATGCGCTGCACCAGCCAGTAATGATCGATTTCCGCCCCCAGCACGGGCGGATGCGCGGTCCCGTCAGCCATGATCCAACGCCTTGCGCAAGTCATCCAGCATCTCGGTGTTGCGGCAATAGTCCGGGGTGCCCTGTGCGACGCGCTGTTGACTGGCAAGCCAGGAGCGACAGTGTTCGGGGTTGGAACAGCCAGTGCAGCGCAGCACGGCGTCGGCAAGATCGGGGGTGGTCACCCGCCCGCGCATCATCTGCTCTTCAAGGTCGATGCCCTGTGCGGTGGCCATTCGGTCGACGAGCTCTGCATGTTTCTTCAAAACGGCTGGGCTTTGCATGGCGCCACTCCCTTGATGTGTCCTGTTGGTGATCACAACCTAGGGGATGACGCCATGTGCCGCTTTGATTCAGGTCAACAGGCGCGAGGGCTGGTCTATTGCAGTTTCGCCGCCGTGCGGCGCACGATCTCCATCCGCGCGGCGTTGGGCGGGTGAGAGCCAAGGAAACGGTTGCCCGGGTCGGGAATGCGGCTGAAGAAGGCTGCCCCGCGCACCGGATCATAGCCCGCACGGTGCGCAATGATGGTGCCGAGCTGGTCGGCCTCAAGCTCGAAATCCTTGGAATAGGTGCGTGCGCCCACGGCGGCCCCCATCTGCTCCGCATTGCGGATAACCTCCACATCCGCGCCCATCACGGCGGCCGTCCCGGCAAAGATGACCGCGCCAAGCGTTGCAGTCTCGCGCGTTTTGGTCAGGTGGCTTTCGATGTGATGCGCAGCCTCATGCCCCATGACAAAGGCCAGCTCGTCGGCATTGCGCACCGAATTGATCAACCCGAGGTTAAAGGCGAGGATCGGGCGGCCGAAACTGTCCACCGTCTGAAACGCGTTCGGCGGCTGATTCAGCCGGTCATCCACCACGATCTGAAAGTCGCAATTCACCCCGCGTGTCTGCGACCGGCACAGTTGTTCAGCCACTGGTTCCACGGTCTCCACCACCTGAACGAATTGCCGGGCGGCGTCATTGGCGCGCAACTGCGCCGGGCTGGCGTCGCTGCTCATCGGCGAGGGCACAGGCATGTTCGCGGACGGCACGGCACAGCCCGCAAGGGTCACGGCAGACAGCGACAAGGCGGCCAGCAGGCGCAGGGGAGAGAATCTCATTGAATGTCCCAAATCGTCAAAGTGTTGAGTTCAGCATAGGCGGCCCTCGCATGTCGCGCCAGCCATCGTGCTACACAAAAGCGACAGACCGCCGTTTGTGGTTTCGCTCCGCAGCAAGGCGCGCTACGATTCCGTCATGTTCAGCATAGAGCACGAATTTGACGCCACCGTTGTCACCCTCGTCGACGAAGGCAAAGCGCCCCTGCAGGAGGATGTGATCATCACGTCCTTCGAAGAATGCGTAACCGTCGTGCAATACGACCCACGCACCGACAGGGAGATGTCCGTCACCCTCAGCATCAGCCAGATGCAGGATCTCGTCGCGGCGGTAAACTTGCCTGAGGGATTGTATCGGCGCGAGGACTAGGCGCGGCTCAGTCGATCCGAAACTGCTTGTCCCGCGCGGTCTCGCCCCGCACCAGTGTCACACGCGATTTCGGCAGTCCCAACGCCTTGGCCAGTAATTTCTGTACGGCGGCGTTCGCTTTGCCGCCCTCTGGCACCGTGGTGACATAGACGCGCAGCGTATCCCCGTCGCGCGTGATGGCGTTGCGTGCAGCTTTTGGTGTCACGCGGCAGGCAATCAGCGCACCTGGCACCGCGAGGTCGGACAATTCACCCTTTTGCATGGGGTTGCGCTACCACCCGGAATGACGTTGCGCAACATTGGCGGTTGAATCCGGGCGCCAAACGCCCTTCATACCGTTACAAGACCAGAAGGAGAGGCCCCTTGCCCACGCCCAACACCGCCGCCATGGATTTCCTGCTGACCCGCCGGTCGCGCCCCGCCAAGACCCTGGTCGCACCCGCGCCTGACCGCGCCACGCTGGAAACCCTGCTGACCGCCGCCGCCCGCACGCCAGACCATGGGAAGCTGGAGCCGTGGCGCTTCATCGTCCTCGAAGGCGCGGCTCTGACACGCATGGCCGAGGCGACCGAACAAGCTGGCGTGCGGCTGGGCAAGGACGCAGACGCCATCGCCAAAGCCAAAAGCACGTGGCGCGATAGCCCGCTGTGCGTTGCGGTGATCGAGGTGCAAAAACCCTCCGACAAGGTGCCGCCGGTGGAGCAGACCTACTCGGCCGGGGCCGTCTGCCTCGCGCTGCTGAACGCCGCATTGGCATCCGGCTGGGGGGCGAACTGGCTGTCCGGCTGGGCCAGCCATGACCGCGATTTCGTGACAGAGGCCCTGTCGCTGGCAGAGAATGAATCCGTCGCGGGCTTCATGCATCTGGGCACCGAGCGCAGCGCCCCGCCGGATCGTCCGCGCCCCGACCTTGACCAGATCACCACTTGGGTTGACGCATGATCCCTTCCGCGTTTCTGAAGGCCATCGGCCAGCTTGACGATCCCAAGTTTCGCAAGGTTCTGGCGAAGGGCATCGGCTTTACGCTGCTGGTGCTCTTCGCCTTTGCGGCGTTTCTGGTCTGGGGCGCGGGCTGGTTGGTGGGTGACAGCCTCACCCTCCCGTGGATCGGCGAAATTACATGGGTCGACAATGTCTTGAGCTGGGCCATGGTGCCGGTGACCGCAGTTCTGTCGGTTTTCCTGATGGTGCCTGTGGCCTCTGCGGTGACGGGTCTGTTCCTCGAAGACGTGGCGCAGGCCGTCGAAGATCGCCACTACCCGCATCTGGGCCGCGCCGAACAGGTCCCGATCTCCGAAAGCATCATGGATGGCTTGGGATTTCTGGGGGTGCTGGCGCTGGCCAACATCGTGGCGCTGGTGCTTTATCTGCTGTTTGCGCCGCTCGCGCCTTTTATCTTCTGGGGGCTGAACGGCTTCTTGCTGGGGCGAGAGTATTTCATCCTTGCGGCCATGCGTCGTGTCGGCCGGGTGCAGGCAAAAAAGCTATGGAAACGCCACATCGCCACGATCTGGATCGGCGGCGTGCTGATGGCGCTGCCGCTGACCGTGCCGGTGGTGAACCTGTTGGTGCCCGTGCTGGGGGCCGCGACGTTTACGCATGTTTTCCACCGCCTGACAAACAAGGCCTGAGCGGCAGTGGTCGGGGCCTGGCCCCGACCTGATCGCCGTATCAGTCGATGATCTCCCGAGGCTCCATCCTGTTGAACATCCATCTGTCCAGATCGCGCACAGAGATCAGCTCGAACAAGATAATCGACGCGAGAATTCCCCAGATCACGACAGAGATCCCGGTGGTGATCCACGCCTTGCGCTTGAGGTTGTGGACCTCCGGGCTGCCCGCGTGGGTGCCCGGCACGATCTCACCGCGGTCGCCCTGCGTTTCCAGTCGCACAGGAATGACGCACAGAAACGTCATGAACCAAATCACGGCAAACAGAACGATGCCCGATGTCACACCCATCAGACCTGCTCCAATTCCACGAGGCAGCCGTTGAAATCCTTCGGATGAAGGAACAATACAGGCTTTCCATGGGCGCCAATTTTCGGTTCGCCTGATCCCAGCACGCGCGCGCCGGTTTCTTTCAGGTGGTCGCGCGCGGCAATGATGTCGTCCACCTCGTAGCAGACATGATGCATGCCGCCGGACGGGTTCTTTTCAAGGAACGCGGTGATGGGGCTGTTGTCGCCGAGCGGGTACAACAGCTCGATCTTGGTGTTGGGCAGCTCGATAAAGATCACCGTCACGCCATGATCCGGCTCGTCCTGCGGCGCGCCGACATTCGCGCCGAGCGCGGTGCGATACTGGTCTGCGGCGGCTTCAAGGTCGGGCACGGCGATGGCCACATGATTTAGGCGTCCGATCATGACAACTCTCCTCTGTCCTGTTGCGGGCTATATGGCCTCGTCAATGGGCAGGGGGCAAGGGCAGGGGGCCGCGACACAGCAGCCCTCACCGGTTCAGGCATTAAGGAAATGTATCACCGCCGTGCAACCGCCTCCTTAGCGAATATCAACCTTAACGCGTTGTTCATCTGACAGGCCGCATCATGGCTGCGACTCGCAAGAGACACACCGCCTGGAGGGAAAGATGGACACGAATTCACACCTTGCCGCGCACCTGCGGCCCACCACGACACGGCCCCTGCTGGGCCTGACCGTTCTTGTTGTCGAGGACAGTCGCTACGCCTGTGACGCCATGCGGCTGCTTTGCCTGCGCTCCGGCGCACGCATCCGACGCGCCGACTGTTTGAAATCCGCGCGTCGTCATTTGCAGGTCTATCGGCCGTCTGTCGTGATCGTCGATCTCGGACTGCCAGACGGTTCCGGGGCGGAGCTGATCTCTGAACTCACCGTGGCGTGCCCTCGTGTGGATGTTGTCATCGGCACCTCTGGCGACAGCTTTTCCGAAGAGGTGGCGCTTGCTGCCGGGGCCGACGGATTTCTGGCAAAACCTGTGTCGTCGGTTTCCCACTTCCAGAACACGATCCTTGCCGGATTGCCGCCGGAACGTCGTCCTACCGGCCCGCGACTTGTAACCGATGAGCCGATTTTGCCCGATCCCATGGCCTATCGCGACGACATGGCCCATGCGGCGGAAGTGCTGGTCGACCAGGAGAATGAGCGATCGCTGCGCTACGTGACGCAATTTCTTGCTGGGGTCGCGCGCAGCGCTGGCGACGGCGCGCTGCAAAAAGCAGCCGAGGACCTCGCCAGCGCACGGCGAACAGGTAAGCCCACACAGCCGACCATCGCCCGCGTTGCGTCATTGGTCCAAGATCGACTGGCTGATCGGGTCGCCATCTGAGCCGAGTTGATCCCCTGATCCGTCTGGGATGTGATTTTGCCCGGCATGCCTGTCCCACTCGTCGATGCTGAGACAGGCAAAAAGGGCAGATTTATATCCGGCGTGCAGCGCAGGGTGGCCTGCCCGCCGTTCACAATCGCCAGCAGATTGCGTCTCGGCGCGCAGGTTGTCTGTGGCTTTTCGCGGACAGCAGCGCGGCCAGCCACTGTCGTCGGGCTTCTTGCCGCAACGGCGGCAAGCTCGGCCCTGGTGCGATCTCGACGAATTTGCGCTCATTGGTGTTTCTGAAGTTGAGCCGCCTAGGAAGGCATGAACCTGTCGATACCCTCTGGCGCGCCGCGCCGCTTACAGGAAAATCGAAATTCGGCGGAACCTTCCCGGCGGACCCGCGTTACCTCGGCGAAACCGCGCAAATCAAGGCGCGCAGGGCCTAGCCAGTGATAAGCCAAGGGACACAAATGACCGATATCTACAGTGCCATCACATCGGACCATGATCGCCACCGCGAGCTGTTGTCCACCATCGAAGACACCTCCGGCGCTTCCGATACGCGCAAAAAGGCGTGGGACGAATTCTACCACGACGTAAAAGCCCACGCCGCTGCTGAGGAAGAGACGTTTTACTCCAAACTGATCTCCGAAACATGGGGCCAGGACAGTGCGCGTCACTCGGTGCACGAGCACCAGCAACTTGACGACTTGATGGAAGAGCTCAACGAGATGGATATGTCTTCCTCTGGTTGGCTGAACAAATTCAAGACGTTGCAGCACGACTACCTGCACCACATTGACGAGGAAGAAGACGAAGTCTTCACCCGCGCCAAAAAAGTTATCGACGATGGCGAAATCAAAGGCTATGGCGAACGCTTCCTTAAGCGTAAGGAAGAAGAGTCTGGCCTGATTGAGAAGAAGAAAGAAGATTCGCTCGAAGATTGAGCTGACATTTTCTGGCAGGGGGCTTTTGCACGGGGCCTCTCATACGCCGCCTTCGGTTTCCCGGGGCGGCGTTTGTCGTTTCAGACCCGAATTTTCGTTAAATTTTTGCTATTTGCGTAGCAGTCTGCCGCGATTGCGCCACAGTTCTCCTCAATCCTAGGTGGTATGGGTGGAACGCGCCAGCGGAGGCTTTTGCAATGGCAACTGATGCAGCACTTTTGATGACACTGGCGATCTTCGGCTTTGTCAGCTTTATGCAGATCGGCAAATTGATGGTAAAACGGGTGCTCTGGCGCGAGCTTTCGCCAACCGTTGTGGTCCGCCGGGAACGGGCGATGCGCTTTTTCATCATCGGATCGGCCACGGTGATTGTGGCGCTCGGCGCGGTCGCGCTTGGCCCCGGCGCGGTCGCTGCCGATTTGCTCGCCCTGCACTGATCTCGACGAAAAAGGGCGACCCGAAGGCCGCCCCGATAGCTCGATCTCAACTTCGCGTTTATTCCTGCGGGATCACGCGCAGCCCAAGTTCCATCATCTGATCCGACGACGGATCAGAGGGCGCGTTCATCATCAGATCCTCGGCACGCTGGTTCATCGGGAACATGATGACTTCGCGGATGTTCGATGTGCCAGCCAGCAACATGGTGATCCGGTCGATGCCCGCAGCACAACCACCGTGCGGCGGGGCGCCGAAATGGAAGGCGCTGAACAGCGCGCCAAACCGGTTCTTCACCTCATCGGCACCGTAGCCCGCGATCTCGAACGCCTTGAGCATCAGGTCAGGCTTGTGGTTCCGGATCGCGCCGGAAACCAGCTCGTAGCCGTTGCAGGCCAGATCGTACTGGTAGCCTTTGACCTCCAGCGGATCACCCATCAGCGCATCCATCCCGCCTTGCGGCATGGAGAACGGGTTGTGTTCAAAGTCAATCGCGCCGGTTTCCTCGTCTTTTTCGTAGATCGGGAAGTCCACGATCCATGCAAAGGCAAAGCGGTTTTCGTCGATCAGCTTCAGTTCGTGGCCCAGCACGTCGCGCGCACGGCCGGCAACCTTGGTGAAGGACGCAGGCTTGCCACCAAGGAAGAACGCCGCGTCGCCCACGCCAAGGCCCAGCTGTTCGCGGATCGCTTCGGTGCGCTCGGGGCCGATGTTCTTGGCCAGCGGACCGGCGGCTTCCATACCGTCGCCCTGATCGCGCCAGAAGATGTAGCCCATCCCCGGCAGGCCCTCTTTCTGCGCCCAGGAGTTCATCCGGTCACAGAACTTGCGCGAGCCGCCGGTGGGGGCGGGGATGGCGCGGATCTCGGTGCCATCCTGCTCCAGCAGCTTGGCAAAGATCGCAAAGCCGGAGCCGCGGAAGTGCTCGGAAACGTCCTGCATCTCGATCGGGTTGCGCAGGTCAGGCTTGTCGGTGCCGTACTTCAGCGCCGCTTCCTTGTAGGGGATCTGCGGCCACTCATGCGGCGCGTCGACCTTTTTGCCTTCGCCGAATTCTTCGAAGACGCCTGCGATCACCGGGGCAATCGTGTCGAACACGTCCTGCTGCTCGACAAAGGACATCTCAAGGTCGAGCTGGTAGAAATCGGTCGGTGAACGGTCGGCGCGCGGATCTTCGTCGCGGAAGCAGGGTGCGATCTGGAAATACTTGTCGAAGCCCGACACCATGATCAGCTGCTTGAACTGCTGCGGCGCCTGCGGCAGCGCGTAGAATTTGCCCGGGTGCAGACGCGACGGCACGAGGAAGTCGCGCGCGCCCTCGGGGGAGGAGGCCGTGATGATCGGCGTCTGGAATTCGCGGAAGTTCCGATCCCACATGCGTTTACGCATAGACGCCACAACGTCCGAGCGCAGGGTCATGTTCTTCTGCATCGCCTCGCGGCGCAGGTCGAGATAGCGGTACTTCAGGCGGGTTTCTTCCGGGTACTCCTGGTCGCCGAACACGATCAGCGGCAGCTCATCGGATTTGCCCAGCACCTCGAGGTCACGGACGAAAACTTCGATTTCGCCGGTGGGCAGTTTGCTGTTCACCAGCTCGGCATCACGCGCCTTTACGGTGCCGTCGATGCGGATACACCATTCGGAGCGGACCTTCTCGACCTCGGCAAACACCGGGCTGTCGGGGTCGCACAGAACCTGCGTCGTGCCATAATGGTCGCGCAGGTCGATGAACAGGATGCCACCGTGATCGCGGATGCGGTGAACCCAACCGGAGAGGCGAACGGTTTCGCCCACGTTGGCCTTGGTCAGGTCAACACAGGTATGGCTGCGATAGGCGTGCATGATTTCTCACCTTTGAAAAGGGAATGGCTCGGTCACGCGCGGATACACCGTGCCGTGGGGGTGAAGTCAAGCGAACAGCCCGAATTTACCGCAAATGACGCTCGGTCGGACGTGGAACAGCCCATTGGATGCGTCGGGGACCCGAGGCTGCTGGCGAGGTTTTCAGGCGCACTCGCCATAAAGGGCGCTGACAGGCGATCCTTTGTCGTGAGTTTGACAAGACCACCTCCATCACACGGGCGCTGCCGCAAAGCCGCCCCAATTAACTATTACCCTTTTGTATAGTTTTTAATCTATTGCAGAGTTTTTCCAATGAAACGCCGACCTGCCAACCTCATTCAAGGTACACCCGGCCCCGGTTTGACGGCCGAAGCGCTCGACATCATCCATTCCCTTGTCGAGGAGTACAGTGTCGACCCCAGCCCGCCCCGCAGTTCTGCGTCCTCCGAGCGTCCGGGCGCGGTGAAAACTGCGGACACCCCAAGATGGAACCGCCCCGCAGCCGCGGAACTGCGCGCCACCTCAGTGCCACCACGGCAAATGTATGCCCCGGACGATCCGCTCCGGGAGCCAGCGCAGCGCTCTGTAGACCCGGCTGCGCCAGATCCTTCTGTCCTGTCCAATCCGGCCCCCGGACGCGGTCTGCTGAGGCGTTTGCTGCGCCGCGCCTGACGTTGCGCAAAGGCGTGGCACGCCGGGCGACCGCCCGCCGCCTTCGATTGACCGCTTTGAGGGGTTGAACCCGACCTTGCGATCTCTATAACGCACGACAATTTGGGCGGTGACGGATAGTCATGCGCCCGATGCCCCCTGCCGTGTTGACGAAGAGGTCCTCCCATGCCCAAACGTACCGATATCAAGTCCATCATGATCATCGGCGCTGGTCCCATTGTCATCGGACAGGCCTGCGAGTTTGACTACTCCGGCGCACAAGCGTGCAAGGCGCTCCGCGAAGAAGGCTACCGCGTCATCCTCGTGAACTCGAACCCGGCGACGATCATGACCGATCCCGGTCTGGCCGATGCCACCTATATCGAGCCGATCACGCCCGAGATGGTCGCCAAGATCATCGAAAAGGAACGTCCCGACGCGCTGCTGCCCACCATGGGCGGCCAGACGGGTCTGAACACCTCCCTCGCACTCGAAGAGATGGGCGTACTGGAAAAATACGGCGTCGAGATGATCG
Source organism: Sagittula sp. NFXS13 (assembly GCF_040148795.1). Classification (NCBI taxonomy): domain Bacteria; kingdom Pseudomonadati; phylum Pseudomonadota; class Alphaproteobacteria; order Rhodobacterales; family Roseobacteraceae; genus Sagittula; species Sagittula sp. NFXS13. The sequence goes on from NZ_JAGEMH010000002.1 coordinate 364,699, forward strand.
GCGCGAAGCGTGAGGCCATCGAAATGGCCGAAGACCGCAAGCTGTTCCGCGAGGCGATGGACCGTCTCGGCCTCGAAAACCCCAAGGCCACCATCGTCACCGCGCCCAAGAAAGTGGACGGCAAGGCCGATCTGGATGCTGGCGTCGCCAAGGCGCTGGAAACGCTGGATTATGTGGGTCTGCCCGCGATCATCCGTCCGGCCTTTACCCTCGGTGGCACCGGCGGTGGCGTGGCCTACAACCGCGAGGATTACATCCATTATTGCCGCTCGGGCATGGACGCCTCCCCGGTGAACCAGATCCTCGTGGACGAATCCCTGCTGGGCTGGAAAGAATTCGAGATGGAAGTCGTCCGTGACAAGGCGGACAACGCGATCATCGTCTGCGCCATCGAAAACGTCGACCCCATGGGCGTGCACACCGGTGATTCGATCACCGTTGCCCCGGCGCTGACGCTGACCGACAAGGAATACCAGATGATGCGCACGGCCTCGATTGCCGTGTTGCGTGAGATCGGCGTCGAAACCGGCGGCTCCAACGTACAGTGGGCGGTGAATCCGGAAAACGGCCGCATGGTCGTGATCGAGATGAACCCGCGCGTTTCCCGCTCCTCTGCGCTGGCGTCCAAGGCCACCGGCTTCCCGATTGCCAAGATCGCGGCCAAGCTCGCCGTGGGCTATACGCTCGACGAGCTGGACAACGACATCACCAAGGTCACGCCGGCCTCCTTCGAGCCGACCATCGACTACGTCGTCACGAAGATCCCGAAGTTCGCCTTCGAGAAATTCCCCGGCTCCGAGCCAAAGCTGACCACGGCAATGAAGTCCGTGGGCGAGACCATGGCCATTGGCCGCACGATCCACGAATCCATGCAAAAGGCGCTGGCCTCGATGGAATCCGGTCTGACGGGTTTCAACGAGGTGGACATCCCCGGCGCGCCGGAAAAATCCGCCGTCATCAAGGCGCTGTCCGAGGCCACTCCCGACCGCCTGCGTACCATCGCGCAAGCCATGCGCCACGGCCTGACCAACGACGAAATCCAGGGCGTCACGTCCTACGATCCGTGGTTCCTCGACCGCCTGCGCGAGATCGTCGAAGCCGAGGAAGGCATTCGCAAGAATGGTTTGCCCGTGACCGAAGACGCGCTGCGTGACCTGAAAATGATGGGCTTCACCGACGCGCGTCTGGCTGAACTCACGGGCCGCGAAGAAGGACAGGTGCGCCGCGCCCGTCAGAACCTTGGCGTGAACGCCGTGTTCAAACGCATCGACACCTGTGCCGCCGAGTTCGAGGCGCAGACCCCCTACATGTATTCCACCTACGAAGAACCCATGATGGGCGAGGTGGAATGCGAGGCGCGTCCGTCTGATCGCAAGAAGGTCGTCGTGCTGGGCGGTGGACCGAACCGGATCGGTCAGGGCATCGAGTTCGATTATTGCTGCTGTCACGCCTGTTTCGCGCTGAGCGATCAGGGCTACGAAACCATCATGATCAACTGCAACCCGGAGACCGTGTCCACCGACTACGACACCTCTGACCGGTTGTACTTTGAGCCGCTGACGTTCGAGCACGTCATGGAAATCCTGCGCGTCGAGCAGCAGAACGGCACGCTGCACGGTGTCATCGTTCAGTTCGGCGGCCAGACCCCGCTGAAGCTGGCCAACGCGCTGGAGGAAGAAGGCATCCCGATCCTTGGCACCTCGCCTGACAGCATTGACCTTGCCGAAGACCGCGACCGGTTCCTCAACCTTGTCAACAAGTTGGGTCTGAAGCAGCCAAAGAACGGCATCGCCTCCACCGACGCCGAGGCACTGAAGATCGCCGAGCAGATCGGCTTCCCGCTGGTGATCCGCCCCTCCTATGTGCTGGGGGGGCGCGCCATGGAAATCGTGCGCGATATGGACCACCTGAAACGCTACATCGCGGAGGCCGTCGTGGTCTCCGGCGACAGCCCGGTGCTGCTCGACAGCTATCTGTCCGGCGCGGTGGAGCTGGACGTGGACGCACTGTGTGACGGCACCGACGTACACGTCGCGGGCATCATGCAGCACATCGAAGAGGCGGGCGTACACTCCGGCGACTCCGCGTGCTCGCTGCCGCCCTATTCGCTGTCCAAGGACATCCTCGCCGAGATCGAAGTCCAGACCCGCGCGCTGGCCAAGGCGCTCAACGTGGTCGGCCTGATGAACGTCCAGTTCGCCATCAAGGACGGCGAAATCTACCTGATCGAGGTCAACCCGCGCGCATCCCGCACCGTGCCCTTCGTGGCAAAGGCGACGGACAGCGCCATCGCCTCCATCGCGGCGCGTCTCATGGCGGGCGAAAAGCTCTCCGCCTTCCCCATGCGCGCCCCCCACGCCGAAGCGACCGACTACGACACCGACGTGCCGATGGCGGACCCGATGACGCTGGCCGACCCGAACATGCCGTGGTTCTCGGTGAAGGAAGCCGTGCTGCCCTTCGCCCGCTTCCCCGGCGTGGACACGATCCTCGGCCCGGAAATGCGCTCTACGGGCGAAGTCATGGGCTGGGACAAATCCTTCCCGCGTGCCTTCCTGAAGGCGCAGATGGGCGCGGGCATCGACCTGCCGACCACAGGGGCGGTCTTCATCTCCATCAAGGACGATGACAAAGGTCCGATGATGATCGAAGCGGCGCAGACGCTTTCGGCGCTTGGCTTTACGCTGAACGCCACCAGCGGCACGGCGGCTTTCCTGAAAGAGCAGGGCATTCCCTGCACCACGGTCAAAAAGGTCTACGAAGGGCGCCCGAACATCGTCGATCTGATGAAAGACGGCGGCATTCAACTGGTCCTGAACACCACCGAAGGCGCGGCCTCTGTGGAGGATTCCCGCGAAATCCGCTCCGTCGCGCTGTATGACAAGATCCCCTACTTCACGACTGCCGCAGGCGCCCATGCCGCAGCAATGGCCATGAAGGCCCGTGAAGAAGGCGAACTGGTGGTGAAGTCACTGCAGGGATAAACAAAATGCCGGGCTGAGAGGCCCGGCATTCGCTTTGGTGCAGCACTGGTTCGCTTGGTCTGCGCAGCCGATGAAAGAAGTAAGGTGGAGCCGAAACCCCACCTTTCAGATCAGAATGCCCAGTCGAACTTTCGGATCAGCATGATCCCGACCGTGCCGGAGTCGCGCTCTTCAACGATGGGGCTGTCGCCCGCGTCACCGACCAGACGGTTCCAGCCCAGCGAGCCTTCGACCGCCCAGGCATCGTTGTAATCGTGGCGCACGACCATTTCCAAACCTGCCTTGTACAGACCGCCATCGCCGGAATATTCCGCCAGCGACGCGCCCGCTGGCACGTTGAAGTAAGTGTCCATGTATTCGTCATTGGCAAAGGCCAGTCGCGGGCCGACCCGGACCTCTGTGCCTTGGCCATAATCGTGAACGAAATCGGACCCGATGTTGCCTGTCACGCCATCATGGCCGGTCACGCCCTTGCGCACCGCACCCCAGACTTCGACCTTTTCCCAGCGATAGGACACGCGCCCGCCGACCTCGAACGCCGCGTCCACGTCATCGATCCCCGCCAGACGGCTGTGGTCGTCTTCGGTCCGCTCGCCGATGTAGCGGAAGGACGGGCCAAAGCCAAAGCCCAGGCCGTCGCCGCGGTCGATATTCAGGCCGAGCAGGTTCAGGCTCCTGACGGCGCCGGTCACGGACGGCCCGGTGGAGTAATCTTCGGAGCCTTCGTAGTCCGGCGACACACGTGCGCCGAGACCCAATTCGAACGCCAGCGCACGGTCCTGCGCAAGGGCGGGGGTGGCGACGGTCAGGGCTGCGACAGTCAGGCAAAGGGGCAGGCGCATCGAGGGGCTCCATTCATAAGGGGTTAAGCCTCACATAGCATGGCGGACGTGCGTCGCCACGGGTTTCAGGTCGGTGGTGCAATCTGGCCACAGTGGCGATGTCTTGGGGGCTGTCCGACCGTCCAACCACGCCGTTCCACCCGACGGGGCCGGTCGGCTGCTCTGACAGTGGCAGGGTTAAGCCGCCTGCCGATGCGTTAAGCCTTGTGCTCTCCACATCCTCTCCCGGCTCTGCTACACCGCAGCCAAAGACATGTGGGAGAGCCAGACATGAAACCCGTCATCCTCACCATTCTCGACGGCTGGGGCCTGCGCGACGACACGGCAAACAATGCCCCTGCGCTGGCAAAAACCCCGACGATTGATCGGCTTATGTCCAGCTGTCCCCACGCGACGCTGATCACCCATGGTCCGGATGTGGGGCTTCCCACCGGGCAGATGGGCAACTCCGAAGTGGGACACACCAACATCGGCGCGGGCCGCGTTGTTGCCATGGACCTTGGCCAGATCGACCTCGCCATCGAGGACGGGAGCTTCTTCAAAAACAAGGCGATCCTGGATTTCGCACAGACTGTTAAGCAATCTGGCGGCACGGCGCATGTCATGGGGCTGACCTCTGACGGTGGCGTCCATGCTCACACCGATCACATTCTGGCAGCGGTCAAAGCCCTTGTCGATCAAGGGCTTGATGTCGCCGTTCACGTCATCACCGATGGCCGCGACGTGGCGCCGACCTCCGCCGCTGACCAGGTGGCACAGTTTGAGGCGGCCTTGCCCACAGGGGCAAAGATCGTCAGCGTGTCTGGCCGTTACTACGCGATGGACCGGGACAATCGCTGGGACCGGGTGGAAAAGGCCTACCGCTCCGCCATCGAAGGGCAGGGCGACAGCCAGCAGCCCGACGCGGTCACCGGTATCAAGCACAGCTATAGCGCCGACAAGAATGACGAATTTGTCCTGCCGTTCACCGTGGGCGACTATGCCGGTCTGGCAGATGGCGACGGTCTGTTCTTTGTGAACTTCCGTGGCGACCGGGCGCGCGAGATCCTCGCCGCCATTGGCGCGCCTGATTTTGACGGGTTCGATCGTGACCGGAAATCGCTCTCTGCCCTGCTGGGCATGGTGGAATACTCCGACGCCCACAACGCCTACATGACCACCGCGTTCCCCAAGCGGAAGATCGTCAATACTCTGGGCGAATGGGTGGCCAAGCAAGGCAAGACGCAGTTCCGTCTCGCAGAAACCGAGAAATATCCGCACGTCACGTTCTTCCTGAACGGTGGCAAAGAGACGCCGGAACCGCACGAAGACCGCTTCATGCCGAAGTCGCCAAAGGTCGCCACCTACGACATGCAGCCGGAAATGAGCGCCGGCGAAGTCACCTCGAAATTCCTCGAAGCGATCGACCACGGCTATGATCTGATCGTGGTGAACTTTGCCAACCCGGACATGGTGGGCCACACCGGCGATCTGGACGCAGCCATCGCCGCCTGCGAAGCGGTGGACAATGGCCTTGGTCAAGTGGTTGATAAGCTGGAGCAAACCGGCGGCGCACTGCTGGTGATCGCGGATCACGGCAACTGCGAGACCATGGTTGACCCCGAAACCGGCGGGCCACACACGGCGCATACCACGAACCTCGTGCCGGTGATCCTCTATGGCGCGCCTGAGGGCACGACGCTGAAAGACGGACGCCTCGCAGATGTGGCCCCGACACTGTTGCAACTCATGGACCTCGACCAACCCGAGGAAATGACCGGGGAGAGCCTGATCAAGTGAGACGGTTCACGCTGCTTCTTGCGCTTTTGACCTCCCCTGCCTTTGCGCAAACGGCGGGGGAGGATGCAAGCCGCGCGGCCGAAGCGCTCGAAGCGGCTTCCGTTCTGCTCGACAGCGCGGATGACGCCTCAGATCGGGTGTCAGCGCTGACCGACACGATCCGCGCCTATGAGGACGGGCTTGCCGCCATGCGCGACGGGTTGCGCGGCGCCGCCATCCGCGAGACGGAGCTGACCAGAAAGCTCGCCGCGCAGGATCAGGAGATTTCCCAACTTTTGGGTGTGTTGACCTCCATGGGTGGACGCGCATCGCCCGGCGCGATGGTGCACCCGAAGGGGCCATTGGGCACGGCGCGCTCGGGCATGTTGGTGGCCGCCGTCGCGCCGGGACTGGCGCAACAGGCCGCGGATCTGCGCGCCGATCTCGAAGAGGTCAGTGCCCTGCGCGATGTGCAACAGAACGCCGCGCAACGCCTGTCCGAAGGCTTGCGCGGGGTGCAACAGGCGCGCACCGACCTGAGCCAGGCCATCGCCGACCGCACGGACTTGCCGCAACGCTTCACCGAAGACCCGGTGCGCACCGCGCTGCTGATCTCTGCGACTGAAACATTGGAAGGCTTCGCATCCGGCCTCACCCAGATCGGCGAGGACGACAGCACTGCGGCCGCGTCCTCCATCGAAGGGCTGCGCGGCAAGGTGCCTCTGCCGGTGCGCGGCGTTGTGCTGCGCGAAGCAGGCGACCCCGACGCAGCCGGCGTTGCGCGCCCCGGCATCGTGCTGGCGACCCGCCCCGGCGCGTTGGTGACCACGCCCACCGCTGCGACGATTCGCTACAACGGTCCGCTGCTGGATTATGGTTTGGTAACCATTCTTGAACCTTCTCCTGACGTATTGTTCGTGTTTGCGGGAATGGACACGGTCTATGGCGACATCGGAGAGGTGCTGCCAGCCGGCAGTCCGGTGGGCTTGATGCCCGTTCCGACAAACCCGTCACTTCAAAGTGAGGGGGGTGGCGCTGGCCGCTCGGAAACGCTTTACATAGAGGTCAGAGAGGGCGATGCCCCCAACGATCCACTGGTGTGGTTCGCAACCGACAAGGGATGAGATATGAAGAAATTCGTGATGGCCGCCTGCGTGGGCACCTTCGCCTCCGTCGTGGCGACGACCCAGTTCGTTGGGCCGCTGTTGGCGCAGGAGGAGGAGCGTAGCCTGACGGTCTACGAGCAGCTCGACCTCTTTGGCGACATCTTTGAGCGCATCCGCGCGCAGTATGTCGAGGACGTCGATGAAAAAGACCTGATCGAGGCTGCGATCAACGGCATGCTGACCTCTCTGGACCCACACTCCAGTTACCTGCCCCCCGATGATGCCGAGGACATGCGCGTGCAGACCCGTGGTGAATTCGGCGGGTTGGGCATCGAGGTCACGCAAGAGGATGGCTTCGTCAAGGTCGTCTCTCCCATCGACGGCACCCCCGCCATGGAAGCAGGCATCGAAGCAGGTGATTTCGTCACCCATGTCGATGGCGAATCCGTGCTGGGCCTGACGCTGGACCAGGCAGTGGATCTGATGCGCGGGCCGGTGGGCTCTGAAATCCTGATCACCGTGGTCCGCGAAGGCGAAGACGAGCCGTTTGAAGTGTCCATCACCCGCGACACGATCAAGCTGACCGCCGTGCGCGCCCGCACCGAAGGCGACACCGCCGTGCTGCGCGTCACCACCTTCAACGACCAGACTTACCCGAACCTCGAAGAAGGTCTGGCCGAGCAGATCGAAGCTGCCGGTGGCATCGACGCCATCAACGGCGTCGTCCTCGACCTGCGCAACAACCCGGGCGGCCTGTTGACACAGGCGATCCGCGTCTCGGATGCGTTCCTCGAAAAGGGCGAAATCGTCTCCACCCGTGGCCGTGATCCGGCAGACGGCGACCGCTACAATGCGACGCCGGGCGACCTGATTGACGGCAAGCCGCTGGTGGTTCTGATCAACGGTGGCTCCGCCTCCGCATCGGAAATCGTCGCCGGGGCATTGCAGGATCACCGCCGCGCCATCGTCGTGGGCACGAAATCCTTCGGCAAAGGCTCGGTACAGACGGTGATGCCGCTGCGGGGCGAGGGCGCCATGCGTCTGACTACCGCGCGGTATTACACCCCGTCGGGCCGTTCCATTCAGGCCTTGGGCGTGTCGCCGGATATCGTGGTGGAACAGCCGCGCCGTGATCCCAATGCCGAGGAGGAGGAAGAAGAGGCCACAAACATCTTCTCCCGTTCGGAAGCAGACCTGCGCGGCAGCCTCGACAACGACTCGCTGACCGAGGAAGAGATCGAGCAGATCGAAGCGGACCGGGCCAAGGCCGAAGCCGCTGCCGCCCTGCGCGAAGAGGATTATCAGCTGGCCTACGCCATCGACATTCTCAAGGGACTGTCGGCGCTGGCCCCACAGGACTAAGTGACGTAGGGCGGGGGTCAGACCCCGCCCTTCTTCTATCAGGACGCCTCATATGACCCCCGAAGACATCGCAAAACTGCCCTATCGCCGCAATGTCGGCGTGATGCTGGTGAACGCGGACGGCCACGCCTTTGTGGGCCAGCGCACCGACCGCCAGCCGCATGAACCGCCCGCCTGGCAAATGCCGCAGGGGGGCATCGACAAGGGCGAGGAGGCCCGCGACGCGGCCTTGCGCGAATTGCAGGAGGAAACCGGCGTGACCCCGGACCTCGTAACTGTAGAGGCGGAAACCGACGGTTGGATCGCCTACGATCTGCCGCACGACCTTGTGCCGCGGATCTGGAAAGGTCGCTACAAGGGGCAGGAGCAGAAGTGGTTCCTGCTGCGGTTTCACGGCCAGGACAGCGATGTGCGCCTCGATGCGGACGATCATCAGGAATTTTCCGAATGGCGCTGGTCGCCCGCCGACGAGGTCATCGAAAACATCGTGCCGTTCAAGCGTGACGTCTACGAACGTGTGATCGCTGCATTTCGGGACAAGTTGTGATGCGGTGGGCTGTGGCTCTATTGGTGCTGGCGGCGACGCAGGCCAGTGCCCTGTCCTGCCTGCGGCCCGATGCGGTCGCCGCCTATCAGGCGGCGGATGCGGATGATGCCCGCTGGGGGCTGGTGGTTGGCACGCTCAACTTTGATGCGACAAAGCTGCCCAAGGCCCCCGCAGACGATCCCAATGACGCGCCGCCGCTGACACAACTGCGCGCGCGGCTTGACGGGCAGGCGCTTGGGGCGGATGGCTTTGCCACGCCTTTTGACCGCGACATTGACCTGCATGTGCAGTGCTTTGGCCCGTGGTGCGCGCAGCCTCAAAGCGGCCAGACCTACCTCGTGTTCCTCGAAAATACTTCTGATGGCCAGCGCGCTTATGCCGACCCTTGCGGGACGAAGCTGTTCGCCAACCCCTCCGCCGCTGATCTGGCCAGGATGCAAAGCTGTTTCGCCGGGGAGGCCTGCGTTTCCGACTGGCCTTTGCCCTAAGCGCAGCACCAAATGACCAACCGCCACAAGACAGAGGCCAGCCTGATCGCACATGCGCTGTCGCTGGTTTATGACGAGCTGGGGAAACGCCCGCAGGATCAGGCTTTCATGTCCTCGGCCCAGGGGCGTCAGATCCTGTTGGTGCTGGAACGCATGTCCCAGACTTCTGCCGCACGTGACCAAAGGCTGGCCGAAGATGCCGACGGCATGGCCCGCGCCGTCCCGGAGGCCATCGCGCACGCCTCTCCCATCGGACCGGCGATCCTTGATGCGGTCAGAGCGTGGCGACGCTAGGCCGCCACGCCAAGGCTCAGCGCAAGCGCGTCAGAAGCGACATCGACGCATACCCGTCTGGCACGACACCGGCCCGCCGCTGATAGCCGCGAATGGCCGCGACCGACGCCGGACCAATGCGCCCATCCACGCCTTGCGTATCATGCCCGGCCCGCGTCAGCCGCGCCTGCAATTCCTTGCGCTCGGACCGGGTCAGCGGGCGATCCTCACGCGGCCAGTCGCCCCTGAACGCCGGGCCACCTTTGACGCGGTCCGCCAGATGGCCGACCCCCATGGCGTAGGCATCCGCCGCGTTGTAGCGCTTGATCACACGGAAGTTCTTGAACACCAGAAACGCGGCGCCCTTGTGCCCGGCCGGCAGCAGCACCTGCGCCGACCCGTGGTCGGGCACCGGACGCCCGTTCATGCCCATGACCCCAAGTCGCGCCCATTCGGACGGCATCCGGTCGATTCCGACGTTCTCGTAGTTGAAATTGCGCGGCAAGGTGACCTCGACACCCCAAGGCATGCCTTTGATCCAGCCGTTCTTGGCAAGGTAATTCGCCGTGGATGCCAGCGCATCCGCCGGGTTGTCGCTCCAGATGTCGCGCCGCCCGTCGCCGGTGAAGTCGACCGCCAGGCTCTGGAAAGACGTGGGCATGAACTGCGTATGCCCCATTGCCCCGGCCCAGGAGCCTTTCATGTTTTCCGGCGTCGTGTCCCCGGCTTCGAGGATTTGCAGCGTGGCCACCAGTTGTGTCTCGAAAAACGACGCCCGCCGCCCGTCATAGGCAAGGCTCGCCATGGCCTCCACCACATGCTCGGACCCGCGATAGGTGCCGTAGTTCGACTCCATGCCCCAGACCGCCAGCACGATTTCCTTGTCGACACCGTAGCGTTGCTCGATCTGGGTCAGCAGCGCGCCATGTTTGCGCAGCATCTCGCGCCCGGTTTGAATGCGCGAGTCCGAAACAGCGCTGTCCAGGTAGCTCCAGATGCCCTTGGCGAATTCCGATTGCGTCTGATCCTTGGCCACGATGTCGGGATCGAACCGCACACCGGCAAACGCGCGATCAAAGGTGCGCCCGGACACCCCCTGCGCCAACGCCCTTGGGCGAAACCCGCGGATCCAGTTTTGAAATCCAGCGTTGGTCGCGCCGGACGCCTGCACCGGGGCGCGCAGAACGGCAGGCCGCAAAAAGGGCCGCAGCGATTGCGCCGGAGCCACGAGCGGCACGCTGTCCAGACCCACGGCCCGGCTCACAACCTCCTCGACGGCGGTCAGCTGGCTGTAGGCGCGCGCCTGTGGGCGCAGCGATCTGTCGGGGGGCGCCGCGTGCAGCGCCGCAGTGCCAAGGATGCTAATCCCCAGCGCAAGGCGGATGTGCCTGATCATGTTGTAACCTACTGCTCTTTTATATTTTGGAAACAGTATAGCGATTCTCAGGTGATTTGGGGAGGGGGCTTACCAAGATTGGCCAACTCTTGCGTCCATCATCTCCCGATACACCCGCAACATTGGCACCCGTTGGGGGCGAAACGACCGGCCGGTGCGCGCCATGCCAGTCATGCGATCCAGCCGAAAGGCACGATACTCTTCACGCAGGCAGCACCACGACAGCAGGCAATGGCTTTGGTCGAACAGCATGATGGCGAGCGGTTTGACCTCGCGCCGCGTCGCCGTGCCGTTTTTGTCACTGTAGTCAAAGCTGATCTGCTCTTCATCCCAGCAGGCTTGACGCAAGGCGCCCGCATCAACGGTGGGCGCGGGCGGGGGGGCAAATCGGTGGGCGTGCAGCACCGCGTGCCTTAACCGATGGGCCTGACGCTCCGGCAGGCGCGCGCGCAGCTTGGTCAATGCGGTTTCGGCGGCCCGTGCCAGCGCCGGATCCCCGACAAAAGCCACCTCTTTCAGCCCCAGGATCAGCGCCTCCAGCTCGTCGTCCTCGAAGCCCAGCGGCGGCAGATGGGCGTCCTCGATCAGCGTGTAGCCATAGCCCGCCTCACCGTCGATCACCGCGCCCAATTCGCGCAGCGTGTCGATGTCACGGTACAGGGTGCGCGGCGACACGGCGGTTTCCGCCGCCAGCCGCTGCGCCGTCACGGGCGAGGGCAGGCAGCGCAGGGCCGTCATCAGTTGGAACAGGCGATGCGTGCGGGACATGGTCGGTCTATCCTACACGCACTTGTCAGTTTCTGTCAGCAGCTCACTTTTGACGCCGCTGCCGCGTGACCTTGCGTTTGGTCTTGCTGTCCTTGGCCTTCGCCTTGGCCGCTTTGCGTCGGGGGGAGGTGCCGGGCGTCTTGCCGCGTCCCTTGCGGAACCCGCCGCGCCCACGCCCGCCACCACGGCTTTCAAAGGCATCGCCCTCCAGCTCCAGCAGCTCAAAGGCGATGCCACCCGTGACCGGCGCGGCCTCAGTCAGCTTCACCTTGGCGCGCATCCCCAGCGCGATCATGCGCCCGGATTGCGACCCCATCAGCGTCCCGGCGTCGCGGTCAAAATCGAAATACTCGTTCCCAAGGGTAGAGATCGGCACAAGCCCGTCAGCGCCCGTCTCGTCGAGTTTGACGAACAGGCCGAACTTGGCGATGCCCGCGACGCTGCCGGTGAATTCCGCCCCGATCCGATCCGACAGGAACGCAGCAAGATAGCGGTCCGTGGTGTCCCGTTCCGCGATCATCGACCGGCGTTCCGTGTCGGAGATATGCGTGCCGGTTTCCTCCAGCCCTTCGATGGCCTCCGGCGTCAGACCGTCCTTGCCCCAGCCATGCGCGGTGATCAGCGCCCGGTGTACGATCAGGTCGGAATAGCGCCGAATCGGAGAGGTGAAGTGCGCGTAATCCCGCAGCGCCAAACCAAAGTGGCCAAAGTTCTTCGGCCCGTAATAGGCCTGCGTCATGGACCGCAGCGTCGCGAGGTTGATCAGCTCTGCCTGATCCGACCCGGCCGCAGACGTCAGCAGCTTGTTCAGGTGGCGCGTTTGCAAAACCTGCCCCTTGGCAAGGGTAAAGCCCGCCGCGCCGGCGGTCTCGCGCAGCGCCTCCATCTTGTCTTCCGGCGGCTCCTCGTGGACGCGGAACAGCAGTGGGGTCTTCTTGGCGATCAGCGTCTCGGCGGCGGCGACATTGGCCAGAACCATGAACTCTTCGATCAGCTTGTGAGCATCCAGCCGCTCTGAAAAGTCGACGGAAGTTACCTTGCCCTCATCCGACAGCACGATCTTGCGCTCCGGCAGGTCAAGCTCCAGCGGCTGCCGTCGTTCCCGCGCCGAGCGCAGGGCCGCATAGGCGGCATAAAGCGGCCGGATCACGTCCTGCATCATCTCGGCGCAGCGTTCGGTCGGCTGACCGTCCATCGCGGCCTGCACTTCCTGGTAGGTCAGCGAGGCGGGCGAGCGCATGAGGCCGCGCACAAAGGTCTGCCCGGTCTTGTTGCCCTCGGCGTCGATAACCATGCGCACGGCGATACAGGCGCGCGGCACACCCTCGTGCAGCGAACACAGGTCGCCCGACAGCCGGTCCGGCAGCATTGGCACAACGCGGTCAGGGAAGTATGACGAGTTCCCCCGCTTGCGCGCTTCACGGTCCAAGGCAGAGCCGGGCGTCACATAATAAGCCACATCCGCGATCGCGACCCACAAGATGTGGCCGCCTTTGTTCTTCGGATCGTCATCGGCCTGCGCAAAGACCGCATCGTCATGGTCCCGCGCATCGCTCGGGTCGATGGTGACCAGGGGCAGCTCGCGCAGATCCTCACGGCCCGACAGTCCCGCAGGCTTTTTGCTGTCGGCCTCGTCCAGCACCTCCTGCGGAAACGCGTCCGGGATGCCATGTTGGTGAATGGCGATCAGCGACACGGCGCGTGGCGCGGTGGGGTCGCCCAGACGCTCGACGATGCGCGCCTTGGGCAGGCCCATGCGACCCTTGGGTCCGGCCTGCTCCGCCTCGACCAGCTCGCCATCCTGCGCACCGCCGGTGGCGTCTGGCCCGACGACCCATTCCTTGTCGGAGCCCTTGTCGATGGGCATGATCCGCCCACCTTCGGCGCCGTGGCGATAGATGCCCACGACGCGGCGCGGGGACACGCCGATGCGCCGGATCAACCGCGCCTCGTAGTTGTGATCTTCCTCTTGCACCTGCTGCAAACGCGCGAGGATGCGGTCGCCATCGCCCAACGCCGGATCGGATGACTTCAGCACCATCAGCACCACGGGCTCTATGCCCTCGCCGTGCCACTCCAGGGGGCGCGCGAAGAGATCGCCATTGGCGTCCGGTGTCTTGACCTGAAGCACACTGACAGGCGGCAACCTGTCAGGATCGCGATAGGTCTTGTTGCGTTTCTCCAGATGCCCCTCATCCTCCAGCTCGCGCAGGATACGTTTGAGGTCAATGCGCGCGGCGCCCTTGATGCCAAAAGCCTTGGCAATGTCGCGCTTCGCGGTGAGGGTCGGGTTCTCGGAGATCCAGTCAAGGACCTCCTGCTTTGTCGGCAAGGTGCTCATCCCCCTCAGGTAGCACGGCCCCATGTCGTCGTCATGTCGAAACACGACGAAGGCAAATTGTCAGCTGACAACCGTTAACGCCCGTTCATCCTTTCGTTTCGAAAGTCTTGACAGCCGCGCGCCTCGCCCGCCGTCTTTGCTTGCAAGATACACCGGGGGAGGCCGGGGGCTGGGGGCAGCGCCCTTATGACCGCCCCAGATCCGCCGCCGTGTCCACGTCGCGCAACACGTCCACCTGTGCCACACGCCAGCCGGGCAGCGTACCAAGGCTGTCGGACAATGCGTGTTCCGTGGACCAGCGCACCGCGCGAAAGAACCCGTGCGGCAGGCGGGAGGGGTGCCGCGCTCCCACCAGCCAAAAGCCTCCGTCCGGTGCGGGGCCGAACACCGCATCATGGTCGCCCAGCGCCTTGAACGCTCGTGCCACCTGCGTGCGTCCGACCTCGGGGATGTCCGCGCCGATCAGGCAGACGGGGCCCTCACAGCGGCGCAGCATCCGCGCCATGCGCGCGCCCAGATCGCCGCTGCCCTGGGCCATGCGCGGCACATGGGCGGGCCATGCGCGTGACAGGACGGCCTGGTCCGGCGCGACTGCCAGCACAACGCGCCAGCGCGGGTCTGCGATCCGGCGCAGCAGGCGGGTGACTTGGTGACGGAACCACCAGCAAGCGGCCGTATGGCCGATCTCGCGGCCAAGGCGGGTCTTGACCCGACCGGGGCGCGGCTCCTTGACCATGATAATCAGCGTCGGTGTCAGAGGCGCAACTCCATGTCGCGGTGGGACACGCTGCCGTCGAGGTAAGGCGCGCCATAGGCCACGAACCCGAGCCTCTCGTAAAAGCCCAGCGCGTGCTCCTGCGCGCTCAGGTAGACGCGGGTGACGCCGGGCGTGTCCCGGAACTGCTTGATGCCGAAGCGCACCAGTGCCGCGCCCAAGGACTGTCCGCGATTGGGTTTGAGCACACAGATACGCCCGATCTTGCCGGTCTCTCCGTCGCGCAGCAATCGGGCAGAGGCCACGGCCTTGCCTGCCTCGCGAATCACCAGTTGCACCGCCTCTGCGTCGAGGTCATCCCACTCCTCATCCTCGGAGAAGCCCTGCTCTTCGATGAATACCACGCGGCGGACGTGATGCGGCTCTGCCAGGTCTTCGGTGATCTCGACGGTCAGTGAGCCGGACATCAGGCGAAATAGTCCCGCAGCATCCGCCCGTAGATCGCCTTGAGCTGGCCGATCTGTTCGACGCTGACGCGCTCGTCCACCGCGTGCATGGTCTGGCCCACAAGGCCAAATTCCACGACGGGGCAGTGATCCTTGACAAAGCGCGCGTCAGAGGTGCCGCCGGTGGTGGACAGGGCCGGCCTCACGCCAATCTCTGCCTCCACCGCACGACCAACCATGTCGGACAGCTCCCCCGGCGGTGTCAGAAAGCTCTCGCCCGAGATCTTGATGGTGACCTCGGTCGCGGTGCCGAACTCGGCGTCCACCTTGGCGGCCTCATCGCGCAGCCAGTCAGACAGGGCGGCCCCGGTGTGGGTGTCGTTGAAGCGAATGTTCACGCAGGCGCGTGTCTGCGCCGGGATCACGTTGGTCGCCGGGTTGCCGGTGTCGATGGTCACAATGGCGAGCGTAGAGGCATCAAAATGGTCGGTGCCCTGGTCCAGTTCGTGGCTGGCGAGGCGGTCCATCAGCCGCGCCATGGCAGGCATCGGGTTCAGCGCGCGGTGCGGGTAGGCCGAATGCCCTTGTGTGCCGGTCACGGTGAACCAGGCGGACAGCGACCCGCGCCGCCCGATCTTCATCATCTGGCCCATGGTGTCGGGGGAGGTCGGTTCGCCCACGAGGCAGACCGACATGCGCTCTTGCTCCGTCGACATCCAGTCGAGCAGGGCAACGGTGCCGTCTGTTGCATCGCCTTCCTCGTCACCGGTGATGGCGAGGATCACCGCGCCGTCCGGCGGCGTGTCGGTGACGAAATCCACCGCCGCCGCCGCAAAAGCCGCCACGCCGCTTTTCATGTCGGTGGTGCCGCGCCCGTACATCATGCCGTCCACCACCTCGGCGCCAAAGGGATCGTGTTTCCAGTCGTCGCGGTTGCCGATGGGGACGACATCGGTGTGCCCGTTAAAGCCAAAGGTTTTCACGTGGCCCTTTTGTCCCCAGCGCGCAAAGAGGTTGGCGGTGCCGTTGCGGTCCACGCGCGCGCAGTCAAAGCCCGCGCCCTCCAGCAGGTCTGCCAGCAGCACCAGCGCGCCGCCTTCTTCGGGGGTGACAGAGGCACAGCGCACAAGGCGGGCGGTCAGGTCGACGGGATCGGTCATCGGAAACACTCCAGCGGTTTGCTCTTGGCTACCGCGCGCAACGGGCCTTGGCAAATGTGGCGCAAATACATCGCAATTGAGGCGAAATGTGGCGACCTTCGAGAGGATAGCCTAACCATTTGTGCGGCTGCGACGTAAGCTTGCGGAAAAGAAGCAGAAAAGCTTCGACAGGCAAGCGGTCTATTCTCAGCATAATCCGGGGTATCCCGGACGTTCCCTGTCGCGGCCAACACACGAGGCAGGCAATGGGTGCTTTATCAGAGTTGCCACGGCACACCAATGCATCGGCAGGCCAGGTGGGGCAGGCCGTGTTTGGCGAGGGGGTGGCAGTGGTTTCCGCTAGGTTTACAGGGGGGTGGCGGTCGGCAGGTGGCGTCAACGGCCCGCGGGCGCGACGCATCCCCAAGACGTCTGACGCGGTTGCCCCGCGCAGGGGCGCCGCATGAGCTGGATCGCGGTTTCCGGGGAAGGGGCGTCCTGGGTCTGCCCGGACCGGTTTGGTGGCATGGCGCACGACCGCGACATCCTGATGCCACGGGGCTCCATTGTGATCGAGACGCGGCTGTCCTCCGCCGCGCGCCCGCAGACGCTGTTGGCCTACGAGCGCGTGCACCCGTGGAAAGGGGCGCTCTCCGTGCGCGCCATGCCCGGAGGCGAAATCGTTCTGGAGCTGAGCCAGGGGGACGACGTGGTCCACAGCGTTCTGCAACACGGCCACGATGAACGAACCGACGTGCTGCGCGTGACCTTTTCGTGGGACAGCGAGGCGCGCTGGGGGCGGATCACGGCAGAGCGCCCGGACGCCGACACCATGGTTGTGGAGGACACGCCGCCGCCGCCGCCCTTGCTGCTGGAGGACATCTACTCGCTGGTGCGCCGACCGCAGCTTGTCGAGAAAGACAAGGACGTGGTGTTCTTTGCCGTCTCTGACGCGATTGAGCCTGTGGGGCCGATGGCAACGCTGGTGGGGCAGGTGCCCGTGCTGACGCCGCAGGGCTATCGCCCGATCAGCACGCTGCGCTGCGGGGATACGGTGGAGACGCGGTCGCGCGGCATCGTGCCGGTGCTGGCACGGGTGACGCGCCGGGTGCCCGCGCTGGGCAGCTTTCAACCGGTGCGGCTGCGCGCGCCCTATTTCGGCCTGCACCGCGATCTGGTGGTCGCGCCCTATCAGCGGTTGGTGATCGGTGGCGCAGAGGTGGAATATATCTTTGGCCGAGAGGAGGTGCTGATCCCGGCAATCTCGCTCGCGAATGGCTTCGCCGCAGTGTATGAACACGGTGCGCAGATGATCCGCTACCACCAGCTGTTGCTGCCGGGGCATGAGCCGATGATCTCTGCCGAGGCGGAGCTTGAAAGCCTGTATGTGGGGCGGATGCGACGGCGCAAGGACCTGATCCGCCATAGCCTGCTGTCCGAGGTGCCGGGCAATCTGATCCCGGAACACGCGCGGGCCGGTCTGAAGGTGTTGCGGCCTTTCGAGGCGATCACCTTGGCCGAAGCGCGCGCGGCCTGACATCGCTGCGGCGATCTGTTAAACTCCTACGACACACAGCGGGAGCGGCGCATGACCATCACCAAGGCAGAAGAGCTCGACGGGCTAAAGGTCATCGGGCGCATCGTTGCGAA
The DNA here is from genome assembly GCF_040148795.1 of Sagittula sp. NFXS13. NCBI lineage: Bacteria > Pseudomonadati > Pseudomonadota > Alphaproteobacteria > Rhodobacterales > Roseobacteraceae > Sagittula > Sagittula sp. NFXS13. Next base: position 382,514 of record NZ_JAGEMH010000002.1, read on the forward strand.
TACAATGCACGCCATGGCCCGCGCGCTGGAGCCGGGGATGACCACCCGCGAACTGGACGAGATCGGGCGCGCCCTGCTGGAGGCTGAGGGCGCAGAGCCTGCGCCTGAGGCGGTCTATGACTTTCCCGGAGCCACCTGCATCAGCGTGAACGAGGAAATCGCCCACGGCATTCCCGGCGACCGCGTGATCGCCGCAGGGGATCTGGTGAACATCGACGTGTCGGCCTCCAAGGACGGCTATTTCGCCGACAACGGTGCGAGCTTTCGGGTCGGTCCGGTGACGCCTGCGCTGGATCGTCTGTGCCGCGATGGCAAACGCGCCATGCAGATCGGCATCAATCAGGTGGCGGCGGACAAGCCTTTGGCCGGGATCGGGCGCGCCATCGAACGCTTTGCCGAGGCGCGGAATTATACGCTGATCCGGAACCTTGCCAGTCACGGGGTAGGGCGGTCGCTGCACGAATACCCCGAGGAAATCCCCACATGGGCCACCACGGGCGACAGGCGACGCATCACCAAGGGGCTTGTCCTGACGGTGGAGCCGTTCCTGTCGACAGGGGGCATGTTTGCCAGCGAGGGCCGCGATGGCTGGACCCTTTTCAGCGAACCGCGCGCGGCGGTGGTGCAGTATGAGCATACCGTGGTTGCGACGCAGCGCGGATCCATCGTGGTGACTGTGCCCGGCTGAGCGCAGGGTCGCAGGCAAACCGGGTGTTGCGTCACGATGCTGACCAGAAGCGCAGGTGGTCTAGAGCCTGCGGGTCATCACGCTGAGCGCGGCGAAGATCGGCTTGGAGTCCCATTTTGACCTTGATCCGACAGGCGAATACAAAGGCTGAATGAAACTGCGTTCGACTGGCTTCAGGCGGCTGACCTGTAGGGAGGAGTGTGAATGGACAAGGACCCGGTCACTGGACAATGCCTTTGTGGCGCTGTGAAATTCCGCATATCCGGAGAATTCGAGAGTTTTTTTCTGTGCCATTGCGCCCGCTGCCGCAAGGACAGCGGTTCGGCCCATTCGGCGAACCTGTTCTCGTCCACGGCTGAAATCACCTGGGTTTCAGGCGAAGAAAACACCAAGGTGTTCCAGCTATCCGGGTCTCGCCATGTGAAAAGCTTTTGCTCCAACTGCGGGTCCGCTCTCCCGGTTTCGCAGCCGGAGATCGGTTTGCTGATGGTGCCAGCGGGGGCGCTTGATAGCCCGATCGACATGAAACCCAACGCGCACATCTGCTGTAGCAGTCGCGCGAACTGGGATAACGACCTGGCCTCCATCGAGAAGATCGACGGGCTCCCTGGCTGAACGGTCGGTCCGATGGTGCATCGCCTGCCTCTTCGACTGACAAGCCCGTGGTTTGCGCATTCGGGCGTGCAGGATCATCCGCGAACAGGACGACGCCATGACGGTGGGTGCCCACGTGGCCCATCGATGGCGTGGTGCTGACGGGCGCATCACGCCGTTGCTGCCTGCCAGTCAGCCATTGGCGGGACACCCTGATCGCGGCTGTCTCAAGCCTGCTCCGAACGCGTCCAGGGTTCTGCGCCTTTGACCTCAACGAAGACACGGTAGACCGCAGTAGAGGCCGTAATGAACAGCGATTGCCCGTCCGCCCCTCCGAAACACAGGTTGGCGACCGTTTCGGGTATCAGTATCTTGCCCAGCAGCGTTCCGTCCGGGGCAAAGCAATGGACACCATCCCCGGCCGAGGTCCAGAGGTTCCCGTCCACGTCGACGCGCATCCCGTCCGGCAGGCCGCAATCGATCGTTGCAAAAACCCCGGCGTCCCGCAGGTCCGTGCCGGCAACATCGAACTGACGGATTATACTGGGCACCGACGCATCGTGGCTGGACCCGCTTTCGGCGATATAAAGGCGGGTTTCATCCGGTGAGAACGCCAGCCCGTTGGGCTGCGTGAAATCTGAAACGACGGCCTTGAGCGCGCCGCTGTCGGGATCGATGCGGAACACGTGGTTGGCCGATTGCTCGGCCGGGGCGCGGTAGCCTTCGAAGTTGGACAGGATCCCGTAGGTCGGATCGGTGAACCAGATGGCTCCATCCGACGACACGACAACGTCGTTGGGTGAATTCAGCCGCGCATGATCGTGGCTTTGCGCCAGAATCGTCAGGGATCCGTTCCACTCGGTGCGCACCACATCGCGTGGCCCGTGGCGGCAGCTTATCAGCCGGCCCTGACGGTCACGGGTGTTGCCGTTGGTGAATTGCGACCGGTGGCGAAAGACCGTGACGCCGTCCTCGTTGCTCCATCGCAGGATGCGTTGCGACGGAATATCCGAGAACAGCAGGCAGGCGTGATCGCCGATCCAGACGGGCCCCTCGGTCCAGGTCAGGCCGCTGGCGATCCGGTCGAGCCGGGACATCGGATGGACGAGACCCGCAAACCGGTCGTCGTGCAGTTGAAGATGTGGCGGCAGGGCAGTCATGCGCGACCCCTTCTGGTGCTGGCGGCAATGACGATGCCGATGATGATGAGGCCGGTCAGCAACATGCGCACTCCGGCCCCCAGGCCGTAGGAATTCAGCATGGACACGACCAGGAACAGAAACAATGACGCGCCCCATATGCCGGGGACATTGGAATTGCCACCCGCAATGGAGGTTCCGCCGATCACGACAACGGCAATCGAACTGAGCAGGTATTCCTGCCCCATGTTCAGCGAAGCGCCGCCGGAAAAGCTGGCCAGAAGATAGCCGGCGACGGCGGCCAGCACTGCGACGCTTGTGTAGGTCACGGCGCGCACAAGCTGGGTCGGGATGCCCGCAAGACGCGCGGCGCGCAGGTTCTGGCCGGAGCCCAGCAACCAGCGACCAAAGACGCTGCGTTCCAGCACGATCCAGACGACAACCGACAGCACAAGTGCGATCAGGGCTACATTGGGGATGCCGATGGTGCGCCCCGTTGCGAAATCCGCCAGATCTGCGGGCGGTTTGATCCGCAAGCCGCGGTTCGACCAGATGGCGAGCGACTGGTAGATCAGCGAGGCGGCCAGCGTCGCGATGATGGGCGGCAGGCGAAGCAGGTAGATCAACGCGAAATTCGCCAGACCCGCACCGCAGCCGACGCCGATGGCAATGGCGAGACCCAGCAGCGAGGTGCCCGGATCGGATCCCATTCCCTTCAGCGCCAGCGTGGCCGCAAGGGTCATGGTGGCGGGGATCGACAGATCCACGTTGCCCGGCCCAAGCGTGATGACCATCATCTGCCCAAGGCCGACGATGGCTGCGAAGGCCCCGAAGGACAGGGCCGCGTAGGCCAGCTCTTCCGCGCCTCGCCCTTGCGTCAAGAGCATGATGAGGCCAAAGGCGGCCGCGGCGGCAATCCAGGACCAGATCCAGCTCCGGCCCAGCAAGGTTTTTACCATCGTCATCATCCTTGTGTGCGATCGCGTCGGGTAAAGATCAGCCGTGCCGTCAGCACCAGGATCAGGATCGCGCCCTGTGCCCCGATCTGCCAATCCGGGCTGAGCCTGAGGAACGACAGGAACGAGGCAGCAAGCGTCAGGGTCAGGGCCCCGATGACGGCCCCGACAGCACTGACCCGTCCGCCCACGAACTCGCCTCCGCCGAGGATGACGCCTGCAATCGACAGCAGGGTATAGCGCAGCGCGATATTGGCATCCGCAGAGGTCGTCAGCCCGACCAGCGCCATGCCGGCCAGGACACCGAAGACCCCGGCCAGCGCATAGGCCAGCGCCTTGAGCCGCAGCAAGGGCCAGCCGGCGCGCCCGACCGAGGCCGCGTTGCCACCGACGCCACGCAGGACGGTGCCGATGCCGGAACGGATGACAAGGACATGGGACAGGCCCGCGATCAGCACCGCTGCGACCACCGCCATCGGAAACAGCGGCGGTTTGACCGTCATCACCGTCCGCAGCCAGGCTGGCGCAGAGCCTCCGGGGGAGGGCAGGATCATCAGCGCCAGCCCCGCCCAGACGAAGGACATGCCCAGCGTCACGACGATGGCGGGCAATTCAAGCCAGTGGATCAGGGCGCCCAGACAGGCGTAAGCCAGGATCAAGGCGGCAAGGATCGCCACCCCGAGCACCGGCTGGTCATGCAGGACCGTCGCGGTGACGCACGCCACGAGACTGATGAAGGCGCCCAGGGACAGGTCGATGTCGTTGACCATCATGATCATCATCTGCGCAAGCGTGGCCAGCGCGATGGGAATGGCCAGGTTGAACAGCAGGTTGATCCCGAAATAGCTCATTGCGCGAGGTTGCATATAGAAGGTGGCGGCCAGCAGCACGATCAGCGACACGGCCGGCAGCAGGATGCGATGGCGGGCGAACAGTTGGATCATGCGCCGGCCTCCTGCATCTGGAAAGAGGCCTCGAGGATGCGGTCTTCGGTGATGTCCGCGCCGTCCAGCCGGGCCGAGATCCGTCCGTCGCGATAGACAAAGACGCGGTCGCACTGGCAGACTTCTTCGGTCTCGGTCGAATACCACAGGAAGGTTCGGCCACGGGCGGCTTCGGACTGGATCATGGCGTAGACGTCCTGTTTGGTCCCGATGTCGACGCCCCGCATCGGGTCGTCCATGATGACGATCGGCGCATCCGATGCCAGTGCCCGCGCGAACAGGACCTTTTGCTGATTGCCGCCGGAAAGCGACAGGATCAGGTTGCGGACATCGTCGGTGCGGATGCCGATCCGGGTTTTCCACGCGGCGGCGACGCGCGCTTCTGCCGCGCGGTCCACAAGGCCGTGCCGCGCGGTTTGCGACAGGATGGAGACCGTCGCATTGCGCAGGATCGACCAGAGCGGCAGAATGCCGTCACGGCCCCTGTCCCCGGCGACAAAGACAACCTTTGGCACCTTGGCGCCCCACCAGGCAGAGGTCCGTTCAAGGTAAAGTTGCGCCAGCGCCTCGGCCTGGCCGTGCCCCGCAAGGCCCGCAAGCCCCACGACTTCGCCCTTTCTTGCCACCAGCCCGTCACCCGTATGCAGGACCTCTTCGCCCGGGGCCCTGCGTTGCGCGACGGCGTCCGTGGTTTCTGCCGCGACGTGGCCCATCTGGTCGACCAGGGTCGCACGCGTAAATTCGGCGGTGGGCCGAGAGGCGACGATCCTGCCGTCCTTCATCACCACGATGGTGGAGGCGACCTGAAAGATCTCTCCGATCATGTGGGAAATGAAGACGACCGCGCCGCCCTTGGCGCAAAAGGTGCGGATATGCGTCAAAAGCTGCTGCGCGATGCCAGCGTCCAACGATGACGTCGGCTCGTCAAGGATGACAAGCCGCGCATCCCGTCCCCGCGGCGCAAAGCCGATGGCGATTTCCACCATCTGCCGCTCTGCGATCGTCAGGCGGTCAACGGTCGTATCGGCGTCGATGCCATGACCGGGAAAGATGCTGTCCAGGCTGGCTGCGATCTCAGTGCGCGCGCGTTTGCGCCATCCCACGCCGCGAAGGTTGTCGTGAGAGATACGCAGGTTCTCGGCGACGGTGAGGTTCGGACACAGCGACAGCTCCTGAAAGACCGACCGCACGCCTGCCTCCAGCGCCCGCGTCGCGCCGGAGGCAGGGAAGGAAACCTCCCCCGCCGAGGGCGCCAGCCCACCGTTGATCAGGTTGACCAGCGTGGATTTGCCGGCACCGTTGTGGCCCACAAGTCCGACACATTCGCCCGGACCGATGGAAAGGCTGACACCGGAAAGCGCCCTGACCGGGCCGAAATGCTTTTCGACGTTGGTCAGGGTGACAATCGACGCGCTGGGCGAAGTCGCAAGCGTCATGGCGGTTATTCGGCCGCTTTGATGACGGCCTGCGCGTCGGCCTGTTCGTAGGTGGTGCTGGCAACAGAGCCTTCGGGGGTTTCAGCCAGCACGTCGTCCAGCGTATCCTGCGTGACGGTCAGGAACGGCACGGTCAGATCCTTGGGAACCTCTGCTCCGTCAAGGATCTGTTGTGCGACCCAGAAGGCCAGCGATGCGACACCCGGAGCAATCGACAGAGACATCGTCTCGTAGCCGTTGGCATCCCGCTGTTCCGCCCACCAGAGCAGCTCGTCCTGGCGGTTGCCCAGCACGATCAGGGGGGGGTGTCGCGCCCGGCCGCGTCAAAAGCCCTTGCCGTGCCATAACCGTCACCGCCCTGCGTCACGACGCCGACAACTTCCAGCGACGGCAGGATGCCCGCCACGGCCTTTTGGGCCACGCCCTGGGCGCAGTCGCCGTACACCGATCCGCTGATGGTGAACTGCGGATTTTCCTCGATCCCCTGTTGGATGCCGGCGGAGATTTCTTCATCGAAGAAAACCCCGGCCAGCCCGCGAATTTCCGGCGTAATTGTTGGACAGAGCGATGCGTTTTCCGGACGTATCAGCTTGGGCACCGGTTGCAGCCATGGCAATGGCTGCCGCGCCAAGCAGCAAGGTCTTCATTGGACGGTTTCCTCCCTTGGGCGCGTCATTCAAGGACAGGCGCTGGTTTTGGGGCCTCCCTTCCGGCGACGGTCCGAGGCAGATGTTCTGCGGCGACGCTTGACCTGTAAACTAAGGCGCGCGCACAATTTTTGCGGGAACTCGCATCGCAATGATGCGCACACCGGCCTTCATCGACCGCAGGAAACATGGGCTGGCCCATGCAGGAGAGGCCGACACCACCATGAAAGACAACGTTTGCGAGGCTGTTGCAGCCCTGCGTGCAGTGAGGGTCGAGGGGCAGATCATGGTCGACCCCGGCGTGCATCGGTTTCAGGCGCGGGCCAGCGCCACCCGCGATGGGCTGACGGATTCCGAGCAAAACGTCCTGATCGATCTGGCCATCAGCATGACGGACAAGGGCATCGCCCAAAGGCGCGCCATGTCGGTGCGTTCGGTTCAGAACCGTCTGCTGTCCATCTACCAGAAGCTCGAAGTCGAAGAGGACGACCAGGACTTGGTCAACAAACGTGCGTGTGCCGTGTATCGGGCGCTTGTGACCCGCACCATCAACGTGGAAACGATGATCGCTGCCGCACGCGCCCTGGAGCTTTGGCTGGAACAGCGTGACCAATAGACCGGTCCTGAGACGAGGGCAGCGGCGCTGACCCCAGTTGCCAGGGATCAGCAAAGCCGGCGGTTTCAGGAGCAGGCATGGCGTGTCATCCGGTCCGTAAAGGTCGCAACGAGAAACATGCCTCTCGAAAGGCCGGCAGTCCGAAATCGCCTTGGATCGCGACCGCAGCGCTCGGTACGCTGGCACCCGAACGCCTGACAGACCGGTTTGGCCGTTCCGGACGATCGGTGCCGCCTTGTTTCACGATGCCATTGGCCGAGGGTTTGCCCTGCGGCAGGTGTGATCCGCGGCCCGAATGACGCCAAGCAGCCCGCGAACTGCACGAGCCACCTTGATGTGTCCTCAATTCGAGGGCGCGCTTCGGGCGCTGTTCAACCCATCTGGGCGACAAATGCGGGTTTGGGCGGAGAAGATTGCCGATTCGAGTGACCTCCTTTTTTCTCAGGCCACGAGGCGCAAATTGGCACAATACCGCAGCATGTTTTGCGTAAGTCCGCATGAAAAGAGAGATTACTCCCCAATTCGGCAAGTCGGGGCGCGTGAAAACATTCTTAAGGGTACACACGCAATGTTGATATTGAATCGGGTCTATGTCTTATTTGTCCAACCAAAAGGGCTGGAAAGCCCACCCGGCGCTCTGGAGGAGGGGAACCGGGATTGGATCAAAGGGAGGAAGACATGCATTTCATCAAGAGGCTTTCCGGGCTGGCCGCCGTTGCGATTTCGGCGCTGAGCCTTGCCAGTGCCGCGGCGGCGGCGGACTACGACTGGACGTTCCAAACCTCGGAAACCGCCGGCGAACCGGGGTTCGAGAACAAGCAGAAATGGGCTGACGAGGTCGGCCTCCTGTCCGGTGGCCGCATCGAGATCGAGATCCTGCCGATCGGCGCGGTTGTGCCGCATACGGACACGCTCGAGGCGGTTGGCGCGGGCATCCTGCAGGGCCACCTGACCGACCCCAGCTACTTCTCGGGCAAGGACCCGGCCTTTGCCATGATGGGCAACCTCGTCGGAGCATGGAGCGATCCGTTCGAATTTCTGGGCTTCATGGAAAGCGGCGGCGGCAACGAGCTTTATGCCGAGCTGGTCGCGCCCTACGGCGTCCAGTTCATCGGAGCCGCGGCGACGGAGCCCGAAGCCTTCGTGTCGCGGGTGCCGATCCGCACGGTCGAAGATCTGAAGGGCGTCAAGCTGCGCGCGCCCGAAGGTATGGTCTACGAGATCTTCTCGAAAGCCGGCGCCGCGCCGGTGTCGCTGCCCGGGTCCGAGATCTTCTCGGCGCTCGACAAGGGCGTGGTGGATGCTGCGGACAACACCGTCTTTGCGACCAACCAGTCGCTTGGGATGAACGACATCGCGCACTATCCGCTCTACCCCGGTTTCCACTCGCTGCCGATGATCGACATTTCGATCAACAAGGGCGTCTGGGACAGCCTGCCCGAGGATCTGCAAGAAATTCTGACAGTCTCGGTCAAGCAGTTCAGCTTCAACCACATCTATTCGGTGCGTCAGCTTGATGCCGCCGCGGTAGAGAAGGCCAAGGAAAATCCCGAGATCGAGATCATCAACTGGTCGGGTGACGAGCGCGCCAAATTCCGTCGCATCGCGCAACAGGAATGGCAGAACTGGGCGCCCAAGACCGAGATGACGCAACGCTACTACGACGCTGTGACCGCCTACCTTGAGGGGCGCAACCTGCTCTGATCATTTCGAAAAAAAACGACCTCGCCCGGACATCCATCTGCCGGGCGTGGCCCATACAGGCAGGAGGAGAGCCGGAAATGGCCGATCAGAGCGATATAATAGACACAGCCGGGCAGGACGAAGCCGAGATCCGCACAGGACTGGACAGGGCCATCGCCGGATCGACGAAGGTCTTGGCGTGGGCGATCTTCGCCGCCTTTCTCATCACCGTGATCGAAGTCTTCGCACGCTACGTGTTCAACAGCCCGACGTTCTGGGCGCATGAGACGACGTCCTTCCTGATTGCCGGGGTCTTCCTGATCGGCGGCCCGGTCGCCCTGGCCCGTGACAAGCATATCCGGGTGCGGATGTTCTACGATTCCGTCAGCCCACGGCGGCGGCGGATGCTCGATATCTTCAATTCTCTGGTCGCGCTCATGTTCTTTGCCGGCCTGGCCTTTGCGAGCTGGATCATGGTCAGAAAATCCTGGTTCAACCCGTCGGGTGCGCTGCATCTCGAGGGCACCGGAACGTCCTGGAACCCGCCGACGCCGGCGCTTCTGAAACTGTTGGTGCTGATTTGTGTGGTGGTGATGTTCGTTCAGACCGTCTTTCACCTGATCGCGGCAATCCGGCGCGAAACACCCGACACCTCTGCGACTGAAAGGGGGCACTGACCATGGATCTCAGCTCGATCGGGATCGAATACGGGTCTTACCTTCTTGTTGGCGCGATCTTCCTGCTGCTTCTGACCGGCCAGCCGCTGGCCTGGGTCACCGGCTGTGTCGCGCTTGTCTTCACATTCGGCTGGTTCGGCCCCATGGCCCTGCCGCTGGTGACCTCGCGGATCTTCGGCTTCATCACCGAGTATTCCCTTGTTGCCATTCCGATGTTCATCCTGATGGCGGCGCTGCTGGATCGGTCCGGCATCGCGAAGTCTCTCTTTAACGGAATGCGTATCCTTGCCGGGCGCCTGCCCGGAGGCGTTGCGGTCCAGACGCTGATCGTCGCGATCCTGATGGCCGCCATGTCCGGCGTTATCGGCGGCGAGATCGTGCTGCTTGGCATCCTCGCCCTGCCGCAAATGCTGCGGCTTGGCTACGACCGCAGCCTGTCCATCGGCGTGGTGTGTGCCGGCGGATCGCTGGGAACGATGATGCCGCCCTCCATCGTGCTGATCATCTACGGGCTGGTGGCAAATACCTCGATTGCGGATCTTTTTATCGCCGCGATCACGCCAGCGCTGCTGCTGCTGGGGTTTTACGTGGCCTATGTGCTTTTCCTCTGCTGGCGCAACCCGCAGTTTGGCCCGCCGATGTCGCGCGAGGAAATGGCGCAGGAATCCGTGTCCTCTGCCTTGCGCGCGCTGGCGGCGCCCCTGTTCATCGTCTTCGTCGTGCTGGGGTCGATCTACGGCGGCATCGCCTCGATCACCGAAGCGGCGGCCATGGGTGTCTCGGCCGTGTTGATCATCTCCCTGCTGCGGCGCGAGCTGACTTTGAAGATGGTGCAGGACAGCCTTGTGCATACACTCGAGACCTGCGGAATGATCATCTGGATCGGGATCGCCGCCGCCGTGCTTGTCGGCGTCTACAACCTGATGGGCGGCAACCGCTTCGTGGCCCAGGCGATCCTGGGGATCGACGCTGCACCCGTGTTCATCATCATGGTCATGATGATGATCCTGCTGGTGCTGGGCATGTTCCTTGACTGGATCGGCATCGCCCTGCTGACCTTGCCGATCTTCGTGCCCATCGTGGTGCAGCTGGGCTATGATCCGATCTGGTTCGGTATCCTCTTTGCGGTGAACATGCAGGTGTCCTACCTGACGCCGCCCTTCGGCCCCGCCGCATTCTACCTGAAAAGCGTGGCCCCAAAGGAAATCACGCTGAAGCACATCTATGTCGCACTTCTGCCCTTTATCGCATTGCAACTTGTGGTCCTGGCGACGATCCTGTTCTTCCCGCCAATCGCCACCTGGCTGATATGAGGGATGTCTTGAGCGAAAAATCCGATGGGTCAGACTTGTGCGACACCTCCGAAGACACCGGGGGAGGATCGGCTGTCGATCAGGTGGTGGCCCAGATCCGCCAGCTGATCGACACCGACGGGCTGACCGTGGGCGACAAGCTTCCGACCGAACGAGAGCTTTGCAGCCGGTTCGCAATCAGCCGCAACACGGTGCGCGAGGCGATGCGGATGCTGAAGGCCTATGGCATCGTCGATGTGCGTCCCAAGGTCGGCGCGACACTTATCGACCAGCGGATCAACCGGGCCTTCGACATCTTCTCGTTCAACGTAGGCGAGATATCGCGCCGGACCTTCAGTGACATCCAGGGCTTTCGCGAGCTGATCGAAACGGGCACCGCGCTGGCCATCTTCGACGCTGTCACCAGGGACGACCTGGCCGAGCTGCGTGCGCTGAACCGCCAGATGGTTCAGGCGCGCAGCATTGTGGAGGCGTCGGAGTTCGACTTCCAGTTCCACATCAAGCTGATTTCGCTGATCGGCAACCAATCGATTCTCGATATTTACGGCATCATGAAACCGGTGATCCTGCGGATCATGCAGCACGGCAAGACGCGACGGATCATCGAGGGCGAGACCTCCATGGAACATGATGCCATCCTCGAGGCGGTGGCGGCCTCGGATCATCTTGCATTCCAATATCTTACCCGCACGCACCTGCGAAAGGGTTTGGCGACGTTTCCCGAGCCTTCAAGTGGTCCAGAAGACAAGGCCGAGGCGCCGTAGGAACAAGGCGTGGCTGCATCGGTGGCTTCTGATCGGATGCACCCGATAGGCAAAAGCGGGCACGGCCCACGGTGACGCACGACCGCGATCTGGGTTTTCCAAGGCGGACTTGGGTCTTCATCCCGTGGACGGCTGACGTGCAGACCACTGGTTTGCGGCTGGGACAGGCATCGCCGCGCCAATGGCCACTGTCGCCATCGCCCCCCCCTACGCCTTTGCTTTGCAGAGCGGCTTTGGTTCAGCGCACCGGATGCTCCAGAACCAAGGTATCTGGGACCAAAGGCATCAAGGGTGCAGTTCCAACGCCTTTTGCTCTGATAACCAGCTGAGTTTCCTCCGTTTATCCAAGGCTTTTGCGCGGGGAATAGCGTGATCCGAGTGCCCGTGCAAAAGCGGGTGTCGCAGCCGTTCGCTGCGGCACCCACCCACGTCCAACATGCGCGCCACAGCGCAGAAAGGCCCGGTGTTCAGCCCCGGCATGAGATGGACCCAGAGTGAAGCAATTTGGCTCTGGCGTCGAAATCGTGCAGCTATATTCGCAAGGTCTGAGGAGGTGGCGGTGTGCCATCTGTATGCAGTAAACGAAGCAGGGTGATCGACACCGCCTCCACCGCGAAGGCGGTTTTGGTTGCGCCTCCAGACGATGCCCGCTTCGTCCCGCCGTCCCGATTTTCGAGCGTGGAACATTGGATGTCTGGATCCAGTCAGAACTGTTTGGCGGTTTTATGCAGCTTTGCAGCGCAGGGCCTGCGAACGAGTCTGACACCTGAGCGCGGCGCGACAGGAGTGGCCGCCGCGCTACGCTGACCCAATGGGGGCGATCAGTCGTAAAAGGGCGTGACCTGCGCCACAATGACAGAGTTCTCGGCAAGGGCGCGGTCCATCAGGTCGGCCTCTTCCTCGTCGATCTCATGCCCTTGGGCGATGCGTTCTTCGCGCGTGCCATAGCCGGTGACGTCGAGCGGGGCCAGATCGGCCTGCTTGAGAATGGCGACGGTTTCGCGCACGGCCTCTGCCTCGTCCACGCCGGAGGCGTAGCACATCAGCGCGGCGCCAGTGGCCTTGTCGGGCAGACCGTCTTCGGCCTTGCGACCGACTTCGACCAGAAGGGTGTAGACCTGTTGTGTGCGCGTCTTCTTTTCCATGCTGCGCGGATGCGCCGGACGGGCCGGGATGTCAAGCATACAGGCGGGCGAAGGCCCCCCAAAGACGCAAAAGGGCGGCCCGTTCGGACCGCCCCCGGTGGATGCGTGATGCGCGGGGTCAGTCGCGCAGCAGTTCGTTGATGCCGGTCTTGGAGCGGGTGCGCTCGTCGACGCGCTTCACGATGACGGCGCAGTACAGGTTGATGCCGTTCTTCGACGGCATGGAGCCGGAAACCACCACGGAATAGGGCGGCACTTCGCCGTAGGTCACGGTGCCGGTTTCGCGGTCGACGATCTTGGTGGACTGGCCGATGTAGACGCCCATGCCCAGAACAGACCCTTCGCGGATGATGCAGCCTTCGACCACCTCAGAGCGCGCGCCGATGAAACAGTTGTCCTCGATGATGGTCGGGCCAGCCTGCATGGGTTCCAGAACGCCACCGATGCCGACGCCGCCGGACAGGTGCACGCCCTTGCCGATCTGCGCGCAGGAACCGACGGTGGCCCATGTGTCGACCATGGTGCCTTCGTCAACGTATGCGCCGAGGTTGGTGAAGGACGGCATCAGCACCACGCCGGGCGCGATGTAGGCCGATTTGCGGACGATGGCGTTTGGCACGGCGCGGAAGCCCGCGGCCTTCCACTGGTTGGCGCCCCAGCCCTTGAATTTCGAATCGACCTTGTCCCACCAGCCGGAGCCCTGCGGACCACCGTCTTGTTGTTCCATGTCCTTGATGCGGAAGCCCAGCAGCACGGCCTTCTTGGCCCATTGGTTGACGTGCCAGTTGCCGTCTTCCTGCTTTTCCGCGACGCGCAGCTTGCCGGAATCGAGCGCGTTCAGCGTGTCTTCGATGGCTTCGCGGGTTTCGCCTGTGGTGGCGGGTGTGATGGTGTCGCGCGCCTCCCAGGCGGCTTCGATGGCGGTCTCGAGCTGTGCGTTGGACATGGTATCCTCTCCCCTCGGGCAAAACTGGTTGAACGCCCTATAGCGATGCAAAGCCCCTTGGGCAATTCGTCAGGTCGGATCGGTTGCGTGTCGCGTTATTGTCGTTCTGCGATGATGTCCGACAGAAACCGCGTAAGTGCAGCGGTATCGCCTGAAACGGTGCGGCCGAAATCGAGCGCAGGATAAGCACGCCATCAGCGGCCGGCCCCCGATCATCACACCCGTTTGACCGTTCGAGCGTGTGTACAGCGTCTGATACGCCACGCCCGGCAATGACATGCGCTGTGCGGCGCTGTCCTTGGTGTCGCCGCTATCCTGCATAAATCAGGGCGTTCACTCGGCGTACACCTCCAAGGTTCGAGACGGCGCAGGCGGTCTTTCCCTGCGCGCTCTTGCCCGTGATGACAGTTTCGAGTTTTCCGTGAATATGCCGGTGCCGCTGGTTTCTTTGCCGTGGACGCTATACTTCTGAACCAAAGGACAAAAGCGCGCCGTCCGGGCGCGGTCCCCCGTTCAGGAGACAGGCATGAAAGACTCTCGCCGCAGCCCGCTTCGCGATGCTGGCACCGATATCGACACAGCCCGGCATGTGCCGCAGACGCCGCAGTCTATGTCCCCGAGTTATCAACTGGCGTTCGCCGACGAAGATTTCCTCGCCAAGGATGAGCTGCGCCCGGTGCGTCTGCAGTTGGAATTGCTGAAATACGAGATGCTCATGGATGAGCATAATATCAATTCAACCGTTGTTCTGTTCGGCGGCGCGCGCATTCCCTCGCCCGAGGAAAAGCACACCGCGCGCACCAAGACGCTCGCGGATCTGTCGCATTTCTATGAAGAGGCGCGGATCTTTGCCCAGTTGATGACCGAGAAATCCCTGAAGACAGAGAACCGCCATTGGGTGATCGCCACGGGCGGTGGCCCCGGCGTGATGGAAGCGGGCAATAAAGGCGCGGACGAGGCGGGTGGCGTGTCCATCGGTCTGAATATCGTGCTGCCACATGAACAGGCCCCGAACTTGTTCGTGACGCCGGACCTCGCGTTCAACTTCCACTACTTTGCCATCCGCAAAATGCACTTCTTGATGCGCGCGCGCGCGGTCTGCGTTTTTCCAGGGGGCTTTGGCACGCTGGACGAGTTGTTCGAGGCGCTGACATTGATCCAGACAGGACGGATGCGCCCGGTGCCGTTCTTGTTGTTTGGGTCGGAGTTCTGGAAGACCATCATCAATTGGGACGCCTTGTCCGAAGCGGGCACGATCAGCGCAGAAGACCTGGAGTTGTTCCGCTTTGTCGACAGTGCGCAGGAAGCGGTGGACATCATCGACGCGTGGGAGCCGCAGCCACGTCGGGGGGAGATCCCCGGTCGCTGAAGGTTCAACGCACTACAGGCGCGAGGTGGTTCAACCGCTTTGCGCCTCGTCCATGCGGGCGCTTTCAACCCATCGCCCGATGACATTGCGCGCGGCCTCTTCATCGCCGGTGGTGATGGCGTGCCGCAGATCCTTGAGCGCGGTGGCCATTTCGAATTCAGACACGCCGCTTTCCTGAGCGCGGAGGATTTTCGGGTGCGGCGTGGTGAGCATGTCTGAGGAAATCAGCAGCTCCTCGTGCAGCTTTTCGCCGGGGCGCAGGCCGGTCACCTTGATCTCTATGTCACCATCGGGTGTGTCGGCGCTCTTGATGGTGAAGCCGGCGCCTTCGATCATCTGGCGCGCGATTTTGCTGATCGGTACCGGGTTGCCCATTTCGAGCACGAAGACATCGCCGCCCCGCGCAAAAGAGCCGGTCAGCAGCACCAGCCGCGCGGCCTCTGAGACGGTCATGAAGTAGCGCGTTACGTTTTCGTCAGTGAGGGTGACGGGACCGCCACGGGCAATCTGTTCCTCAAACAGAGGGATCACAGACCCGCTGGACCCCAGCACATTGCCGAAGCGTACCATGGAAAAACGGGTATCGGCGCAGCGGGCGGCGAGGTCCTGGATCACGAGCTCTGCCAGCCGTTTGGAGGCGCCCATGACATTGGTCGGGCGCACAGCCTTGTCACTGGACACGAGGATGAAGCGTTCGACACCACTGCGCCGCGCGGCCTCTGCCAGAATCTTCGTGCCTAAGACGTTGTTTTGCAGTCCGACCAAAGGGTTGGACTCGACCAGCGGCAGGTGTTTGTATGCGGCCGCGTGCAGGACGACATCAATGTCATGCAGCTCCAATATATCCGTCATCAGGCGCTCATCGAGAACCGAGCCGAGCACAGCCGTGATCTGAAGGTCGCAGGCCAGGTCGCGCATTTCCTTCTCGATGGTGTAAAGCGCCAGTTCGGAGTGATCGACCAGCACGACGCTTTGCGGGTGGCAGGCCGCCAACTGACGGCAAAGCTCCGATCCGATGGAGCCGCCGGCGCCGCTGACAAGGATGCGCCGGCCTGTGTAGAATTCGGTGACGCCCGGCAGTTCACGCTCCAGCCGCCCACGCCCCAGCAGGTCGTCTATGGAAACGGGGCTGCCCGGTGCGCCGTGCCGACCCTCTCCGATCAGCGCGGCAAAAGATGGCAATGCACAGACTTCGCAGCCGATGGCGCGCAGCTTGTGGCGAATGCGGGCAGTATTCGGCTGGCTGACAGACGGCATGGCAAGAACCACGCGGTCAATGCGCTTTTCCGCCACCAAGCGGGGGATGCTGGACGGCGCATGGACACGCAGACCGGACACGAACTGACCCTGAAGGGTTGGGTGGTCGTCGATCATGGCCACCGGAATGATCGAATTGTCATGACGCAGCGCCGCGGCAAATTGCCGGCCAGTGGCGCCTGCACCATAAATCAGGATGCGCAGGCTTTCGCCGCCATGCAGATAGACCTGTTCGGTGATGTGGCGCAGAACGACACGCCACCCTGCGGAGAGGACAAGCACCAGCAACGTAAACAGCACATATGTGCCGACAGGCAGGTGTACGGAGAGGGGCCTTTCTGCCGCTATGCCAATAGTGCCAAGCCAGCAGGCATAGGTGGCGGTCCTGCCGATCCCGCGCATTTCATAGGCTTTCAGCTTCATCCGCGTCAGCCCAAGCCACCAGCCGCTCATGCAGCCCGCGATGACCAACAGGACACCGAGCGGCCAGATGCTGGACAAAAGGAACACCTGTTCCGGGCCAGTGGGGGTGACAAGCAGCACAGCTATTGCAAGCGACGCGGCGATGACCACGGCATCGATAACGACGAACGCTGCTTGTTTTTGGGAACGGGTCAAGCCCGTCACGAGCCCAAAAAACATCCTCACCTTCCGTTTCCTATCAACGCTTTATCGATCCTTGCGCAAAGCGGAAGATCAATCGCTGTAACTTCAAACACGTGCCGAGATGCTGCAAAACGATCTGCCGATCTAAAGCACGGAACGCGTTAAAAAGGCATTAAAGCTGCCTGCCTCGCGAACCTTCTGTCGACGTTCGTGCCGCTCAAAAACACTCAGCTTTTGAGCGAAACTGGCGATAGGGAATGCGGGATACTTCCGAAGGGGATGCACAACCTCCCGAAAAAACAGGCCTTTCACACACGCCGCAGCTACGGTATGACCCGCGCCTATCGGGCAGGCAGGGGCCTGTTTGATGCCGACACCTTACAGGAGGGGCAAATGGGCTACCGGATCGTCGTCGTAGGCGCCACGGGCAACGTGGGCCGCGAAATGCTGAACATCCTCGATGAGCGGGAATTTCCCGTCGACGAGATCGCCGTACTGGCTTCGCGCCGGTCGCTGGGTACAGAAGTCAGCTTTGGCGACAAGACACTGAAGACCCAGGATCTTGCCACATTTGATTTCACCGGCTGGGACATCGCGCTGTTTGCGGTGGGCTCCGAGGCGACGAAGGAATTTGCACCGAAGGCGGCAAAAGCCGGCTGCGTCGTGATCGATAACTCGTCCCTCTATCGGTACGACCCGGACGTGCCGCTGATCGTGCCGGAGTGCAACGCCTCCGCCGTGCACGAAATGAAGAAGAACATCATCGCCAACCCCAACTGCTCCACCGCGCAGATGGTCGTGGCGCTGAAGCCGTTGCATGATCGCGCAAAGATCAAGCGCGTCGTCGTGTCCACCTACCAGTCGGTTTCCGGCTCGGGCAAGGAAGGCATGGACGAGCTGTGGGAGCAGACCAAGGCGGTTTACAACCCGGTGTCCGACGTGCCGCCGAAAAAGTACCCCAAGGAGATCGCCTTCAACGTGATCCCGCACATCGACGTCTTCCTCGAAGATGGCTCCACCAAGGAAGAGTGGAAGATGGTCGCGGAAACCAAGAAGATCGTCGACAAGTCGATCAAGGTCACGGCGACCTGCGTTCGGGTGCCGGTCTTTGTCGGTCACGCCGAGGCGATCAACATCGAATTCGAGGACTTCCTCGATGAAGACGAAGCCCGTGACATCCTGCGCGAAAGCCCGGGCATCATGGTGATCGACAAACGTGAGGACGGCGGCTACGTCACGCCGAAGGAATGCGTTGGCGACTTCGCGACGTTCATTTCCCGCATCCGTCAGGACAGCACGATCGACAACGGGCTGAACCTGTGGTGCGTGTCCGACAACCTGCGCAAGGGCGCGGCGCTGAACGCGGTGCAGATTGCCGAAGTTCTTGGGCGCGAAATCCTCAAAAAGGGCTGATCCAGCCCATCGACGTGAAACGCATGGATAAAGCGCCCTCGCAGATTGCTCTGCGGGGGCGTTTCCGCTTTTGGGACGGTCCCCTTGCGCGGCGCTTTTCTCCGGGAAGAGGGTTAACTGTTCCAAGACGGTCGAGTGCTTGTTTCCGGTTTGATATGTTGTCGCAGCTTTGGCGTGTGCGATCATCGCAGCCCTATACGTTGGCAGCTGAAACCTCGCCGATTGGGCGGTTTCGATGCGGCTCACCGAGGTGTATAAAACTTTCATCGAACGCGCAGTGACGCGACGCCAGAATGGCAAACGAGACGGCCCGGACATGACCGGCTTCTCTCTCTCCACCTCTCTCTCTTGTCGGGGGATCTGGCCAGACCGTTTCGAAACATGACAGATGCGGGCAAGTGCGCCCCGACAAAGGCGCGCTTTTGTTACCCGTCTGCAATTCAATTGACGTCGTCCGCGCTGCGGTCTGCCAAACGCTCTCCATCTCTCTCCCACGCAGGCCGCAGCGGAATTTTTATCCCCAAACATGATGAAGCAGACCGTCTCGGAAGCTGCGCTGTCTGGGCAAACGGGCGCCTCGGACTGTGGGAAAGCCGTTCAGGGTGTGCGCTGTGGCGTTCTGGCTGTACGGACGCGCAGATTGACTTCCATGCTCTGTGCATGCCGCTCGCAACGTTAGCGCGAGGTTTCTACTTTTCGCAAAAGCTGAGGCAAAAGGAGCGGCGCTGCCACATTTCAGCCGCAATCGCTTGGCACGCTTGGAAACGATCAAGGCTGGTATCGGCCCTTGTGGGCGCTATTTGAACTGGCCATGTGAAAAGACGCACGCAAGGAGCGCCGACATGGAACGCCACTCTGACGTATGGTTGCACAGCCCGTATAAAGTGGGGCTGCCGATCCCTTTGGATTGCGAAACGCGCGCGATGCTGCGCCTTTTCCTGGCCCCGATCCTGCAAAAATCCGAGAGCTGGCAAGACGTTGCCGCGCGCCTTGAAGAGCGGGGCTACGAACTTGGGTTCTGCGAGGGGCGCATGGTGGTTTACAACGACATTGGTCAGGCGCTGTGCACCGGGTCGGACATCGGGATCCCCATGTCGGAGCTGTCGCGCCGTCTAGGACGTCCATGCATCATTGCGCATCCCGATGGTGAGACGGGCGCACTGCGACGCGCCAAGGCCTGAGCCAAGACGCGCCATCACTCTTTAGATTTCGACAAAATCGCCGCGCGAATCCATGTTCAGCAGGTCG
Source organism: Sagittula sp. NFXS13 (assembly GCF_040148795.1). Taxonomy (NCBI): domain Bacteria; kingdom Pseudomonadati; phylum Pseudomonadota; class Alphaproteobacteria; order Rhodobacterales; family Roseobacteraceae; genus Sagittula; species Sagittula sp. NFXS13. The sequence goes on from NZ_JAGEMH010000002.1 coordinate 401,955, forward strand.
CCTTCGCCGATGTCGGTCCACAGCCCATGCAGCGACAATGTCCCGTCCTCCACCGCCTTCTGGACGAACGGGAAGGTCATCAGGTTGCGCAGTGACACGCGCACGGCCTCGTGCTCCAGCGCGCGCGGCATGTCCGGATCATCCTTCACCGCCTCGTACCCGGGCTTCAGGATATCCATCCAGCGTCCAACGAAAGACGACTCCTCCTCAAGCTCCGGCGCGCGGCCCTGGCACATATCCAGACACCCTTGCACGCCGCCGCAGTTGGAGTGTCCCAACACGATGACATGCGCGACCTTCAGTGCCAGGACGGCGTACTCGACCGCTGCCGATGTGCCGTGATGCTGGCCGTCGGGTTCGTACGCGGGCACGAGGTTTGCGATGTTGCGGTGGATGAAGAACTCTCCCTGATCGGCCCCGAAGATCGATGTCACATGCACGCGGGAGTCACAGCAGGAAATCACCATGGCACGCGGCCGCTGGCCCTCATCCGCAAGTCGCTTGTACCATGCGCGGTTTTCGGCGTGGGTTGTTGCCTTCCAGCCGTGATAGCGTGTGACAAGGTAAGCAGGCAGGGGCTTGCTGAAAGGCATCTCGGTCTCCGTCTGAAATATGTCGAAAATCTGACGGTCCAACTATGCTGAATTCGCGTGAAATGCGAGGGAATTCGGCTTGTGGAAATAACCTTTTGGGAACGGACTGACGCCATTCTAGGCATCGGCTGTGGGGGCCAAAACATGGGGTGAGATGTGAAACAGGTGACATATCTGTCGCCGGTGGAAAGACCGGATATGGACCCGGCCCAGATCAAGACGTTGTATACGGACCTCGGCCCGCATGCTGCGGAAGACGTGATCTGCCGCGCAATGGAGGAACTGGCTCAACGGCTCTGCCAAGTGCAGGACATGGCCCTGTCCGGTCCCCGCCAGGACATGCAAAAAATTCTGCGCTCGCTGTCAGCGATTGCGGATCAAATTGGCATGAGATCGCTGAGCAAGGTCTCTTACGACGTGATCGACTGCCTTGAACTGGGGGATTTCGTGGCCGAGGCCGCGACTCTTGCCCGCCTCGCCCGCACGGGCGAGCGCTCATTGACGCGGCTATGGGATTTAAATGAGTTCTCTATTTAACGCTCCATCATGCACCCCCAGCAGATCGCAACGAATGGCACTTGCGGTGCCATCCTCCCGTACTAGGCTTGGCGCAACTGTCCCAAGCTGAGGTGCCCCCATGTCTTCCTGTTTTGCTTCTTCTGAAACGGCCGCTTTGCCCCTGCATGTTCTGACCCCGGACGCGCTTGGCGATTGGCTCGCATCACAATCTGACATGGTCCAGACCTGGGTTGCTGCCAGCGGGTTCAGCGGGGCGCTGGGCACGGCGTTGATGATCCCCGGCAGCGACGGTCAGCCTGAGGCCGCGCTGGCGGGCTACGGGACGCCCGCGCAACGGGCGCGCCAGCGATTTCCGCTGGCCGCGGCTGTCCCGGCGCTTGCGCCAGGCCGCTATCGTCTCGTCTCTGGTGATTTGGAGAATGCAGAAACCGAGGCGCTTGGCTGGCTGTTCTCCATGTATCGGTTCACGCGCTACAAGGATGCGCCGGAAGCAGATCGGCTGTTGATCGCACCCGAGGGTGTCGATGCGACCCGTCTGGAAACGATGGCCGAAGCGGAATGGCTGACACGGGACCTTGTGAACACCACGGCTCAGGATATGGGGCCGGAGGCATTGGAGCAGGCCGTGCGCGACCTTGCCGATCGTTTCAGCGCCGAGATGACTGTCATCACGGGCGAAGACCTGCTGGCGCAGAATTTTCCGATGATCCACGCGGTGGGCCGCGCAGCTGCACAGGCACCCCGTCTGATCGACCTGCGTTGGGGGAGCGAAGGGCCAAAGGTGACGCTGGTGGGCAAGGGCGTGTGCTTTGACACCGGTGGGCTGAACCTGAAACCGGGCAGCTCCATGGGGATTATGAAAAAGGACATGGGCGGCGCGGCCAACACCATTGGACTGGCGCAGATGATCATGGCCTCAGGGCTGAAAGTGCAGCTGCGCCTGCTGATCCCCGCCGTTGAAAACAGCGTCTCCGGCTCCAGCTTTCGTCCCGGTGATGTGCTGACCTCGCGGCTTGGCAAGACGGTGGAGATCAACAACACCGACGCCGAAGGGCGCTTGGTTCTGGCAGACGCGCTGGCCTACGGCGCGGAGGACGCGCCCGACCTCATGCTGTCCATGGCAACGTTGACAGGCGCCGCGCGGGTGGCGGTCGGTCCCGACCTTGCACCGTTTTACACCGATGATGACGACGTCGCCGCACAAGTGGCGGAGGCGGCCCTCACGCAGGCCGATCCGGTCTGGCGGATGCCCTTCCACGACCCCTACGAAACGATGATCGAGCCGGAGATCGCAGACCTGGACAATGCGCCTTCAGGCGGTTTTGCTGGGTCCATCACGGCCGCACTGTTTCTCCGCCGCTTTACGGAAGGCGCCGCGCGCTACGCCCATTTCGACATCTATTCGTGGCAGCCGAGCGCCGCACCCGGCCGGTCCAAGGGAGGATTGGGGCAGGGGTCGCGTGCAATTCTCGCAGCCTTGCCAAAGGTCCTCGACCTGTGATCGGCTTGCCGGGGTTCGATGATCGCCGGTGCCGCCAGTGGAACGACCGCGTTACGGCGGATTGGCTGGCGGACCGCAACCCGCAGCTTGTTGCGGTGCAACCTCGGGCGCATTTCGTCGCGACGCCGGTTCTGGACCTGTCGCTGGATCCCGGAGGCCGCCGGGACAGGCAGCTGCGCTACGGCGAGGCGTTCGACGTTTTGGAACGCCGCGATGGCTATGCCTTTGGCACGGCGCTCACCGCGAATTACGTCGGGTGGGTGGATGTCGCCGCCCTACGGGCCGAAGATGCCCGCCAAGGCGATCTCTTTACGGTGAGTGCACGCGCAACGCATGTCTACCCGGCCCCCGATTTCAAATGCCCGGAAGGGCCGTCGCTGCCACACGGTGCCGCTGTCCGGGTCCAGCAGACGCAGAACCGCTTTTCTCTGACCGAATTGGGCTGGGTGCCGACCGCGCACCTCACGCAGGACACTGCGCGCGACCCGGTGGCCGTGGCCGCGCTGTACCTGGGGACACCTTATCTGTGGGGGGCGAACTCCAGCTTCGGGATTGACTGTTCCGGGCTTGTGCAGGCCGCCCTCACGGGCGTCGGCATGGCTGCCCCCGGTGACAGTGACCTGCAAGAGCGCGCCCTTGGGGACACGCTTGCCACGGGCACGCCGCCCGAACGCGGTGACCTGCTGTTCTGGAAGGGGCATGTGGCCTGGGTTGCTGACGCGGACACGCTGCTGCATGCCAACGCCTACCACATGGCCACCGCCTATGAGCCGATCACTGCCGCCATCGCGCGCATTGAACGCCAGGGGGACGGTCCCGTCACCCGCCATGCGCGCCTTGGTGTCTTTGCTTCCCAGAATACTCCGGAGTGAGACCGCGGGCGGAGGGGCAGCGCCCCTGTTCCCTTTCAGAAAGCAACACACCATGTCTGACAGCTTCTTCCATCCCGTGTCCGGATTTGAACTGCCACGCTTTGCGGGGGTGCCGACCTTCATGCGGCTGCCGCTGGTGACCCCGGACCACCCGCGCTTTTCCGAGGTCGACGTGGGGCTGGTGGGCGTGCCATGGGACAGCGGCACCACCAACCGCCCGGGTCCGCGTCACGGACCACGGCAACTGCGCGATGCCTCCACCATGATCCGCGCGCAGCATCAGGCTACAGGTCTGCGCCCGTTCGAGGCGGCCAACTGCGCCGATCTTGGCGATGTGGGCCCGAACCCGGCGGACATTCAGGACAGCATGGCGCGCATCACCGATGTCTACGACAATCTGCACGGGGCGGGCATTCGGCCGCTTACGGCGGGCGGTGACCACCTGACCTCTCTTCCCGTTCTGCGCGCCCTGGCCCGGGACGCCCCGCTTGGCATGGTGCATTTCGACAGCCACACCGATTTGTTTCACAGCTATTTCAACGGGCAGATGTACACCCACGGCACGCCCTTTCGCCGCGCGGTCGAAGAGGGGCTTCTGGATCCCAAACGGGTCATACAGATCGGCATTCGCGGCACAATGTACGACAGCGAAGACCTTGACTTTGCCAAGGCCGAAGGCATCCGCATTGTCGAGATAGAGGAATATTTCCAGCGCGGTCATGCCGACGTCATGCAAGAGGCGCGCGATATCGTTGGCACCTCCGCCACCTACGTCAGTTATGACATTGATTTTGTCGATCCGGCCTTCGCGCCCGGAACCGGCACGCCGGAGGTTGGCGGGCCCAACAGTTACGAGGCGCTTCAGGTCTGCCGTGGGTTGGCGGGGCTGAACATCGTTGGCGCCGATCTGGTAGAGGTCTCGCCCCCTTTCGATCAAAGCGGCAACACCGCCTACCTCGGCGCGTCGATCATGTTCGAGCTGCTCTGCGCCATGCTGTCGCAAACGCCGGACTGACCATTCGGATCAGTCCAGATCCACCGCGCGTATCAGCTTGCGCTCCAGAACCCGGAGCACGGTTTTCAGATCGTGCCCGCGCTTCAGCATCTGACCATCGGCGCCGATGACCGCGTATTCGCCCTGCTTGGTGCGCAGCTTTGGGCGTTTTTCGATGCGGTACAGCGGATTTTCGGCGGTGCGTTTGAATACCGAGAAAACGGCCACGTCGCGCAGGGTGGATATCCCGTAATCGCGCCACTCCCCGGCGGCCACCATGCGACCATACAGGGACAGGATGACGCTCAGCTCTGTCCGGTGAAAGGCCACGACTTGCGGGGCGCTCGACTGTCCGGGAAAGGGTGTGAGACTGTTCATGATGGTAGAGTTGCGCTCTTCTGCCGCCAAATCAAGGGGGCACAGCAAGACCCCGCCTTTGGCAGACTTGACCGTCTGGTCGGCTGTGTGCATCGTGCCCGTGGGGAGGACGCCGTCAATGCCACCACAGGACCGCGCCGCGCGCTTGGTGTGCACCGTGTTTGAGGTCGATCCCGCATCACAGCATCCGGGAAGGGCTTTGGACAGGATCGCCGGCATGGGTCGCCTTGGCGTCTGTGATGCAACGGACACGGCGCGGCATGGGCGAACCGTGGCGCCGAAACGCCGCATGTGCCGCACTCTCGACGCTGCGCTTTTCGACGAAAAGGCTCCCTGATGGGACGCGGTTTGGCGCGCGATCACGCGGAAAAGCGCGACATCCTGCGCCGGGGGGCGGCGGACTACTTTGCACAAAACGGCTTTGATCGCGCCTCGATGGCGGGGGCGGCCAAGGTTTGTGGTGTGTCCAAGGCGCTGATCTATCATTACTACGACAGCAAGGAGGCGCTGCTTGCCGATATTCTCGCCACGCATTTTCACTGCGTCGTCGAACGGGCCGAACGCACCGCCTCCAATGGCCTGCGCAGCCTGATGGCCACCCTGCTCGACGCCTTCGAGGATGCGGATGCCGAGCACAAGCTGCTGCTCGAAGCCCTCTCCACCCTGCCTGACGATCTGCAGGAGCCGATCCTGTCACACCAGCGCACGCTGGTCCGTTTGATGTCCGGCGCGTTGCAACAGCAGCGGCCCGACCTGACCGGCGACCGCCTGCGCGCTGCGACCATGACCGTCTTTGGCATCATCAACTGGGTCTACACCTGGCACCGTCCGGACAAGGGGCTCAGCCGGGCGGAGTTCGCCGACCTCGCCGCCGACTTTGCCGAAGGTGGGCTGAGGAACCTCTAGCCGCGGCCCATTTGCGAAAGCAGGCGAGGGGCAGGCGGCGTGCGGAAATTTCCGATGCACTCCATCCGCGCAGCGTAAAAATCAAATACGACACCTTCGGGCCAGAACGCGACAACTTCGCGCTTGCTGCGCCTCATCGACTCGCATAGAGGCATCGGTGGGACACCCTTCCCCAACGAAGGGCATCTATCTGGAAGGTTAGCTCAGCTATGGCTACGAATACTCCGGTCACGCGGCCGAAAAACGCGCGTTTTTCTTCTGGCCCCTGTGCCAAGATCCCCACATTCACGCTGGACAAGCTGTCCGATGCTGCGCTTGGTCGGTCGCACCGCGCCGCCGTCGGCAAGGACAAGCTGAAGGATGCCATCGAAGGCACCCGTGAAATCCTGGGCATCCCCGCAGATTACAAGATTGGCATCGTGCCCGCGTCCGACACCGGCGCGGTCGAGATGGCCATGTGGTCCATGCTTGGCGCTCGCAAGGCGACCATGGTGGCATGGGAATCCTTCGGCGCTGGCTGGGTCACTGACGTGGTCAAGCAGCTCAAGATCGACGCCTCCGTGCTCGAAGCGCCCTATGGCGAGATCGTCGACATGGCCGCCATCGACTACAACACGGACGTTGTCTTTACCTGGAACGGCACCACGTCCGGTGTGCGCGTTGCCAATGGCGACGTGATCCCGGCGGACCGCGAAGGTCTGACCATTTGTGACGCCACATCCGCCGCCTTCGCGCAGGATCTGCCGTGGGACAAGCTGGATGTGACCACCTTCTCCTGGCAGAAGGTCATGGGCGGCGAAGCCGCGCACGGGATGATCGTTTTGTCCCCGCGTGCGGTCGAACGTCTCGAAACCTACACCCCCGCCTGGCCGCTGCCGAAGATCTTCCGCATGACCAAAGGCGGCAAGCTGATCGACGGAATCTTCAAGGGTGAGACCATCAACACCCCGTCCATGCTGGCGGTCGAGGATTACCTCGTGGCGCTGGACTGGGCGCGCTCCGTCGGTGGCCTCAAGGGTCTGATGAAGCGCGCGGACACCAACGCCAAGGTGATCTGGGACTTCTGTGACGAACACGACTGGATCGAAAACCTCGCCGTTGATCCGGCGACGCGCTCGAACACCTCCGTCTGCCTGAAGTTCACCGATGACCGCATCAAGGATGGCGCCGCGTTTGCAAAGGCCGTGGCCAAGAAGCTCGACGCGGAAAATGCGGCATACGACATCGGCGCGTATCGCGATGCCCCGGCGGGCCTGCGCATCTGGTGTGGCGCAACAATCGAGGACAGCGACCTTCAGGCCCTGACGCTCTGGATCAAGTGGGCGTTCGAGGCCTGCCTCGAAGCGCAGTCCGAAGCCGCGTAAGCGTCTGGTGCGCCCGTCGCGGCGCACCTCTCCCCTCCCAAGAACACAGTCCGGTACGCCATTCCGCGCACCGCCCGCTCCCCCTATATCCAAAGGACCAGACACATGGCTCCCAAAGTTCTCGTTTCCGACAAACTCTCCGAAACCGCCGTCCAGATCTTTCGTGATCGTGGCATCGAGGTCGATTTCATGCCCGATCTGGGCAAGGACAAGGACAAGCTGGCCGAAATCATCGGCAAGTACGACGGCCTCGCCATCCGCTCCAACACCAAGGTCACGCCCTCGCTGCTGGAGCACGCCGACAACCTGAAAGTCGTTGGCCGCGCCGGCATCGGCACCGACAACGTGGACAAAGAAGCGTCGTCGAAGAAGGGCGTGATCGTCATGAACACGCCGTTCGGCAACATGATCACCACCGCGGAGCACGCCATTGCGATGATGTTCGCCGTGGCCCGCCAGATCCCGGAGGCCAGCGCATCGACCCATGCGGGCAAGTGGGAAAAGTCCAAGTTCATGGGTGTCGAGCTGACCGGCAAGACGCTGGGCGTCATCGGCGCGGGCAACATCGGTGGCATCGTCTGCGACCGTGCGCGCGGCCTGAAGATGAAGGTCGTGGCCTATGACCCCTTCCTGTCCGAAGAGAAGGCCGAGAAGATGCAGGTCGAAAAGGTCGAGCTGGACGAGCTGCTCAAGCGCGCCGACTTTATCACGCTGCACGTGCCGCTGACCGATGGCACGCGCAACATCCTGTCCAAGGAAAACATCGCGAAGACCAAGAAGGGCGTGCGCATCATCAACTGTGCCCGCGGCGGTCTGGTGGACGAAGAGGCCCTGGCAGAGGCGCTGAAATCCGGCCATGTGGCTGGCGCGGCCTTTGACGTCTTCGCCGAAGAGCCGGCCAAGGAAAACGTCCTGTTCGGTTTGCCGAACGTGGTCTGCACACCGCACCTTGGCGCGTCGACCACCGAGGCACAGGAAAACGTGGCGCTTCAGGTGGCCGAGCAGATGTCCAACTACCTGCTGACCGGTGCCGTAGAAAACGCGCTGAACATGCCGTCCGTGACCGCGCAGGAAGCCAAGGTCATGGGCCCGTGGATCGACCTTGCCGGACACCTCGGCAACTTCATCGGTCAGATGTCCGATCAGGAGCCGATCAAGGCGATCAACATCCTGTACGATGGCGAAGCCGCGACCATGAACCTCGAAGCGTTGAACTGTTCGCTCATCGCCGGCATCATGAAGTCGGTGAACCCGGACGTGAACATGGTCTCCGCGCCGCTGATCGCCAAGGAGCGTGGCATCAAGATCGCCACCACCAACCAAGCGCAATCCGGTGCCTTCGAGGGCTACGTCAAGGTGACCGTCGTGACAGCCACCAAGGAGCGGTCCATCGCCGGCACCGTGTTCTCGGATGGCAAGCCGCGCTTCATCCAGATCAAGGGCATCAACATCGACGCCGAAGTGGGCCGTCACATGGTGTACACCACGAACGAAGACGTGCCGGGCATCATCGGCACGCTGGGCAACACCTGTGGCTCGAACGGCGTGAACATTGCGAACTTTACCCTGGGCCGGGCGAGCGCCAAGGGCGAAGCCATCGCGCTGCTCTACATCGACGACGCGATGCCGCAGAAAGCGATCGACGCGCTTAAGGCCACCGGCATGTTCAAGCAGGTGAAACCGCTGGAATTCGACGTCGCCTGATTGGCGCAGTCTGGAACGACGAAATGCGGGCGGCCTTCGGGTCGCCCGTTTTCATGTGCGCCTTACGCGGTGTTGCGTGAACGGATCACCACCAACAAGAACACCGCCATGGATAAAAACGTCAGGACCGATCCGATCTTGGCCACTGCGGCGCCGTTGTCGGTCAGGGCCATGACGATGCCGGGGATGATGATCACCACGCCCGCAAGCGCGATGGCGAAATGCACCCATGCAAGCCGCCCTCTGGCCAGCGGCACCATTTGGTAAAACCCGGCAAAGATGGCAAAGCCGACCCAGCCCAGCAGGTTCAGGTGGGCGTGCGCAATGGACAAAGAGTGGTCATCGGTGGCCGACATCTGAATGCCCCATCCCATGCCCAGCAGGGCGGACACCACGGCGAGCAGCATGAATGCGAGTGAAATTCCTCTCATGACAGGGTCCTTTCGGTAAATGATTGCTAATAAACAAAGAGCGAAACGACTCTCAGAATGTCAGCTTCCGCCAATCTGACAAGAATTTCTTGGTCGCGGTGATATGGTCGGCCTTGCGCCTGCGTGCTAGATCACCGGCATGACGCAAAAACTCTACGCCATGGGCGACATTCACGGGCAGCGCGAGATGCTGGAAGGCGCCTTGTCGCTGATCGAAGCAGACGGTGGGCGTGATGCGCGCATCGTGTTTCTGGGCGACTACGTTGATCGGGGTCCGGATTCCAAAGGCGTGATAGAGATCCTGGCGCAAGGGGTGGCCGAGGGCCGCAACTGGACCTGCATCAAGGGCAACCACGATCGCCTGTTTGAGTGGTTCGTGACCCCGCCCCATCCGCGCAATGATCCGCATCTGATCATCGGCTACGACTGGACGCACCCCAACATCGGCGGGCGCGAAACCATGCAATCCTATGGAATCGAGGTGCCAGAGCGCATCCGGTCTAAAGAATTGGCTGACGAGGTGCGCGCCAAGGTGCCGGATCATCATTTGACCTTCTTGAACGGTCTCAAGCTCTCGCACCGTGAGGCGGGCAAGTTCTTCGTTCATGCGGGCGTGCGTCCGGGTGTGCCGCTGGCAGATCAGGTCGAGGATGACATGGTCTGGATCCGCGACGAATTCCTGAAGGATACCCGCGATCACGGCGCACTGGTGGTGCATGGCCATACGCCGGTCGATGCGCCGGAGCTGCACGCCAACCGTCTGAACCTTGATACCGGCGCGGGCAAAGGACACCCGTTGTCCGTGGCCGTGTTCGAGGGCGAAGAAATCTCAATCCTCAGGGAGTCAGGCCGCGTTCGCCTCGGCTGACGGGCCATCATCGCCCGGCGCAGGGCTGAGCGCCTTCCACGCCTGATACTGCGACAAGAAGACCTGGCCGCTGAGATCCTCCAGCAGGTGCGACCGTATCAGGCGGTCCATCACCGGTCCTTTGACCTCTGACAGGTGCAGCAGGATGCCCATGTCGGACAACCGGCGGTTCAGCTCTTCCAGCGTGTGAAGCGCGGACATGTCGACCTCGTTCACGGCGGCGCAGTGCAGCACCACATGTTTGATCGGCTGATCACAGGTGACGCGGTTGAGCACGTAGTCCTCCAGAAACCGGGCGTTGGCGAAATACAGGCTTTCGTCCACGCGCAGCGTCACAAGATGCGGACGGGTTTCCACGTCGTGCCGCAGGATGTTGCGGAAATGCTGCGTGTCCGGCACCAGCCCGACCTCGGCCACATGCGGGCGCGACGTCTGGTACAGGTGCAACCCGATGGAGATCAGAACACCGGCGGAGACGCCGACTTCCACCCCCATGACCAGCGTCAGAAAGATCGTCGCGGCCACGGCGGCAAAGTCCATGCGCGAATAGCCCCAGGCCTTGGACAAGATCGACAGATCCACCAGCGACAGCACGGCGACGATGATCGTCGCGGCCAGGGTCGCAATGGGCAGGAAGTACAGCAGCGGGGTCAGAAGCAGCGCGGCCAACCCAATGCCCACGGCGGTATAGGCCCCGGCGGCGGGCGTTTCGGCCCCGGCGTCAAAGTTCACCACGGATCGCGCAAAGCCGCCCGTCACCGGATAGCCGCCGGTCAGCGCAGAGCCGATGTTGGCCGCGCCAAGGCCGATAAGCTCCTGATCGGGAACGATGCGCTGACGCCTTTTCGCGGCAAGGGTTTGCCCCACGGACACCGATTCAACAAACCCGATGATGGAAATCAGGATCGCCGGCAGCAGGAGCTGCCCCCACAGCGTCCCGTTGAGCGAAGGCAGGGTGATCGGTGGCAGGCCCATGGGCACCTCGCCGACGATCTTCACCCCATGTTCATTCAGGCTAAAGGCCCATGTGACCAGGATGGTCGCGGCAACGGCGGCCACGGGTCCGGCCTTCGCCATGATATCGGCCGTGCGCGGGGCCAGCCCCTTGGAGATCAGCAGCGGCTTCAGCCCCTTGCGCACCCAGAACAGGAACGCGGTGATCGTTGCGCCAATAACAAGTGTGATGACATTGGTCTGGCCGATGTTGGACAGCAGCGCGCCCACCGTATCTATCAGGTTGTGACCGGAGGCCTGCACGCCAAGGACATGCTTTAACTGCGAGGTCGCGATCAGGATGCCCGAGGCGGTGATGAATCCGGCAATCACGGGATGCGACAGGAAATTTGCCACAAAGCCCAACCGCAAAACGCCCATCGCCAGCAGGAAGACGCCGGATATGAACGCCAGTGTCCCGGCGGCCAAAGCGATCTGCACCGGGTCGGTCAGCCCCAGATTGCCGATGGCCGCGGCAGTCATCAGCGACACAACGGCCACCGGCCCCACGGCCAGCGCGCGCGAGGTGCCAAAAAGCGCGTAGGCAAACAGCGGCAGGATTGACGCATAGAGCCCCATCTCCGCCGGCAGGCCCGCCAGCAGCGCATAGGCCAACGACTGAGGGATCAGCATGATGGTCACGATCACTGCTGCCACCATGTCAGATGTCACCTGCTCCCGCGTATAGGCGCGGCCCCAGGTGAGGATCGGCATGTATTGCGTAAAGGTGCGGGCGGACATCCGGGGAAGTTTCATTGAAGTGTCCTGCTATATGACGCGAAAGGTCGGCTTTGTCTTCATATACATTCTAAAAATAGAATTTGAAAGGTGCACGGCCTGAATTTTCCGCCAAACCTGTTGGTGAAGGCCCCGACACCTTGCGCCCTGGCGGTCGTGGCGACAACGGCAAAGGAAGTTTGGTCCGCGCCTTGGTCATCGGAGCAGGTGCAGGGGATCAATCGATATCCGGCGCCCGCGATGTAGGGGAAGGGCTCGACGGTGATCTGAGCCGAGCCAGTGATATCGCCATGTGTCTGTCAAAGTTCCAATGCGCGTCCCTGCGGTCCGGGGAATCGGTCACGGATCAGCCGGTCAGATTGGCGATTTTGGCCAGATGAAGCGTACTCCCGCTATGATTGTTGACGCAAGAATCCGCCGACGGTCCTAACAAACCGCTAACATACGCGCCGAATGCACGGTTTGGCATGACGTATTTGGCGAAATTAAAGGCTGATGCGCCGGATTCCGTAAATTCGCCTGCTCGGTGTGCGATAGTTTGTCACAATTGAATAACGAGTAAAAAATCAGGGGAGTGACACAACATGTCCGACAAATTTATCGTCGGCTTCGATGGCAGTGAACCAGCACAACGTGCGCTGGAATTTGCCACGGGCCGGGCCGCCGCCCAAGGGGGCAGCGTGCTGATTGCCCATGTTCTTGAGTGGTCGCCTTATTCGTTCCTCACCCCCAACGAGTTGGAGGAGCGCCACGCCCGCCGCAAGGACGAGATGGCCCGCGCCGAAAGCGCCATTCTCACCCCCGCCAAAAAGCAGGTCGCGGCGGCCGGGATCGAGGTCGAAACAGTGATCCGCTATGGCCACATCGCGGAAACGCTCTCCAAACTGGCAAAGACAGAAGGTGCCACGCAATTGGTGCTGGGCCGCGACGGCCAGTCGAGTTTCGGCAGCCGGGTGTTCGGCTCTGTCGCGGGCTCACTGGTCCAGATTTCACCGGTGCCCTGCACGATCGTCCCCTGACGCCAAGCCAAAGGAAATTGCAATGACACGACTTTTCACACGGGTCGCGCTGGCGGCCATGGCGTTCATGGCGCTGGCCCACGGCGCGCAGGCGCAGGATGCGGTCGGCATCGACCAAAAGGTCAACGAGATCTTTGCCGGGGCGACCGGCTGGTTCGTCAACGGGATCTTCAGCCCCATCCCGGGAACGAGCTTTCCCTGGATCGTGGGCTGGCTGGTGGCCGCGGCGACGATCTTTACCATCTACTTCGGCTTCATCCAGTTCCGCGCCTTTCCGCATTCCATCGCGCTGGTGAAAGGTGACTACTCCGACCCCAACGACGCGGGCGAGGTCAGCCACTTTCAGGCGCTGGCGACCGCGCTTTCGGGCACGGTGGGCCTGGGCAACATCGCGGGTGTGGCTGTGGCCGTTGGCATCGGGGGGCCGGGGGCGACCTTCTGGATGATCCTTGCGGGCCTGATGGGCATGGCGTCGAAGTTCACGGAATGCACGCTCGCGGTGAAATACCGCAACGAGTACCCTGATGGCACCGTCTCCGGCGGCCCGATGTATTACATGGTCAAAGGCTTTGCGGAGCGCTCATTGCCGGGGGGCAAGTTCCTTGCGGTGATGTTCTCGATCTTCTGCATCCTGGGCAGCCTCGGCGGCGGCAACATGTTCCAGTCGAACCAGGCGCACCAGGCGCTGACCGGCGTGCTGGGCGAGTATCCCGGCTGGATCACGGGCGTGATCTTTGCGGTGATCGTGTTCATCGTCATCGTTGGTGGCCTGAAATCCATCGCCAGCGTGACCGAAAAGGTCGTGCCTCTGATGGCGGTGATCTATGTGGGCACAGCACTGATCATCCTGATCATGAACGCCAACATGATTGGCTGGGCCTTTGGCCAGATCTTTGCCGGGGCGTTTACCGGTCTGGGTGTGGCGGGCGGCTTTGTCGGGGCGCTGATCCAGGGGTTCAAACGGGCGGCGTTCTCCAACGAGGCGGGCGTCGGGTCTGCCGCCATCGCCCACTCTGCCGTGCGCACCAAGGAGCCGATCACCGAAGGTTTCGTGTCACTGTTGGAGCCCTTCATCGACACGGTCGTGATCTGCACGATGACGGCGCTGGTCATCATCATCACGCAGCAGTTGATGGTGGATGAGGCGACCGGCCTGTACATGCTGAACGAGGCGGGCACAGCCATCGCCACGGTCGACGGCAACACCGGTGTCAGCCTGACGGCCGCGGCCTTTGGTGCGACCTTCAGCTGGTTCCCGACGGTTCTGGCCATCGCGGTGATCCTGTTCGCCTTTTCCACCATGATTTCATGGTCTTACTACGGTCTGAAGGCGTGGACTTTCCTGTTCGGCGAAGGCAAGGCCAAGGAGCTGACGTTCAAGATCATCTTCTGCCTCTTCGTTGTCATCGGCGCGGCGGCGAGCCTTGGCCCGGTGATCGACTTCTCCGACGCGGCGATCTTTGCCATGGCGGTGGTGAACATCTTTGGCCTGTATTTCCTGATGCCCGTCGTGAAGCGGGAGCTGTCGAGCTACCAGTCGCGGCTGAAATCAGGCGAGATCCGCAAATTCACCGAGTGATCTTGGCGTAATGCAAAGGGAGGGGGGCCGCCGCATCAAGCGACGGCCCCTTTGTATTCGGGCACCTGAGGAGCCCCATGGGGCTCTGCCCCGAACCCCGAAGTATTTCTGAAAGCAAGGAAGCGTAACGCTCAGGCCTTCGCGAAGCCCGCGTCCAGGGCCGTCAGGATGGTGTCGATTTCGGCCTTGGAAATGGTCAACGGGGGCGACATCAGGATGTTGTGGCCGCTGGCGCGGACCATGGCGCCCGCATCGTACGTGGCGTCGTGGATGCGTTTGACGGTGGCGGCGTCGAGAGGAGTTTTCTTGGCGCGGTCAGACACCAGTTCCAGCCCGCTCATGAGCCCGTGTCCGCCGCGCACATCCCCGATGAGGCCGTGCTTTTCGGACAAGCGCCGCAGACCGTCGTAAAGCTGGGTGCCGCGTTCGGCCGCGTTGTCATGCAGGTTCAGGCGCAGCGTCTCCGACAGGCAGGCGGTGACGGCGGCGGCGCCCACGGGATGGGCGGAATAGGTGTAGCCGTGGCTGATCGTACCGTCTGCGGTGCTGCCCTCGAACACCTCCGCCACTTTGCCGGACATCAGCGCCGCGCCAACGGGGAAGTAGCCGGAGGTGATGCCTTTGGCCGTGCTCATCATGTCCGGTTTCACCCCCCAATGCCGCGCGCCGGACCAATCGCCCGAGCGGCCAAAGCCGGTGATGACCTCGTCAGAGATCAACAGGATGCCGTGACGGTCGCAGATCTCGCGCATCATGGGCATGAAGCTCTGGTCCGGGACCAGCACGCCACCCGCGCCGAGGATCGGCTCCATGATCAGGGCGGCGATGGTGTTGGCCCCCTGAAAGGCAATCTCGTCCTCGAAGGCCTGCGCAATCAGCTGCGCCAGCTGCGCCGGGTCGGTTTCGTTGAACGGGTTGCGGTAGGGGTAGGGCGCTGGCAGGTGGAAACAGCCGGGCAGCAGCGGTTCGTAGTTTACGCGGAACCGATTGTTGCCATTGACCGACGCGCCGCCGAAATGTGTGCCGTGATAGCCCTTTTTCAACGAGATGAACTTGGTCCGCGTCGGCTCCCCCCGCAGGCGATGGTATTGTCGTGACAGACGCAGGCAGGTTTCCACACTGTCTGACCCGCCGGAGGTAAAGAAGACGCGCTCCATCCCATCGTCGGCAAAAAATTCCTGGACGGCATGGGCGGCCTCGATTGCGGGCGGGTTCGTTGTCCCGGCAAAGGCGGAGTAATACGGCAGATCATAGAGCTGCTTGGCGATGGCTTCCTTGACCACGTCATTGGAATAGCCAAGGTTCACGCACCACAGGCCGCCGACCGCATCCACCACGCTATGGCCGTCGATGTCGGTGATATTGACGCCTTCGGCCCCGGTGATGATGCGCGGCGGATGTGCCTGTGCCTCGCCTGGGTGGGCCATGGGGTGCCAAAGCTGGCGGGCGTTGTGTTCCTTGAGAAAGTTCTCGTCCTTCATGGCGCGACTCCGTGACGACTGATGCCTGAATTTGATCAAAATTAGCCACCGACCCATGCTGATGTCCAGCGAAAGCAACCGGGTGGCGCATTTGCAAGGTGTACGGAATGCCGCCGCACCAAGGCGATTGATGCATTTCAGGTGAACATTCGCAAACCGTTCTCCCTCAGGATGTTACTGCTCATTAACCAACTTCCGACATTGCGAGATCGCTGGATGCTGGACTAGGTTTAGGGGCGCGCGGCTTCGATCTTAGCGTGATATTCACCATATTGCGGCCGTGCCGGGCCGCATCACTCGACAGGAGACAGCTTTGCGATGATGCCGCAGGACGCCCGCCAGGACATGCAACTGCTTCATGAAGTGGAGTATGGCGTCCCGCAGGAGCTGATCATGCGCCTTGTGGGGATCTGCATCGGCGCTGTCATGATGTATATCTACGATGCAAGCCTGTTGCCGGTGGCGTGGTGTCTTGGCTACCTGGTGTCCCATGCGGTGCACTATCGCTTTGTCACGTCGCGGCTGGATCAGGCGGAACCCCACGATCTGGTGACGGCGGGGGTGCTGTATCTGGTGGTCGTGGTGAGCTTCATGTGGTTGCCATCCTACTACGCCATGCAGCATGAACCGATCCATCTTTACATCGGGACGGTGCTCATTGCCTCGACGATGGTGTACCAGATCCGGCGCGGTGACCGGCACCTGTGGCTGAGTTGGGCGCAAATCTTGATCTTTGCGGTGATGGTCACGGTGGTTATGGCCAGTCACTTGCACGATTTCACCAGGCCGATCGAATGGATCGGAGCCATATTCGTCACCTGCGCGGGGTTTGTCTACGTGGGGCTGGCGATGCTCTATGCGCGCAAATCTCGGCTGGAGACGGAAGAGGCGGCGCAGCGGCTGGCGCAGGATCAGAAGATGTCCGCCATCGGCCGGTTGGCCGGGGGGGTGGCGCATGATTTCAACAACATGCTGACCGTGGTGAAAGGCAATCTGGAACTGTACCATCTGCTCGACGACCCGCAGGATCGCGCGGATGCCATCCACGAGGCCCAGATGGCGGCGGAACGGGCAGAGGAGGTCGTGCATCACCTGTTGGTCTACGCGCGCAAGGCGCCGATGCGGCCGCGGGTGATGGATGCCAACGAGGCGGTGGTCAAGACCATGACGCTGATCCGGACCATGGTGCCCGAGGGGATCGAGAAACGGGTGGACCGTTGGCACCACCGCTTGCCGATGGAGGTGGACGACGGGCAATTTGCGACCGCGCTGCTGAACTTGGTAAAGAATTCCGTGGATGCGATGAGCGGGCAGGGGACGCTGTTGGTCAAGTTGTCGCTCGAAAATGTCGGGGAGGAGCGTCTCTTGGCCAGCGGAGCGCGTTTGGCACCCGGTAAATACGTGGCGATCTGCGTGCGCGACAGCGGCAGTGGAATTCCGCCGGAGATTCTCGCCCGCGTGTCCGAACCGTTCTTTACCACCAAGCCGACGGGCAAGGGCACCGGTCTGGGTCTGTCGATGGTGGCGGGCTTTTTGCAATCGGCGGGCGGCGGGTTGTGCGTGCGCAGCGATACGGCGGGCACCGCAGTGACCATGCTTATTCCCGCGCGCGAAATCCAGGGTGCGCCACTCCCGGACACGAAGGCCGCCGCGTTGCCCGATAATTCAGGTATCGCCCCATAACGAGCGGACAAACGCAAAATGCCGCCCCAAAGGAGCGGCATTTCGACAAATCGAATGGTCGTTCGATCAGAAGCCGAGGCCTTCGTACTTCTTCTTGAACTTGGAGACGCGGCCACCCTGGTCGAGCATACGGCCCGTGCCGCCGGTCCATGCCGGGTGCGCGGTGGGGTCGATGTCGAGAACGAGCGTGTCGCCCTCTTTGCCCCATGTGGTGCGCGTCTGGAACTCTGTCCCGTCGGTCATTTTGACGGTGACGAGGTGGTATGCGGGGTGCAGATCCTTTTTCATCTCGTCAGGTCCTTACGCTTTTGCGCCCTTGGGGGCTTTGTAGTTGGTGTTCTCGACGATACGAGCCGACTTACCGCGGCGCGAACGCAGGTAGTACATCTTCGCACGACGGACACGGCCGCGACGCACGACGGTGATGGATTCGATGTTGGTGGAGTACAGCGGGAAAACGCGCTCCACACCTTCACCGAAGGAAATCTTGCGAACGGTGAATGCGCCCGCGATGCCCTTGCCATGCTTACGAGAGATGCAGACACCCTCGTAGTTCTGAACACGGGTGCGCGTGCCTTCAGTCACCTTGTAGCCGACGCGAATGGTGTCGCCAGCTTTGAAGTCGGGGATCTCTTTCCCCAGCGCAGCGATTTGCTCCGCTTCGAGTTCTGCGATCAGGTCCATCTGATCTCTCCTTCATGTTACGCGCGGTTTGCCCACGGAAATGTCTGGTAAGCGATTGATCCGCATCGGATTTCAGCCGGCCAGCTATTGGTTTGTTGCCGCGGTCCGCAGGAAACAGGACCGCTAAATCCAAAGGCCCCGAGTCGCCTCGAAGCCTTTGGATGCGCTCTCTTACGCGCCAAACCCTCATGTTTCAAGGGCTTTGAAAGGGCAGGCCCCTCAGTCGCGTTTGATGGGAAAGGTCACGGACACGGTGCTGCCGCCTTCGGGGCGTGTCCGGCTGTCCCGCGTCCCGCCAAGGTCGCCGATAAAGGCCGTGATCAGCCGGTGGCCAAGGCCGGAGCCTTCCCGGCTGGCGCCGCCGTTGCCATTGTCGTGCACATCCAGACGCGCGGTGCCCTCTGCCGCACTGAGGGCCACGGTGATTTCGCCATTTTGGTCGGGGGCAAAGGCGTGTTTCACGCAGTTGGTCACCAATTCGTTGACCACAAGACCCACGTTCACCGCCTGATGGCTGTTCAGAAGGATCGGCTCGACCTCGGTTGTGATGCTCAGTCGACCATGGTCCTCGACGCTGTTGCGCAAGGCGTGGATGATGGAGGTCAGATAGTCGTCCATTTGAATGGCATCGATTGTCTGATCCGTGTGCATCGCCGCATATAGCTGTGCCACCGCAGAGATCCGCGCCCGCACCCGATCCAACGCCTCTTTGGCCTCTGGCCCGGCGGAGCGCGCCTCCATCTTTGTAATCGACGAAATCACGGCAAGGCTGTTCTTCACCCGGTGGCCAAGTTCCTGAAACAGCTGCTGCGATTGCTCCAGCGCATGTTCCCGAGCCTCATCCGCCAGCTTTCGGGCGGTGATGTCGCGGAACATGATATACAGCTGCCCGTGTTTCTCTGCCGGGCTGGCCTGAACCTCGAACCAGCGTTTCATGACGGGGGAGTGGTTTTCAAACCGCAGGGTTTCGCGCCCCAATCCGACACGTGCGTAATAGTCGATCCAGCTGCGTTCCAGCTCGGGCACCATTTCCAACGCGGTCCGCCCTGTGGCATTCTTGAGACCGGTGAACTCCGCGAACAGATCATTGATGCGAAGGAACCGGTAATCGACGGGGTTGCCATCGGGATCTGTGATGATCTCGGCAAGACAAAGACCGTCTCCGGTCATGCGTGTAATGGCGTTGAATGGGATCTGGCTATACATCACAGTTACATCGTTGAGTGGTGCTCAATTTTCACGAGTTGTGGGTGATTTGCAAGCGGTTACGCGGTACTAGTGCTGCGCGCACCGGCTGAGCGTGACGCCATTCATGGTTTGGGCATTCAGATGCATGGTGATGACCACTGTAACGTCAGGGTTGCCCTGCGCATAGGCCAGGATCTCGGAACACTCGCCCAGCCCATTGTCTGCCTCCACCAGGAATTCCAGCGGGCCGGACGTCTCTGACGCGAGGGTGACTGCCAGCGTCTCAGGGGCCTCGACCTCTTGGGGCAGTACGGCAAAGGTGGACAACTCAGCCCCGGAAAACCGATATTCCACCGTGTGTTCCCAAGCGATGGCAGGCAACGGCAGGACAAGCATCAGGCAAAGGATCGGCGCGCGCATCGGGGTCCCCCCTCCGGGTTGGATTTCAGAGGTGTTGCAGAGCCGCCCGCCTCTGCCAAGCGCTTTAGCGCAAACTCGGCTGACAAGGGCGCGCGGAACGAAAGCCGTCTGGTTCAAGTTGACGTTAGAAGACGTTGCAACGTGCCTGAGGCAGGCATCCAAACACATGAGGCCACGATGAGCGACACCGCGAAAAGACCGACCCGTCTGGGGTTCAGCGGCTGGAAGTCCGTCGCCTTTCGGGTGAAGGACGCCATTGACCGCGACCACGTCGGGCTGGTGGCGGCCGGGGTGGCGTTCTACGGCCTTTTGGCGATCTTTCCCGCCATCGCGGCCGTCATGGCCATCGGGGGCCTGTTCATTGCACCCGATGAAGTTGCCGCTCAGTTGGACCAGGTGGCCGCCTTGCTGCCGCAGCGCGCCGCAGAGATCATCACCGAACAGGCCGCCTCCGTCGCCGGAACCGAAAGCGGCGGCCTCGGGCTGACCGCCTTGATCGGTATCGGCCTTGCACTTTGGTCGGCCTCACGGGGGGTCTCCACCTTGGTGGAAGGGCTGAATATCGTTTACGAAGAAACCGACGAGCGCGGCTTCATCAAAGGCAAACTGGTCACTCTGGCGCTGACGGCGATGCTGGTGATCGGCCTTGTGGCGGGCTTGGGCGCGGTGCTGGTGCTGCCCAGTCTGCTGGCGATTTTCCCCCTGGGAGCCGGCACCGAAGCGGTCGTCGGGCTGATCCGCTGGGCGCTGCTGTTCGCCATGACCGTTCTGGGGGCTGCGGTGCTTTATCGCTATGGTCCCGATCGCCGATCGCCGCGCTGGTCGTGGACCCTGCCGGGCGCGGTATTGGCAAGCGTGCTGTGGGTGATCGGCTCGGCGCTTTTCGCGCTATATGCGGCAAATTTCGGCAGCTATCAGGAAACCTTCGGTTCGCTCGCGGGCGCCGTGGTGATGCTGTTCTGGTTGTGGATCTCCGCCTGGGTGATCCTGCTGGGCGCAGAGCTGAACGCCGAGCTGGAGGCCCAGGTCCGCCCCGACACCACAACCGGCCAGCCGCGCCCCGTGGGCAAACGCAACGCGGTCAAGGCCGATCAGGTCAAGGGCTGACGCTCACAGCACCCGCTTGAATCCCGCGTGCGAACGAGCAAAGCCGAGGCTCTCGTAAAACCGATGCGCATCGTGCCGCGTCTTGTGAGAGGTCAGCTGCACCATGCGGCAACCGCGCGCCTGTGCCGCCTCGATCGCCCAGGTCATCATCTGCCGCCCAAGGCCCTGCCCCCTCAGATCAGAGGCCACGCGCACCGCCTCGATCTGCGCGCGCCACGCCCCCTGATGCGACAGGCCGGGCAGGTAGGACAGCTGGAACGTCCCGACCACGCGCCCGTCCGCCTCTGCGACCATCAGGTGCTGGTTCTCATCCCGCGCGATCGCGTTGAAGGCATCGATGTATCCCGCATCGACTGTCTCCCCGACCAGCTCGCGCGTCTGGCCCAGCGTATCATCGGCGAGCAGCGCCAGGATCACGCCGATGTCCGTGACCCGCGCGGGGCGGATCAGCAGATCAGTCATTCTTGCGCGCCTGAAAGGCATCCCACAGGTCGGGGCGGCGGTCGCGGGTCAGCGCCTCTGCCTGTGCGCGCCGCCACTTGGCGATCTCGCCGTGGTTGCCGGACAGCAGCACGTCGGGCACCTTCTCCCCCGCCCAGTCGCTGGGCCGGGTGTACTGCGGATGTTCCAGAAGACCGTGGGAGAAGCTCTCCTCCTCCGTGGACTCCGCGTTGCCCAGAACGCCGGGCAGCAGGCGCACCGTTGCGTCCAGCAACACCTGTGCAGGCAGCTCACCGCCCGTCAGGACGTAATCGCCCATCGACACTTCGGTGATGTCGTAACGGTCGATCACCCGCTGATCGAGCCCCTCGAACCGGCCGCAAATCAGCGTCGCGCCGGGCCGTTGTGCCAGATCGCGCGCCATGCCTTGGGTAAACGGGCGCCCGCGCGGGCTGAGATAGATCAGCGGCGCCGCGCGATTCTGCGTGGCGCGCGCGGTTTCGATCGCGGCGGCCATCACATCGGGGCGCAACACCATCCCGGCACCGCCGCCGGTGGGCGTGTCATCGACATTGCGATGCTTGCCCTCGCCAAAGCTGCGCAGCGGCACGGTCTGCAACTGCCACAGCCCGTCTTTCAGCGCTTTGCCGGTCAGGGACATGCCCAGAATGCCGGGAAAGGCTTCGGGGAACAGGGTGATGACCTGGGCCCGCCACGCGCGGGCCAGATCGGGCGCAGGTTCCATCAGGTCGCGCGGCGTAAGGCTCGGGCGGATGGTCTTGCGGCCATGTGATTTCGTGGGCGTCGACATGGCGTTGCCTTAGCCCGAGCCATGGCCGGGGGGCAAGCGGCCAATGCGTGTGTCAGACGGGTGTGTCCATCTGCGTGGCGGGCTCAGTCGCGGGATCGAAATAATCTTTGCGCTTCGGCGGTGCCACCATGCGCCCCTGACGCAAATTCCAGCCGGGACGCATCCGGGCAGGGCGGCCCTGACGCGGCAGGAACGCGCCATGCGGACGCGGCCAGTCGCTGCGGGTCAGCGACGCGACCTGTTGCAGGGCCTCTTCCGTGCGACTGCTCGCCGCGTTCAAGGCATCCGAGGCGTCCAACTCCAGCAGCCCATCGCGGTAATACCCCGCGTTCCAGCGTTCGATCAGGGTGCGGATCTCGCAGAGGTAGGCCGAATCGCCTCGCTGTGCGGCGGCCACCAGCGTGCCATCCGTGACGATGTGCGCCAGATAGGTCGCCACAGTCGTCTGGTCGCAGGCAGCGTGCCGCAAACACCACAAGGCGGCCTCTCGTTGCTGTGGATCGGTCGAATCGTGGTGCAGAACCACATGGTGCCACAGGTCCACGTCCGCGGGGCCAAGGGCCTGCAGGCTGTCAATCAGCCGCCATGTCGTCTGATCGTTGATCTGGCGCGTCCACAGCCCTTGTGTCGCAACGAATAGTCGATTGCAGCGGTCCCACTCGGCACGAATAAGGGCCATTTGATCAATCTCGTCGCGCAGGCTCAGGACGCTGTCGGGGCGTCGAAAATACTGCGCCAGCCGTCCGGCTTCCCCCGGCGTTGAGGTCAGGAGGCGCTCCAGCATGTACAGGGTGGCAAGGCGGGTTTCCGTCGCCTCCGACAGCGTCATCGGCTGCCAGGCCTGTATCACGCGCAACAGGGTCCATGCGACGGCCTGCTCGCGGGTGGACGGACCGGGTTCCAGTGTTTGCGCTGCTTCCAAGGCACTCGCGACTGCGCTGCGTTGCCGTGTTTCCGAAGGCAGGTCACTGGGCATGCCGCGCAGGGGCATCATCTTCGTCAGGGGGAGGGGACGCTTTTTGGCTTTGGGATAGGTCAACGCTGCAAATACTGCCGCCACACCGCCAAATGTGGCCAACACGGCGGTGGGCAGGTGCACGCTATAGCCCACGGCAATCACCACTGCGGCAAGTGCAGGGACCAGAACCAGGCTGGAGAGCAGCTGTCTGTGCGACGTCCTATCCACTATAACACTCTCATAAATTGCGACTCGATTAATGGCAAAACTGTACGAAAAGAATGGCGGGAAGTAGACGCGTTCACCGGTTTATTAGGTTAATTTGGACGGTTGATTGCACAATCCTGCCTGCATTCTAAAATTGTATTCAATAACGCGACAAAAATGACGGCGAAATCGCGACACGCGATTCCGTGACGATCAACGTCAGTCCAAAAGACCCTCGGGCGGGTCGGCCACCAGACGCCCGCTTGCCAGGTCGACCGTCGGCACACAGGCCATCGTAAAGGGCAACAGAACGGTACGAGATTCACCGGGGCGGATGACCTCCAGCAAATCAGAGGCGCCGTGGTTCAGCACGGCCCGCACCTGACCAAGCTCAACACCACCGGTGTCAAAGACGCTCAGACCGATCAGGTCAGCGTGGTAATATTCGTCATCGGGCAGCGAGGGCAGGCGGTCGCGCGGCGCATACAGGCGCACGCCCTTCAGCGCGTCGGCCTGTTCCTTGGTGCGGACACCGGTCAGTCGGGCGGAAAAGCCCTGCTTGATCTCGCGTGAGATTTCCAGATCGTAGCTCGTGCCGTTGTCGCCGCTCAGTGGCGCGTAATCGGCAATGGCCAGCGGGTCGGCGGTAAAGCTTTTCAGCCGCACTTCGCCGTGCACCCCAAAGGCCCCGGCAATTGCGCCAACGCAGATCTGATCGTCCATGTCATCCCCGTCGTGCATCGTTATGCCTTTCATTTCACGGAACAAAATCCGGACCGCATCCATTGGCCCCCAGATGTGTCACACAGCGCCTGCTGTTGTCCACGCTCATAGAACACGCCTACAGCAAAGGCGATGACGAACAGAATGGGAAGACGGATCAGGCGAAACATGGCCGCAGGTCTGCCACGGCACAGGCCGCTGCACCAGAGGGGCGATGCCCGCGCGTGGCTGATGGTCGACAAACCGCCGATTGCCTTCGCGGGATGCGGCTGCACGACCTCTCAAAATGTAGAAGCCCCGGCGGTCCGCGCGGACGCCGGGGCTAGGGCCTGCCCCCGGTGGGCGGGGGCACGCTGGGCACGGCCCCGCAAAATGGCGGGAACCGAACCGAACTCATTCCTCGGCGGGAGCTTCTTCCGCTGCGGCGGCCTTGGCGGCCTTCTCTTCTGCACGGTCCTGAGCTTTCTTGCCCGGAACGGCTTTCTTCGGGTTGTTGCGCTCTTTCTTCTCGATCACGCCAGCCGCTTCGAGGAAGCGGGACACGCGGTCGGTCGGCTGCGCGCCGTGGGACATCCAGTACTGGATGCGCTCGATGTCCATTTTCACGCGGTCTTCGGAATCTTTCGCCAGCAGCGGGTTGTAGGTGCCCAGCTTCTCGATGAAGCGGCCATCACGCGGCATGCGCGAGTCAGCTGCAACGATACGGTAGAAGGGGCGCTTCTTGGAACCACCACGGGCGAGACGGATTTTAACGGCCATTGTATTTCTCCTTGAACTGAATGGCAGGGCCGGACCGGGGTCCGGTTAGGTCTGGGTTAGGCTTGGTGTTCCTTATGGTGTCGGATCACCTCCTGAATGATGAAATTCAGGAATTTCTTGGCGAAATCCGGGTCGAGATCGGCCCGTTTCGCAAGGTCTTCGAGCCGCGCGATCTGATGCTCTTCGCGCGCAGGGTCGGAGGGCGGGAGGTCGTGGTCGGCTTTGAGCTTTCCAACGGCCTGCGTGTGCTTGAACCGCTCGCCCAGGGTGTAGACGAGGATCGCATCGAGGCGATCAATGGACTCGCGGTGTTCCTTGAGGATTTGCGCCGCGCGGGTAACGTCATTGGGTGCGTCAGTCAATTGCAAAGCCTTTCGGTTTGAACAGCGGGTCCTGGTAGTGGGCGATTTCCATGTCGATGCCGTGGCCGGTCTGGCCCTGCAACTGGGCCAGCGTCGGGTGCCGGTAAACCGCATCGCTGCCGTCGATGGAAGGCGCGTCGCGGTCCTTGACGCAGCCCAGCCGCTCGGCCAGTCGAATGGAATCGAGGTTCTTGGGGTCGATGTAGGACACCGCCGTGTCCCACCCCATGTCCTGATAGAAATGGCGGCGCACCCGGTCGGTGGCCTCCAGCGCGTAGCCCTTGCCGGCGCGGTCGGGCCAGATGATCCAGGCGATCTCCCGCTCCGGCCACTTTGCCGGGAACCATCCGCCGGCCATGCCGACGGTCTCGCTGGTCTCCTTCAGGTGGATCATCCACATGCCAAAGCCACGGATTTCCCAATGGCCGATCTCTGCGGCATAAAGCATCCAGGTCTCATAGGCGTTCAGCGGCCCGCCCATGAAGCGCGAGCGATAGGACGCGAAAGTCGCCTTGAAATCGGGGTAATCCTGCGGCTGCGGGGCCTTCAGCAGCAGCCGTTTGGTTTCCAGAACAGGGATGTTCACGATGCTCATGCGGCCCCCTGCGCGTGGCGCCAGATGTGCCGGTGGTCGGTCCCCAAGGCTGCCTCGGCCTGCGCGTCGCGACGTGCCCCGGCGCGCTTCATCAGGCGAATGCCGCGGTCGTCGTCAGGGGCGACAGAGCTGACCACGCTGTCCCAGTTCAGCGCCGAAAACGCATGGTCGCGCGCGGCCTCCAGCGCCTCCAAGGCGTAGCCCTGACCCTCTGCACCGGCGGACATGAACACACTCAGCTTCGGCTCCGGATCGTCCCAGCCATAGCCCAGCAGAACAAAGCCGGCGGTCGGCGTGGTGGCCGCGTCGATGGTCCACAGCCCGTGCCCGTGCAGCATCCAGCAAGCAACGTAATTGGTGAAGTCGTCCCAGGCGTCCTTGCGTGAATACGGTCCACCCCAAAACACCGCCCGATCCGACGTCAGGATATCGGCATAGGCCTTGAAGTCATAGACCCGCGGGCCGCGCAGTTGCAGCCGCCTGGTGTCCAGCACGGGCACCTTGCCGCCCATGCGGGCCGCCGTGCGCGCGGCGGGGCCGGGGCGGTGCTTTTCACAGGGGGCGTGTAGCGTGGGGCGCTTTGCGATCTCCGTCACTGCCGCGCCTCCGGGTGGCGCCACAGGTGCACGGGCCGCCCCAAGAGGGTGGTCTCGCGTTCCGGGACGGCACCGAGTTTCAGCACCACGCCCTGTGCCGCGCCGTTGTCCGGGTGCACAAAAGACGCCAGCCGGTTCAAACCGTGCGCTTCCCAGGCCCAAAGACGGGCGGCACGCATGGCCTCGGTGGCGTATCCCTTGCCCTCTTCGCCAGCGTCGAAGATGTGGCAGGTCAGTTCCGGTTCTTCCCACATCACGTGGTTCAGCAGACCGGTGCGCCCGATCACCTCGCCCTTGCGGGTGATGGTGAACATGCCGTAGCCGCGCAGCCCCCAATGGCCGAATTGCGACAGGAACCCACGCCACATGTCAAAGCGATCCGTACGCGGACCACCGACAAATTGCGCGCGCTGCGATGCCATGAACCGCGCCACTGCGTCGAAATCTTCTTCTTCCGGGGTGCGCAGCACCAGACGGTCGGTGGCGATCGAGATATGTGCCTTCATCCCAGCACCTCCTGCGCGGACGGATGCCGCCACAGCTCGTCTTCACCCATGTGTTCGTTGTGATAGGTGCGCTCGTACTGCGCGCCAAGCCGCGCGGCGAGCGCCTTGGACCGGGTGTTCGACGGCACGATGTTCGACGTCAGCGTCGTCATGCCAAGCTCGGTGTAGGCCCAGATGCGGGCGCGCTGGGCGGCCTCGTAGGCCAGACTGCGCCCCTCAAAGCCCTCGAAGACCACCCAACCCAATTCCGGTTCGGGCCAGGGCACGGGATTCCAGATCCCGGTGATGCCGCAGGGCTGGCCGCTGGAACGGTCAACGATGGTGAAATAGCCGTAGCCGTGCCAATGCCAGTGACCGACGTTCAGCGTGAACCAGCGCCACGCATCGCCCTGTGTGGGGGAGGTGCCAAAGCCCGCGCTGCGGATCGGGTCGCGCAGGAAGGTCATGACCGCATCGGCGTCGCCCTTCTCAGGGCCACGCAGCAGCAGGTTTTCGGTCTCCAGAACGGGCGCGGTCACAAGGCTCATGCGTAGGCCTCGGGGTTGCCATCATCGTCATCGGAGGGGTGACGCCAGACCTGCGCCGGACCGCCAAGCAAGGTGGTTTCCCGTTCGATCTGCGCGCCGAGCCGCTGCGCCACGCGCTGCGACGCGATGTTGTCGGGGTGAATATAAGAGATCAGCGGCCCCATGCGCAGGGTGCCATAGGCCCAGTCGCGCACGGCGGTGGCCGCCTCGGTCACGTATCCCTGTCCCTCGAAGCCGTCAAAAAGCTGCCAGCCCAGTTCAGGTTCGTCCCACGCCGGGTGCTCCACGATGCCCACGCGGCCCACAGGGGCGTCGTCGTGCAGCACTGTGAAATAGCCAAAGCCCTTCATCGTCCAATGCCCGGCGGAGGCCAGAAAGGCCCGCCACGCCGCATTTTCATCTTCCATCGGTCCGCCCACGTAGGCCGACCGCTCCGAGCACATGAAGGCGCGCACCGCAGGCCAATCAGCTTGCAGGGGCAGCCTGAGGGTCAGGCGCTCGGTATGGAGAACGGGTTTGGTCATGGTATCGGGGCTTGGGTGCCTGTGGTTGCTGCGGGATGCGTCCGACGAGAGTGTTTCGGAAGACTGAAAGCCGAGGGGCGCGGTTGCCGGTCCTTACTTCTTCTTGCCAAGACCGGAAAGGCCGGGGGGCAGGCCGCCCATGCCACCCATTCCCCCCATGCCGCCGGGCATTCCGCCTTTGGCGCCCATCTGCTTGGCTGCGGCTTCGAGGGCCTTGGGGTCCATCTGGGAGGGGTCCATGCCGGGAGGCATCCCGCCCTTGCCGAACATGCCCTTCATGGCCTGTTTCATCATGCCACCTTTGCCCATCTTGCCCATTTTCTTCATCATGTCGGACATCTGGCGCTGCATTTTCAGCAGCTTGTTCAGGTCGGAGACCTCCATGCCCGCACCGGCGGCGATGCGCTTTTTGCGGCTGGCCTGAAGCAGGGCAGGGTTGGCGCGCTCCTTCTTGGTCATGGACTGGATCAGCGCGATCTGGCGCTTGATCATCTTGTCGTCCATGTCGGCGCTGTCCATCTGCTTGGCCATCTTGCCCATGCCGGGCATCATTTCCATCATCCCGGCCATGCCGCCCATCTTGATCATCTGCTCAAGCTGGGTCTTGAGGTCGTTCATGTTGAACTGCCCCTTGGAGAAGCGCTTCATCATGCGCTCGGCCTGTTCGACCTCAAGCGTTTGCTGCGCCTTCTCGACCAGCGCCACGATGTCGCCCATGCCAAGGATACGGCCCGCCACGCGGTCCGGCTCGAAGGTTTCCAGCGCTTCCATCTTTTCGCCCAGGCCGACGAACTTGATCGGCTTGCCGGTGATGGCGCGCATGGACAGGGCGGCACCGCCGCGACCATCACCGTCCATCCGGGTCAGCACGACGCCGGTGATGCCGACGCGGTTGTCAAAGTTCTCGGCGGTGTGGACGGCATCCTGACCGGTCAGGCCGTCGACCACCAGCAGCGTCTCGCGCGGGTTGGCCACGTCGCGGACCGCTTCGACCTGGGTCATCAGCTCTTCGTCGATGGACAAACGGCCGGCGGTGTCGAGCAGGTAGACGTCATAGCCGCCCAGACCCGCCTGTGTCTTGGCGCGCTTGGCGATGGCGACAGGGTCCTCGCCCTTGACAATGGGCAGCGTGTCGACGCCGATCTGCGTGCCAAGGATCGCAAGCTGTTCCATCGCCGCCGGGCGGTTCACGTCGAGCGAGGCCATCAGGACCTTCTTGCCGTCGCGCTCTTTCAGGCGTTTGGCCAGCTTTGCAGTGGTCGTGGTCTTACCGCCACCTTGCAGACCGACCATCAGGATCGGCGCGGGCGGGTTGTCGATCTTCAGCTTGCCGGGGGTGTCATCCTCGCCCGACAGCACGGCGATCAGCTCGTCAAGGACGATCTTCACCACCTGCTGGCCGGGGCTGACCGACTTGGTCACCGCCGCGCCGGTGGCTTTCTTCTCGACGGCCTTGATGAACTGGCGCGCCACCGGCAGAGAGACGTCCGCCTCCAGCAGGGCCACGCGCACTTCCCGCAGGGCGGTCTTTACATCGTCTTCGGACAGGGCGCCCGCCTTGGTCAGCCGGTCGAACACGCCGCCAAGGCGTTCGGAGAGATTTTCGAACATGGGCTTTACGCCTTTCTTTCTGTCTCTGTTGGTCGCTCGTCTACGTAAGACGGCCGGACCGGCATCGCAAATGGGCAAAGCGGAAATGCCCCCGTGGGCGCAACGCGCTGACGGAGGGCGATCCCGGGCCATGCCCAAGGGACCGGAAGACTCAACGCTTCCGGGGTTGCGACTGCGGATAAGGGGAAATCAGGCTTTTGTCAATGAGGGGGCGCCTTGGCCTGCGCGGCTCTCATCTGGATAGTTGCGCGGCGGCAGGGACTGCGTGCATATACGTCAGGTCAGCCCTTCATGCCCACAAGGCCACCCATGCCCGCAAGTTTCAAGATCCTGACGGAAACGAACATCGTTCTGGTGCGGTTCGAGGGCGACATCACCGTCGACCAGAATGTAGACTGTCTCGGAGCCTATCGCGAAGATCCACAGTTCGACGGCGGTCAGCACATCCTTCTCGATGTTGCCAACTGCACATTTCCGGAACGGTTCTTTGAGGAAACCCAGCGTCTCGCAGATCGGCTGACCGCGTTTCACACCGCGCGCGACCCACGCGCACGCACCTCGATCTATGCACCGGGAAAGGTCAACTTCGGGATCTGCAAGCTGTACCGCGATACCGTAAAGGCGCGGATGCCCTATCCGCTGGAGGTCTCGCGCACCGCAGAGGATGCCCTGCGCTACGCGGAGCTGGACCCGCGTGATCCGGCAGCCCGCCGGTTGCTGCACGTCCCGACGATAGGACGCGCAGCATTCTGAACGGCCGCAGGTCTTATGCGGCGAGGTTTTCCAGATCGGTCTCGGCGCGGGCTTTGGACGCCTCGGGGTCCACGGCCTGCTTGTCGGAGCGCACAACCTGAATGTCGGTGATGCCGACAAAGTTCAGCACCTGACGCAGCCAGGGTGTCGCGTGGTCGATGGCGCTGTCCACCTCGGTGCCGCCGCTGGCAATGGCCAGAATGGCGCGCTTGCCGTCCAGCAGACCCACGGCACCCGATTCGGTGTAGCGGAACGTGATACCGGCGCGGGCGATCATATCGACCCAGCTTTTCAACGAGGCAGGCACGTTGAAGTTATAGACCGGGACGGTCAGCAGCAGGGTGTCTGCCTCTTGAATCTCGGCGATCAGGCGGTCGGACAGGGCCAGGTGGTCGCGCTGTTCGGTGGTGCGCTCTTCGTCGCTGGTAAAGGCGGCGTGCAGCCAGCCCGCGTCAAGCTGCGGGATCACCTGATCGGCCAGGTCGCGGCGGATGATCTTGCCGGCGTTCAGCTTGGCTTCGATCCGGTCGCCCAATTCGCGGGTCACTGACCCTTCGTGGCGGGCGGAAGTGTCGATACGGAGAAGTGTCTCGGTCATTGTGTCGTCCTTTCGGCAAAGCAAACTGCTGTTGCGGTCTGTCCCTAAACTTGGCTCTTGCTCGACCGAACGCAATCTGAGCAAAAGGAAGGTCACTGTTTATATTTGCACAGGACGCAAGATGGACAATTGGGATGAAATCCGCACAGCTTTTCAAGTGGCGCGGATGGGCACGGTCAGCGGGGCAGCGGATGTTCTGGGCGTGCACCACGCCACGGTGATCCGCCACATCGACGCGCTTGAGGGACGTCTGGGCGTCAAGCTGTTCCAGCGTCATGCGCGCGGCTACACCGCGACCGAAGCGGGACAAGACCTGTTGCGCGTGGCGCAGACCACCGATGAGCAGTTTCAACAGCTCGAAGGGCGCATCAAAGGGCGCGGCTCTGACGTGTCGGGCGAGTTGCTGGTCACCTCGTTGATTGCCTTCTCGCCGTTGATGGTGCCGGCGTTGACGTCGTTCCGCGCGGCTTATCCGGACGTGGTGGTGCGCTACCTGACCGGCGACCGGGTGTTCCGGCTGGAATACGGCGAGGCGCATATCGCGCTGCGCGCCGGGCCTGCCCCCCAGGAGCTGGACAACGTGGCGCAGTCCTTTGCCAAGCAGGATGTGGCGCTGTACGGCCACAAGGACTATCTGGCGCGCAGAGGCACCCCAAAGGGCGAAGAGGATCTCGCAGAGCACGATTTCGTCGGGCACGACGACCCGGACAACCGCGCGCCGCATTATCGCTGGCTTAATGCGCGCGTGCCTTTTGACCGGATGGTGTTCCGCAGTGTCGACTCGCGCGTTCTCGAAGGTGCTCTTCTGGCCGGTGCCGGCCTGGGCTTCATGGGCACGCGCGAAGCGGCGCTGCATACGGATCTGGTTCAGGTGCTGCCCCCCAGCGACGATTGGACCGCGCCGCTCTGGCTGGTGACGCATGTGGACCTGCACCGCACGGCCAAAGTGCAGGCGTTCCTGTCGCACCTCAAGGCATATGCGGGAGAAGGCACAGCGAAGAAGTGAGCGAGGCGGCCAAGGGACATCTCGCGATGCTCTGCTTCGCTGCGCTGGTGGCAGGCTCGTTCCCATTCGGCGCGATGGTCGGGCCCTACATTGATCCGGTGGTGCTGAACGCGGTGCGCTTTGCGGTGGCCGCGGCAGCGATGTGGGCGGTGGCGCTGGCCAGCGGCACTGGCACCGAGGGCGTGTTCCGCGCGCCCTGGCGTTACTTTGCGCTCGCCGGTTTGTTTGCCATCTACTTCGTCACCATGTTCGAGGGCCTGAAAACCGCAGAGCCCGTCAGCATGGCCGCGGTCTTCACCCTGAACCCGGCTTTGACCGCGGTCTTTGGGTGGGTTGTCGTGCGCCAGGTCACCACCCGCCGTATGGCGCTGGCCATCGTGGTTGGCGGTCTTGGCGCGCTTTGGGTGATCTTTCGCGGTGATCCGAACCTTGCCCTGCGGTTCGAGATCGGGCGCGGCGAGCAGGTGTACCTTTGGGGCTGCCTCGCCCACGCGCTCTATTCTCCGTTGCTGCGAAAGCTCAGCCGGGGCGAGCCGGCGCTGGCCTTCACCGCCTCGATCCTGACGGCGGGGGCGGTGATCCTCGGTGTCTATGCCGCCCGCGATATCGTCGAGACCGACTGGGCCGCGATGCCGGTGATCGTCTACCAGGTCATCGCCTACACGGCCATCGTCGCCACCGGCGTGACCTTCCTGATCCTGCGCTACGCGACGCTGCGTCTGCCGTCGGCCAAGGTGATGGCCTATACGTATATCGTGCCGTGCTTTGTCATCGTCTGGCAGCTGGCGCTGGGGCAGGGCGTGCCATCCACCATAGTCCTGCCCGGCGTTGCGCTGACAGTCCTGTCGCTTCTGCTTTTGATCAAGGACGAAGAGCAAGACAGTTGAGCATTCAGGAAGCAGAGAAGCCAGCACCGTGCCTTGTCTCTTCGCGCCTCCAAGGGTTCACTCGTTCGGCGCGCCTGTGGCCGGAGAAAGCTCCGCTTCAAGGAAGCGCTCGAAGGCATCGAGGTTCACCGGCTCAAACAACCCGAAGCTTTGCATCCAGATGGTCGCTTCACGCAGGGCGTCCGGTTCCAGCTTGCACCACTTCACCCGACCGCGCTTCTCCTGGCTGATGAGGCCTGCGTTGGTGAGCACGGCCAAGTGTTTGGAGATCGCGGCGAGCGACATCTCGAAAGGCTCCGCCACATCGGTCACGGCCATGTCGTCCTCCAGCAACATCGACAGGATGCGGCGGCGGGTCGGGTCGCCGAGAGCGGCGAAGGTGGCGTCGAGGCGGGCGGTCATGGGCTTTGCAGATAGACCGGAACGCGGGCTTTGCACAGCATATATAAAGAGGCGAGAGCCGTCTGCGCCATGGGGATGCAGGAGCCCGATGGCAAGGTCAACTGATGAGTTGAATATGCAAACGCAGCAGGCTGGGGCGCTAACAGGGGTGAGGTGCTTTGAAAATTGTCAGCTGGCAATTTGGAAAAACCATAAATTTCATAGGCTTGCTGGGTGTGAATTAAGGCTTAACCCGTCGTTGACTCCGGGGGCTGCACCGCCTATCCCCCTTGCGAACTCTGGTGGAGCAAACAGCCCATGAGCGCGCCTGATCCGAAGCGACAGATGCAGGACCTCGAAATCCGCATCAACGCCTACAAGAAGGCCACGGGGCAGGTGAAGCCTCACCAGGAGGAACACTACAGTCAGGCCAATATGGCGTGGCGCATGGTGACGGAGATGGTTGCCGGACTCGGGATCGGGTTCGGCATTGGCTACGGGTTGGACTGGCTGCTTGGCACTGGTCCGTGGCTCATGGTCATTTTCGCACTGCTGGGCATCGCCGCCGGCATCAAAGTGATGCTGCGCACAGCGAAAGAACTGCAGGCGAAGCAGGAATTGAACGAGGCGGACGCGCCTGAGGCTGACAAGGGCGCCGCAGGCGGCGCAAACGAGGGGAACACGCATGGCGACTGAGACGCACGGTGCAGAGCACGCGACCGAAGGCACGGGCCTGGTCTTTCACCCGATGGACCAGTTCATCGTCAAGCCGCTGTTTGGCCACGGTGATGTAGGTCTGTTCACGATCACCAACGTGACGCTTTGGCTGTTTCTGGCGATCGTCGCCATTGTGCTGCTGATGGTTGTGGGCACATCGCGCCGCGCCATCGTGCCGTCGCGTTCCCAGTCGGTCGCCGAACTGGCCTACGGCTTCGTCTACAAGATGGTCGAAGACGTCACAGGCAAGGACGGTCTGAAGTACTTCCCCTACATCATGACCCTGTTCATGTTCATCGTCTTCGCCAACTTCCTTGGCCTGATCCCGATGGCCTTTACCACCACGTCGCATTTCGCCGTGACCGTGCCGCTGGCATTGGCGGTGTTCATCGGCGTGACCGTTCTGGGTTTCGTGAAGAACGGTCCCGGTTTCCTTGGCCTCTTCTGGGTGTCCTCCGCCCCGCTGGCGCTGCGTCCGATCCTGGCGATCATCGAGGTGATTTCCTACTTCGTGCGTCCGATGAGCCACTCCATTCGTCTTGCAGGCAACGTCATGGCGGGTCACGCCGTGATCAAGGTCTTCGCCGGTTTCGCCGCGCTGGCCGCTGTCTCGCCCATCTCGATCCTCGCGATCACCGCGATGTACGGTCTTGAGGTGCTCGTGGCCTTTATCCAGGCCTACGTGTTCACCATCCTGACCTGCGTGTACCTCAAGGACGCGCTGCATCCCTCTCACTAAGGCGGTGCGGGGCTGATCCCGCGCCTCCCCCGACAGAACAACCAGACTACAAACTTCCAATCGTAAGGAGATACCACCATGGAAGGCATTCAATTTCTCGGCGCAGGCATTGCAGGTCTCGGCACGGGCATCGCGGCCCTCGGTGTGGGCAACGTTGCTGCCAACTTCCTGGCCGGCGCTCTGCGCAACCCCTCCGCTGCTGGCTCGCAGACCGCGACCCTCTTCATCGGCATCGCATTCGCAGAAGCACTGGGCATCTTCTCGTTCCTGATCGCTCTGCTGCTGATGTTCGCCGTCTGATCCACGGAATTTGACGATCCTTACGCGCGGGCGGCCTGACATGGGCCGCCCGATGTAGAGACCAAGTTCCGACGGAGGACGACATGGCGGTTGAACCGTATCAGGAAGAACTGGCTGGCACCTGCGTCGACGCAGGCGGCTCCGCGATCGGGATGCCGCAACTCTGCGGTGACTGGGTCGGCAACCAGGTTTTCTGGCTTATCATCACCCTCGTGGTGATCTACTTTATTCTGGCGCGTGTCGCCTTGCCGCGGATCGCGTCTGTTCTGGCTGAACGTCAGGGCACCATCACGAACGACATCGCCGCAGCCGAAGATCTGAAGTCGAAGGCGCAGCACGCCGAGGCGGCATATGACAAGGCGCTGGCGGATGCCCGCACCGAGGCACATGCCATTGCACAGCGCGCTCGTGACGATATCAAGGCCGATCTTGACGTGGAAAAGGCGCATGCCGACGCAGAGATTTCTGCCAAAGCCGCTGAATCGCAGAAGGCCATTGACGCCATCCGCGCCAGCGCCCTGGAGAACGTCGAAATCGTTGCCAAGGACACCGCCGCTGCCATCGTGTCTGCACTGGGCATGACTGCGGACGAAGCGAAGATCAACGCGGCCGTTGACCGCCAGCTGAAGGGATAAATCATGACTCGTTTCATTCTTCCCCTCGCATTGCTGGCCGCTGCTCCGGCACATGCTGCGACTGGCCCGTTCTTCAGCCTGCGCAACACCGATTTCGTGGTGCTGATCGGCTTTATCCTGTTCCTCGTGGTGCTGGTGTACTTCAAGGTTCCGGGCATGCTGGCCAAGCTGCTCGACAAGCGGGCCGAAGGCATTCAGGCCGATCTGGACGAAGCCCGTCGCATCCGTGAAGAGGCGCAGACCTTGCTGGCCTCCTACGAGCGCAAGCAGCGTGACGTGCAGGACCAGGCGGACCGGATCGTGGCCCACGCCAAGCAGGAGGCCGAACTGGCCGCCGAGCAGGCCAAGGCTGACATGAAGGACTCGATTGCGCGCCGTCTGGCCGCTGCCGAGAGCCAGATCGAGTCGGCGCAGGCCGCAGCGATCAAGGACGTGCGCGATCAGGCTGCCGTGGTGGCCGTGGCCGCGGCGCGTCAGGTCATTGCCGAGCAGATGGATCCGGCGAAGGCCGACCAGATGATCGACAACTCGATCAGCGAAGTCGGTGCCAAGCTGCACTGACCTTGCCATCCATGGCATCGAAGGACCCGGCCGATTGGTCGGGTTTTTCTGTCTCAAGGACCGGGCGGAAAGCGCGAACGCACTGTTTCCGGCGCGCCGCCGCATCGCAGCACCTTTCCATGGCCGTCCCCAGCTTATAGGGTGCGGCACAGCCAACCACGGGCAACACGTGGTGTTTTCTGAGGGACGTCGAGCGTGGCACACATCATCGTTGTCGGGAATGAAAAAGGCGGCGCGGGAAAATCCACCGTGTCGATGCATATCTCAACCGCCTTGGCGCGGCTGGGACATCGGGTTCAGACGCTGGATCTGGACTTGCGACAGCGCAGCCTTGGCCGATATCTGGACAACCGCGCGGCCTTCTTGGCCAAAGCCGGGCTGGAGCTGCCCTCGCCCGGTCATACGGATCTGCCGAACATCGACAAAGAGGCCCTTGGCCCCAATGAGAACGCCAACGACCGTCGTCTGAGCGAGGCTGTGGCGGGGTTGGGCGAGACCAATGATTTCATCCTGATCGACTGCCCCGGATCGCACACGCGGCTGGCACAGGTGGCGCATTCGCTGGCGGACACGCTGGTGACGCCGCTGAACGACAGTTTCATCGACTTCGACCTGCTGGCGCATATCGATTCGGAGGGCGACAAGATCATCGGTCCCTCCGTCTATTCCGAAATGGTCTGGGCCGCGCGTCAGGTGCGGGCGCAGGCGGGCTTGCAGCCAATCGACTGGGTTGTGCTGCGCAACCGTCTGGGCGCGCAGCAGATGGTCAACAAGATGAAGATCGAAAAGGCGCTGGACCGTCTGTCCAAGCGGATCGGCTTTCGCGTGGCGCCGGGCTTTTCGGAGCGTGTTGTGTTCCGGGAGCTGTTCCCGCGCGGGCTGACGCTTCTGGATCTCAAGGATGTGGGCGTGAAGCAGCTCAACATCTCGAACGTGGCGGCACGCCAGGAGCTGCGCGAATTGATCAAGGCGCTGAATTTGCCGGGGGTCGAGGTCACGTTCTGACCTTTCCCGCGCCCACCGCGACTGATGGAGCGGGTTTCGTAAATTCGGACGTCTTTTGTGGTGGACGCACAACGGCCTGAGCGGTTCAGTTGCCTGTGTGGTCGCGATTAAGAATTTGCTAACCATCGTGGCGCACGCTGGCCTGATGCGAATGATCCTTTTTGTGCCCCTGATTTTGTTAACCGCCTGCGATACGCCCGGACCGGGCTTTTCTGGCGCGCCTGCGGTCAAGGTCGTTGAGGCGGGCACGTCGTTTACCCTTCGGAGGCGCGGCAACTTCGTCGAGGCTATTCGCACCAGCTCTCATATGCTGCCGAAATTCGAGGATGTTGCCCGAAACGCCGGGGTCGCCACACAGGCGCAAACGGGGTGCCGCGCCGATTGGGTGCTGGGTGACCCGACGATGATGACCATTGGGCTGGAATGCGATGGTCATCGTGCGCCGCCTCTGCCCCGTCGCAAGCACACGCTGTTTTGCGAATACTTCGATGCGGGGCAGGGCGCTTTGGATTTGGAATGCATCCGCGCCTGACGTGTTTCAGGCGCGGGTAGAGGCGCTTTAGTCCTTCTTTTTCTTCAGGTTGACCGTGAGCGCCGGGTATTTGAAATCGTCCGTTTCGTTATCGGTGTTCGCTGCGGCAACCGCCCCGATGATAATGGCACCCAAGACACCGGCGCCTGCCGCGCTTTGCTGACGTTGCTGGTTGGTGGCGTTGTAGACGTTCACCGTGATCGAGCCGGACTGCGTTTCAGTCTCGCACCGAACGAAGAGCGCCGGGGAGTTGGGGCCGTAATCGGGCACGATGACATTGGCCGGCGTGGTGAAGTTCGCAGCATAGGTGCCGCTGTCGATCAGACACGGAACGCCGGTCAATTCAGTGCTGCCCTTTTCGCCATTTCCCCAGGTTCTTATCTGAACCGTTTCCTGCCCCCGGAAGCGCGGCACCGGATTGCCCGCTGCGCGCGCGCGCCCGTAGACGTCGATGCCGACGGCTGCGGCTCGGTCTTTCGGGACAACCGTGACCGGTGGGGTCGAAATTTCCGCATTGGCGCAGGCCATCAACGATAAAAACGGTGCCAAAATCATGAAACGCTTCATTTTCGGAATCCTTGAGCTTTGAACACTCTCAGTCGCGCGAAGTCATATTTCAAAAAAGTGAGCAGACGCATTCCGTCTTTCATCGTGTTTTGCGTGCACAGCCGGATGCTGTGTTTTGCCACAATATCTTGGGGACAAGTGGCAAGGCTCTGCCAAATCCGGCGCGATCTGATTGACTCGGACCCGATGAAACCGCCAAATTGCAGGTCTCAAAAGGAATCGCGCGCGTGCAGTTTTCAAAGCTCCGTCTGACAGGCTTCAAAAGCTTTGTGGACCCGACAGATCTGTTGATCTCGACCGGGTTGACCGGCGTGGTCGGGCCGAATGGTTGCGGCAAATCCAACCTGCTCGAAGCGCTGCGCTGGGTCATGGGTGAGACGCGGGCCAAGGCCATGCGCGGCGGCGGCATGGAGGATGTGATCTTTGCCGGTGCAGCGTCCCGTCCGGCCCGGAACTTTGCCGAAGTGTCGCTGATCATCGACAATCAGGACCGGCTTGCGCCGGCGGGCTTTAACGAGACCGACCAGTTGGAGGTGGTGCGTCGCATCACCCGCGACGTGGGCAGCGCCTACAAGGTGAACAGCAAGGACACCCGCGCGCGCGATGTGCAGATGCTGTTTGCGGATGCGGCCACAGGATCGACCTCGCCCGCGCTGGTGCGGCAGGGGCAGATTTCCGAACTGATCAACGCCAAGCCAAAGAATCGGCGCAAGATCCTGGAAGATGCGGCCGGGATCGGCGGCCTGTATCAGCGGCGTCATGAGGCGGAGCTGAAGCTGCGCAGCACAGAGGCGAACCTGCTGCGTGTTGACGATGTGGTGGAGCAGTTGGCCGGGCAGCTGGGGCAATTGGCCCGACAGGCCAAGCAGGCCGCGCGCTACCGGGCCATTGGCGAGCAGCTGCGGCAGGCTGAGGGGATGCTGCTGTATCGGCGCTGGCACGAGGCGGATCAGGCGCGGGCCAGTGCGGAGGCTGCGTTGCGTGAGTTGGTGACGGCCGCGGCAAGCGCGGAACGGGACGCGCGCGCGGCGGAAACCGCTCGGGCGGCTGCCGAGGAGTCGCTGCCTGCGTTGCGCGAGGAGGACGCCATTGCCGCCGCGGTGCTGCAACGGTTGTTGGTGCAGCGGGATGCTTTGTCGGATCAGGAAAAGCAGGCACAGCAGCGGATCGAGACGCTGCGCAAGCGCATTGCCCAGCTCGATCAGGACATGGCCCGCGAGGAGACCCTGAACCGCGACGCCGGCGAGACCATCGAACGGCTTGAGGCGGAGGCGCGCGAGCTGGCGGAGGCGTCGGAAGGGCACGACGACAAGGTCGAGGAGGCCATTGAGGCCGCTCACGAGGCCTCTGACGTGTTGCAGATGCGCGAGGCGGATCTGACCCAGATGACCGAGGATGTGGCGCGTCTGGCGGCCCGTCACCAGTCTGCGCAGCGCTATCTGGCGGATTGCCAGCGCCTGGTTGCCCGCAACGAGGCGGAGGCGGAGAAGGCGCGCGCCTTGGTCGCGGATGTGCAGGACAGGCTTGGCCAGGCGCGTGAGGCCACCGAAGATGCCCGCGCCCGCCAGATGGATGCGGACGCCATGGCGGAACGGGCGGAGATGCTGCTGACCGACGCGGAAAGCGCGCGCGCCGAATGCCAGACGCGCGAGGCGGAGGCACGCGGCGAGCGGTCCGAGGCCGAGGGTCTGATGAACGCGCTGAGCGCCGAGGTGACGGCTTTGGCGCGGTTGCTGGAGCGGGACACGGCCGAGGGCGGTCAGATCATGGACCGGTTGCAGGTTGAACAGGGGTTCGAAAAGGCGCTTGGGGCGGCTTTGGCGGACGATCTGCGCGCGCCCGAGGTGGAGGCCGATGGGCCGTCGGGTTGGCTGGTCATGCCGGGCTACGACGTCGCGCAGCCTTTGCCGATGGGGGTCACCTCGCTGGCGCAGCATGTGTCGGTGCCCGATGTCCTGGTGCGTCGTCTTGCGCAGATCGGACTGGTGGAGGCTGAGGACGGCCCGAGGCTGCAACAACAGCTGTCGCCGGGGCAGAGGCTGGTGTCGCTGGAGGGCGATCTGTGGCGCTGGGACGGGTTCCGCGCCTGGGCCGAAGACCAGCCCTCGGCGGCAGCGCTGAGGTTGGAGCAGTTGAACCGGCTCGAAGGGTTGAAGCAGGAAATGGCGGAGGCCTCGGCGCGGCTGGACGGGACGCGCGCGGCGCATGATGCGTTGGTGGCGCGTCTGGCGGAGCTGACCCGTGCGGACAAGGACGCGCGCGAGGCGCGGCGCATGGCGGATCAGCGCGTCACCGAGGCGGCGCGCGCGCTGTCCCGGGCCGAAGCGGATCACGACATGGCGGGCGGCAAGCTGGAGAGTGCCACTCTGGCGGTGAAGCGCTACGAGGACGAGGGAAGCACCGCGCGGGCGCAGCTGACGGAGGCGGAGCGGGCGCTGGACCAGCTCGACGATCTCGACGAGGTGCGCGCCAAGGCCGAAGACGTGAAGATGACGGTCGAGGCCGCGCGCATGACGATGATGACGCGCCGCTCTGCCGCAGATGAGCTGCGACGCGAGGGCGAGGCCCGCAAGGCGCGCGCGCAGCAGGTGGCAAAGGATCTGTCCGGCTGGACGCAGCGGTTGGAGAATGCAACGGCCCGCGCCGGGGAGCTGGCGGAGCGCAAGGCCGAAGCCGAGGACGATCTGTCCGATGCCTACGAGGTGCCCGACGATCTGGCGACGCAGCGCGAGGAGCTGTCTGACAGCATCGCCACGGCTGAAGACCGCAAGTCCCTTGCGCAGGACCGGCTGATCGAGGCGGAGAGCGTGCTGCGGGAGGCGGTGACCTCGGAACGCGATGCGGAGCGTTTGGCCGGTGAGGCCCGCGAGGCCCGCGCCCGCGCCGAGGCCCGCGCGGATGCCGCGCGCGAAAGCGTGCAAGCGGCCACCGCGCGCATCGAAGAGGCGTTGGAGACCACGCCCGAAGCGCTGTTGGCGACGTTGGATGCGACGCCCGATGACGTCGGCGATGCGGAGAAGATCGAGAGTGAAGT
The DNA here is from genome assembly GCF_040148795.1 of Sagittula sp. NFXS13. Lineage (NCBI taxonomy): Bacteria > Pseudomonadati > Pseudomonadota > Alphaproteobacteria > Rhodobacterales > Roseobacteraceae > Sagittula > Sagittula sp. NFXS13. The sequence goes on from NZ_JAGEMH010000002.1 coordinate 443,312, forward strand.
TGCCCGCCTGAAACGCGCGCGCGATGCGTTGGGGGCCGTGAACCTGCGGGCCGAGGACGACGCGCGGGAGGTGCAGGACGAGCACGATACGCTGGTGTCGGAGAAGAACGACCTTGAAGAAGCGGTGAAGGCGCTGCGCACGGGAATCGCTTCCTTGAACCGGGAGGGGCGTGAACGGCTTTTGACGGCCTTTGAGCAGGTGAACAGCAACTTTACCATGTTGTTCACGCATCTGTTTGGCGGCGGCGAAGCGAGCCTTGTGATGGTCGAATCCGACGATCCGCTGGACGCGGGACTGGAAATCATGTGCCAGCCTCCGGGCAAGAAGCTGTCGACGCTGTCACTGATGTCGGGGGGGGAACAGACGCTGACCTGTCTGGCGCTGATCTTTGCGGTGTTCATGGCGAACCCCTCGCCGATCTGCGTGCTCGACGAGGTGGACGCGCCGCTGGACGATGCCAACGTGACGCGGTTCTGCGACATGCTCGACGAGATGTGCCGCCGGACGGAGACGCGGTTCCTCATCATCACCCACCACGCTGTGACCATGGCCCGGATGGACCGGCTGTTTGGCGTCACCATGCAGGAGCAAGGGGTGTCGCAACTGGTGTCTGTGGACCTCAAACGCGCCGAAAAGCTGGTGGCGTGACAGCGGGTTGGACCGTTTCAGTGCGTGTTTTCAAAGCAAAGACGCAGGGCGCGTAGTGCGCTTGGCCTGCTCTGCGTGACGATGGCGGCGGCTTGTGGCTTTTCGGAGCAATACGCGGGGGCGTCGGGCCGGGCTGATGGGGCCGGTTGTGGGGGCACGATGATGGGTTTCGCGGGCGCGGCGGTCGGTCTATGGGAACGCGCATGAGTTTGGATATGACATTGAATGGCGCGCGGGTGCTGACGCCTGAGGGGTGGGACAGCTGCGCTGTGCCTGTGAGCGGCGGTGTGATCGCGGATTGCGCCGTGGGGCGCGCCGTCGATCTGTCGGGATACGACCTGTTGCCGGGACTCGTGGATGCTCATGGCGACGGGTTCGAGCGGCACATGGCACCGCGCCGGGGCGCTTTGCGCGAACGTGATGCGGGGATGCTGGCGGTGGCCGCCGAGCTTGCGGCCTGTGGCATCACCACGGCTGTGATTGCACAGTTCTGGTCTTGGGAAGGCGGCCTGCGCGGGCCGGATTTTGCCCGAGAGGTGTTCGAATCGGTCGATGTCATGCGCGGCAGCGTGCCGGTGGACATGCGGTTGCAGCTGCGGTTGGAGACGCATTATCTGGATGAGTTCGCGGCAGCTGAGGCGGCCATTGCGCGGTTCGGCATCCGCTACGTGGTGTTCAACGATCACCTGCCGCACGCGCGTCTGGCCGAGGGGCGCAAGCCGCCGCGTCTGACGGGGCAGGCGTTGAAAAGCCGGCGCAATCCAGAGGATTATTTCCGCCTGTTGCTGGACCTGCACGCGCGCGGGCCGGAGGTTGGCCCGGCGGTGGAGGCGCTCTGTGCACGGTTGGTGGCGCAGGGCGTGACGCTTGGCAGCCATGACGATCAGACTGAGGCGGACCGGTCCGTTTGGCGGGAGCGTGGTGCGCGTGTGTCGGAGTTTCCCGAGACTCTGGAGGCGGCGCAGGCGGCGCGGGACGGCGGCGATTTCACCGTGCTGGGCGCGCCGAACGTGGTGCGGGGGGCATCCCATGCGGGCAACGCCTCGGCTCAGGATCTGATCGCGGCGGGGCTGTGTGATGCGCTGGCGTCGGATTACCATTACCCGTCACCGGCGCGCGCGGCGTGGCGCTGTGTCGAGCTTGGGCTGCTGGATGTGGCGGGGGCCTGGGCGCTGGTGTCCAGCGGGCCTGCGCGGCTGTTGGGGCTGACGGATCGCGGTGTGATCGCGCCCGGCCAGCGTGCCGATCTGGTGGTCATGGAGCGCGACAGCCGTCGGATCGTGGCGACCCTTGCGGGCGGGCAGGTGGCGTGGATGAGCGGCCCTGTGGCGGGCCGCTTTGTTGGATAGGGCGCTTAGTCCGCGCGCATGTCCGGCGGGCGGCGCACAAAGAACCCGGCCACGATCAGCAGCAGCGAGATCGCACCGCCGGTCATGAAGCCCGCGCGCGTGCCGGCGGCCGTGGCATGGACGAGATCCGCCCCACCTGCGGTTGCCGCGGCAGAGGCCAGCGACATCACAGAGACAAACAGCGCGATGCCTGCGGCGCCTGCCACCTGCTGCGTGGTGCCGAGGACGGCGGAGCCGTGGGAATACAGCTCCTTCGGGACGGACCCAAGCGCGGAGGTGAACAGCGGCGTGAACAGCAGGGACAGGCCGATGGACAGGATCACGTGGGCGACCAGCACGTGCCAGACCGCGGTTTCGGCATTCAGGGTGGCCATCAGCCACAGGCCGCTGCTGACGAACATCGCGCCGGGAATGACCAGTTTGCGGGCGCCGATCTTGTCGTATTGGCGTCCGACCGTGGGGGCCAGAAGGCCCATCAGCAAGCCGCCGGGCAGCAGCAGCAGGCCAGCCTCGATCGGTGCCATGCCAAGGACGTTCTGCATGTAGATCGGCAGCAGGATGATCATCCCGAACAACGCCATCATGCAAAAACCCATCATCACGACCGACACGGTGAACACGCGGTTGCCAAAGGTGCGCAGATCCAGAAGGGCGCGGCCCTTGGGGCCGAGCTTGAGCTGGCGGAGGGCAAAGATCGCGATGACCACGATGCCGAGGGCCAGCGGCGCCCAGACGGGAACAGCGGCGTCGCCGTGGCTTTCGCCGATGGTGGACAGGCCGTAGACCAGCGCGCCAAAACCGATAGCGGAGAGCGGAACGGAGATCAGGTCAAGCGGGCGCTCCTTGGGTTCGTTCACGTTGACAAGGCGGGCGTAGCCAAGCGCAAGCGCGCTGAGGCCGATGGGCAGCACCAGCCAGAACATCCAGCGCCAGTCCAGCACGTTGAGGATGATGCCGGAGATGGTGGGCCCGATGGCGGGCGCGACGGAGATCACGATGGAGATGTTGCCCATGGTCTTGCCGCGGGTTTCCGGGGGCACGAGGCTCATCACGGTGGTCATCAGCAGCGGCATCATCATGGCGGTGCCGGTGGCCTGCACGACGCGCCCCAGGATCAGCTGACCAAGCCCCGGCGCGGTGGCGCAGACCAGCGTCCCGGCGGAAAACAGACCCATGGCCATGAGGAACACCTGCCGCGTGGCGAGCCGTTGCAGCAGAAATCCGGTGATCGGAATCACCACGGCCATGGTCAGCAGAAAGGCGGTGGTCAGCCATTGGCCCGCGCTGGCGGTGATGCCCAGATCGGCCATCAGGCGCGGCAAAGCAACGCCCATGATCGTCTCGTTCAGGATGACGGTGAAGGCAGACACCAACAGCAGCAAAATGACCTGCTTGTCACGTTTGGTGTTGTCTTCGACGGGGGGGATGGCATCGGGGGAGGTGGTCACGGACATAATGCGGCTCTTGAAAACAGGAACGGCCCGCAGAGCGGGCCTTTGGTCGTGACCTAACCACGCCTGAGCGGTCTGGCAAGAAAATAGATGTTAATGGCAGCTATTTGTTGCTGACATATATGTGAAGTGAGATGTGAGCCGCGGGGCCGTGCCCCGCCCTCCGTCAGCTTGTGACGCGGTTCACATGGCCCATCTTGCGGCCCGGTTTAACCTCCGCCTTGCCGTAAAGGTGCAGGGCGCAGGCGCCATCGCGGGCCAGGTCGGGCACGCGGTCCATATCGTCGCCGATCAGGTTCTCCATCAACACGTCCGAATGGCGCGCGCCATTGCCCAGCGGCCAGCCCGCAACGGCACGGATGTGCTGTTCGAACTGGTCGACGGTGCAGCCATTCTGTGTCCAGTGGCCGGAGTTGTGCACCCGAGGCGCTATTTCATTCACGATGAGCTTGCCCGGCGTGACAAACAGCTCCAGCCCCATGACGCCCACATAGTCGAGCGCATTGAGGATCTGCCCCGCCATCAGAACGGCGTCAGTTTGCAGGCGGGCGGGGACCTTGGCCGGAACCGTGGTCGTGCGCAGGATGCCGCCTTCGTGCACGTTCTCGCCGGGATCGAAGGCCGCAACCTGACCGTCCTGGCTGCGAGCGGCGATGACGGAGATTTCCAAAGAAAAGTCCACGAAACCTTCGAGCACCGCAGGCGCGCCATTCATGTCGGCCAGTGCCTGCTCTGCGTCCTCGGGCGATTTCAGGCGGGCTTGGCCCTTGCCGTCATACCCGAAGCGACGGGTTTTCAGGATCGACGGGGTGCCGATGGTGTCGAGCGCGGCGTCCAGCGCCGCCCGGTCGGGAATGTCGGCAAAGGGCGCGACCGTCAGGCCCAGCCCCTGGAGGAAGGTCTTTTCCGTCAGGCGGTCCTGCGACACCCGCAGTGCCTCGCGGTTGGGGTGGATCGGTTTGATCTGTTCGAGGATATCCAGCGCGGAGGTCGGGATGTTCTCGAATTCGTAGGTGATGACATCGACGGACTCTGCGAACCGCTTCAACGCCTCTTCGTCATCGTAGCTGGCCTGCAAGTGGTAGTTCGCCACATGAGAGGCGGGGCAATCGCCGCCCGGCTCAAAGATGACGGTCTTGAACCCCAGTCGCGATGCCGCGACCGATAGCATGCGGCCGAGCTGGCCACCGCCAAGGATGCCTATGGTGGAACCGGTGGGTAGGGGAGTGGTCATGACGGGCCTCCTGTTTGTCAGGCTTTTGGCCCGAGATGACGGGCGAGGCAAGGGGGAGGGGCGCGGCCCGTCGGCTCGCGGCCTCACCCCATAGGTATCTGGGAAAGCAAAGACGTCGCTTGCACCCCTTTTTGCCTTCGCGAATACTCCGGGGCTGTCGCCGCCCCGGAGCGTTGGCGGCTATGTCTGCAGTCAGTCGCGCTCTGGCGTGTCGGGGATTGAGGCAGACAACGCGGCGCGCCAGTCGTCGAGGCGTTTGGCGAGGGTCTCGTCCTCGTTTGCGAGGATGGCGGCGGCCATCAGACCTGCGTTTTTCGCCCCTGCGGCACCGATGGCCATGGTGGCGACAGGGAAGCCGCGTGGCATTTGCAGGATGGAATACAGGCTGTCGACGCCGGAGAGCGCCTTTGTCTGGACGGGGACACCGATGACCGGCACCCGGGTTTTAGAGGCCATCATGCCGGGCAGGTGGGCTGCACCGCCTGCGCCTGCGATGATCGCCTTCAGGCCGCGGTCGACCGCAGTCTTGCCGTAGTCCCAAAGACGGTCCGGGGTGCGATGGGCGGAGACGATCTTGCACTCGTAGGGGACGCCCAGCTCGTCGAGGACGTCCGCGGCCTCCTGCATGGTGGGCCAGTCCGATTGGCTGCCCATGATGATGCCGATTTTGATCTCTGCCATAATTCACTCCGGATCGCGGGAAAGGTGGACTATACAGAGCCTTAAACCGGCGACAAGCCGGATGCGACGCCAGGGAATGTGGATGAGGACCTGATGCAACGCGATGAACGTTCTGACAGACCCTTGGCCTGAGACCAGCGCGCGGCAGGCGCGGATTACGATGTTGCCGCCTGAGCGGCGCGCGGCCATGATTCAGGCGCTGAGCCAGATCATTACTGCCCGGATCACCGACGGCATGGTCAAGGTCATGCGTGCGGGTCAGTGAGGATCAGGCGATGATGTCGGGCAACAGCCGGTCTTCGATCAGGGCGATCTTGTCCTTCAACTGCAATTTCTTCTTCTTGAGGCGTTGCAGGGTAATCTGATCTGCCGTTCCGGTTGTCTGAAGGGCGCGGATCGACTCGTCGAGGTCACGGTGTTCGCGACGAAACACTTCGAGTTCCACACGCAGAACGTCTTCGCTTTTCATAGCGAGCTCCGATGGCGCGTTCATGGCAGTGCTCCTGACAATCTTTGTGATCTTCAACATAGCGAACCGAAGGCTTCACGCAAAGCCCCTTGCACCGAGACAGACCCTTTCCCATATTTGAATGGCAGCGGTTGCCTGACGGGACTGATGCAAAACGGTCGCTTGTATCAAGGACTGAAAGGGACGACATGAGCAAACTCACGTTGGGGTCTTATCCCCACATGCTGGGCTTTGAGCAACTGGAGCGGTTGCTGGAGCGGACGGCGAAATCCTCTGAGGGGTATCCGCCCTTCAATATTGAACAGACCTCTGACAGATCTTACCGAATCACGTTGGCCGTAGCGGGGTTCCGCGAGGAAGATCTGTCCATCACGGTTGAGGACCGCCAGCTTGTGATCCGGGGGCGGTCACGGGATGACAGCGCAGAACGCGTATTTCTGCATCGCGGCATTGCCGCCCGTCAATTTCAACGCACATTTGTTTTGGCAGACAATGTCGAAGTGGGCGAAGCTGTGATGGAGAACGGACTGCTGCACGTCGATCTGACACAAAGCGCGCCAGAGACTGTGGTGCAGACGATCAAGATTAGGAAGGGGTGAGAAAATGCATGTTAAATATGATTTTTCCAAGCTGATGGACGAAGGCAACACGGTTTACGTGCGCTCTGTCCGTGCTGAGGACCTTCCTGAGGATGTTCAGGCGCAGGTGGGCGGGCGTGACACGCTGTATGCGGTACACCGCGCGGATGGTGAGCGTCTGGCGCTGGTCAAGGACCGTCGTCTGGCCTTTGCTCTTGCTCGGCAGAACGATCTTGCGCCGGTAACAGCGCACTGACCCGGCGCTGCCTCTTGCGGCAGGCTGGCGACACATCGGATTTTTCGACTGGGGGCTTTCGGGCCCCCAAATCATTTTTAGGTAGATGAAGGGGATGCCGAGTCGCATTCTCGGTCATCCTGCACTGTATTCAGGTGTTATCGAGGCACGCGTAACCATCGTCTTCGGCGGTTCGATTTCCGGGGTGTCCTGATCGTCGGGTGTTCAGCCCCTACAAGGGGCTGGGTTCAGGCCGCCGCCAATCTTGTTGTCAGCCATCGGTTAGCATTCCCGGGCGCATCGTTCAGAGCGCGTATTGGCACGCAGCCCCCAAACAACTCGTTCAAATCGTAGACGTTCAGATGCAAAAAAGGCCGGGCGCGTGGCCCGGCCTTTTCGCATTCTCAAGCGGTGTGGTTTGTCACCCGGCGATCAGGCCCATGCTTTCGAGCTTCAGAATCACTTGGTGGGCGCAGTTGTCCACATCCAGGTTTTCGGTCTCGACGGCGATTTCAGGGTTCGTGGGAACGTCATAGGGATCGGAGATGCCGGTGAATTCCTTGATCTTGCCTTCGCGGGCGAGCTTATACAGGCCCTTGCGGTCGCGACGTTCGCATTCTTCGAGCGAGGTCGCGACGTGCACTTCGATGAAGGCACCGAACTGTTCGATCTCTTCGCGCACGTGGCGGCGGGTGGCCGCGTAGGGCGCGATGGGCGCGCAGATGGCGATGCCGCCGTTCTTGGTGATCTCGGAGGCCACGTAGCCGATCCGCTTGATGTTCAGGTCGCGGTGCTCCTTGGAGAAGCCCAGCTCTGACGACAGGTTCTTGCGCACGATGTCACCATCGAGCAGCGTCACCGGACGGCCCCCCATCTCCATCAGCTTGACCATAAGCGCGTTGGCGATGGTCGATTTGCCGGAGCCGGAGAAGCCGGTGAAGAACACGGTGAACCCCTGGTCCGACCGCGGCGGGGAGGTGCGGCGCAGCTCGTTGACCACTTCCGGGAAGGAGAACCAATCGGGGATTTCCAGACCTTCGCGCAGGCGGCGACGCAATTCGGTGCCGGAAATGTTGAGGATGGTGATGTCATCCTTGTCTTCGATCTCGTCGATGGCCTCGTACTGGGCGCGTTCCTGCACGTAGACCATGTGCTTGAAGTCGACCATTTCACAGCCGATTTCGGACTGGTTGGCGCGGTACAGATCCTGTGCGTCGTAGGGACCGTAGAAATCCTCACCGGCGGAGTTTTTGCCGGGGCCAGCGTGGTCGCGGCCAACGATGAAGTGGGTGCAGCCGTGGTTGGCGCGGATCAGACCGTGCCAGACGGCTTCGCGCGGGCCGGCCATACGCATGGCGAGGTTCAGCAGCGACATGCTGGTGGTGGACTGGGGGTATTTGTCCAGAACGGCCTCGTAGCAGCGCACGCGGGTGAAATGGTCCACGTCGCCCGGCTTGGTCATGCCGACGATGGGGTGGATCAGCAGGTTGGCCTGTGCCTCCTTCGCGGCGCGGAAGGTCAGTTCCTGGTGCGCGCGGTGCAGCGGGTTGCGGGTCTGGAAGGCCACGACCTTGCGCCAGCCGAGCTTGCGGAAGTAGGCGCGCAGCTCGTTTGGCGTATCGCGACGACCGCGGAAGTCGTAGTGCACGGGCTGCTGGATGCCGGTGACCGGGCCGCCAAGGTAGACGTTGCCTGCGGTGTTGTGCAGGTAGTTGACGGCCGGGTGCGCTTCGTCGTCCGCGCCAAAGACTTTCTCGGCCTCGCGCGATTTGTTCGGCACCCATTTGTCGGTGACGGTCATGGTGGCGAGGATCACGCCCTCCTGGTCGCGCAGCGCGATGTCCTGACCAAGTTCGATGGTCTCGGCGAAGGCTTCGCTCACATCGAGGTTGATCGGCATCGGCCACAGGGTGCCGTTTGCGAGGCGCATGTCCTCGACAACACCGTTGTAGTCTTCTTCGGTCAGGAAGCCCTTCAACGGGTTGAAACCGCCGTTCATCAGCAGCTCCAGATCGCAGATCTGGCGCGGCGTCAGATCGTGCGAGGTCAAGTCACCTGCTTCGACTTTCAGCTTCTGGGCGCTGTCGTAGGAGACATACAGCTCCGGAATGGGGGCGAGGTTGGATTGCATCAGGGTGCTCCTGTACTTCAATGGCATCAGGTCGCCCACGGAGCCGGTCAGCTCCGCGTGCAGTGCCGCATATTCGGCAAATTTCCGGGTCAGAAAGGATTGGACCAGTCGGTTCTTGGTCTGGTGGCCCTTGTCGGTCAGCGCATAGGCGAACCGCTGACGGCGATCCTGACCTTTGCGTTCCGTGACAGCGATGAGGCCGGCCTCGGATGCGGCCCTGAGCTGCGCGTTCAGCCGTCCGAGCGACACGCCGAGAGCCTCGGCAGTGGCGCGCTGGCTGACCTCTGGCGCGCGCTCCAGTTGACGCAACAGCCGAAACAGCTGGTCGTCTTCCGGGGTCACGGCCTTGGCAGGCGTCGGGTTTGGGTACGCATTCATTCCGGAGACTCAATGTGTGTTCACGGATGAACACATGTCACCATTTGCAGGTGCAGAAAACCATTATTTTGGAACAATTGCGTTTTTATGCGCGAAAGAACGAGGGTAGCAGAGTGCAAGCAGCAGCGGCGCCGCGCGTCCGGGGACGGCGGGGCAGGTGAGCAGTGGTTTTTGAAATTTTGGGTTCGGAGGTGTGGCGGGGCTGGCCGATGGTCGGCTGACGTCGCGCCGCATTGCTGCTTCGCAGGTGTTGTGCGCTCAAGCGAGTGCGCGATGAACCGCCTGCTGGGCGACGGATCATCCATGCGTTTCAGGCGCTGGCGGGGCAGTGCTGCCCCGCCAGGCCGGTGGGTTTACTCGTCGTCTTCGTCGCCCAGAAGGCCCCAGCCGTCCGGCTGAAAGCCATGTTCGAGGGCGATGCGTGTGGCCACTTCTTCGCCAAGCCAGATTCCGTCAGCCGAGATGATCTGCTCATACAGCGTGGCGACCAGATAGGGTTCATCAGACTCCTCGTCATCCTCCACCCATTCGCAGTCGTAGCCTTCCTTGGCGAGCGCGTCGGCCAGGGGAGCCCAGTCTTTTTTCGTGTCGGGGATGAGGAAATAATCCACGTCGGCAAATTCCGGCAAGCCGGGGCCGTCGCGCAGCTCTGCGTATTCAGCGCGGGTTTCGGCGCGCTGGGCGGTGTAGTCGTGTTCGGACATGGGGTGCTCCGCTATGGGCAAAAGGGAACCCCCGGCGCGTGGGCCGGGGGCTTATGTATTTAGTGACCAGCTTCGACAGGCGCGCCGTAGCCCAGTGGCTCGGTCTCGTCCTTGTCGGGGGTCGAGGCATCCTCCAACCCCTGTTCGGCCAGCCAGCGCTCGGCCTCCAGCGCAGCCATGCAGCCCATGCCGGCACTTGTCACCGCTTGTCGGTACTTGTGATCGGTCAGGTCGCCGGCGGCAAAGATGCCGGGGATGGAGGTTTCGGTGCTGTCAGGCTTTGTCACCACATAGCCGCCCATGTGGGTTTCCAGCACGTCTTTCACCAGCTCATTGGCGGGGGCGTGGCCGATGGCGACAAACACGCCAGCGCAGGGGATGTCCTTGATCTCTCCGGTGTTCACGTTCTTCACCTTCACGCCGGTGACACCCTTTGGCATGTCGTCACCGACCACTTCGTCAAGCTGGTGATGCCAGAGCGTTTCGACCTTGGGGTGTTTGAACAGGCGGTCTTGCAGGATCTTTTCGGCACGCAGTTCATCGCGGCGGTGGATCAGCGTCACCTTGGAGGCGAAGTTGGTCAGGAACAGCGCCTCTTCGACTGCGGTGTTGCCGCCGCCGATCACGACGATTTCCTTGCCGCGATAAAAGAAGCCGTCACAGGTGGCGCAGGCCGAGACGCCGAAGCCCTTGAAGGCCTCTTCGCTCTCCAGCCCCAGCCATTTGGCGCGGGCCCCGGTGGCAAGGATGATCGAATCGGCCGTGTAGGTGGTGCCGCTGTCGCCATGCGCCACAAAGGGACGCACGTCGAAATCGATCCTGGTGATGATGTCGCCGACAATCTCGGTGCCCATGGCGCGGGCATGGGCCTCCATGTTGACCATCAGGTCGGGGCCCTGGATCTCGGAGTGACCGGGCCAGTTTTCCACTTCGGTTGTGGTTGTCAGCTGGCCACCGGGTTCCAGCCCCTGCACCAGAAGCGGGTTCAGCATGGCGCGCGAGGCGTAGACACCGGCGGTGTAACCTGCCGGGCCGGAGCCGATGATAAGAACCTTCGTATGACGGGTATCGGACATGGGGTGCCTCCGGACAGTCGTGTTTCGCCTTGCCATATAACCACTGGGTGGGTGTGTGCAATGAGAGGCCCGTGCGCGGCCCGACAGGCGCGCGGCGTGGCTGCGGTCAATTTGGGCGATTTTCCGAGTTACCTTTAATAATATTGCGCATTCGCGAAATATTATTGCGTGCGCCCCCGCGGCTGGTATAACAAACGCGAAAACGCGACGGGCGAAGGTGTTTCCCGGGAAGAAGCTGTTTCCCGTATCAGACGGGCAAGGTCAATCCTGAACGGCTGTAGCAAGCCGCGTCGCATATGAGATTTTTGGAGAACTCAATGCCGTCGCACCGGCTCGATCCCATAGACCGCAAGATCCTGTCTGAATTGCAGGCTGACGGGCGCATGACGAATGTTGAACTGGCCAAGCGGGTGGGCATATCTGCCCCGCCGTGTTTGCGCCGTGTTCGCGTGCTCGAAGAGCAGGGCTACATCCAAGGCTATCACGCAGACGTTGATTCGCGCGCCCTGGGATTCGAGGTTCAGGTTTTCGTCATGGTCGGTCTGCAAAGTCAGGCGGAAACGGATCTGTCCACGTTCGAGGGGCGCTGTCGCCAATGGCCGCTGGTTCGTGAGTGCCATATGCTCAACGGCGAAGTGGATTTTATCCTGAAGTGCGTTGCGCCGGATCTTTCGACGTTTCAGAGCTTTCTGACAGGTGATCTGCTGACCGCGCCGAATGTGGCCAGCGTAAAGACGTCGCTGGTCATTCGCGGCGCCAAGGATGAGCCGGGCGTGCCCTTTGATGTGCTTGAAGAACGGCTGAGTCGCTCCGCCTGAGCGGAACCGTGCGGCATTGCGAATGACGTGGGCGGGGCTTTCCCCGCCGCGCGTCTTGCCCGATCAGGTGTTGATGAGGCTGTCGATGACCTCGCGTGTGGTGCGCGTCGCGCATGTTTCACCAAAGTCACCCAGCGCTTCGAGGTGCGGGAACATCGCCATGAAAAGCGCCCGTGTCTTTGCCCCCAACTGCTGGCTCGCCGCGTTGCCGGGGTGAAAGGTTTCGATCTCCATGCCGCCGATCTTCAGCGTTGTGTGCCGTTTCACCATCAGATGATACAGTTGTACGGTCCCGCCTGGCATGACCTCCAGGAAGCGATCGCCGTCGGTATAGTCTTTCACCGGGGCCAGCACAGCCTCCTGGCCGAGCAGGGTTTTCAGCTTGGCGTGGCGGACGATCATCCGTGCCGCCGGTCCAAGCAACAGGTCCATCGGCGGATTGCCGGGCCCCATGGCACCGGACGTCACGCGGGTCAGCCGGGTCAGGGAGGTGGCATCGTCGGCGCGGTTCGGGATGTAACTGGTAGAGCCGATCCAGACGATAGGTTCCGGGCCCATTGCGGTGTGAATGTAGTCACCGGGGATCAGGTCCTCGACCGCGACAGGGCCGCGCACCGTGTCAATCAGCGTGCCGCGCGCAAAGGCTGCGGCGCAATCTTCGAACAGCGGGGTCGCCGGGGCGCGCATTTCGGTGAAGTCGACCGAGAGATCAGGGCGCAGCACGGCGATCTCGAACTTGCGCATGTGTGTCGCGGCTCGGGAGGCGCTGTCATGTAGCGGCTGAGTGTGTTCGGAGGGGAGGGCAGGACCGCCCGGGTAAACAGCAGGCGCGAACCCGCGATGGAAACTGGTCATGTGATACCTTTTATAGGCTGGTCACATCCGTGCTGGCCCCCACCAACAACGACAGAAGGACGGTTACGCGTCTTCATTGGCGCCGAATAAGCCTCAATTCTCGGCGTTAGTCAAAATTGATCGTGAAAACTGTTTGTTGCGCATCCTAATCCAAAGCTGAGCGGTGCCATTGTTCATCATCCGTAAACATGGCCGCAGAAACATCAGGCGAATCGGCTGCGCACAGGCGTGCATCGATTCGCCCACGGTGCTGGGCGTTCCGGGCTTTGCCTCTGGCGCGGCCCGGTGCCATGGAAGCCGGTCGTTGCCGGAAGGCGATCTGGCCCGGTCTTCTGCAAGGTCGGTGAGCACGGTGCTGTTTGGGATCTTTGAGGGCGGGTCATGACGGTGTCGCGTGTTGCGGCCCGTCCGTTCGCGTGATGATCAGCCTTCAGGCGCGTTTGAGGGAACTTGGCGTCGGGGCCTTGCGCGACGCGATCATGGTCGAGCGCGCGGTGCCGCGTTCCCACGGCATGCGCATGGTTTCGTTTGCCTTGGCGGTGGCGACGATCGACTTGATGAAACGGGTCTTCATTTTAGCGTCCTTCCGGTCTGTCTGCCAAGGTCTGTGCCTTGCTGCGTTGAGACTGAAACTGCCCCTCAAATGGGGCGGACTTGTGACCCGAATGGGATAATATCGCGGAGCCAATTCAATTGTTTCCGGAAGCAGGTGGGCGCCGGAAACACCTTGGGTCAAAGGCGTATGGGGGTCAGAGGCGTATGGCAGAGATCAACCGCCCGTAATCCGCCTCCTTCGCGTGAGTCGCGCGGCGGAAGGAGTAGAAGCGGTCCGGGTCGGCATAGGTGCAGTGGCGTGTCCACTCCGCCTCTATCCCTGCGGCGCGCATCCGGTGCAGCCCGTAGGAGGGCAGGTCGAAATGCATGCGGTCGCCTTCGCCACCGGCAAAGAAACGTGCGTTTTCCATGTCTTCGGCGAGGAAATCCTCGAAAAATTCCGGCCCGACCTCGTAGGCGCGCTGGCTGATGGACGGGCCGATGGCGGCGCAAATGCTGTCGCGCTCTGCCCCGAGGGCCACCATGGCGTCGATCGTCGCCTCCAGCACACCATCGCGCGCGCCACGCCAGCCGGCGTGCGCCGCGCCGATCACGCCGTTGTCGGCATCCGCGAACAGCACGGGTTGGCAATCCGCGGTGAGCACGGCCAGCGCGAGCCCGGGCGTGGCTGTCACCAGCGCATCTGCCTTTGGGCGCGGGTCGGACATCGGCCCGTCCACGGTCACGGCGTCGGCCGAATGCACCTGATGCACCGTGACGAGGGAGGGCATGTCGACCTCCATCGCGTCGGCCACGCGGGCGCGGTTGATCTGCACGATCTCTGACTGGTCCGAAGACCCGGGCCCACAGTTCAGGCCGGAAAACACGCCAGAGGACGCGCCGCCACGCCGGGTGAAGAACCCGTGGCGAAAGGGGGACAGGCTGTCGGCGGTGATGATCTCGAGCGTCATGGCGAGTGGCAGTCTATGGAAGCGGAAAAGGAGGGTCGAGGGCGGGTGGAGCGGGCGTGCCTTCGGGGTGAAGGGCCATCACCTTGAACAGTGACCCCATTTCATCGGGGTGCGTCAACCGGCGATGTGCGGCGATGTGGCTTTCCAGCGCGTCACCTTTCAGGCCACGGGCCAGCGCCTGCGCACGCGCGGTGATGCCCAGCCTTTCAAGGAAAACGCCCTGCGGCGTGGGGGATGTGTGGGCGGCGGGCATGGCGGCATGGGCCAGCGCCTCGAAATCCACATGAGCGGTCAGATCGGCCTGACCGGGGGTTTTGAACGGGTCGACCGAGGTGTGTTTTTGCAACGCTTGGAAGGTGTCCCCGATGCTGCGCCAGCCGCCGTAGTCCACGATCAGCGCCGCGCCGCCGTGGTCGGCAATGCGTCGTCCCACGTCCTGCGCCAAGGCCTGCGCAGAGGCGCAGGTTTCGACGATCTGCCCCTCGGTAGTGGTGTCGAGCCGGTGGTCCAGCGCCTCCACCGGGGCGGGGTCGGTGAGGCCGAGCGTCAGCCGGTCGTCCTTGAGGCCGACCACGCGCTCTTGCCAGCCGTTGGCGTGGCGTTGGAACTGGCGAATGGGCAGGGCGTCGAAGAACTCGTTTGCCACGAGCCAGAGCGGACCTTCGGGCAGATCGGACAGGCTGGCGTGGAAGGTGGCGCCGGGCAGCCGTTGTGCCTGTTCGCGGCGCAAAGCGGGGGAGGTTTCGACGAGGTGCAGCTGGGCGGCGTCCTGAAACCCGGGAACGCGGGCTGTGGCGCGCAGCATGTCGGCCATCAGCGTGCCACGTCCGGGGCCGAGTTCGGCGAGGATGAAGGGCGATGGTGCCCCTTGGTCCAGCCAGCTTTGCGCGAGGGCGAGGCCCAGAAGCTCGCCGAACATCTGGCTGATTTCGGGGGCGGTGGTGAAATCCCCCGCAACGCCCAGCGGATCGCGGGTGGTGTAGTAGCCGTGTTCCGGGTGCGACAGGCACAGGCCCATGTACTCGGCCAGCGAGAGAGGGCCGGTGCGGCTGATCTGTCGGATCAGGATGTCCTGCAGTGGGGTCATGTGCGCCGCGACCGCAGGATAAAGACGAGGCCCGCGACGATCATGGCGAGGCTCAGCAACTGACCTTGCGTTACACCCGCGCCGCCAAATTGCAGCGCGTAGCCCACGGCGTCGGTGTCAGACGTGAATTGAGCATCGGGCTGGCGAAAGAATTCCACGAAGATGCGCGCACAGGCGTAACCGATGAAGAAAGTGGCCGCGATCACGCCGGGTCGTTTCAACGCGCCACGCCACGCCAGCACAAGCAACAGCAGGCCAAGCAGGAGGCCTTCGAGGCCTGCTTCGTACAGCTGAGAGGGGTGGCGGGCGCAGAGCTCTCCGACGGCCTGGCCGCAGTTTTGCGCCGCAGCGCCGGGAAAGATCACGCCCCAGGGCAGGTCTGTCGGGCGGCCCCAAAGCTCGGCGTTGACGAAGTTGGCCAGACGGCCGAGCAGCAGCCCCGGCGGTGTGGCCAGCGCCAGCAGGTCGGCAGTGGAGAGGATCGGCGCACGGTTTCGCAGGCACCAGATCCAGGTCGCGATCACGACACCGAGGAGGCCGCCGTGAAACGCCATCCCGCCTTGCCAGATCATCGGGATCTCCAGCGGATGCGCGAGATAGTAGGGCGCATTGTAGAAAAACACATACCCAAAGCGTCCGCCCAGGATCACCCCGAGGATAATCCATGTCAGCAGGTCTTCGATCTGCGTGGGGGTGGCGGGGGGATGGTTGCCGGGCCAAAGCTGCGCGCGTTTGACGGCTGTGACGGCGATGCGCCAGCCGATGAGAATGCCCGCGATATAGGCCAGCGCGTACCAGCGCAGGGCGAAGGTCATGCCGAAGATCTCGATGGAGAAGAGTTCGGACGAGAGGTCGGGGAAGGGGATGGCTGCGATCATATCCGTCTCTTGCCGTTGGATCACGTGGGAGGTCAACCTTGAGGATTGGCGCTTTGCAGCCCATATAGGTTGGGAACGCAACCCGGAGTGATGTTATGCAGACGCGCAACAAGGTATTTGACGATATTTCTCAGCTGATGACCAACGCCATGGGCGTCGCGCAGGGAGCAAAAGACGAGGCGGAAACCGCCATGAAAGGCATGATCGACCGCTGGCTGGCGGATCGTGACTTTGTGACCCGCGAAGAATTCGACGCGGTGCGCGGCATGGCCCAGAAGGCCCGCGAAGAGAACGCAGCGCTCAAGGCGCGGTTGGACGCTCTGGACGCCGCATCCAAGTAAGGTTTTGCGCTGAGCCATGCTCATCGCCGGGGGGCGGGCGCGGATCTGACGATCCGTGCCCGCTTTTTTTTCTATCGGTGCGCTTTGGGGGCCGGCGTGTGCGTCCAGAGGCCCGGTGGGCTTGAGGATCTGGAAAGCAAGGAAACCGGGGGCTTCGGTTTGACTTGATGGGCTGCTTTGGTGTTTGTGTGAGCGCAAACATGGAGGCATGGCATGTATCTTGGACTGGACCTTGGGACTTCGGGGCTGCGCGCGCTGTTGGTGGATGGCGCGGGTGTGCCGGTGGATTCCGTTTCGGAAAGCTACGCGACGGCGAATCCCCACGCGGGCTGGTCCGAGCAGGACCCTGCGGTTTGGGTTGCTGCGGTGGACAAGGTGCTGACGCAGATGGCGTCGCAGCATCCCAACGAGATGGCCGCGGTGCAGGGGATCGGTGTGTCTGGTCACATGCACGGCGCGGTTTGTCTGGATGCGGCCGGGTCGGTTTTGCGGCCCTGCATCCTGTGGAATGACACGCGCAGCTTTGCCGAGGCGGCGGCGCTGGATGGCACGGATCAGGTGCGCGCGCTGTCAGGGAACATCGTGTTTCCGGGGTTTACCGCCCCAAAGTTGGCATGGATGGCGGCGCATGAGCCGGAACTGTTCGAGCGTGTGGCGACCGTCGTGCTGCCTGCCGGATACATGAACCATCACCTCACGGGTGAGCTGTTTGCCGATATGTCGGACAGTGCCGGCACGTCCTGGCTGGATGTGGGCGCGCGGGATTGGTCCGAGGTGCTGCTGGGCGCCGGCGGCATGACGCGGGGGCAGATGCCTCGGTTGGTGGAAGGGTCAGAGGTTGGCGGCACGCTGCGGCCTGATCTGGCGCAGAAATGGGGCATGAAAGGGACCGTGTCCGTCGTCGGCGGGGCCGGGGACAACGCGGCGTCCGCCTGTGGTGTCGGGGCCATGAAGGAGGGCGAAGGCTTTGTTTCGCTGGGAACTTCTGGCGTATTGCTGACCGGGCGTGATGGCTATGCGCCGCTGCCGGAAAGTGCTGTGCACACGTTTTGCCATGCGGTGCCGGGGCAGTGGTATCAGATGGGCGTGATCCTTGCAGCGACGGATTCGCTGAACTGGTTGAGCCGAGTGACAGGCGCGTCGCCGGCGGATCTGTCGCGCGAATTGGGCGAGGAGATCACCGGCCCGGCGCGGTTGCGGTTCCTGCCGTATCTGTCGGGCGAGCGGACGCCGCACAATGATGCGCGTGTGCGTGGCGGCTTTTTGAACATCGAGCAGGCGACGGATCGTCGCGCCATGACACAGGCGGTGATGGAGGGCGTGGCCTTTGCGCTGGCCGATTGTGCGCTGGCCTTGGAAAAGACCGGCGCGGACTTGCGCAGCCTGTTGGCGATCGGCGGCGGGACGGCTTCGTCCTATTGGGTGCAGACCATCGCGACGGTGCTGGGCAAGCCGCTGGACCTGCCGGCGGCGGGCGATTTCGGGGCGGCGCTGGGCGCTGCGCGGCTGGCCATGGTGGGCTGCGGCGCCGGATCGGTCGACGAGATCATGGTGAAGCCGGAGGTGCGGGCCACTGTTCAGCCCGTGGCGGAATTGACGGAGGCCTATGCCGAGGCCTTCGCCGCGTATCGCGCCAGCTATCCGGCGATTCGCGATCTGGCCTGAGGGTTAATTGCGCGGTTTGAGGCCGGTGCAAGAGGGCAGCGCACGGTGGGGTTAACCCTGCGTGCGCTGTTTTGCTGCCATATCTTGGGGTAGCTTCGGGGCGATGCCACAACGGGTAAACAGAACTTAACCCATTTGTGGAGGGCATTAACCTGCAAACCGACCGGTTAGACGGTAAAAACCGGTTGGTTGTTAACCCGGATCGCGATCCGGGTCGGGCAAAGCCGTTGCACGTGAATATTTTTCGGTAAGGTTTGGGTTTACGTGGCGTCGCGCATCGGGATGAGCTGTTGCGCCATGCCGACGAGGATCAGGTAGACCGAGGTCACGATCAGACCCCAGTGCGCCCAGCTTTCGGGGTGGAAATCGACCCAGGCGGCCCAGCCTGCAAAGAAGGTCCAGGCCAGCGCGATGGGCAGAGACACCTTGCGCCAGCGTTCCGTCCGCACGGGGTGAATGAACTTCAGCGGCAGGAACATCGCCACGGACAGCAGGAGCACAAGCCCCATGATGACCCAGAAACCGGGCTGCACCGCGAACATGACCAGCACCAGCATGTTGAAACATCCGGGGAAGCCCTGAAACGAGTTGTCCGTTGTCTTCATCCGGCTGTCGGCGAAATACATCGCGGAGGCAAAGGTGATGACGATGATGGCCAACCAGCCGGTCCAGCCGGGCAGCAGGCCGCTTTGGAACAGGGCAAAGGCCGGGATGAACACATAGGTCAGGTAGTCGATGATGAGGTCGAGCAGCACGCCGTCAAACCGGGGGGCGTTGACCTTTACGTCGTATTTGCGCGCCAGCGGGCCGTCCACACCATCCACGGCGAAGGCCACCACCAGCCAGAGGAACATGACGGACCAGTCCTCCTGCGCGGCGGCCAGCAGGGCCAGCATGGCAAAGACCGCGCCGGTGGCGGTCAACAGGTGCACGAGGAGGGCGCGGGTCTGGAGGGATGCGGTGCTCATTGCGGTGTCATGGCGGATTTCAGGACGGAACGCAATTGATCCAAATGCCTTGCCTCCGGTTGTATGTCATCCGTCCTGCGGGGGCGCGCGCATGAGGTCGCTCAGCTGCTCCAGCTCCATTCCAAAGCCGTCCTGCACATGACGGGCCGCGCGTTGGCGGACCGCGTCGGGTTTGTTCTGGTTCAGCTTGAACGTGCTGTGCAGGTCCGTGACCTGCAACCGGAACGGCAAGATCATGCGCATGAAGCGGTCGGTGGTCTCTGCCGTCATCTTGTCCATGGTCCAGGGGGCCTTGCCGGGGATGTAGTCCTCGAAGGCGGCGGATTGCGCGGCGAGCATCCTTGGCAGGGCGTCGGCGGGCAGGGGGTGCAGAAGGCCGGTCAGGTGGACGGCGACGTAGTTCCACGTCGGCACCTGATCGTCGATGCCGTACCAATCGGGGGAGACGTAACCATCCGGGCCAGACACGGCGAGCGTGACCGGCAGCGGCGCCTCCGTGCAGATGCGTGCGATGGGGTTGGAGCGGGCAAGGTGCAGCTGTGCCTCCGTGCCACCCTCGTCGAGCAGGAAGGGGATGTGCGCCAGAAGCGGCGCGCCCTCGGTCGAGGCGGTCAGAATGCCAAAGCTGCGGGCGCGGGCGAAGGCGATGGCCGCAGCGGGGTTGGTCTTGCGAAAGTTGGGATTCGGGTGCATCGGCTGTCCCCTGTCGTTTCCATATGGGTCTCACGATGCTGCCGCTGGGTAAAGCCCGCGCGCTCAGATGGGCGCGCGATTATGGCCTGGCGTCAACAGGGGGTCGCGGTCAGCCGATTGCCTTGGTAGCCAGTTACCCGCGCGTTGATGATCTGACCCACGGGTTGCGGCGTTGCAAAACTGACCTCGGCGAATTGCTCGGTCCGGCCCATGTCCGGGGCCTCCATCAGGATGCGATGGGTCTGGCCGTGCTGGGCGCTGAAGTGACGGGCGACGGCGGCCCCTCCTGCGGCGCGCAGACGGGCGGCGCGGTCTTTGATCGTGGGGCCGTCGACGCGGTGCGGGATCTTTGCCGCAGGCGTGCCGGGCCGTGCGGAGTAGGGGAAGACGTGCAGCCATGTCAGGTTGCAGGCCTCCACAAGGCTGAGCGAGTCGGCAAAGTGGTCGTCGGTCTCCGTCGGGAAGCCGGCGATGATGTCCGCGCCAAAGGTGATGCCGGGGCGCAGTTTGCGCGCCTCTTCGGTGAAGGCGATGGCGTCGTCGCGCAGGTGCCGGCGCTTCATCCGCTTCAGGATCAGGTCAGAGCCGTGCTGGAGCGACAGGTGCAGGTGCGGCATCAGGCGGGGTTCGGTGGCGATGGCCTGCATCAGATTGTCGTCCGCCTCGATCGAATCGATGGAGGAAATGCGCAGGCGCGGCACGTCGGTCAGCTTCAGGATGCGCATGACCAGATCGCCAAGGCGGGGTTCACCTGGCAGGTCCGCGCCCCAGGAGGTGAGGTCGACGCCGGTCAGGACGACTTCGTTGAAGCCTTCCTGCACGAGGCGTTTGATCTGGTCGATCACCACGCCCGCCGGAACAGAGCGGGAATTGCCGCGACCGTAGGGAATGATGCAAAAGGTGCAGCGATGGTCGCAGCCGTTTTGCACCTGCACATAGGCGCGCGAGCGGGTGCCGAAGCCGTCGATCAGATGGGCTGCGGTTTCCTGCACGGACATGATGTCGTTGACCATCACGCGCTCTGTCTCGCCGATGAAGTTCGGCGTGAGGCGGGTCCAGGTCTGCGGGTCGAGCTTTTCGGTGTTGCCGATGACGTGGCTCACCTCGTCCATGGCACTGAACGAGTCCGGGTCGATCTGCGCGGCGCAGCCGGTGACGATCAGCGGCGCATCGGGGTTTTCGCGACGCAGGCGGCGGATTTCCTTGCGCGCCTTGGCCACGGCCTCGGAGGTCACGGCGCAGGTGTTCACGATCATCGCGTCGGTGAGGCCTGCGTCTTGGGCGAGGCGCTTCATGGCCTCGGTCTCATACGCGTTCAGGCGGCAGCCGAGGGTGGTGAATTTGGGTGCGTCAGTCATGGCTCAGCCACTCCGGGGTCAGCACGCCGGTAAAGACATGCGCGGTTGGGCCGGTCATCCAGACGCCGTCCTCGCGCCAATCCACGTGCAACGTGCCGCCGTCGAGGTCGATGCGCACCGCGCGCCCGGTGAGGCCACGGCGTGCGGCGGCCACGGCGGTCGCGCAGGAGGAGGAGCCAGACGCCAGCGTCAGACCCGTGCCGCGTTCCCAGACGCGCATCCGCAAGTGGTTTTCACCGACGAGGGAGGCGACCTGTACGTTGGTGCGCTCGGGGTAGAGCGGGTCATGTTCGATCCTGGGGCCAAAGGTGGTGAGGTCCACGGCCTCGGCATCGTCCACGAAGAAGGTGCAATGCGGGTTGCCCATGGAGGTCGCCACCGGGTCGCCGTCGATGGGCAAATGCAGGGTGTTCACATCGCGCGCCAGCGGGATCGCGGCCCAGTCGAGCACCGGCGGCCCCATGTTCACCGAGGTCAGGCCGTTGCCCGCGTCCACCGCCCGAAGCGCACCGTGGGTGGTGGTCAGGGTCAGCGCGTCGCGCCCGGTCTCATCCATCAGAAAGCGCGCGATGCAGCGGGTGGCGTTGCCGCAGGCCGCCGAGGTGGAGCCGTCGGAGTTCAGGAACACCAGATGCGCGTCGGCATTGCCGCCGTCCTCGATGAGCGCGAGTTGGTCAAAGCCCACGCCCATATGCCGGTCGGCCAGCTTCTTGGCGAGTGTGGGCGTGACCTCGACAGGCTGCACACGGGCGTCGATCACGACAAAGTCGTTCCCGAGGCCATGCATCTTCATGAAGGGCAATCCGGTCTGTGTGCGCGTCTGGTCCATGTCCGCGCCTATACGCCTGTCAGATGGGTTTCGCCAGAGGCCTGCGCGGCCTGTTACAGTGTCGTGAACCGGGGCCGGAGAGGGCTTTACGGGCAGTTTTTAGATCAATTCGAGGATGAAACGATTTGGTCTTGTGACTCAGATCTTGCCCGCGTTGGCGTCGCATCGGCACCGGTGCGCGTGTCGCGCCTGTGCGCCATCCTCCTCTGGCCGATGGGGAACATTGCCGCGCCTTGCAGGGTGTGTCGAAGCGTGCGCGCCGCGTGCATTCTGCATTTCGGTGCCGAGGCACTGGTGCCGGCAGGAGGCACGTGCCTTGAGTGAGGTCTTTGGGTTGCCCTGCTTGGCCGCGCCCCACGACCCGGATGCCTTGCCACGCGACGTCCTCTTTGCGGTCGAGGAGGGCGAAACCTGGCCGGGCGAGCTGCCGATGTAGGTGTCGTTTGATGACGTGGTGACCGAGGTCGAGCGCCTCAAAGCGTTCGACGCGGCCGCGGCACAAGAGGTCACTGGGCGAAGCGTAGACACATGTCCCGAAGCAATGCGGGGGGCGCCATGTCCGCGCGTTACCGCCGCGCTGCAACCGGACGGTGTGGGTGTCGACGACCTCTCACGGCAGACGTTTTTCATTTGAAAAACATGAGCTTCGAGAAAAATGTAGGTTCCGTGACAAAAAGCCGGAAAACAGGGTTGACGGTATCGGCCGTTCCTTTTAGACACCGCGTCACACAGTGGGCCGTTAGCTCAGTTGGTAGAGCAACTGACTTTTAATCAGTTGGCCGCAGGTTCGAATCCTGCACGGCTCACCACTGTACCATCCTTGATGGGCGACAATAAGATTGTCGTTTTTAAGATAAGTTCGGCGCCTATCGACATGTCGGTTGGCGCTTTTGCTTTTCTTGGATCACCGGTTTTTCCTGTCATTTGAAAAAAATTCGTAGAGTTCGCCATGAGCATCTGTGGACAGGCGCTAAGCCACTGCCGGTCCTCAACGGGAAATCGAATCTGAAGCTGGGCAAGATTGCAGCCAGCTGAAAGCAGACCCGAACGGTGGGCCTCCCCGCACTTATGGCTCCGCAGGCCCGGCGGAGGGCGGGCGTTCGCGGCATTGCTGTTGAGCGTGCCAGTCGCGATGGCCGGAACGGTCGGGCCGGTCTCGAAATCGTCCATGGTGAAGATGCCGGGATCGCCAATGGTGTCACCATCGGTTTGCATTCGAACTTTGATTGTCTCGATACCCCGAGGCAGCTCGTAGGTTAATTCGGTCTCGACGCACCGCAGGACATCGGGCGGGGTATCGGCAACCCCTTCAGCGAGCGGCTGCCCCATCATTTAGCAGCGCAGGACATTGCGCCAGTTGTCAGGGGCAGGATCGGGCACGAAGGGCATGTTGTTAAAGACGATTTCGGGCAACCCTGTAATCGCTTCGATTGGCTGGCAACCTGCCGTTTGGCGCATAAATGGGCGCGGCCCTCTTGTTCGATAGGGTTGCCCTTGCGAGGCCGGGGCGTTTCGCGCAACCCTGACCGGCGGGGAGGGTTTGTTATGAATTTATCGCAAAAACAGGTGCGACCGTGACCGCGCGGGACATCGCGGCACGCTTGCGGATGCGGCATGTGCGGTGCTTTTTGACGACCGCGCGGACCGGGTCCATGACCGCTGCGGCGGAAGAGATGCACAGCTCGCAGCCCGCCGTATCGCGGTCGCTGGCGGAGTTGGAGGCCCTGGTGGGCGCACCCTTGTTCCTGCGGGGTGGGCGGGAATTGACGCTGACGGAGGTAGGCACGCGGCTGCACCGGCATCTTGACCCGGCCATGGCGCAGATCGCCGAGGGTTTGCGTCCGATCAAGCAAGGGGCGCGTGTCTCCGTGGGGATGCTGCCCAATGTGGCACGCACAATCGGGGTCGAGGCCGCCGCCACGTTCAAGACCGCAAGGCCGGACGTGCCTTTATCCTTGCACTGGGCCACTGTGCCGGAGCTGATCGAGCGGTTGAACCGCGGCGACATCGACATGCTGTTGGGGCGGCTTCTAAGTTTAAACCACATGGAAGGCGTGTCGTTCGAGCATTTGTTCACCGAGGCGATCGTCTTTGCGGTGCGCGCGGATCATCCGCTGGCCGCGCGGGCGGAGGTGGTGACGCTGGGCGAGGTGGCGGAGGGGCTGATCGTGCTGCCCCTGCCCGGAACCATCATCCGGCGGGAACTGGACAAGTTCGCCACGGCCCGCGGCATCAACGCCTTTCCCAATGTGATCGAGACGGTTTCCTTCGAGTTCACCCGCGCCTTGTTGCGCCGCTCGGAGGCGGTGGCGGCCGTTCCGCTGGGGGCCATCCGGCAGGAGGTTGCGGCTGGCGAATTCGTTGTTCTGGACACCACGGGCGAGGAATTGGTGTCGTCGGTCGGCATATCCTATCGCACAGGCCGCGGGCTGAGCCCGGCGGCGGAGGCCTTTGCCGCGGAGGTGCGTTTGGCCGCGAAGGTGTATGCGTGACATGCCTTTTTTGATATAGGTGCATCACGAATTCTATTTCTCCTGAGGTGATTTAACAGGCTAGTCTGGGAAAGAAGAGTGCCGGGGAGGGCACTGATACCGTTTCAGGGAGGGCACCGGAGCACATGGCGGCACCGAAGAATATCCTTTTCATCATGTTCGATCAGCTGCGATGGGATTACCTGTCGTGCTACGGGCATCCGTCTTTGCAGACCCCTCACCTGGATCGGCTGGCATCGAAGGGCGTGCGGTTCAACCGGTGCATCATCCAGTCGCCGCTGTGCGGACCCTCGCGGATGTCGACCTATACCGGGCGCTATGTACATTCCCACGGGGCGAGTTGGAACAATACGCCGCTGAAGGTTGGGGAGCTGACCATGGGCGACCACCTGCGTGATCTTGGCATGAGCTGTACGCTGGTGGGCAAGACCCATATGGCGGCCGATTCCGAAGGGATGCGGCGGCTGGGGCTGGAGCCGGATTCGGTGATCGGCGCACGGGTCAGCGAATGCGGATTCGACGTGTTCGAACGTGACGACGGGATGCGCCCGGAAGGGCCGGACGGTCTGTATGACGAAGGCGGCGCGCTGAAATACAACGAATATCTGCGCGACAAGGGGTATGAGTCGGACAACCCATGGCATGACTTTGCCAATTCCGCGCGTGACGACGAGGGCAATGTGCTGTCGGGCTGGTTCCTCGAAAACTCCGACAAGGCGGCCAATATCCGCGAGGACGATTCGGAGACACCCTACCTGACGCGCCGGGGGATCGAGTTCATGGAGCAGGCGGACGGTCCGTGGTGCTGCCACCTGTCCTATATCAAACCGCACTGGCCTTATATCGTGCCGGAGCCATACGCCTCCATGTACGGGCCGGAGGATTTCCTGCCGCCGGTGCGCACGGAGGCGGAGCGTGAAACGGATCACCCGGTGTTCCGGGGCTTTCAGCAGTCGGTCATCGGCAAGGCGTTCTCGCGCGATGATGTGCGCGACAAGGTTCTGGGCGCCTACATGGGGCTGATCAAGCAGTGCGACGACCAGATGGGCGTGCTGTTCGACTACCTCGAAACCTCGGGCCGGATGGCGGACACGATGATCGTGGTGACCTCCGACCATGGCGATTTCATGGGCGATCACTGGATGGGCGAGAAGACGTTTTTCCACGATGCGTCGGTCAAGGTGCCGCTGATCGTGTATGACCCTGCGCCCGAGGCCGATGCCACGCGCGGCACGGTCAGCGATGCGTTGGTGGAATGTCTCGACTTCCTTCCCACCTTTGTTGAGGTGGCGGGCGGCGATGCCGACAAGCTGGATCACGTTCTGGAAGGCACGTCGCTGTTGCCGCTCTTGCGCGGGGGGCATCCGGCAGAACGTGAACAGGTGATCTGCGAATATGACTATTCGAGCAGTCCTCTGGCGGGGAAACTGGACCTTGATCCCAAAGAAGCGCGGATGATGATGGTCGCCACCAAGGCGTGGAAAATGATCCATTTCGAGTCCGGGCATCGCCCGATGCTGTTCGATCTGGTGAATGACCCCGACGAGGTGAAGGATCTTGGCGCCAGCGCCGATCATGCAGCGGTCATCGACGAGATGTATGCGCGGCTGGACGCCTGGGCGCGGCGGCCGGCGGCGCGCACCACCATCACCAGTGAGGAGATCCGCAAGGCCCGCACAGCCGGGCCGGGACGGACTGGGGTGCTGATCGGCATCGTCGAGGAGGACGAACTGCCTGATGCGCTGACGGCGAAGTATCGGGGCCGCAAAGCCCCGGACATGACGACATAAGCGGCAAGGCCGCAACCGGACCATAGGGAGGAAAACATGGCTGGACTGATGAAGAGGGCCCTTTTGGCAGGCGCGATGGCGCTGGCTGCGGGCGGTGCACATGCGCAAGCGAACCTGAGCGCCGAGACGTCTTCGGCGGGGAATTCGCCGCATCTGATGATGTTGCATCTGGCCGATGTGCTGTCGCGAGACGGGCTGGCCGACATGCAGGTGCAGGAAGGGCAGACCGCGACAAATTCCATCGTCAACGTGGGCGAGGGCAAATCCGACATCGTGACCGCGCCGACCATCCTGTATTTCCTGTTGGAAAACGGTCGTGGCCCGTTCAGCGCGCTGGGCGAAGACGGCAAGGCTCTGGCGGGCAACATTCGCGCCATCGCGCCGTTTAACGCAGGGGCATATGGCCTCTTCGCGCCGGTTGCGTCGGGCATCAAGAGCTATAGCGATATCGAAGGGCGCACCATCTGGAACGGCCCGCCCCGTGGCGCGGCGCTGACGGTTGGACGGCAGACGCTGATGCTCGGCTCTGGCGGGTTGAAGGAAGGCGAAGGCTACACCGGCGTGCAGACCAACTGGGGGCAGCTGATGACCTCCCTTGTCGATGGGTCGGCCGAAGCCTTCATGGTGCCGATCACCATGCCATCGGATCGTGTGATCGCCGCGCTGTCAGCGGGCGACGTGAACATCGTGTCGTTCCCCAAGGACATCTGGGAAAGCGAGGGCATGCAGCGGTTCCTGTCCGCGCCGGGCAACGCGCCGGTCGAGGTCCGCGAAGAGGACATGGGCTACGGTCCCGATCAGGGCGTGACGCTGATTTCCGAGGACGGCGTTTTCCGGTCGCCGGGCGTCCCGTTTGCGGCGATGGTCCATGCAGATATGGACGAGGCCTTGGTCAAGGAGATCACCGCCGCCTATATCGCGTCGATCCCGGAGCTGGAAAAGCGCGCGCCCTACGCGGGGAACGTGAACTTTGACGTGGTGGAACAGCGGGCCACCGGCTTTTGCGGGCAGCTCAACCTCAAGTACCACCCCGGGGCCATCGCCGCGTGGGAAGAGGCCGGCTACGACATTCCCGACTGCGCGGAATGACCCCGTGCCCCGGCTCGGGAGGGTCGGGGCCAACCCCCTTTTGATAAGAGAGAGCGATGAGCGATACCGCCCCCTTTCCGCCGCTGAAGCGCGCCGCGCGGGCCCTTGGGCTTGTGCTGGTGGTGATCGGCATGTTCAACACCATCCCGTCGATCCCCGGTCTTGACGCTTGGCTGCTGGACAGCTGGGGCGTGAGCATCCGCAAATTCCCCTACGAGTGGCTGTACCCGCTGGCCTTTGTCCTGATGATGCTGACCGTTGCGGCACAACATTCGTGGTGGGCGGACTGGCGGTCCCGCGACATGAGCCCGGGTCGCGTGCGCTTTGGTGCCGTGATGGATGTGGCGCTGGTGGTCATGGCCGTCGTGATCTCTGCCACCTACATCATCGAAATCGATTCCATCTGCATCATCGACCAGATGACCGGCGAACGGGAGGCATTGATTGCGCGCGCCTTGTCCGAGGAGATCGCCTTTGCCGAAATGTTCGGGCTGCCTGCGCCGACGTCCGTGGACGATCCCTCCTGCATCAACGAACTGGGGCCTTGGCTGTTTCTGGTTGTCGGCCTGGGGATCGCTGTGTTCCTGGGGTACAACATCAAGGTCTGGGGGCTGCCGCTGGTGGGCGTGGCCATCGCCATCTTTGCCTACACGCTGCTGACCGTGGCCATCTGGTATGTCTTTGGCGCCGATGACATGGACAAGTACCTGATCACCAAGCTGGGGGGCGAACCGCGCAGCCTGCTGGACGGTCGGCCCAACGTCGAAGACATCCTGGTGAACAACGCCCAGGGCTTGCTGGGGCGCTTCATGGGCATTCTGCTGTCGACGGTGTTTCCCTATATCGTGCTTGGGTCATTGTTCGGCATTTCTGCCGGTGGCAAGTCGCTGATCAAGCTGGCGTTCTTGTGGACCCGGCGGCTGAAGGGCGGACCGGCCCACGCCGCCATCGTGTCCAGCGCCATGTTCGGCACGATCTCTGGCGGGCCTGTGGTCAACGTGCTGTCCACCGGGGTTCTGACCATTCCGATGATGCTCAAGCGCGGTTTCGACAAACGCTTTGCCGGTGGGGTGGAGGCGGCGGCCTCCTCCGGGGGGCAAATCATGCCGCCGGTGATGGGGGTTGCGGCCTTTGTCCTCGCGGCGATGACGGTGGTGCCCTACCGCGAAGTCATTATTGCCGCGATCATTCCGGCGGTGGCCTACTTTGGTTGCCTGTTCCTGACGGTGGTGTTCCAGGCGCGCAAGCAGAACATCCCGGCGGTGGGCGACAAGACACCTGACATGATGTTGAACGGCCAGGACCGCATCAACCTGATGATGATCTTCCTGCCAATCCTGCTGATCCTGTTCTTGCTTGTGACCCCCAAGGAGGCCGTGGGCTGCGGCGTTTTCGGCACCCTGTTCGGGGTGGAGCGCACCGGGGTCGGCGCGGCCTGTGTCGCGCAGGATCTGCCGTTCTTCTTTCAGATCGTGCAGAACTCTGCCGGGGATGCAGGCAGCGCGGGCTGGTGGGCGGTGATCCTGCTGGCAGCGTTGTTCTGGCTGGACCCGGACTTTCGCAAGGCACCGCGACAGTTGATCGCGGCGTTCGCGGATGCGGGTGTGCTGATCGCAACGTTGTATCTGATGTTCCTGTCGGTGTCGGTGATCGACTTTAGCCTGAACTTCACCGGCTTGAGCGGCTTCGTGGCGCGCGACGTGCTGGGATTGTTGCGCGACTTCGGCGCACAGGTCCAAAGCGGCGGCGTGTTCCTGTTTGCGGCGCTGGTGGTGACCATGTTGCTGGCAATTCTACTGGGCATGGGGATGCCGACGGTGCCGGCCTACGTGAACGTGGCGCTGCTGATGGGGCCACTGGTGGTGGGCCTCGGCATCGCGAACTTCACCGCGCATATGTTCATCTTCTTCTTTGCGGTGGCGAGCGCGATCACCCCACCAGTGGCGGTGGCGGCCTTTGCTGCGGCGTCGATCACGAAGGCGGATCCGATGCAAACAGGCTTTGCCGCCGTGCGGGCAGGGATCGTGATGTTCGTATTGCCCTTCGTCTTTGCCTTTTACCCCGAGCTGCTGTTGATTGATGCGGCAAAGCTGGACCCGAACGCGTCACCCGGCGCAATGACGTTTCTGGACGGCTACGGCCCGGGGATCGATTGGGGCGGGCTGCTGCTTGTGCTGGGGCGCGTTGGGCTGGGGCTGTACCTTATGGCGGGCGCTTTGTCGCGCTACGACATGCGGCCCATGACGCGCGTCGAGCAGGTGCTGCGGCTGGTGCTGGCAGCGGCTGTCGTGGCCAAGGCCCTGGTGATCTGGGGGCCGGCGTTGGTGTTGGCGTTGCTGTATATCGGCTGGCACGTCTTGGGGGCGTTGCGCGACAACAAAGGCGGAGCGCGCATCGCCTGAGACTTGAGGTCAGCCCTCGGACTTGGAGTGATGCCCGTGGAGGATGCCAAGGCCTTCGCCACGGGCCAGGCCACCCTTGGGGGTCCAGCGCAGGGGGCGGCCGCGACTGCTGACCTGAACCTCCAGGCTTTGATGACGGCGGCTGTCGTGGCGCGTGCGATGCGCCAGGTCGTTGCCGCCGCTCCCGCAAAGCTGTGGTGGCAGTTCGAGATGCCGATGCTGTTCGCTGGGCGGCAGGGTCGGACCCAAAGAGGGAAGGTCGGGGGGCTTGGAACCTGACAGCGCCTCCGGCGTGTCGGTGGCGTGCATCGTTTCCAGTGCGCGGGCGCTTTCGATGTATTGGGTGAGCAAGGAAATGTAGTCGCTCAGTTCATCCCGCCGGGAGCGCATGGTTTTCACCCGCGCGGCGAGCAGTTTTGCCTGATCGTCGGTCAACCCGTGGTCCAGAATGTGATCAAAGACCTCAAGCGCGGGCAAAAGCAGGTCATGAAGCACTGGGACGGTCATGTCCTCGACACTGTTTTCTGACCGCAGCGCGCCGCCATAAGGGGCGCGGAAAAAGCCGTCGATGTCGCCGAGCGTGTGAACAAATCGCACGCTGGCAGAGGCCGCGCCATCGTTGGCCACATGGGTCAGCACGCGAAGCCCGTGCAACGCCAGCCCCGGCAGGTTCAGCCGGAAATCAGAATCGCTGAACACGGTGGAGGAGTCCACGGATGCCAGCCTTTCCTGCAGGAGTATCGCAACCTCTCGGTGGGCGACTTCGGCAATAGGAATGGGCGAATCAAGGGTCATTCGATTAGAATGCGTGCGATAGCGGATTCGGGAATTGGCCAGAAACCATTGCGCATAAGGTCCGGCCCGGGTCAGCCAGATTTCCAATGTGCCGCTGTCGGCAAGAGGCGAGTTATTCATGGTTGAGACGGCTCCACACGGCTCGTTGGGTTTGGCCGGACGCCGACAAAAGTAAGCGGTTTCCAGTCGTTAAGCATACGTAAACCTAAATGGTGAAGAATGACTTAATACGATCCGGAGACGTCAAGATCGACACTGCAAGAGGCGAGTGAATGGGGGAAACGAATACGGTGCAGACAGTCGTGGGCATTGCAGCTTCTGCCGGGGGGTTGGAGGCCATGTCGCTCATGGCGCACCACCTGCCGACAGACCTGAATTGCGCCTATGTGCTTGCGCAACATATGTCGTCGCATCACGCCAGCATGCTGCAAACGCTGCTCTCGCGGGAGACACGCCTGAAGGTCTTGACCGTGGAGGACAAGACGCCGCTGGAGGCGAACGCGATCTATGTTCCCGTACCGGGCTCGGATCTGGAGGTGCGCGACGGCATGGTGCACAGATGCGAACCGGCGGGCCGTCCTGCGGAGCCGAAGCCCTCCGCCGACCGGCTGTTTCGGTCCGTGGCCGAAAGCTTTGGTGAGCACAGCGTTGGCGTGGTTCTGTCGGGCACGGGGAGCGATGGCACCTACGGCGTGCAGGCTATCCAGGAGGTGGGTGGCATCACCATTGCGCAGGACGCATCGTCAGCGAAATACGACACAATGCCATCGTCTGCGGTGCAAAGTGGGTTCATAGATCTGGTGCTGTCGCCGCGCCAGATCGGAGAGCATCTGCGTCAGATCCTTGCGCGGCCGCGCGATTTCGCGGACTTGCAGGTGATGATCGAACAGCCGACAGAATATGACGACCTGTTCCAGATGTTGCAGTCGCACACGAAGGTTGATTTTCGACAATACAAAGAGACCACCGTCAGCCGACGAATCAAGCGACGCATGTTCGTCAAGGGATTTGACGGATACGGGGATTATGTCGCCTTTTGTAAGGAGAATACCGGAGAACTGGACGCGCTTTATCGCGATCTTTTGATTTCAGTCACTCGGTTCTTTCGCGATCCGGATCAGTACGAGGTCTTGCGAGAAGAACTGGCGCGCTACGTCGCGGCGACAGACCATCGTCCGATCCGCGTCTGGGTGCCGGGATGCGCGTCAGGCGAGGAACCCTATTCCATCGCGTTTATCCTATGCGACCTGCTTGGCATCCCAGCGAGCGAGGCCGGTCGTGCCATCCAGATCTTTGCCACGGATCTGGACACCGCGGCCTTGGCCCGAGGCCGGGCCGGGCTCTATCCTGCGGCGGCGTCAACCAGCATTCCGGAGCATCTGCGAGAGAAATTCACCACGCAAAGGGACAGCCAGCTGCGGATCAACCCCGAGGTGCGCAAGCTGGTCCTTTTCTCGCAGCACGACGTGATCCAAGACCCGCCGTTCTCTGACATCGACCTGGTGAGCTTTCGCAATGCGCTGATTTATTTCGAGAGTGCCCTGCAGGTGAAAGTCATGTCGCGCATACTTTATGCGCTGCGGCCCGACGGCTTGCTGTTCCTGGGCACCTCGGAAAATGTCGGCAAACTGGACGCCTATTTTACCGCAGTGACCGATCAAGCAAAGCTGTTCCGAAAGACCGCCAGCAAATCGTTTGATCGCACTTCGCTTGTGCGTTTTGGCATTCCGCAGCGGCGGCAGAGAGAAAGCAGCGAAGCGCGCGGGCCTGAAAACGAAAGCGGCGTCAACGGCGCCATGTTCGAAACCCTGGCTATGTCGGTGGCGCCGACGGGCTTTCTTGTCTGTGAGCAAAAGGATCTGGTTCGCATTTTTGGTGACATCAGCGCCTTTACCCGGGTGACAGATGCGGTGCGCGGGCGCTTGACCACCAACACTTTGAAGGCGGAACTGGCGCAAGACGCGGCCAGTCTGATCCCGCTCTGTTTGAAGCAAAAGTCCGCCCGCAAGGGGCTTTGGCGCGTCATGGAGGGAGCCGGCTTCAATCGTGTCCGATTGCGTGGCTATCCGATCCAAACGCCGACAGAGAATGACATGCGCTACGTCCTGGTGAGCATCGAGACCCAACTGGTGCAACACGATGCGCGGTCCCCGTCGGAGAAAGACTCCAACGGGCAGGGGGCAGTGTACCTCGCGCACGTGGAGAACGAACTGGCTGACGCGCGCGAGGCGTTGCAGATTACCATGGAGGAATTGCAGGCCTCGAACGTGGAGCTTCAGTCCACCAACGAGGAGGTGCAATCGGCGAATGAAGAGCTGCAATCCACCAACGAGGAATTGGAGACGACGAATGAGGAGCTTCAATCCACGAACGAAGAGTTGATCACGGTGAACGAAGAGCTGCTGATCAACACCGACGAGTTGAACAGGCTGGTCGTTGTGCAAACTGCGATTTTGGAATCCATGCTGGTGCCGCTTTTGGCGCTCGATTCGAGGCTGAACATCAAGCACGCCTCTCAGCCTGCCATTGCTTTGTTCGAACTGACGGCGCATGGCGCGGATATGGGGCATATCAGTCAGGCCAGTTTGCCCAGTCCGGGTTTTCCCAACATTGTGAAGCTGTGTAGCGAGGTGCTGGCCAAGCGCACCATACAGACCGTTGATTACGAAGTGGATGGCGCGGTGCATACGCTTAGTGCCGCGCCGTATTTCATTCGGGACACCGAGTTGACGGGGCTGGTCGTGACGATCGAGGGGATGAACTGAAGGGTCTTGACGCCTCCGGGTATCCGGGAGCGTGATGGCGATCTGGGCCGCGACATCAACGGCCGCGTGACGATGTGCGCACGCGGGCGTTGCTGTCGTGTTATCATTGCGCCAGTGAAGAAGGTGTACCCGTTCTCGGTGCCCGGCCCGCGTTTGTGGGGTGGGCTTTGCGGTTCAGGCGGCGGTTCCAGGCAAAGAAAAACCCCGATGAGCACAAGGCCCGCCGGGGTTTCGATTTCAGTCCATTGCCGGAAAATTATGGCTTGCGAGGCTTCCGCTTAGGGGCGGCGTCGCCGCCACGGGCCCGCACACTGACGGACGGATCGGACAGGTTGGCGCGCGGTTTGCCCTTGGCCGCAGGCTTGGCATCAGCAGATTTGGCGAACGGTTTCCCAGCGGGTTTGCCGGGGCCTTTGCCAAACGGCTTGTCACCGGTCTTTTTAGGGCCTTTGGAAAACGGTTTATCGTCGCCCGATTTGCCAAAGGGCTTGCCACCGCCGGGTTTGCCGGCAGGCTTGCCAAAGCTTTTGCGAGGGCCATCGTCGTCCCGGCGCGGGCGGTCGGGACGGGAATCCGCCTTGGGCGCAGCGGCGTCAGAGGCAGCGGGGCGCGGCGCGCGGGCCGGGCGGTCATCGTCGCGCTTGCCTTTGTAGGGCGGGCGGGCGTCGTCGCGCGGCTTGCGATCAGGGCGCGGGCCGCTGCGATCAGGACGACCGCCGGGTTTGCCGCCAAATTTGCCGCCGGGCTTCCCACCCGGTTTGCCGTCACGCTTGCCACCGGCGCGCAGTGCGGATTCGGGGGCTTCGTCCAGCGCGCGTAGCTTGATGTCCTTTTCCAGAACACCCTGGCCATCGACGGCGTCCAGCACGGCCTTCAATGCAGGTTCGGCCACTTCGACATAGGTTTCGGAGTCTTCGACCTTGATCCGGCCAACCTGTGCCTTGTCGATGTTGGAGGCGCGCAGCAGAAGCGGCAGCAGCCAGCGCGGCTCCGCTCCGTCATTGCGACCCACCGAAAGCGCGACCCATTTGGACGGGCCAAAGGCTTTCCGCTCCGGGCGCTCGCCCTTGGCCATGGGCGCGTTCAGCTCCTCCGGTGCGGACAGCTGCGATTCATACAGGCGCAGGCAGGCCGCCGCGATCTGTTCCGGCGAGTGGGTTTCCAGAAGCTGCGTGGCAAAGACTTTTTCTTCGTCGGTCAGCTCTGCGGTCCATGCCGGATCGGACAGCAGGCGCTGCTGATCCTTTTCGCGGATTTCCTCGGGCGAGGGCGCGGGCGCCCAGGTCGCGGAGATCTTCGCCCAGCCCAGAATGCGGCGCGCCTTGTTCACGTCACGGTCTGTGACGATCAGGGCCGAGATGCCCTTGCGGCCCGCGCGGCCAGTCCGGCCGGACCGGTGCAGCAGGGCTTCGGTGTTGGTGGGCAGATCGGCGTGGATCACCAGATCGAGGTTGGGCAGGTCAATGCCGCGTGCGGCGACATCGGTGGCCACACAGACCTTGGCCCGCCCGTCGCGCAGCGCCTGAAGCGCATGGCTGCGCTCATCCTGGCTCAACTCGCCGGAGAGCGACACCACGGAGAAGCCACGGTTCGCCAGACGCGCGGTGAGGCGCGCCACGGCGGCACGGGTGTTGGCAAAGATGATGGCGGTCGGCGAGTCGCTGAACCGCAGCATGTTGATGATCGCGTGCTCTGTGTCGTTGGCAGACACCTGGATGGCGCGATATTCAATGTCGGTGTGCTGCTCGCCTTTGACCTGCGTGGTGATACGCTCGGCATCGCGCTGAAAGCTTTTGGCAAGCTGGGCGATGGCCGGCGGAACCGTGGCCGAAAACAGCAATGTGCGGCGCGCGGCCGGGGCCTCGGACAGCATGTATTCAAGGTCTTCGCGGAAGCCGAGGTCGAGCATCTCATCCGCTTCGTCGAGGATGATCGCGCGGATGTCGGACAGGTCCAGCGCGTTGCGTTCGATGTGGTCGCGCAGACGGCCCGGCGTGCCCACAACGATATGTGTGCCACGGTCCAGGGCGCGGCGTTCGGCGCGGGCATCCATACCACCAATGCAGGACACAACGCTTGCGCCGGTTTTGGCGTAAAGCCATGACAGCTCGCGTTCGACCTGAAGCGCCAGTTCGCGCGTCGGGGCAACAACCAGCGCCAACGGCGCGGCGGGGGGCGGCAGGCTGCCGCCTTTCATCAGGGTGGGCGCGATGGCCAGACCGAAACCCACCGTCTTGCCCGACCCGGTGCGGGCGGACACGAGCAGGTCCCGTTCAGCCAGTTCGGGCGCGGAAACGGCCTCCTGGACATCGGTCAACGTGGCGTATCCGCGCTCGGTCAGCGCTTCTTGTAGGGGGGTCAGCATCGGGGAATTCCATCAGGGGTGCACGCGGTTTCGCGGCAGAAGCGCCTGCCCTAGCCCAAGTCACCGCAATTGTCCACGCCGGAAACGGGAAACGCCGCGGTGGATTGTCGCGCCTCCGGCATTGGCCGTCCGGAGCGGACGGGCTGAGGCCGGGACGCGGGCCGCTACTGGGTGCGGAATGGCGGCTCCGCCCTGCACCGGAGGGCGAAATCGTGCTTTGCCTCGGTCAGACCATGTAGCGCTGCACGCCTGCCAGCATATCGAGGCAGGCGGCCAGTTCCGAGCGCGCGACAAATTCATCCGCCCTGTGCGCCTGCTCGATCGAGCCGGGACCGCAGACCACACATTGCGTGCCAAGCGACTGGAACAGTCCGGCTTCGGTGCCGAAACTCACCACATCGCAGCCGTTCGCGCCGGTCAGGGCACAGGCGATTTCCGCCATGCGGTTGCGGTCTTCGGGCACGAGGCCCGCGACCTCGCCGATGACCTCGCGCAGAACGTTGGCCGCCGGGTCGCGTGCCTGCATTTCGGCCAGAAGCTCCGCGCCGTAGCGGTCGATTTCGGCAAGGACCTGCACGGTGTCGCGCGGTGTGACGGGGCGCATTTCCCACTCGATCTCGGCCTGGCTGGCGATGACGTTGCGCGCCGCGCCAGCCGTGATGCGGCCAATGTTGATGGTGGACCACGGCGGGTCAAACGGGCTGTCAGCGGGGGCGCGACCGCGCAGCTCGGCCTCAAGCGAGAGCAGTTTCGACGCATAGCGGGTGGCATAGGAGGCGGCGTTGACGCCCTTGTCCGGCGCAGAGGCATGGCCCTCGCGGCCGTGAAAATGCGTGGTGTATTCGCAGCAGCCCTTGTGCCCGTCGATCACCCGCATCAGCGTCGGCTCTCCC
The DNA here is from genome assembly GCF_040148795.1 of Sagittula sp. NFXS13. Taxonomy (NCBI): domain Bacteria; kingdom Pseudomonadati; phylum Pseudomonadota; class Alphaproteobacteria; order Rhodobacterales; family Roseobacteraceae; genus Sagittula; species Sagittula sp. NFXS13. The sequence continues at coordinate 479,835 of NZ_JAGEMH010000002.1, forward strand.
AGCAGCGCCATGGCCGGGCGCACGCCTTTTTGGGTCAGCGCCGCCACCAGATCGCGCGCACCGTAGCAACCGACTTCTTCGTCATAGGTCAGGGCGATGTGGATAGGTTTTTTCAGTTCCCACCCGGCAAACTCGGGCGCCATGGCCATGACGCAGGCAATGAAGCCCTTCATGTCGCAGGTGCCGCGCCCATAGAGATTGTCGTCGCGTTCGACCATTGTGAAGGGATCGGAGGTCCAGTTCGGCTCCTCTGCCGGAACGACATCGGAATGGCCGGACAGCACGAGGCCACCGTCCTGCTCGGGGCCGAAGGTCGCCCAGAGGTTCGCCTTGGTTCCGGTGTCATCCTGCATCACCTCGCAGCGCGCCCCAAGGTGGGTGAGGTGGTCCGCCGCCCAGTCGATCAGGCCACGGTTGCTGTCCGCCGACACGGTCGGATAGGCGATAAGCTGGCCCAGCAGGCCTTCGGTGCGATGCATGGCATCCATGGTGATTTCCTGTCCTTGCCGTCCCTGAGAGTCGGAGTATCACCGCCCGGAGATCAAATCCATCCGTGACCCACTGTTCAAGTGGTGCCAAATCGGTTAGACAGCGCGCAACCCTGTCAATAAAGGCAATGCGCGCTGCTGCCGGGGGGACGGAGCCTGAGGCACCCGATGACGCGCGGCAGACGGCTCCCGAACACCAAAACACGCGGCGCGCTGCCGCAAACGGAGGCCAGAATGCTGACCAATGACCAGTTGTCCCAATGGGATCGCGAGAACTTCTTTCACCCGTCCACACACCTTGCCCAGCACGCCCGCGGCGAAACCGCGACTCGCGTGATCACCGGCGGCAAGGGCTGCCACATCGAAGACCGCGACGGCAACAAGATGCTCGACGCCTTTGCCGGCCTGTATTGTGTCAACGTGGGCTATGGCCGTCCCGAAATCGCCGAGGCGATTGCCGAGCAGGCGAAGGAGCTGGCCTATTACCACGCCTACGTCGGCCACGGCACCGAGGCCTCGATCACCCTGTCCAAGATGATCCTCGACCGCGCGCCTGACAACATGTCCAAGGTCTACTTTGGAATGTCCGGGTCCGACGCGAACGAGACCAACATCAAACTGGTCTGGTATTACAACAACATCCGCGGCCTGCCGAAGAAGAAAAAGATCATCTCGCGCTGGCGTGGCTACCACGGGTCGGGCCTGATGACCGGCTCGCTGACCGGTCTTGAGCTGTTCCACAAGAAGTTCGACCTGCCGCTGTCGCAGGTGATCCACACCGAGGCCCCCTATTATTACCGCCGCGAAGACACCGCCATGTCGGAAGCGGATTTCGTCGCGCATTGCGCATCCGAGCTGGAAGCACTGATCGCACGGGAAGGCGCGGACACCATCGCTGCCTTCATCGGGGAGCCGGTTCTGGGCACCGGCGGTATCGTTCCGCCGCCCGCTGGCTACTGGGAAGCGATCCAGGCCGTGCTGGAAAAGCATGACATCCTGCTGATCGCGGACGAGGTCGTCACCGGCTTTGGCCGTCTGGGCACCATGTTCGGGTCCGACCATTACGGGCTGAAGCCCGACCTGATCACCATCGCCAAGGGCCTGACTTCTGCCTACGCGCCGCTGTCGGGGTCCATCGTGGGCGAAAAGATGTGGAAGGTGCTGGAGCAGGGCACAGACGAAAACGGCCCCATTGGCCACGGCTGGACCTATTCGGCGCACCCGATCGGGGCAGCTGCGGGTGTGGCCAACCTCAACCTGATCGACAAGCTGGGACTGGTGGAGAACGCGGGCAAGACCGGTGCGTATCTCAACAAGGTCATGAAAGAGGCTGTGGGCGACCATGCGCATGTGGGCGAAGTCCGCGGCGAAGGTATGCTGTGCGCCGTTGAATTCGTCGAAGATCGCGAGAGCCGCACCTTCTTTGACCCGGCGAAAAAGGTCGGCGCGCAGCTATCCGCTGCGCTGGCGTCCAAGGGCCTGATCGCTCGCGCCATGCCGCAGGGCGATATCCTTGGCTTCGCGCCGCCGCTGTGCCTGACCGAGGCGGAAGCCGACGAGATCGCAACCAAGACCGGCGACGTCGTGCGCGAGGTTCTCGGCTGATCCTGGTCGTGCTGCGATGCCAAATGTTTCCGATGCGGAGGCAATAATTTAAGACGCGGGGGAGGCTTCGCCTTCCCCGTTGTCATTTTCCCGGTCGGAAAACTCCTGCGGATGGATTTGACTTTTGATCGAAAGATCAAAGGCGCGCCAACTGGTTGTCAATCAGCGGAAAAATTCTGCCGCAACCGATGATGGGAAAGAAAATATGAACGCCTCGACCGGCCCGTAAAGAAGTTTTTCGCCGATCCGACTGAACCAAATGCGGTCCCCGTGCGTAGTACTTTCAAATCCCCAATCAAGGGGAATTTGATATGACTGGGGGTTCTCATGGCACTCGACGGCTTCAACGACCAAACTCTTTCCCGCCGGGCCATGAAGGCCGAACTGCTCGATGCAGAGACAGAACTCCGTCTTGCTTATGCGTGGCGCGACCACGGTGATGAACAGGCGCTGCACCGGCTGATCCAGGCCTACATGCGCTTGGCGATTTCGATGGCGTCCAAGTTCAAGCGTTACGGCGCGCCGATGAACGACCTCATTCAGGAGGCCGGTCTTGGTCTTATGAAAGCCGCAGACAAGTTCGATCCTGATCGCGGTGTGCGCTTTTCGACCTACGCCGTCTGGTGGATCAAGGCGTCGATCCAGGACTACGTGATGCGCAACTGGTCAATGGTGCGGACCGGGTCGACCTCGTCGCAGAAAGCCCTGTTTTTCAACATGCGCCGGGTTCAGGCGCGTCTGGAGCGTGAGGCGCAGGCCTCCGGCGAAAAGCTGGACGGCTATCAGCTTCGCCACATGATCGCCACCGAGATCGGCGTCCCGCTGCGCGACGTCGAGATGATGGAAGGGCGTTTGTCCGGGTCCGATTTTTCGTTGAATGCAACACAGTCGGTGGAAGATGAAGGTCGCGAGTGGATCGACACCCTCGAAGACGACAGCGCCCAAAGTGCCGAGCTTGTGGAAAACACCCATGACACGGCCTGTCTGCGCAACTGGCTGGTGGATGCGATGAACGGTCTGAATGAGCGCGAGCGTTTCATTATTCGCGAACGCAAGCTGCGCGAAGAGGCCCGTACGCTGGAAAGTCTGGGGACTGAACTGGGTCTCTCGAAAGAGCGCGTCCGACAGCTTGAAGCCGCCGCCTTTGGCAAGATGCGCAAGGCGTTGCAGGCGCAAAGCAGTGAAGTCGAACACTTCCTCGCATGAGATATTTTATCGCCATTTTGGCCCTGATCACGATGACCCCCGCAGCGCAGGCTGACGGGGGTTTTTCCGTTGAAGATATGCGCGGTGCGGATGTGGTTTTCCTGGGAGAGGTGCATGACAATCCCGATCACCACATGCGGCAGGCCGATATTGTCGCGCAATTACAACCACGTGGCATCGTCTGGGAGATGCTGACAGGGGTGCGCGCCTCTGCCGTCACGCCAGAGATGCTGGGGGCCGAGGCGGTGCTTGGCCCGTTTCTGTACTGGGAGGAAAACGGCTGGCCGGATTTCTCCATGTATTACCCGATTTTCGCGGCCGCCCCTGATGCGCAACATTTCGGCGCGGCGCTTCCTCGGGAGGAGGCGCGTCGTGTGATGGGTGCGCCCGTGGCGGAGGTGTTTGGCACCAATGCCGCGCTGTTCGGATTGGACCGGGATCTGCCTGAGAGCCAACAGCAGGCGCGCGAGTCCATGCAAATGTCGGCGCATTGCGATGCTTTGCCAGAGGAGGTGCTGGCAAGGATGGTGGACATTCAGCGCCTGCGGGACGCGCGGATTGCGGCTGTGATCCGCGAGGCCATTGTCGCCACAGGCGGGCCGGTTGCGGTCATCACCGGAAACGGCCATGCCCGCAAGGATTGGGGCGCGCCAGAGGCGTTGTCGCGGGCCATGCCGGATCTGACGATCTACGCGTTGGGGCAGGGCGAAGATGGTCGCGCACCCGACGGCACTTTTGATGCGGTCGCCGATGCCCCTGCCGTTGAGCGTGACGATCCCTGCGCGGCCTTTCAGTAGCTCACGCGGTCCTGTCCACGTCGCCGCTGCGTTCATCCGCGCGTAGGGCGTTCAGGTCCGCCTGCGCTTTTGCTCGCGCGGCGTCTGCGAGGGCGGCGATCTTGCGGTCCGCACTGGAAGGGTCCGCAGGGGCCAAGGCTGCCGCCTTGATCTGATCCATCTTGGCGAGTGTCGCCTCCGGATCGTTGGGCACGGGAGAGACGTCGATGGGCACCTCGCCACCGATGGCGTATCGCTTGCCGTCCGGGCCGATCTGGTAGGTGTAGCTCGCCCCGCCCGCATGCGCCCCGCCAACAGCCATATGCGCCTGTTCGTGGGTGCGCACTTCGCGGTCGCGGGCTTTGAGTTCTGAGACCATACGTGCCTCCGCGTCGGTCGGCGCGAGGCTCTTGGCCTCCGACACCTTGTTGTCCTGCGCGGCGGATTTGGCGTCTGCTGTGCGCGCCTCTGCGATCTTGGCCTGGTAGGCCGCCATCAGGGGCGCCAGCGCGGCCCAGCCGGATTTCTGTTCGCTGTCATGAACCTGCATGAGTTGGCTTTCCTTTCGCGACGCTGCAAGGGTAGGGTACAGCCGTTAAGGGCGTCCTAAGATACGCCCTTTCTCACGCAGACGGGAAAGCCGGGATGAGCACAATGACACTTGCAGGCAAGCGTATCCTGATGGTGATTGGTGGCGGGATTGCGGCCTACAAATGCCTCGACCTGATCCGCCGCTTGCGCGAACGCGGGGCGTCGGTGACACCGGTGATGACACGCGCGGCGGAGCAATTTGTCACGCCCCTCAGCGTGTCGGCCCTGGCGGGGGAAGAGGTGCATCGCGACCTCTTTGACCTGACCAAGGAGGCGGAGATGGGCCATATCCAACTGTCCCGCGTGGCGGACCTGGTGCTGGTGGTGCCCGCTACGGCAGACCTGATGGCGAAAATGGCCGGCGGCCACGCCAATGATCTGGCGACCACGTTGCTGATGGCGACGGATACGCCGGTGATGATCGCGCCTGCGATGAATGTGCGCATGTGGGATCACCCGGCGACGCAGCGCAATCTGTCGGTGCTGCGGGGCGATGGCGTTACGGTTGTGGGGCCGAACTCCGGCGACATGGCCTGTGGCGAATTCGGTCCGGGACGCATGTCCGAACCGCTGGAGATTGTCGCAGCTGTCGAGACCGCGCTGGGCGATGGGCCGTTGCGTGGCAAGCGTGTGCTGGTCACCTCTGGCCCGACGCATGAACCCATTGATCCGGTGCGCTATATCGCCAATCGGTCGTCCGGGGCGCAAGGCACGGCGATTGCCGAGGCGCTGCGCGATCTGGGAGCCGAGGTGGTGTTTGTCACGGGACCGGCGGATGTGGCGCGTCCCAGCGGTGTGCAGGTGATCGAGGTCCAAAGCGCCCGCGATATGCGCGCCGCAGTGATGACTGCGCTGCCTGTGGACGCCGGGATCTTTGCCGCTGCTGTGGCTGACTGGCGTGTGGCATGGGAAAGCGGCTCGAAGATCAAGAAAGAGGCCGGCAAGCTGCCGGTGTTGGAATTCGAGGAAAACCCCGACATTCTGCGCGAGGTTTCGCGGCTGGAGGTCGGGCGGCCCGCTCTGGTGGTGGGCTTTGCCGCGGAAACGGACGACGTGGTGGCCCATGCGACCGCGAAGCGGGCGCGCAAGGGATGCGACTGGATTGTGGCCAACGACGTCTCCCCCGCGACGGGGATTATGGGGGGTACGGAGAATGCAGTGGTCCTGATCTCGGAAGACGGGGCAGAGACATGGCCGCGTGCCGCCAAGGCAGAGGTTGCCCGCAAGCTCGCGGACCGGATCGCAGCCGCCCTCACAAGCGCGACATAAGCAGGGCAAACGATCCGCCCGGCGCGTCACGCAGCGGTGTGGTGCGCGTGGGACGGGCTTGCGAGTATTTGAAAATCAAAGAAGCCGAAGGTGCGCCTTGCATCGGGTGTGTTTCAGGCAGACGGAGAGCGGAATGGTCGAGATAGTTTTTGCCTGGGAGCCTGAGGCGGATCAGGCCTTGGGGCTGCCGGTCTATGCGACGCCGGGCGCGGCGGGAGCGGATATTCGTGCAAATTTCAGAGATCGCGGGCAGGTGGACCTTGCGCCCGGCGCGCGGGTCTTGGTGCCCACGGGCCTGCGGCTTGCGATCCCTGCGGGATTTGAAGTGCAGCTTCGCCCGCGCTCCGGCCTTGCGTTGAAGCACGGGATCACCTTGCCCAACAGCCCCGGCACGATCGACAGTGATTATCGAGGGCCATTGGGAGTGATTGTGATGAACGCTGGACCGGAAACGTTCGTCATCGCCCATGGCGACCGGATTGCGCAGATGGTGGTGGCCCCCGTGGTGCAGGGCGCTTTTCGCGTCGTTGACGATCTGGACGATACGGCGCGTGGGACCGGGGGCTTTGGCTCTACCGGGGTGTCCGGCTGATGGCGCTGGTTTTGGTCATCGCTGCGGCGCTTTGGGGGTTGGGCGTCGTCATGGGAACGTCGGTGCGGGCCCGGTTTGCCACCTTGGCCGCGCTGTACGCGCTTGTGCTGGTGGTTCATCTTATTTTGCCCGTTGGGCATCCGCTGCGTATGGCCACGGGCGGCAGTTTGCAGGGGTGGCTGATCCTTGGCGGCTTTGTGGCGCTGGGCGCGGGATATGCGCTGGTGCTGAGACGGTTGCGCACACGGGTGGAGGATCAGGAGGCGCCCGAAGCGCCGGAGCCGGGCCGTTTTCGGACCGGTGAGCTGGAGCGTTACACCCGCCACATCGTGCTGCGAGAGCTGGGCGGCCCGGGACAGAAACGGCTGAAGCAGGCGCGTGTTCTGGTTGTGGGCGCTGGCGGGCTGGGGTCACCTGCGCTGCTGTATCTGGCGGCGGCAGGGGTCGGCACCATTGGCGTGATCGACGATGACGTGGTGGATGCAGGCAACCTGCAACGGCAGGTGGCGCATACAGACGGGCGGATTGGCATGGCCAAGGTGTTCTCTGCCAAGATGGCGATGGAGGCGGTCAATCCTTACGTGGTGGTCCGTCCTTATGAACGCCGCCTGGATGCCGACACGGTTGGCGCACTGCTGGAGGATTATGACGTCGTGCTGGACGGCACCGACAACTTCGACACGCGCTACATGGTGAACGCGGCCTGCGTGGCGGCGGGCAAACCGCTGATTTCCGGTGCCTTGAGCCAGTGGGAAGGGCAGTTGTCCGTCTTCGACCCTGCCGGCGGCGGACCTTGTTACCAGTGCATCTTTCCTGAGGCACCTGCGCCGGGATTGGCTCCATCTTGTGCCGAAGCTGGGGTGCTGGGGCCGCTGCCCGGTGTGGTCGGCTCCATGATGGCGGTGGAATGTGTGAAGCAGATTACCGGGGCGGGGCAGGTCCTGCGCGGCGAGTTGTTGATCTACGATGCACTCTGGGGCGAGACGCGAAAGATCGGGCTGAAACGGCGCGAGGGGTGCCCGTGTTGCGGCGGGTGACAGGGATCAATCCCGCGGCCAGCCGGGAAGAAAGCGTCTCGTACGATTGAAGCGGGTTGGATTGAAGCTTAGCTTCAGGACAAGCCTATTGGAGACGCTTCATGACCAACATCCTGCTTGCCGACTGGGATACGCCCTTCGGCCTCGCGCCGTTCGACCGGATTTCCGACGATGATTTCGCCCCTGCCTTTGAGGCCGCCATGGCCGAGGATCTGGGCGAGGTCGAAAAGGTCGCCAACAGCACGGAGCCGCCGACCTTTGAAAACACCATCGAAGGGATGATGCGCACAGGCGCAGCATTGGATCAGGTGGCGGGCACCTTCTACAGCGTCGCGGGCGCGGACAGCAATGACGCGCGAGAGGCCCTGATGCGCGACATCGCGCCCAAGCTGTCGGCGCATTCCTCTGCGATTTACTCCAATCAGGCGCTGTTCCGGCGTATCCAAACCGTCTGGGAGGCGCGTGAGACGCTTGAACTGACGCCGGAGCAGGCGCGCGTGCTGATGTTGATGCACCGCAATTTCGTGCGGGCGGGAGCGGCTTTGGACGGGGACGACGGCGCGCGTATGACCGCCGTCAAAGGGCGGCTGGCAGAGCTTGGCACGGCGTTTACGCAAAATCTTTTGGCGGACGAACGGTCCTGGTTCATGGAGCTGTCCGAGGCGGATATGGAGGGGCTGCCGGGTTTTGTCATCTCCGCCCTGCGGGGCGCGGGTGAGGAGCGTGACCTTGGGCCGTGTGTGACACTGTCACGTTCGGTCATCACGCCATTCTTGCAGTTCAGCCCGCGCCGGGATTTGCGGCAGAAGGCCTTTGCCGCCTGGGCCGCGCGCGGCGCAAACGGGGGCAAGACCGACAACCGCGATATCGCCGCCGAGACGCTGAAGCTGCGGCAGGAGCGGGCGGAGCTGCTGGGCTACGCGGATTTCGCCTCCTACAAGCTGGAAACCGAAATGGCTGGCGATGCGGGGTCGGTGCGCGATCTGCTGATGCAGGTCTGGACCCCGGCAAAGGCGGCCGCGTTGGCCGATCAGTCCGTGCTGGAAGAGATGCTGCACGCCGACGGCATCGAGGGTCCGTTGGAACCGTGGGATTGGCGCTACTATGCGGAAAAGCGGCGGCAGGCGGAGCACGATCTGGATGAGGGCGCGGTCAAACCGTATTTTCAGCTTGAGAAGATGATCGAAGCGGCTTTTGCCTGTTCGGAACGGCTGTTCGGCCTGAGCTTTGCGCCGCTGGATGTGCCGCTGTATCATCCGGACTGCCGGGCGTGGGAAGTGAAGCGGGACGGCGAGACCGTGGCTGTGTTCATCGGTGACTACTTTGCGCGAGGGTCGAAACGGTCCGGCGCCTGGTGTTCGGCGATGCGGGCGCAGCGCAAGTTCCCGGATGTGCAGATCCCGATCGTGGTGAACGTCTGTAACTTCGCCAAAGGCAATCCGGCGCTGTTGTCCTATGACGACGCGCGCACCCTGTTTCATGAATTCGGCCATGCGCTGCACCAGATGCTGTCGGATGTGACCTACGAGATGGTCTCGGGCACCTCGGTCGCGCGCGACTTCGTGGAGCTGCCGAGCCAGCTCTACGAGCATTGGCTGGAAGTGCCGGAGGTGCTGTCGACATACGCCACGCATTACGAGACCGGCGAAGCGATGCCGCAGGATCTGCTGGACAAGGTGCTGGCGGCGGCGACCTACGACATGGGGTTCCAGACGGTGGAATACGTGGCCTCGGCCATGGTCGATCTGGAATTCCACAGCGGTCCGGCCCCAGCCGATCCGATGCAGAAGCAGGCTGAGGTGCTGGAAAACATGGGGCTGCCGCGCGCCATTGTCATGCGCCACGCCACGCCGCAGTTCGCGCATGTGTTCGCGGGCGACGGATATTCCAGCGGCTATTACAGCTACATGTGGTCAGAGGTCATGGACGCCGATGCCTTTGCCGCCTTCGAGGAAGCGGGCGGCGCGTTTGATGCCCAAATGGCGGAGCGGCTGGAGGAATTCATCCTGTCCAAAGGCGGTTCGGTGGAGGCGGAGGTGCTGTATACCAAGTTCCGTGGCCGGATGCCCGGCGTGGATGCGCTGCTGAAAGGCCGTGGGCTGGCCGCTTGATCGAACGGGTCGGGGCGCGCAATCGCCCCGACCTGCACATGGGTCAGAACGGAGCGCGTTCGAGAGCGAACCCTTCGCCTTCGAGCAGCGCGAGCACGCCGTTCTCCCCTGACAGGTGCGCCGCGCCGAAGGCCGCCACAACGGGGCCTTCGGTGTCGTCCAGCGCGCTCAACAGCACCGACAGCCAATTGCTGTTGCGCTGAACGATCAGCGCATCGTCCATGGCGCGAAAGACGGTCTCGTTCTCCTCCGGATCAAGCGCCGTCAGACGGGCTGAGACGGCCTCGAGCACCAGCTGACCTTCGGCGTGATCCTCGGCGAAATAGTAGCTTAGAAGCGTCTCGAACAGGTCTTCGTTCACGTCCGGCGGGGCCAGCGCCGCGCGGATCATCGAAAGCTGGATGTCCATGGGGATTTCGGCAAAAAGACGCAGCCCGGTGTCATAGGGTTCCAGCGACATCGTTGGCACGCCAGCGGCCTCGGCCGCATCTTCGAGGCGCGCATCCAGCCCGTCCTGTTGCTCCAACTGTGCGGCCATGCAGGCCGGGACGGACAGCAGCATGGACACATACCATGGCTGCATCCTTGCGCCGATGAAAGGGGGCATTCCGCGCGCTTCCATCGCCTCGGAGAGCTTGGCCCAGTCCTGCTCGGGCATGAGGTCGGGCAGGCTGCCGTCAGACAACATGAAGATCGCCGGATCGGTGGTGATCTCCTGCTGCATCACGTCCATGTCCTCGGCGTTCATTTCGAGCATGAGGAGCGCGGCATCGGCCACGATGGGCGACAGGCGCTCGGTCGGGCCATCAAGGCGCGCGTCCGACAAGTGAACGGTGCCGATCAGGTGCAGTTCTTCGTCGTCCTTTCGGGCAATCCAGTGGTTGCCTGTGGCATAGGGAAGCCCGTCCAGTTGAGCATTGACGGCGGCGCGCTCTGCCTCGGTCAGCCCTTCGGCGAGCGAGACACCGTTGCATTGCGCCTGAACGGATGTGGCGAGGCATACGCCCAGCAACAGGGAAAAAAGACGTGTCATACAGGCTCCTTGAGTTGGGTGCACTCTCTCTGGAATGGGAAGGCTGGACAAGGGCGCATGGGCGGGAAACAACAGGCGCATGGAGCGGGAAAGTGAATTATATGCACCGGTGAAGGCGCTGCTGGAAAAGCAGGGTTACATGGTGAAGGGCGAGGTCGGCGCGGCGGACATGGTTGGCGTGCGCGGTGATGATGCGCCGGTGATCGTTGAGCTGAAGCTGCGCATCACCTTGTCGCTGTATCATCAGGCCTGTACGCGGCTGCGGCTGACCGATCACGTCTACATCGCGGTGCCGAAGCCGACCGGTAAAATGGCGCGACGTGCGCTGAAGGACAACCTGACCATGTGTCGGCGTCTGGGACTTGGGTTCATCGTTGTGTTGGCGGATGGCCGGGTGGAGGTGTTGTGCGATCCGGGTCCTTTCAAACCCCGCCAGACAAAGGCCAAGACCGCGCGGCTGCTGCGCGAATTCCACGCCCTGCGTGGTGATCCGAACGAGGGTGGCGCCACGCGGCACGGCATCGTGACCGCCTACCGACAGGATGCTCTGGCCTGCGCGGCCTATTTGGCGGAGCAGGGACCGTCCCGAGGGCGTGACGTGGCCAAAGCGACCCGCATCACGCGCGCGACGCAGGTTATGCGCGACAACCATTACGGCTGGTTCGACAAGGTGTCGGTGGGGGTCTACGCGCTGAATGATGCGGGCCACGCGGGTCTGACGCATTGGGCGCATTCCTGGGAAGATCCCGCCGAGGCGGAGTGATTTAGGCCGGTGCTTTGGCCGTGTCGGCCTGAGCTTGCTGCTTGGCGGCGCGGGCGTTCAGGCGCTCTCGGTGCAGGGTATAGAGGCCGGAGGCCACGATGATCGCGCAGCCCACGAACGTCCAGTGATCCGGCAAGTCGCCGAACACGACGAAGCCGTAAAAGGTGCTCCAGATGATCAGCGAATACTGCATGGGCGCGACCACGCTGGCCTGTGCAATGTCCAGCGCGCGGATCACCAGGATTTCGCCCAAACCGGCTGTCGCCGTGAGTCCGACGATCACGGCCCACAGCTGTAGCGTCTGCGGCGTGGTCCACACGAATGGCAGTGACAGCGACAGCAAAAGCGTTGCAGTGATAGAGGTATAGGCCACTGTGGTCGACACGCTGTCGGCTCCGGCAAGGCTGCGGGACAAGACCTGGCGCATCGAGAAAAAACAGGCCGCGCCGACAACGAAAAAGATCGCAGGGTCGAAGACGCCAAAGCCCGGGCGGATCACGACCAGCATGCCCGCGAACCCTACCGCCACGGCCGCCCAACGGCGCGGGCCCACAGGTTCGCGCAGGAAAAGGGCGCTGAGCAGCGTGACGATGAACGGCGCGATAAAGGTCACGGCCACGGCATCGGCCAAGGGCACGCTGCGCACGGCCAATACAAAACAGAGCCCCGAAATAACCGCCGTCACGCCGCGTGTGATCTGAATGCCGGGCAAGCGAGAGCGCAGCAAATGCGTGCCCTTGATCGCGATCAGCACCACCACCCCAAGGAACAGGCCGATCTGGCGGAACCAGACCACCTGCGCCGGGTGAAAGCTGTCTGCGAGGTACTTGGCCTGCACATCGCAGGCTGCAAAGGCGAAAAAGCCCAGCGCCATAAGCACGAGGCCGCGCAGGTTATCCGGCGCGCTGGAGCCGGGCGCGGTGTGGATCGGCGTCGCGTGCAGGGTTGTCATGGGGAACTCGCGGTTGGGTCACTTCAGGGTAGGTCAGCGCCCATGACCTTTCAAGCAAAAGCTTGCGGGCTGCATATTTGTGCCCAAGGCACGCAGCGTGAAGACGTGCTCTGTGCCAATCTATTTTGCGACGGAGCCTTGTGACCCATATCATCCGACAGGTTCGACGCCATGGCGCGTGGATTTCAAGGATGACCGCGGGTTTCAAAGATCCCTGCGATGCGCAGGCTTTGGGACGCGGCGGCTTTGCTGACCGCCGGCGCTGCCATCGCTTTGGTGCTGCACTTGCGTCAGAGTGGGACGGGCCGCGCGGTCAAAGACCAAGCTTGTCAAAGCTGTCCTTGAGCAGCCCGGCCGAGGTGGCCAGCGCCTCCCGCTCGGGTCGTGACAGGTCGGGCATCAGTTCGGCGCTGACGCCCTCGCGGCCCACGACGCGGGGCAGTGAACAGGCCACATCTTTAACGCCAAGAACGTCAGACACGGTGGAGACGGTCAGCACAGCCTGTTCATCGGCAGAAATCGCGGCCACGATGCGGGCCAACCCGGCCCCGATGCCATACCATGTGGCGCCTTTGCCCTCGATGATCGTGTAGGCGGCGCGGCGCACGCCGGCGTCGATCTCGGCGCGGGCGGCGTCGGTCAGAGGGCTGCGCATCTGCGCGGCGAAGCTTTCGAGACTGACGGAGCCAGCGCGCGCGGCGGACCATGCCAGAACCTCGCTGTCACCGTGCTCCCCCAGGACGTAGGCATGGACGGAGCGCGGTGCGATGCCAAGGTGCCGACCCAACAGCCAGCGAAATCTTGCGGTGTCCAGGATCGTGCCAGAGCCGATCACCCTTGCTTTCGGCAAACCGGACAGCGCCTGTGTGACCTGCCCCATGATGTCGACGGGATTGGAGGCCACGAGCAAGATTGCATCTGGCGCATGGCGTGTGACCTCGGCGACGACGGTGCAGAACACCTCGGCATTGCGAGACAACAACTCCAGTCGCGTCTCACCGGGTTTTTGTGAGACGCCACAGGCGAGGATCACCACACCCGCACCGCTTAGGTCGGCGTAGGTTCCGGCGTCGATCTGCACCGCAGCGCCAAAGGGCACGGCATGTGCAATGTCTTCTGCCTCGGCGCGGGCGCGGGCCTCGTTGAGATCTACAAGCACGATGCGCGAGGCTGCGCCGCGCATGACACAGGAAAAGGCGGCCGCCGAGCCGACCATGCCGGCTCCGATAATTCCGAGTTTCATGGGGCCTCCTGCCGGTCACACGTGGGGTCAGGCTAGGCCGGTGCGCCGGGACGGGGCAACGGTTTTCCTATATCAAGCGGGTCCTTTACGGATCCTTTTCGGGCAACGCTTGCTCATGTTGCAGTTTTCCTCATTGAGCGCTTTGCCTCAGGATCCGGCATCGCGCAACGTCACATGGTTGATGACGGGTGGGATATTGCAGCCTGAGATCTGCAACCTGCTTTCGCGGCTCTGCATCGGGTCGAGCGTATGCAGCCTGTTCACGGGCGGGCAGCGTTTCTTTGCTGAAACCCGCGCAGACATAGCGCGCCAGACCGTCTGTAACGCACCGATGGTCAGGTGCGTCGTTCCAGACGCGCGTAATAGGCGTAGCGGCGGAACAGCCCGTCTTGCAGCAAAACGCCGCCGTGACGTGGCAGGTTTTGCAAGGCGATTGGCAGGGCATCGCGCGGCGTGACGTGAAAGCGGGCAAGCCACGCCCGCAAGCCGCGTTTTGTCCAGCGAGGCAATGCGCCCTGGTCGCCGAAATCAATGATATGCAATGTGCCACCGGGCGCGAGGTGACGCGCGGCCTCGTCCAGCGCCCCCTGCCAGTCCGGGATCATCGACAGGCTGTAGCTGAACACGATGTGGTCAAAGCTGGGCACATCGAACAGCGTCTGCGGATCAAATGCACATGCATCCGCACGAGCCAGCCTGGCCTTCAGCCCCAGCTTGCGCCTGGCGGAGCGGAGCATTTGCTGCGAGATATCCAAGCCGTACAGACGTGCGTGCGGGTGGCGCTGCTTCATGACGGCGAGGTTGCGCCCGGTGCCGCATGCGACCTCCAGAATGCGATCATCGGGCGAGACCTGCATCTGGTCTAACAGGTGGTCTCGACCCAGCAGGTAATATTTGCGGGTCGCATCGTAAAACAGCCGCTGGGTGCGGTATGTATTGTCCATCAGCTGGCCGTGATCGGCGATGTGGCTCATGGCTCAGACCTTTCGATAGAGGTGAACGCCGCCATAAATGGCCGACCGATCGGTCGCAAAGGCATGGGTGGAGGCGTCTTCGTCATAGCGCCATTGATCAAGCAGATCCGCCGGGACGCGACCCGGCAGGATGTTTGCCGCGCCGCCGGTTCTGAACAACACGCGGGCGCCGGGGCGGGCGGTGCGCGTGATCTCTTGCCAAAGCGCCGAAAGCTGCGCGTCACTCATCCAGTCCTGGGCGTCGAGCAGCACGTAAACGGAGCGTGAGGCGGCGGGGGCGTCTGCGAGAACCTTTGTGATGGAGCGGTTCAGAACGCTCACGCGCGGGGCCATCTCGCGCAGGGTGTCAAAGTGACGTGCCTCAAGATAGGGCGGCACAGGGCCGGTGCCGTCGCCCTTGTAGCCACGATTGGCTGCCTGCCACGCAAAGTAGTTGTCCGAAATCGGAAAGTCGCAGAACAGTTTGCGCGTGCGGTCCCGGAGCACGCGAAGGATATCGCCGTCCGCATCGGCGGCGAGTTTGTCATACTGCGCGGGCGGGATGCCCAGACCAAAGAGCGACGACCGCTGGCGGGCGACCGCCTTGACCACCCATGTGTCGAACAGGGGCGCGATGTGCTGATCAAAGAAGGCGCGTTGTTCGTCGAGGCTTTGCGCGCCCAGAAGGGCATCGAACCGGACCCCCGACAGGCGGCAGATGTGGTGCAGCATGGCAATGAAGCCGCCGAGCGCCCCGAACCTGTAGAAACTGCGCGCGAACATGGTCTTGCGCGGCTGGCGGGCTTGACCGGAGGTCCAAAAGGCGCGGTCCTCTGCACTCATCTGCGGCAAGAGATAGCGGTCGAACAGCGCGTTGTTCGAGGGCCTGTCGGCATGTCCGAACAGGTCGTAAAAGCTGGCGTGATCGGGCAGGGCCTGCGCGGCTGTCAATTTGAGCCGGTTCAGGCGCACGTGCCAAGGCGACAGATCGACGGCGGTGATCACGGCGGGGCGCGTGGTGAGATAGCTCATCATGTTGCAGCCGCCCGAGGCGATGCAGGTGATGTGGTCCTCTGGCCGTAGGTCCAGCGCGTCCATGTCGCAAACGGGGTCTTCCCAGATTTGCGCATAGACCAACCCGTGAAACAGGCGGGCAAAAACCCTTTCGCCAAGGCTTGGGCGCTCAGCATTGTCGTGGACGGCTGCACCGATGAGCGTTCCCGTGGTGTCAGTCATTGGGCATCCTGTTCAAATGAGGTGCGCAGGCGGGCCGGGGTGTGCCGATCGGTCGCGCTGCGGCTGCGGCGGCGCTGGAGACGTTCGATGGCAAAGGCGCGGTTCTTGCGCGCTTCCCAATCCACCAGCCGCATCTCGCCCGCGTCGTTTTCGATGACGGCGGTGCAGCTTTCGACCCAGTCGCCGGTGTTGATATAATGCACCGCGCCGATCTGGCGGATTTCGGCATGGTGGATATGGCCGCAGATCACGCCGTCATACCCCTTTTGTCGGGCGGATTCCGAAAGGGCCTCTTCGTACTTCCCGATGAAGTTCACCGCTTGTTTCACCTGCGCCTTCGACCACTTGGACAAGGACCAATACCGATGGGTCCAAAGTCTGCGAAACTGGTTTATGCGCGGGTTCAGCCAGATCAGCGTGCCGTAGACGCGGTCGCCGAGGTAGGCGAGCCATTTGGCATTGGCGACCACAGCGTCGAACTCATCGCCGTGGGTCACGAGGTATCGCTTGCCCGTGGCGGAGGTGAAATCGGCCCTGCGCATCACCTCGATCCCGCCAAGGTGCAGGCCGATGTAGTCGCGGAACACCTCATCATGATTTCCGGGGATAAAGATCACCCGCGTGCCGGACCGTGCCTTTTCAAGGATCGCCTGAATGACGGCGTTATGGTCCTCTGGCCAATGCCAGCCGCGCCGCAGCTTCCAGCCGTCGACGATATCGCCCACGAGGTAGAGCGTCTTTGCATCGTGTTTGGCGAGGAAATCCACCAGCAACTGCGCGCGACAGCCCCGCGTGCCCAGATGCACATCGGAGAGGAAAATCGTCCGGTCGGTCACACTGCAGCACTCCGTCGTTTGGCGGTTGATGCGTGGATATGGCACCGGTGTTTCGGTCCCGTGACAGTTTTGTTTCTGTTGTGTGACGCCATTGGGTAGGCGGAATTTCCCCGCCCCGGGTTTACAGCGGCGCAGAAGACCCCACCTCTCGTCGAAGACCGAAGACCGAAGATGGGCACAAATTTTTATACGTGCTTGTTGACAGACTCACCTACGATCCTTACCTCCTGCATCGTTAGCACTCTCCGCGGATGAGTGATAACGGCTCGCTCGATGACGAGGGGCCACAGTTCTAACTTTGAGTCAGGAGACTTCAGAGATGGCATTCAAACCGCTTCATGACCGCGTGCTTGTTCGTCGCACCGAAAGCGATGAAAAAACGACCGGTGGGCTGATCATTCCCGACAGCGCCAAAGAAAAACCGGCAGAAGGCGTGGTCGTCGCGTGTGGCGAAGGCGCTCGCAAAGACAGCGGCGAGCTGATCGAAATGGCTGTGAGCGAAGGTGACAAAGTCCTCTTCGGCAAATGGTCCGGCACCGAGGTTACCGTCGAAGGTGACGAGCTGCTGATCATGAAGGAAGGCGACATCCTCGGCATTATCAGCTGAGGCGGCGGCGCCCACTGAGGCGCCCGCGCTTTTCTCGAAGAGGGTCGGGGCCCGTCCCGATCTACGCAAACCGAATACGTATCAAGGAGAACACACATGTCTGCAAAAGACGTAAAGTTCGATACCGACGCCCGCAACAAGATGCTTCGTGGCGTGAACATTCTCGCCGACGCAGTTAAAGTCACCCTTGGCCCCAAAGGCCGTAACGTGGTTCTGGACAAGTCCTTCGGCGCACCGCGCATTACGAAAGACGGCGTCTCTGTCGCCAAAGAGATCGAGCTGGAAGACAAGTTCGAGAACATGGGCGCACAGATGGTGAAGGAAGTTGCTTCCCGCACCAACGACGAAGCCGGCGACGGCACCACCACCGCGACCGTTCTTGCTCAAGCCATCGTCAAAGAAGGCCTGAAAGCTGTTGCAGCTGGCATGAACCCGATGGACCTGAAGCGCGGCATTGACCAGGCGACAGCCAAGGTTGTGCAGGCGATCAAGGACGCAGCGCGCACCGTCGAGAATTCCGACGAAGTTGCCCAGGTTGGCACCATCTCCGCCAACGGCGAAGCTGAAATCGGTCGCCAGATCGCAGACGCGATGCAGAAAGTCGGCAACGAAGGCGTTATTACCGTCGAAGAGAACAAAGGCCTTGAGACCGAGACCGATGTCGTCGAAGGTATGCAGTTCGACCGCGGCTACCTGTCCCCTTACTTCGTCACCAACCCGGACAAGATGATTGCCGAGCTGGATGACTGCATGATCCTGCTGCACGAGAAGAAGCTCTCTTCGCTCCAGCCGCTGGTTCCGCTGCTCGAGCAGGTGATCCAGTCGCAAAAGCCGCTGCTGATCATTGCAGAAGACGTCGAAGGCGAAGCGCTGGCGACCCTCGTGGTCAACAAGCTGCGTGGCGGCCTGAAGATCGCAGCCGTCAAGGCACCGGGCTTTGGTGACCGTCGCAAGGCCATGCTGCAGGACATCGCGATCCTGACCGGCGGCCAGGTGATCTCCGAGGATCTGGGCATGAAGCTCGAGAATGTCACCATGGACATGCTCGGCACCGCCAAGACCGTCACAATCACCAAGGACGAAACCACCATCGTGGACGGCCATGGCGAGAAGGCGGAAATCGAAGCGCGTGTTTCCCAGATCCGTACGCAGATCGAAGAGACCACGTCCGATTACGACCGTGAGAAGCTGCAGGAACGTGTTGCCAAGCTGGCAGGCGGTGTTGCCGTGATCCGCGTCGGCGGCATGACCGAAGTCGAAGTGAAAGAGCGTAAGGACCGTGTGGACGATGCTCTGAACGCGACTCGCGCTGCCGTACAAGAAGGCGTCGTCGTTGGTGGCGGTGTTGCTCTGGTACAGGGTGCCAAGGCGCTCGACGGCCTGAAAGGCGACAACGCTGACCAGGATCGTGGTATCGCCATCATCCGCGCCGCGCTGGAAGCACCGCTGCGTCAGATCGCATCCAACGCTGGTGTCGACGGGTCCGTCGTCGCAGGCAAGGTTCGCGAATCCAGCGACCTGAAGTTCGGCTACAACGCTCAGACCGGCGAATACGGCGACATGTTCGCATTCGGCGTGATCGACCCGGCGAAAGTTGTCCGTACCGCTCTGGAAGATGCATCCTCGGTTGCAGGCTTGCTGATCACCACCGAAGCGATGGTGGCTGACAAGCCGGCCAAAGACGGTGCAGGCGCCGGTGGCGGCATGCCCGACATGGGCGGCATGGGCGGCATGATGTAAGACGCCCTGACGGGACGTTTTACCTACGCGTAAGCGCAAAGGGGCCTTCGGGCCCCTTTGTTGCATTTGTCGCTTGCACAAGTTGTACTGGATGCACCGTAATTGAGTCTCGCGTGTTCATAAGACCTTCGATACCCTTACGCTCGTCGCAAGTGGAGGCCGCATGAGTCGCAGAGACGGAAGGAAAGCACTGGAATTGCACCTGCCCGACGATTTGCGTCGGCGTCTTGTCAAAACCACGCAACAGCACTTGCCGCTGGCCTACCTCGCCCGGCAGGCGTTGCGCCAGGCCATGGACAAGGGCGTGCAGTGGCAAAAAGAAGTGCGACCCGGTCCTGCGCGTCCCATTCTGTTGCAGCTGTCCGCAGAGGAACGTGCGCGCCTGGACATGTGGATCGCGCGCCACGACGTGCTGCCAGAGGTGGCCGTGCTGTCCCTGATTGGCGCGGTGGTCTAGCGTTTCGGTGGGTTTCTCGTTGAACCTGCCATAAGGCTCCATGCCGATCCCATGATGCATTCCACATATAGAGGTGAGTCTGTGAATGCAGAAGCTGTTCAAGGATCAGGTGACCTCAAACTTCCTGCGCAAAATCTCACGTGACTCACACCAGTCTGTTGCGAGGCGTTCGTAACGGTCACAGGTCGGCGGCGCGGCCCCTGCGCCAGAAGCTCATGCCGCTCGTCGTATGCTCGCTCACAGTGGGCTTGGGGGCAGTGTGCTTGGATAGAATGGCTGGTCCGGAACGCCCGGGTCATTGATGCCATAGACCCATCTATTGGAACGACTGTGCCCCAGAGCCGGAGCTGGGTCGCAAGCCGCGCAAACGCCGAACAGGGATGTGCCGGACTGACTGAGGCGCAAATAAAATCCGGTCGAGGGGCCTCATGGAGATCTGCTTGGGGATGGCATCGCGTTCGGCCGCGTAGCCGGGCCAGCCACAGCAAAACGCCGACAGTGAGCGCGACAACCGCACAGTCAGGCATGAATGTCTGCGCCAAGACCCGTTAAGGATGGGAGGAGACCAACGCAAACACTGTTTGCCCCTCCGTGGCGGTTGTCGGCAAACAGAGAATCGGTGTTAACCCCTCTATGGATATGATGTTTGAAGAGCGCCTGTGGGCCCAAGGCATGCGCCATGTGGCTGGTGTGGATGAAGTCGGTCGCGGCCCGCTGGCAGGCCCCGTTGTGGCCGCAGCAGTGATACTGAACCGCGACTCGGTCCCGGAGGGGCTGAACGATTCAAAAAAACTATCAATCAAGCGGCGTGAATTTCTTGCGCCGCTGTTGTGGCAGTCGGCCCGCGTCTCGATCGGCATGGCCACGGTCGAAGAGATAGATGCCATCAATATCCTGCAAGCGAGCTTGCTCGCCATGCAACGTGCAGTTGACGGGCTTTCGGTTCAGCCGGATCACGTTCTCGTCGACGGAAATCGGATTCCTGATGGTTTCCCGTGTGGGGCGACGGCTGTCGTGGGCGGGGATGGTAAATCACCTTCCATCGCGGCGGCTTCAATTGTGGCAAAAATCTGGCGAGATAATGTCATGAAGGAGGCCGCGACACAGTGGCCAGGATATGGTTGGGAAACAAACGCAGGCTATCCCACAAAGTGTCACAAATCTGCCCTCCGAAATCTTGGGGTCACCCCTCTCCATAGACGTTCGTTCAAGCCGATACGCGATATCTTGTGACAAGATGAATTAGCAACCCTTTGTTAAACTAAAATAATTGACCATGAATCCTTTTCGAATCAGATTTAGAGCCAACGAACGAGCGTGAAAACACGCCGGGACAGAGGCAGAGTATGACGACGATGACACGTGCGAAGAGCGCTCCAGCGCTCCCGATCAATACAATTATGTCTGGCGACTGCATCGAGATGATGAACAGTTTGCCGGAATGCTCGGTGGATTTGATCTTTGCCGATCCGCCCTACAACCTTCAGTTGAGGGGTGATCTTCATCGGCCTGATAACTCCAAGGTCGACGCGGTTGATGACCATTGGGACCAGTTCAACAGTTTTGCCGCCTACGACAGCTTTACCCGAGACTGGCTGAAAGCGGCGCGCCGGTTGCTCAAGCCCGACGGGGCGATCTGGGTGATCGGCAGCTATCATAATATTTTCCGGGTTGGGGCTGCGCTACAGGACGCCGGCTATTGGATCCTGAACGATGTGGTCTGGCGCAAGTCGAACCCCATGCCGAATTTTCGCGGCAAGCGGTTCACGAACGCGCATGAGACGATGATCTGGGCGTCGAAAGCCGAGGGCGCAAAATACACCTTCAACTATGAGGCGCTGAAAGCTCTGAATGAAGGTGTGCAGATGCGCTCCGATTGGGTTCTGCCGATCTGCAACGGCGGCGAGCGCCTGAAGGATGATAACGGCGACAAGGCCCACCCGACGCAAAAGCCCCAGTCCCTGTTGCACCGCGTTATCGTCGGTTCGACCAATCCCGGCGACGTCGTGCTTGACCCCTTCTTTGGCACCGGAACCACCGGCGCTGTGGCCAAGATGTTGGGCCGTGATTTCATTGGCATCGAGCGCGAGGACGCCTATCGCAAGGTTGCCGAAAAGCGCATCGCCGACATTCGCCCCTACGACAATTCCGCCTTGCAGGTCAGCACATCCAAGCGTGCCGAACCGCGTGTGCCCTTTGGTCAGCTGGTCGAGCGTGGCATGCTGCGCCCCGGCGAGATGTTGATGAATGCACGCGGCCAGATGGCCAAGGTTCGCGCCGACGGCACGCTGGTGGGCGATGGCATCACCGGCTCCATTCACCAGGTGGGGGCCAAGCTTGAAGGTGCGCCCTCTTGCAACGGCTGGACGTATTGGCACTTCAAGCGCGAGGGCAAGGTTGTGCCTATCGACGTGCTGCGCCAACAGATCCGCGCCGACATGCAGTGACCAGAGTCCTGTCGGGCCACCGACCGCGTCTGGATCCATCCTACAGTTACACCAATTAAGAACACCGCCGGTGCCCTGAGCCATGTGCTGCGCTCGGGCACCACACCTGACCCCGTCTGCCCTCGTGCAGACGGGGCTTTTTTGGTCATGGGGTCATGAGAAAACAGATGGCCAGTGCTTCCCTTGATTGTCTTGGAGGCCTAAACACCTGGCATGGATATAAGATCAATTTTGATGGGCCTGGCCTTCGCTGTGATGTGGTCCTCGGCCTTCACCTCGGCGCGGATCATCGTGGCAGAGGCGCCACCGCTCAGCGCGCTGGCGCTGCGTTTCCTGATCTCCGGGGTTTTGGCTGTGGGGATTGCGTTGGCGCTGGGGCAAAGCTGGCGGCTGACGCGGACACAGTGGCGCGCGACGATCATATTTGGCGTGTGTCAGAACGCTTTGTATCTGGGTCTGAATTTCGTTGCCATGCAAACGATTGAGGCCTCCCTGGCCGCCATCGTTGCCTCGACCATGCCGCTGGTTGTGGCGCTGGTGGGGTGGGCCGTCTTCAAGGAAAAACTCGTGGTGCAAGCGGCGGTGGGCCTGTTGGCGGGCCTTGGTGGCGTTGTGTTGATCATGGGCGCGCGTTTCGGCGGCGGGATGGATGTGTATGGGGTGGCGCTGTGCGTTGGCGGTGTTTTGGCGCTTTCGATCGCGACCTTGTCGCTGCGCGGGGCGACCTCGGGTGGGAATTTCATGATGGTGGTCGGCCTGCAAATGCTGGTGGGCTCTGCCGCGCTTTGGGGCCCCGCGCTGATTTTGGAAACCTGGGACGTGACCTGGACGCCACGTCTGACTGCCGCTTTTGCCTACACGACGTTGATACCGGGGCTGGCCGCAACCTTTGTCTGGGTGCGTCTCGTGGACCGGATCGGAGCCGTGCGTGGTGCGACATTCCATTTTCTAAACCCGTTCTTCGGCGTCGCCATCGCGGCCGTTTTGCTTGGCGAGGAACTGAGGGTGCTCGATATGGTGGGCGTGGCCGTGATCGCAGCGGGCATTCTAATGGTGCAACTTGCGCGTTTGCCCGCGACAGTGGAAACCTCCGCCAAAAGGTAAAGTGTGCCAAATTCGATGAAGTTTTTGCGGCGTTTCTAGATGTTCTTTACCAACGGTCGCTAGTGTCCTCGCTGAACAACGCTGAGGCAAGACATGAGCAAGTTCTCGATCCGAATTCAGGTGCTATTTTTTGCGTGCACATTCATTTTGTGCCTCGTGACAGTATCGGCCTTATCTTGGACGACCAACGAAAGCACGGCACGTGTCTTTCGCGAGTATGAACAGTTTGTAAAACAGTTCGAGAGCCTCAACGCGGTAAAGGAAGACGTTGAGCAAGGGATCGGTGATCTGCTGTCCTTTGCTGCTGGGCGGGACGAGGCGCACGGGTCGCTTATGGGCAACCTTGCAGAGATTTCGACTGAGCTCGAAGTTGCTTACTCGCTGCTTCCTGAAGGATCGGAGGTTCGGACCTCAGTTCTGGATCTAAAAGCCTTTAGCGATGATCTTGCGGCGCGTTCTCAAACGCTCGAAGGGCTCATGCTGTTTGATCGCAAAGTGATAGTGGACAGAGAATATCTGCCAGACTTCGCCATATTAAGGGATGGGGTAAACGCACTTCAGGAGATCAAGCAGGCCGAGTTCAGCGCAATCTCACAGGCTGCCAGGCGCCAGATCGCGGATGGTGAAACTTTGCTTCTGGTCTCTAACGGCGTGGTAATTTTGCTGGCTTTTGGTTTGGCGTTTGTATTTGGCAGTCTTTTGTCACGACCGATCCGGCAGGCGGCCCAAACGGTCCAGACGCTGGGAGACGGCGACTACAGCCAGCCGCCAAGTGGCACGACACGCGGTGATGAAATCGGTTCTATGGCGCGCGGGTTGGAAACGCTACGTGCTAAACTTAGCGTGGGCGCCGAGGCGGAGCAGGCCGCTGCGGATGAGAACACCCGTCGGATTGAATTGTTCCAAACTTTGGGGTCTGCCATGAGCCAGCTTCGCAAAGGCACGCTGGATGCGCGCATAGACAGTGAAAGCTGGACGGGTCTTGGGCCTAGCTACGTCCAGTTGAGCAGCGATTTCAACGAGTTGGCCGGCGCACTGGAGCATCTTGTCGAGTCGCTACGCACCAGCACGGAAACCGTGCAGTCAAACGCTGCCGAACTCTCTGGCATGTCCGATGAGATGGCCCGCCGGGCCGAGACACAGGCCGCAACGCTGGAACAGTCGGCTGCGGCTCTGGATATGCTCGCGGTCGGCGTGAAAACCGCTTCTGCTCGTGCCCAAGAGGCCGACGTCAAGGTCGTGGACGGGCGGAGGCAAGCGGAGCAAGGCGGCGAAGTTATGACACGCGCGCTTGAAGCGATGAGCTCGATTGCCAAGTCTTCCGAGCAGATCAGTCAGATCATTGGCGTTATTGACGACATCGCCTTTCAAACCAATTTGCTGGCTCTCAACGCTGGGGTCGAAGCTGCGCGGGCCGGTGAATCAGGCAAGGGCTTCTCTGTTGTGGCCTCCGAGGTCCGCGGGCTTGCGCAGCGAGCCTCGGAATCTGCGAACCAGATCAAATCTTTGGTCTTGAACAGCGTGGCGCAAGTGGAAGATGGCGAAAAGCTGGTGCAGAAGACCAGCGAAACCTTGACTGCAATCGTGGCAAACGTGACCGAAGTGTCGGAGATGGTTTCAGGCATCGCAACGCTTTCCAAAGAACAAGCGGGCGGCGTCGAAGAAATCAACTTGGGCATCGCAGAACTGGACAAGGTCACGCAGCAGAATGCCGCAATGGTTGGCGAAACCAGCACCGCAAGCCAGCAGTTGACGGTCGAGGCGACGCGGCTTGCCGATGTGCTCACGCAATTCACCGGAGGGGCGCAAATTGTCCGCCTGGATCCATCCCAAGTGCACGGCGTCCCGGAATTATTTGGCGACTTCGAGAAAACCGTGCCTGCCACCGCGCCACCAAAGCCGGCGGCCAAACCCTCGGCACCGGCTGCAAAAAATGATGACGGATGGGACACTTCACCGGCCCCGGCTAAAGCGTCGCCTGACCCGGCGGGCGCAAAAAGGGCCGTAAACGCGCCCGCGCCAGTAGGGCAAGGGGGCGGAGAGTGGGCTGATTTTTGATCAGCCGATCGTGCCGCCCGCGTCCCCGACCTGACCACGGTGCAGCAAGAGGTGATCCAGAAGAACGCAGGCCATCATGGCTTCGCCCACTGGGACAGCACGAATACCGACACAGGGATCGTGGCGACCTTTGGTAATTATTTCGGTGGCCTGGCCTGTCTTGGTAATCGTCTGCCGAGGCCGCAGAATCGAGGAAGTCGGCTTTACCGCAAAGCGTACAACTACATCCTGTCCGGTGGAAATACCGCCAAGAACGCCCCCCGCATGGTTCGATGAGTACACCGGCTGGCCATCATTCCCGAGGAAAATTTCGTCAGCGTTATCTTCGCCCGTTAACTCTGCTGCAGCCATGCCTTCGCCAATCTCAACGCCTTTGACCGCGTTGATCGACATCATCGCTGCTGCGAGGTCCGTGTCGAGCTTGCCATATATTGGCGCGCCGAGGCCCGCTGGTACGCCGCGTGCGACCACTTCGACAACAGCGCCAACTGAGTTGCCTGACTTGCGCAGGTCATCAAGGTAGCCGGCCCAAACTTCGGCGGAGACTGCATCCGGCGTCCAGAATGGGTTCTCTGAAATCTCGTCCCAGTCGAACCGGTTTCGGTCGATTTTGTGAGGCCCGATTTGGGTCATGTACCCAGTAATCTCGACCCCAGGCATCAAGGTGTTCAAGGCTGCCCGAGCGATCCCTCCAGCAGCGACCCGTGCGGCGGTTTCCCGTGCCGAAGACCGACCGCCGCCGCGATAATCCCTGACGCCATATTTCTGAAAATAGGTGATATCGGCGTGACCTGGGCGGAACTTCTCCGCGATATCGCCGTAATCCTTGGACCTTTGATCTGTATTCTCAATCATCAGCTGAACCGACGTGCCGGTGGTCTGGCCTTCAAAGACGCCCGAGAGGATTTTCACGGCGTCCGGCTCTCGCCGTTGCGTGGTGTATTTGTTCTGGCCCGGCTTGCGCTTGTCCAACCAATTTTGAAGCATCGCCTCGTCGACATTGATCCCCGGCGGCACGCCATCGACGGTCGCGCCAAGCGCGGGACCGTGGCTTTCGCCCCAAGTTGTGACGCGGAACAAGTGGCCGAAGGTGTTGAGGCTCATGGTCAGTCTCCTTTGCGCCGTGGTCTAGGGCACGGGCTTGCGCCGCTCAAGTGGTTTCGCCTTGCGCCCTGCGGGGTGTGGCCATAGCTTGTGCCCTACCTCGGGGTGGCGGAACAGGATCCGTCTGAGATTTGCGCAATCGCATCAACCCGTTGAACCTGAACCGGTTAACACCGGCGGAGGGAAGGTATCGGGACACCCGGATCTTGCCCTTTCGCCGCAGATTTGGAGATGTCCATGAAGACCTTCACATTTGCAGCGGGACTTTTGCTGGCCACCAGTGCGGTGGCGCAGGAAAACGTACTGACTGTTTACGCTCCTGACTATTTTACCTCCGAATGGGGGCCGGGTCCAAAAATCGAAGAGCTGTTCGAGGCGCAATGTGAGTGTGACCTACAGTTCAAACCCGGCGAATTGCTGCCGCGCCTGCTGCTGGAAGGTGATCGCACCGAGGCTGATGTGGTCATCGGTCTGAACACTGACGTGACCAAGAAGGCGCGCGAAAGCGGGCTGTTCGCGGAGCACGGCGTCGATCTCTCCAGCTTGACGTTGCCGATTGACTGGACCGATGCCACATTCTTGCCGTTTAACTATGGGCACACTGCTTTCGTCTACGACACGACGAAGATGGAAGCGCCAGCGTCCTTCGATGCCTTGCTGAATGCCGACGACGACCTGAGGTTGGTGATCCAAGATCCGCGCACTTCGGTTTCCGGTCTTGCGCTGGTCCTGTGGGTACAGGCAGTTTACGGTGACCAAGCGCAAGCCGCGTGGGCGAAGCTCGCCCCGAAAATCGTCACAGTGACAAAGGGTTGGTCTGAAAGCTACGGGATGTTCACGGACGGCGAGGCCGATATGGTCCTCTCCTATACGACCTCACCCGCCTATCACATCATCGCCGAAGGGGATGAGACCAAGAAGGCGGCTATTTTCCCCGAAGGTCACTATTTCATGGTAGAACTCGCGGCAAAAGTTGCCGGAACGGACCAGCCGGAACTGGCGCAGGACTTCATGGATTTCATCCTTGGCGAGGATTTCCAGTCGATGATTGCCACGGGCAACTGGTCGATCCCGGCGGCGCTTGATCAAAGTGCTTGGCCCGAGGGTTTCCAAAAGCTCGACCTGCCGGAAAGCGTGTTGTTTTACAACGAAACCGAGGCAGCGGCCCTGCGGGATGAGGCTATCGAAGCATGGCGCGCAGCCCTTTCGCAATAACCGCCGCGCTGACTTTGGCGGCGTTGACGCTGGGGCCCGTCGCCGTGGTTTTGATCCGGGCGGGGGGCCTGTCAGCGCTTGCGCCCGGTGATTGGCTGGCGCTGCGGTTTACAGTCTGGCAGGCCCTCCTGTCAGCTGTATTCAGCGTGGCTTTGGCCGTTCCGGTGGCGCGCGCGCTGGTGCGTCAACGCTTTCCCGGTCGTGCCGCGTTGGTAACCCTGATGGGCGCTCCATTCATTTTGCCAGTGATCGTCGCCGTCATGGGATTGATCGCCGTGTTTGGCCGTGCCGGGCTGGTGAACGACGTCCTTGGGGGGCTCGGTCTTCCGCTTGTGGACATTTACGGGCTTCACGGGGTTCTGCTGGCTCACGTCTTTTTCAACCTTCCTTTGGCAGTGCGCATGCTGCTCACCGGGTGGCAAGCGGTTCCTGGGGAGCGGTTGCGTCTTGCGACATCGCTGGGCCTGAGCCGCGCAGCCTTGTGGCGGGTGATTGACGGGCCGGTGATCCTGCGCGTTGCGCCGGGCGCGCTTGTGGTCATTTTTGTGATTTGCCTGACGAGTTTTGCCGTGGCTTTGACATTGGGCGGAGGGCCAAGGGCAACCACCGTTGAACTGGCGATTTACCAAGCCATGCGGTTCGACTTTGATCTTGGCCGAGCTGCCACGCTGGGTCTGATCCAATTGGCGCTTGGGCTCGGCGCGGGAATACTGGCGTTGAAAGTGACGCAGACAGATGGGTTTGGTCTGGGCCGTGACCGTGCGTTGGTTCGTCGCGATGGTGCGGGATGGCGGCGTTGGACGGATGGAATGTGGATTGCGCTCGCGGGCTTGTTTTTGCTCGTGCCGCTTGGCGCTGTGGTCCTGAGAGGCCTGCAAGGACTGATGTTGCTACGCGTGGACACTATCGTTGCCGCGGGGCATTCGGTGGCGGTGGCCGGCGCGTCGACGGTTTTATGCATGATCTGGGCCGTGGCGCTGGCCAACCGGCGAGGGGAACTGCTTGCCTTGGCCGCGATCACTGTGTCGCCTCTCGTGTTGGGCACCGGTCTTTTCCTGATGCTGAGACCCTTCGTCAATCCGTTCACCATGGCGCTGCCGGTGACAGCATTGGTCAATGCGTTGATGGGCCTGCCCTTTGCGCTTCGGATCATCACGCCACAGGCAGAGGCGTTGAAGACGGATTACGGGCGGCTGCGGGCCTCTCTGGGGTTGACCGGCTGGGCGTGGCTGCGTCTGATTTGGGTGCCGCGCTTGCGCCGCCCGCTTGGGTTTGCCGCTGGTCTGGTCGCCGCGCTTGCGATGGGGGACCTTGGCGTGATTGCCCTGTTCGCTGACCCGGATCGGGCGACACTGCCGTTGCAGGTCTATCGGTTGATGGGATCGTATCAGATGGAAGCCGCCGCCGGTGCGGCTTTGCTGCTGCTGGCGTTGTCACTCGGAGCGTTTGTGGTGTTGGACAGGGGAGGCCGGCTTGCTGAGGCTTGAGGAGTTGCGCATTGATATGGGGGGCGGAACACTGGATGCGGACCTGTCCATCGCACCGGGACGGCGCGTGGCCGTTCTGGGTCCATCCGGCGCTGGAAAGTCGACGCTGCTCGACGTGATCGCCGGATTCCGAACACCGATCTCCGGGCGTTTGGCTTGGGGGGACCGCGATTTGACACAGGTGCCGCCGCAGGCACGTCCGGTGTCGATCCTGTTTCAGGACAGCAATCTTTTCCCACATCTGGATCTGGCGCGAAATCTAGGATTGGCGTTGCGGCCCGACGGGCGCAAGCCCGGAGCCGAAGAGATGCCGCGGATCGAAGGAGCCTTGGCACGGGTGGGGCTGGAGGGGCTCGCGCGGCGTAAGCCTGGCACCTTGTCGGGCGGTCAGCAAAGTCGCGCGGCACTGGCACGTGTCTTGTTGATGGCACGGCCCGTGCTGTTGCTGGACGAACCCTTCGCCGCACTGGGGCCGGGGTTGAAGCGGGACATGCTGACGGTCGTGCGGGAGGTGGCAGAGACCCTCGGCGCGCTTACCATCATGGTGACGCATGACCCGAATGATGCCCGTGCCTTTGCGCAAGATGTTGTGCTGGTATCCGATGGCTTGGTGCATCCGCCGGTGCCAGTCGAGCCGTTTTTTTCGATCCCGTCCAAGGCGTTCCGCGAATACCTTGGGGAGCCGGGATAGGCGCTGGTCCACACATCACAGTCGGCACACCAAAAAGCCCCGCCGAATTGGCGGGGCTTTGTCGTTGTCGTTATGCGAAGGCAATCAGCCCTTGCGTTTGATCGGAGCCCAGATGCGCTTGTTCACGAGGTACAGCAGAACGGACATGAGGAGCAGGAAGAACACACCGATGAAGCCTGCTTCCTTACGCTGCATCATCTTCGGTTCGGCCGTCCACATCAGGAAAGCTGCGACGTCTTCCACTTCGCTTTCCAGCGAGTTGGAATGGCCGTCGTCGAATTCCACATCTTCGCCCCACAAGGGCTGCCCCATGCCGATCCACGATCCCGGAACAGTGTGGTGACCCTCTTCATTGAGGCAGGAGGGCGGATAACCACCTGCGGTGAAGACGGTGTTGTAGCTCCCCGGGAAATCTTCAGGAGCGCATTCAGGTGCTTCTTCGTAGCCGTGCAGCAGGGACGCGATGTATTCGGCGCCGCCCATACCCTTGAAGAACTGGTTGATGCCAAGGCCGTAGGGGCCATGGAAGCCAGCGCGCTTCTTTGCCATCAACGACAGGTCCGGTGCGTTGGCCGAGGTTACCGCAGGGAACTGGTCCGTGGGAAGGGCCGTGCGGAAATCGCCGTCGCCGTCGTTCAGCTCCGGATCCCAGACTTCGAATTGCGAAGCATAGGCGAAGACTTCGTCTTCGTTGTAGCCAAGCGCCGACAAGTCGCGGATCGGAACATATTGCAGACCGTGGCAGGCAGAGCAGACCTCGGTGTAGATCTTCAGGCCACGTTGCAGTTGCATTTGGTCGTAGCTGCCGAAGGGTCCTTCGAAGGAGAAGGAGTAGTCCTCGACGTGTGCCTCACCACCGGCGGCATATGCGCCGGTGGACAGGCCGATGGCCGTAAGGGCCGCGAGGCTGAGTTTCTTGAACATCTCTTGCGATCCTTGTTGCTTATTCCGCCGGGGTGGTGCCAGCGGCGTGGGTCTTCGGCGGGTAGTGCGCGTCGAAGTCCTCTTCGATGGTGGCGGGACGCGGCAGCGGCTTCTCGAACACACCCAGCAGAGGCAGGATGACCAAGAAATACGCGAACCAATAGGCGGATGCGATCAGCGAGAAGGAGGCGTAGGGCTCCTCTGCGGGCATCGCCCCCAGCCACATCAGGGCCATGAAGTCGATGCACAGCAGGCCGAACCACCACTTGAACATCGGGCGATATTTGCCCGAACGCACGCGGGATGTGTCCAGCCAAGGCGCCAGAGCCATGACCAGGATCGCGCCAAACATCGCCAGAACGCCGAAGAACTTCGCGTCGATGATGCCGCCCGTGATGAACGAGGCGATCTGCACAACCCACACTTCGGAGGTGAAGGCCCGCAGGATCGCGTAGAACGGCAGGAAGTACCATTCAGGCACGATGTGCGCCGGGGTCGAAAGCGGGTTTGCCTCGATGTAGTTGTCCGGGTGGCCCAGGTAGTTCGGCATGAAACCGACGATGGCAAAGAAGATCGCCAGGATCAGCACCAGCGCGAACAGGTCCTTGATCACGTAGTAGGGCCAGAACGGAACGGTGTCTTTCTCTGCTTCGGCTTTGGAGCCGCGGCGCACTTCGACACCGGTCGGGTTATTGTTGCCCGTGGTGTGGAAGGCCCAGATGTGCACGGCAACGAGCGCCGCAATCACGAAGGGCAGCAGGTAGTGCAGCGAGAAGAAGCGGTTCAGCGTGGCATTGTCCACGGCAGGTCCGCCCAGCAGCCATGTCTGGATCGACTCACCGATGCCCGGGATCGCGCCGAACAGGCCGGTGATCACGGTCGCACCCCAGAAGGACATCTGACCCCAGGGCAGAACGTAGCCCATGAAGGCGGTGCCCATCATGCACAGGTAGATCAGCATGCCGATGATCCATGTGATCTCGCGCGGGGCTTTGTACGACCCGTAATACAGACCACGGAAGATGTGCAGGTAAACCGCGACAAAGAACAGCGATGCGCCGTTCATGTGCAGGTAGCGGATGAAGTGACCGCCGTTCACGTTGCGCATGATGTGTTCGATCGAGGCAAAGGCCAGATCCACATGCGGTGTGTAGTGCATCACCAGGACGATGCCGGTGATGATCTGCAGGGCAAGGCAGAAGGTCAGGACAATGCCCCAGATCCACATCCAGTTGAGGTTCTTGGGGGTGGGGATCATGATCGTGTCATAGAGCAGGCCTACGATGGGCAGGCGCGAATGCGTCCACTTTTCGATGCCTGTCTTTGGCTCGTAATGATCGTGCGGGATTCCAGCCATGTGATGCGCTCCTTAACCCAGCAGGATGGTGGTGCCATCGACCCATGAGGTCGGCGGGATGTGCAGGTTTTGCGGGGCCGGACCTTTGCGGATGCGGCCAGCCATGTCGTAGTGCGACCCGTGGCAGGGGCAGAACCAGCCGCCAAAATCGCCAGAATCACCCAGCGGCACGCAGCCGAGGTGAGTGCAGACGCCCATCTGGACCAGCCAGGTCTCGGCGGGTTCATCGGACCCTTCCGGGCTCGGCATTGTGCGGTTTGCGTCAACGGCCAGCGCCGACGGATCGAGGTTGTCGTTCCGTGCCAGCGGATCCACAAGGTCGCCCATGGCTTCCTCGTCCTGAAGCTTGGCCTTCTCGACCTCTTCCGCGGTGCGGTGGCGGATGAACACCGGCTTGCCCAGCCATTTGACTGTCAACTGGGTGCCCGGAGCCACGCCGGACACATCCACACGAATGGTGGACATGGCCCGTACGTCGGCAGAGGGGTTCATCTGGTTGACCAGCGGCCAGACCGCAGCGCCCGTGGTGACGGCCCCGGCGCCGGCTGCGGCGTAGTAGAGGAAGTCCCTGCGGGTGGCATCATGATCGTCAGCGTGTGACACGATTTTCGCTCCCTAGTTCGGGGCCCGAGGAAGCGCCCTCCGGCCAAGATACGTCAAAACGCACGGGCGAGTCCTTGCCGACTCTCCCGCGCGATTTCAGTGGCGTATCTACCCGTCACCTTTGGTGTGGTAAAGTCAACAAAAGGCACACTTTGATAGTCGTGCGGATGTGTCGCGGTTGAAACGCACTTGATGCAAAGCTACTTGGCACCCAACGAGAACGGAGTTTGTCGAATGAAGCGTGTGATTCTGGGTGCGAGCCTTGCCGTCGCGATGGCCGCACCCGTTGCGGCAGAGACAGAATTGTCTATCTATACTGGTTGGCAGACCCTGCCGCACAGCCGGATTTCGGGCGAGCTGCCGAATGGCGGTGGGTCTTATGACGAGCTGGTTGGCTGGAAGGGGAAATCCTTTCAAATGCCGCCTTATTATGGCGCGCGCGCCATGTGGTGGCAGCCAAGCGGCTTGGGCTTTGGCGTGGAATACACCCATACGAAGGCCTACGCGCCCGATGACACCAAGGATGATCTGGGCTTCTCACGGTTGGAATTCACGGACGGGCACAACGTTCTGACTGCCAATGTCGCGAAGCGGTGGGATCAGCAGTGGGGCAACGTGACGCCGTATGTCGGTGGCGGTCTCGGCATTGCGTTTCCGCATGTGGATGCAAAGCATGACTCCGGGTCGCGCACCTATGGGTTTCAGGTCACGGGTCCCGCCGTGCGTCTGACAGCCGGGGCCAGTCTGCCGATCAATGACCGCTACTCTGTCTTCGGGGAATATCAGTTCACGTATTCCACGAACGAAGGCGACTTCGACGATGGCGGCAGCTTCGACACCGACATCAAGACCAATGCTCTGAACGTTGGTGTATCGCTGAGTTTCTGAACAATTGCGCCGCCCCGACGGGCGGCGCTTGGCGACTACCCGGGCTTGGTGGAGAGCATCGACTCGCGCTGCCCGAACTTCTCGAACCACGCGCTTAGCCCCTCGCGACCCGTGCGCCAGCTGCGCACGTCGTGGCGGAAGTCGAGATAACCCAAGCCACAGCCCACGGCGATCTGCCCCATGTCGAGCGGCCCGTTGAGGTGGCTCATCCACCGGGTTTCCAAGGCATCAAGCGCACGGCTCACCTTGGCCCACTGTCCTTCGATCCAGTCCATCGACACGTGTTCTTTCGGTCGAAAGCGTTCCTCGTAAACGATGGCCACCGCAGCATCCGTCAGCCCGTCGGCCGTCGCCTCCAGTGTGAGCGTGTCCCAAATACGTTTTTCCGGGTACAACCCGGCCTCTGCACGCGCATCCAGAAAGCGGCAAATCACCCGGCTGTCATAAAGTGTCGGTCCGTTTTCGCGGATCAGCGCCGGGATCTTGCCCACTGGGTTGGCCGACGCCAGCTCTGCATCGGTCGCGATCGGAGACGTTGCAACGTTAACGCGTTCAACATCGTCAAGCTGGCCAGTCTCGATCAGGGTAACCATCACCTTGCGCACAAAGGGCGAAGCGGGGGAGTGCATCAGTTTCATGGCAGTGCCTTTGGGATGTTTAATTTTGTGCAGCGTGTCAGAGGTTGGGGCCGCCCTCAAGGGTGGTCAACTGTGCCAAGCGCTAACCCGCCTTGGGGTGACAGGCCTCGTAGACCTGCATCAGATGCACTTGGTCGACGGCGGTATAAGACTGCGTTGTCGACAGGGAGGCATGGCCCAACAGTTCCTGAATCGCCCGCAAATCACCGCCGGCCTGCAACAGATGCGTGGCAAAGCTGTGCCGCATGGCATGGGGCGTCGCCGTGGCTGGCAGGCCCAGCTGCATCCGCGCGCGCTCTGTCACCTTGGCGATGTGACGCCCGTTCAGCGTGCCACCGCGTGCGCCGCGAAATACCGCTTCATCCGGCGACATCGAGTAAGGGCAGAGCGTCAGATAGCTTTCGACGGCGCGTCGTGCGATGGGCAGCACCGGCACCAAACGCTCCTTCTTGCCCTTGCCGAGAATGCGCAGACTGTCCGTCAACGGCAGGTCGCGCCCTTTCAGCCCCAGAGCCTCTGAAATCCGCAGGCCACAGCCGTACAGCAGCGTCGTCACGGCTGCATCCCGCGCGCCTTGCCAGCTGTCCTGCGTTTGCAGTTCAACGGTATCGATCATGGCGCGGGCGGCGTCTTCGGTCAGGGGGCGCGGCAGCTTCTTTTGAAATTTCGGAGAGCGTGTCGCAAGAACTGCGGTGGGCTCGAAGCCTTCACGTTCCGCCAGCCAACGGTAGAAGGTTTTCACCGCCGACAACTTGCGCGCCATGGACCGGGGCGCGATGTCCTGCCCACGTAAGTGAGCCATCCACGCCCGCATGTCAGAGGTCGTCACCCGTGCCAATGGCGCCAGCCCTTGCGGTTCCGCATGATGCGCGGTCAAAAACGAGATGAAGTCCATCACATCGGCGCGGTAGGCCGTCACGGTGTTGTCTGACCTGTCCTTGAGCGCGCGGGTGTGGTCGAGCCATGTGGCCAGCGCGTGACGGGCAGCTTGCGAAATGTCGAGCGTCATCGGATCATCCTTCGCGCGGCTGCGCGGTCAACTTCCCCCGATGGTGACGTTTCAGGCTGGCAGCGCCTGTTCTTTGGCTTGTGGCACCGGATGTTTCTGAGCGGTCAGATCCCGGAGCCGAGAGGCGCGGGCGTCACATTTCGTGCGGAAACATGACAATGCCCGGGAGTGAAAGGTGTTGGTCCGCAGTCAGCTTAGCCATCTGCGCATACCACGTTCAAAGACACCCGCAAAGAACGCCAAGAGGTCGGTGCCCTGCTGCGGCGTGAACTGGTGCGGGTCTTCGGCGCCCATGACGAGCAGGCCGGGCAGGCGTCCGGGCCCGAAATCGAGCTTCAGGCAAGCCTCAGAGCGGATCCATTCGGCGCGCGTGCCGTAGACGCGCCCGTCGCCGTGGCTGATCTGACGCAATGTCACGGGACGGATCGGAGCCTCGCGGTCGCCGGCGATAAAGGTCTCCACAAACCCAGGTTCTGCCACCGACAGGACGTCGCCCAAACGGCGGATCACCGGCTCGCTGTCGTTTTGCTGCGATTCCAGCACCAGTTTGATCACGTCCACACGCAGGATCTGGGCCACTTCGCCGCCAAGATCCTTTAGAAAGGGTTCGAAATCCAACGGGTCGAGCATCCGTAGAATGGCGCGGTGAATCTGGTTGGTCCCGGCAAGGTTCTCATAGGCAGCCGCGATGACGGAGCGATGGGTGTCCTCCAGCCGGTCGAGCCGTGCTTCGAGCCGTTCCATGGCGATGCCGCGCAGGTCGACGATGTTGCCGCCCATGGCGCGTTCGTTCGCCGCGATCAGAGCGTGCATCAGGTCCTTGTCGTCGAGGATCATATCCGGACGCGAAATGATGGTTTCGCGGAGGGACTCCTCGATTCGGGCGGTGCTGGTCATGTGCTGTCCTGTCTCTGGCCCGTTTTGGGACCGGTCGCTGCTCTGACACGTTTGCCGCGCCTGTTGTCGTGAATTGCAGATTTTTTGCCGCATCGCGGGTCAGGGTGTCAAGGAATTCCAAGCGCCAATTCGTCATCCTATTGTGAGCGGGGCGCTTTGGGCACGGCAGATTTTGTGCAAAGTTGGATCAGAGGAGGGCCCGATATGCCAAATATCACCATCAGTTCCGACCTTCAGACCGTTGTCACCACCTTCGAGACCAGTCCCGGCAATTGTCAGGACTTGCTGGAGGCGTTGGAGGACGCCTACGGCAAATTCATATCGAAACAGCCGGGCTTCGTCTCGGCAGCGCTGCACGTGAACGACGCGCAGACGCGGATCGCCAACTACAGCCAATGGCGACGGCGAGAGGATTTCCTCGCCATGCTGCGCGCCCCCGAAATGCGCGCCACCAACCGAACGTTCAACAGCCTCTGCCGGTCGTTTGAGCCTGTCTTGTATGAAGTGGCAGCGGTGTTTTGACCGGAGATCAAATCCTTGATCCCCGCATCTGTGTGACTAAGGTCGGATGTGAAAAACACTGAAAAAGAGTCTGGCATGTTGAAGCGACTATTTTGGGCTTTTGTGGGGGCTGCTTTCTTCGCGGTGACCAGCGTTGCCGCAGAAGATGGAAGCACTGCGGTAGATGATAGCAAGCGACTGCCATTCTACATGCCAGAGCTGCGCGGCGTCACCATGGAAGATGCGCAGGAGATCCTCAGCGGAAGTGAACAGAAAATCGCCATTGTCGGGTTTGTCTACAGTGTTTACGGCAAGGGGCTGGTTGCCGAACAATCCCCGCCGCCCGGCCATGTTTTCACGCAACCCCACGAGGTCATGATCCAGCTGAAAAGATCAAAGGGTATCGCACCGGGGTACGCGATTGTGCCAGACGTCGAGGGTATGTTGGCCCACGACGCGGAAACAACGCTGCGTAAGAAAGGGTTTTCACCCCGGCAGGACCAGGATCCGCCCCAGTATTCGTATGAACGGTCCGGCGCGGAATGTGACTACAATCGCCGCTATGTCTAAGTGACTTCAACCACGCCCCCGTCTGGGAGCATGGTCAAGCTGCAAAGTGTTGTTTTGCTGTCTTTGCGGGCGGAGACGATCATCCCCAGCCCTGATTGCAGGCCTCACGTCCGCGGCCCCGGCGACACCGGATTGGGTGTGCCGGTGGCTATAGACTGAGACGCTTTGCCGGTTTACGCAGCCTCTGCTGCCACAGCGTCGGAGGCCGAAAAGCGGAAACCAGCGCCGCGCACGGTCTCGATGTCCACGGCCCCGGACGACGCCTGCAAGCATGACCGCAGGTTGCAGATGTAGACGTCGAAGACGCGGGCATCTGGCTCATTCTCCAACCCGTAGATGTGGGACAAAAGCTCGGCACGGGTGATAAGCTGGCCCGGGCGCAACGTGATGTATTCCAGCAGTTCATACAGCTTCGGAGAGAGCTTCAGCGGGCAGCCCATGAGGTAGGCTTTTCGGGTCAGCAGGTCGACGCGCAGCGGACCATGTTGGATTTGCGGCACAGACAAACCCAGGGAGCGTCGTGCCACCGCCTGCAGGGTGACCACCGCCTCTTCCGGCGGGCGGGTGGCGTCGATTACGCAGTCTGCGCCGGCCTCCAGCCACGCGGTGATCTGCTCTGCCCGTGGTTTATCTGCGACCAGGGCGATGGGCATGTCGTTTGACTGTCGGCGCAGCGTGGCCAGGGAAAGCGCCGCCGTTCCCACCTGATCGGCGGCAAGGATCAAAAGATCAGCCTCGCCATGTTTCATGAAATGAGCGATGTCTTCGATCCGGTCGGTGCGCGTCATAAGCGTGCCGTTCGCGGCGAGCTCGGCGGCCAGAGTCATCATGGTCCAGTTGGTTTCGGCGATCAGATAACGCATTTGCTCGTCCTCACATTGAGTAGGGTCGGTTCGTCGGGACGTGTCGACCCCGCCGGTGCAACCCCGGTCCGGGGCCACACACATGGCGGTCGGAGGGGCACGGAAGCGATGTTCTAACCGATGTGCCCGAGGAGGTGCTGCGTTCTGCAACCTGTCTTAATGGTCTAAGTTCAGATTGCGCGCGGAATGTGACGTGCTTTGGGCGAAGCCACGGCAAAGCCCCCATTAACCGCTCTCCAAAGGACAGCTGCGCTATGCTTTCGTGCAAGAAGCACCTGCGCGCACAGATGTGCACCCCGACACGGGGGCTGTGCACGGGTGGCGTTGACTTGGCCCCCGCAGCGCTACAACGAAACGTATGGACAAACTTTATGATCTGACCGAGCGAGACGGCCTTCCAGAATCGCTGCGGGTACTGCTGGAGACCTTCCCACGTGAAGAGTGGGAGTCGCATCCGAATTTCGCGGGGCTTGTGGCCTTTTGGCTGGATCGGCACGAGATGTTCCGCAAACTCTGCGCTGTCATGGGCACAGACGCGGAGGCTGTGATGGACAAGAAGATGGACCCGCGCGCCATGCAGCAAAGACTGAGCCAATATGGCGGGGCGCTGTTGCAGCAACTGCACGGGCATCACCAGATCGAAGATGCGCATTACTTCCCGGTGCTGCGAAAGCGTGAGAAAACCCTGGATCGCGGGTTCGACATTCTGGACCGCGACCACCACGCGATGGACGGCCTGATGACCCGCTTTGCCGATGGCGCAAATGGCGTCCTGCAAGGCAACCTCGAGACGGGCCGCTTTCGTCAAGAGCTGACCAGCTTCGAGAGTCTGCTGATGCGCCATCTGGCCGATGAAGAGGACCTGATCGTGCCGGTGATCCTGAAGCATGGTCCGGACGGAATGCACTGAAGCATCTGTGATTGCGCGGCACCGGGTGGGGCGCTTGGACGCGGAGCTTTGGGTTTTCCTCGCCGTCATGGGGCCGTAGCGTTGCGCCAAAGCCATGGCCGGGGCAGAGCGCGTGACACAGAGACAACAGGATACCAACAGAGCAGGTCTGATCGGTGCGGCCCTTTCCTTGGCGGCGGCGTTGATCTGGCCGTTTCAGGCGTGGCTGGTGGCCGCTTTGCTCGGGCGCCTGTTGTCGGGAGAGGCCGCTTTGGTTTGGCCAACGGTCGCCGGTTTCGTGGCCTTGGGGCTGGTGCGCGCCGCGTTGGAGGCTGGATCTCACGCTGCCTTGGCGCGCCATGCTGACACCGTTTTGGCGAGCCTCCGTAAAGAAGTCGTGGGGGGCGAGCGCCGTACATTGGACGCCTCGTCCATCGGCGGCCCCGGAGCGCTCTCCGCCCTGGTCTCGGAAAAAGCAGAGGCGCTTCGTCCCTATCTGATGCGCTATCGTCCAGCCCGCTTGCGCGCGACAGTGGTGCCTTTGATGATCCTCGTTCTGGCATTCTGGAACGCATGGGCGGTGGGTGTGGTCTTGCTGTTGGCTGGCCCGCTGATCCCGCTTTTCATGGCGCTGGTCGGCTGGGCGGCCAAGGATGCCAGCGCCCGCCAGATGGACGAAATCGGCTCTCTGGGGGATTTGCTGGTGGACCGGTTGGCCGCGCTGGCCGACCTCCGGCTGATTGGCGCGGGGGAGACCGTGACGGACGACTTCGCCGAAGCCTCTGAACGGTTGCGCGGCAAGACAATGGCCGTGCTGCGCGTCGCTTTTCTATCTTCCACCGTGCTGGAGCTTTTCGCCGCGCTGGGCGTCGCCATGGTCGCCGTCTGGACCGGCTTTTCCTTGCTGGAGCAGGTGCAATGGGGCGGAGACGTTACCCCGACCACCGGCATCTGGCTGCTGTTGCTGGCACCGGAGTTCTTTCAGCCGCTGCGCGACCTCGCCAGCGCGTGGCATGACAAGGCCGCTGCCGACGCAGTGCAGGAAGAGCTGCAAAACTGGCGTGGTCAGGAACGGGCTGCCATGCCGGGTCACGGACAGGGCGGTGTCGCCATCACGGGCGTCCTGGTGCTGAATAACATTTCGCTGCATCGCGGGGACCGGAAGATCCATTTGCCCGATCTTGAGATCAGGCCGGGCACGCGCATCGCCCTGACCGGGCCGAGTGGGGCGGGCAAGACGACACTGCTGCGATTGCTCGCCGGATTGGAACGACCGGAGACCGGGGAGCTTACGCTGGATGGTCAGCCCTTGGCGGATCGGCTGGACGATTGGCGCGCGGGGCTCGGCTGGATGCCGCAAGCGCCGCATTTTCTCGCCCGCTCGCTGCGCTACAACGTGGGCTTCGGCGCGCCGCTCGGCGGGGAGGTTGCGCAAGCAGCGCTGGGCCCCGTGGTGCAAGGTCTGCCCAAAGGTGAGCTGACACCCCTTGGCGAACGCGGCGCGGGCCTGTCTGGCGGCGAGGCGCGGCGCGTGACTTTGGCGCGCGCATTGCACGGGACGCCACAGGTTTTGCTGGCGGACGAACCCACCGCCGATCTGGATGATGACACGGCAGAGGCCGTCACGCGCGGTCTGTTGTCCCACAAGGGAACGCTGATTGTCGCAACCCACGATCTGCGGTTGGCGG
The DNA here is from genome assembly GCF_040148795.1 of Sagittula sp. NFXS13. Classification (NCBI taxonomy): domain Bacteria; kingdom Pseudomonadati; phylum Pseudomonadota; class Alphaproteobacteria; order Rhodobacterales; family Roseobacteraceae; genus Sagittula; species Sagittula sp. NFXS13. Next base: position 520,263 of record NZ_JAGEMH010000002.1, read on the forward strand.
CACAGATGGACCGCGTGATTGACCTCGGAGATACGCAATGAACGCTCTGTGGCAGATTGTGACGCTGATCCTGCGCGGCCAGTCCAAGGCGCTGCTGCGCGGGTTTGCCCTCTCGGTGACGGTGCTGGCCATGGGCGCGGCCCTGTTGGGCCTGTCGGGATGGTTCATCACGGCGGCCTCTGTGGCAGGGCTGGCCGGGACGGGCGCACTGTTCAATGTGTTTGTTCCATCCTCAATGGTGCGCTTCCTTGCCATGGGGCGCACGGCGGCCCGATACGGCGAGCGTGTGCTCACCCATGATGCGACGCTGCGGGCGCTCTCTGACCTGCGGGTCTCCTTGCTGCGGGGTTTGTTGGCGCAACCGTGGCGCGCCCTGGAAAGACTGCGCGCCAATGCCGTGCTGAACAGGGTGACGGCAGAAGTGGATGCGCTGGACGGTGTGCTGTTGCGCTTGGTGCTGCCGGGTGCGGCGGGTGTGCTTGTGGTGACGGGGGCAGGGGGCGTTCTGGCGTGGCTTGTGCACCCTTGGGTCGGACTGTGGGTCGCCGGGATGTGGTTGCTCTGTCCGACGCTGATCTTTGTTCTTGGGCAACGTCTGGCACGTAAGCCCGCCCGGCGGCAGGAGGCTGCGCTTCAGGCCGCCCGGTCCCGCATGGTGGACATGGTCGCCGCGCGCGAAGACCTTGCAGTCTATGGTCAGTTGTCGACGGCACAACGCCGTGTGGACGACGCCTTTCGGCGGGAGGCCACGGCCAGACGCGCACTTGACGCGGTGGAGCGGCGCATGGGCTTCGGCCTCGACATGATCGGCACGCTTGTGGTCGGCGGAGCGCTGGCCATCGGCGCGACGCTGGCAGAGGCCGGCACGCTCAGCGCATCACAGGTGGCGCTGGGCGCTTTGGCGGCGCTCGCTTTGGGCGAGGCGGTCGCACCCGTGCGCCGCGCGCTGGCCGAGGTCGGGCGCATGACACAGGCGGCGCGGCGCGTTGCTCCGTCGCTGACAACGGTCCGGGCGGTGCCTTCCGCTGTCGCGCCCGAAGGGGTGCTGATGTTGGATGCCGTGACCTCGGGCCGCTTTGCGCCTGTCACAGTCCGTGTCGCGCCGGGTGAAACCGTGGCCCTCACCGGGCCAAGTGGACGCGGCAAATCGACCTTGCTTTATATGGCCGCGGGCGTCCTGGTCCCGGCGGAGGGACGGGTCTCGCTGGGCAGCCAAGCCCCGGACGCCGAAGTCATATGGCGGCAATCCGTCGTCATGGTGCCGCAACGCCACGCGCTGATCGCAGGCACCGTGCGCGATAACCTTGCGATGGCCGGACCGTCGCCCGACGAGGCGATGCAGGCTGCGCTCGACTCCGTTGCGCTCTATGACGTCATCGCGGCCAAGGGGGGGCTGGACGCGCGCCTCGGGTTTCGGGGCGCGGGCCTGTCGGGCGGAGAGGCCCGGCGGCTTGTGCTTGCCCGCGCGTTGCTCGCGCAGCCGCGCGTGTTGCTGCTCGATGAGCCGACAGAAGGGCTCGACCGAGAGACGGCGCGCCATGTCATGGCGGGGTTGCGTGCCGCGCTGCCTGATGCTGCTTTCCTCATCGCAGCGCATCGGGCAGAGGATATCGCACAGGCGGACTGCGTCATCGGGTTGCAGGGACGGGCTGCCACAGGGTTAAAATCCTGAATCTAAGATATGGGAATTGATGCACGTCAAAGTGACATGCGACAAATAGAATATAACAGTCCGGAGCCTCGCTGATGGGGCATGGATGATTGAAGGGAGCCACGCCATGGAAATCGGCTTGGTCGAGCTGTCACGCCTGCAATTTGGTATGACCGCCTTGTATCACTTTCTCTTCGTACCGCTGACACTGGGTTTGTCGATCCTCGTCGCGATCATGGAGACCGTCTACGTCATGACGAACCGCCCGATCTGGCGGCAGATGACGAAATTCTGGGGCACGCTGTTCGGCATCAACTTTGTGCTGGGCGTCGCCACGGGCATCACGATGGAATTCCAGTTTGGCATGAACTGGTCCTACTATTCGCATTACGTCGGGGACATCTTCGGCGCGCCGCTGGCGATGGAAGGGCTGATGGCCTTTTTCATGGAGGCAACATTCGTCGGGCTGTTTTTCTTTGGCTGGGACAAGCTGTCGAAGGTCGGCCACCTTGTCATTACGTGGCTGGTCGCCATCGGATCGAACTTCTCCGCGCTGTGGATTCTGATCGCGAACGGCTGGATGGCCAATCCGGTGGGCGCTGAATTCAACCCCGAGACCATGCGTATGGAAATGACCTCCTTCTTCGAGGTGGTCTTTAACGAAGTGGCGCAGGCCAAGTTCGTACACACTGTGTCGGCGGGCTATGTCACCGCGTCCCTGTTCGTGCTGGGGGTGTCGGCCTTTTATCTGTTGAAAGGGCGACACACCGATCTCGCGCGCCGGTCGATTGCCGTGGCTTCTGCCTTCGGTCTTGCCTCCGCGCTGTCGGTGGTCGTTCTTGGTGATGAATCCGGCTACTCGGCCTCTCAGACGCAAAAGATGAAGCTCGCCAGCATCGAGGCGATGTGGGAAACCGAAGCCGCGCCTGCCTCGTTTACATTGGTCGGCTTGCCCAACATGGAGGACCGCGAGACCCACTACGCGATTCATATCCCATGGGTCATGGGACTGATCGGTACACGCAGCTTTGATACTGAAATCGCGGGCATTAACGAACTTGTGGCCGAAAACGAGGGCCGCGTGCGCATGGGGATCATTGCCTATGACGCGTTGATGGAGATCCGCGAGGCGCGGGCCGCCGGCGAAGAGATCCCGAGCCAGGCCAAATTCCGCTTCGAGCAGAATTCGGATGATCTGGGCTATGCCTTCTTGTTGAAGCGCTACGTCGAAGACCCGCGTGACGCCACCGAGGCGCAGATCGCACAGGCCGCAGATGATACGATCCCCTATGTCCCGACCTTGTTCTGGGCATTCCGGATCATGGTGGGCCTTGGCATGAGCTTCATCCTCATCACGGCCTATTTCTTCTGGCGGACGTCGTTCAGGCGCATGACCTACCCTAAGTGGTCTCTCTATGCCGCCGTGGGTTTCATCCCATTGCCGTGGATCGCGGCAGAGATGGGCTGGCTCGTGGCCGAGGTGGGCCGCCAGCCGTGGACCGTGGACGGGATGCTGCCGACGGCACTGTCGGCTTCGTATCTGACCGTCGGCGACCTGCTGTTCACGCTGTTTGGGTTTGCCCTGTTCTATACGGTCCTCTTTGTCATCGAGGTCAAGCTGATGATCAAATACATCAAGATCGGCCCAACGCAGGATGTGGATACCACAATCGCGTGGCAGGAGCGTCACGTGGGGCGTCTGTCCACCCGGCGCAATCAAAGCCCCCTCGCGGAACCGGCGGAGTAACATACCATGATCATGCACGAACTTATCAACTACGAGACTCTGCGCGTTCTATGGTGGGGCCTGCTTGGGGTGCTGCTGATCGCCTTCGCCCTGACCGACGGTTTCGACATGGGGGTCGGCGCGCTGCTGCCTTTCGTGGCAAAAACGGATTTGGAACGGCGCGTCGTCATCAACACGGTCGGCCCGGTGTGGGAGGGCAACCAAGTCTGGTTCATCCTCGGCGGCGGGGCAATATTTGCCGCGTGGCCGCCACTTTATGCGGTCGCGTTCAGCGGTCTGTATCTTGCCATGTTCATGATCCTCGCGGCGCTGATCGTACGCCCTGTGGCGTTCAAATACCGCTCCAAACGCGAAGATCCCAAATGGCGCACGCGTTGGGACTGGGCGCTGTTTGCGGGCGGCGCGGTGCCGGCACTGTTGTTCGGGGTGGCCGTTGGCAATGTGCTGCTCGGCGTGCCGTTTCGTCTGACGCAGGATCTGCTGTCCATATATGAGGGCGGCATGATCATGAAACTGGTGGGGCTGCTGCGCCCCTTCGCACTGCTGGCGGGCGTGGTGTCGTTTTCCATGCTGCTGATGCACGGCGCCGCGTGGTTGACGCTGAAAACCGAAGGTCGGGTGCAGCAACGCGCCCGTTCCATCGGCGTAAAGGCCGGGATGATCGCCGCCGCAGGTTATGCGCTGGCGGGGCTTTGGCTGGCGGTGGGGGTCGATGGTTATTCCTTTGTGAACGAAGTCGCCCTCGACGGTCCCTCCAATCCGCTGTTCAATGAAGTGGCACGCGAGGGGTCTTGGCTGTCGGCCTATGCAGAGCGTCCGTGGATCGCAATCGCACCGATCATGGGCTTCGTCGGAATCGCGCTGGCGGTTCTGGGGCTTAAGGCGGGGCGCGAGGTTTCCACCCTGCTGTGGTCCAAGATGGGCATTCTGGGCATCGTGTCCTCGGTTGGACTGACAATGTTTCCTTTTATCTTGCCGTCCAGCATCGACCCGACGTCCTCCCTGACTGTCTGGGATGCGTCTTCATCGCATTTGACACTGTTCGTCATGCTGATCTGCACAGCGATCTTCCTGCCATTGATCCTGATGTACACAGCTTGGGTGTACAGGGTGCTCTGGGGCAAGGTCACCGAAGACGACGTGAACGAAAACGCTGAAACCCTGTACTGAAAAGGACCTGACACATGTGGTATTTCGCTTGGATTCTCGGGCTGGCTTTGGCGGCGGCCTTTGCGGTGCTGAACGCGATGTGGCTGGAGCTGCGCGAGGACGCGCGGATTGCCGAAGACGCGGACCGTGAGAATGGTCTCGTCGACTGACGCAATTCGGGGCAGCGTGGGGGGCTCGTAAGCGCAATCGGGCCCCTCAGAAACGCAGGCGTGATAATCTTCGGCAACCCGCTCAAGGCGCGGCACACTGCCAAGCCCTCGTGGGTGACATTGCAGAAATCATAGACGCGCAATCGGAGCGCGTTCACGACCTTGGTGCGCTGCATCTAGAATTGCGGGCGCCTCCGAAATGCACTGTGCGCGCCGGTTGTTCCGACGAGTCCGGCTTTGCGAACCGCAGGGGCAGCGCGGCCTTAGGCGATTGCCCAGCTTCTGCCGCTTGGTTCACGGCTCGACGTCGTACGGGGCGATCAGCGGGACATAATCCCCATGCCGTATCCTCTACCTTGCCCAATGGCGCGCGCTGGCCGGGTGCACGGCCTTCTCGCGCCCGCTTGCGCGTTAGGGAATCACATTGTCCAGTGTGAAAGCGAGGAGGTTGCATGAGCGGTGATTTCCATCTCGCGTCGTTTCCGAAGCGCCCAATGCGACGTCACGGCTTAATTTAACACCTGAAACTTTTCTCCCATAATTTGGAGAAAAATGCCAATTTATCTTCTGACCCACGGTCGGAATGTGTGCCTTAGTTAATTATTATCATAGTGATAGCGCGATTTTCATGTTTGGTATTCTTGTGCCGATAAGAGGCAGAGAATGCGTCATTTTGCGTGAAATCGGCGGATGGTTAAATTTTTAGCAGATCTGGAAAGCGGGTTCCTTCCTGCTTGACCGTTCACCGGGGTGAGCGGCTCTTGACCTTACAACGCGCTGAAATGGCGCTTAAGTAAACGTAGAAGAGCCTGCCCATGACACTGACTAATCTGGCTTCAGCCACACATACGATGCCCCGGATGGAGCGCCTTCTGGACGGTTTCGAACCGGATTTCGAATTCCGTCCCGTGCCGCCCTTGCCAGAAGGCGAGTTCGCCGACCGCTTGCGTCGGATCAGGCAGGAGGCCAGCGCAGCAGGGCATGATATTCTTCTGGTGCATGCAGACAGCATCGGTTCGTATAAGGCGTCGAATTCCTATCTCCGCTACATCTGTGACTGGGCCCGCGAGGGCATGCTGCTCATTCCCACGGACACCGACCTGCCGTTGGCGCTCTACACCATTTTCGCCAGTTCGGTCTTGCTGCCGCCGGCGGGCGAGCCTGTGCTGGTCGACGACATCTGGCAGGTGGGCACTTGGGGCCGCGAGACCTACAACCGTCCGGGTCGCGGGCTGGACCGGGTTGTCGATGCCACGGCAAGGCATCTCGACCGCATGGGCTTTTCCAAGGCGCAAATCGGTTTGATCGGTGACGCCACGTCGGCGCCCTACTGGGCCGGGCTGAAAACTGTGCTTCCCGGCTGTCGCTTCGAAATGGCCCAAGGGATCGTCAACCGCATGCAGCGCCGCCGCTCGAAGGCCGAACAGGCCGTTGTGCGCGCAGCGGCGCAACTGGCCTGCATTGGTATGCAGGCTGCCTATCACGTGATCCGCCCGGGCGTGACAGATCACGAGATCTACGCGGCCTTCACCTTTGCGCAGATGGCCCGGGGTGGCGAGACCGGCGACGGTTACCAGATCGGTATCAATCCCTACGGCACACATTGCAGCAAACCCTACGGGCATGTTGTTCGAGAGGGTGACATCATCAATTTGTACATCTCGGCGGTGCAGTATCACGGCTATACCGCGCAGATCGCGCGGATGATCGCCGTCGGCGACATCACGGAGGAGCAGGAAGAGGTTCTGACGATGTGCACGGAGGGCGTTGAGGCCGCGGCCGCGCTGGTCAAACCCGGCGCGCTGATCTCCGACGTCGCCAACGCGTCGTTCGAGCCTTATATCCGCCGCGGCCACCTGTCCGACGCCGACAGCCGGACCATGCCCTACAACTGGAGCGCTGGCGACGACGGCGCGCCGCTTCTGGTGCCGCAGCAACACGTCCCCGACCCGGATTGGGAGGCGATGGGCCGTAGCGTCAACCATGTCTGGCCGGCGACAAAAGGGCCGCACAACCCCAACGTCGGGCACTCGGTCTCCCTGCCCAAGATGCCGCCTTACAACATCCAGTCAAACAATCATGACAAGCTCGAAGAGGGCATGACATTCGTATTGCATTCCCAATGGCTCGACCCGCTGACCGCGGGTGCGAACATAGGTAACTGCTATCTCGTGACAGAGACAGGCGCCGAGAACCTCTCCTGTCACGTGCCCCTTGGCGTTCATCGCGTTCCCGCGTGACGCCTGCACCCAGCCAAACTGCACCAACAAGAGGACACTCCGATGACACTTACACGACGCACCCTGATGGCGAGCGCAACCGTCGCCGCAATGATCGCAGGCGCGGTGGCTCCGGCTGCCGCTCAGGACGAGGTTACGCTGACCATTGCCAACACCCAGTGGCTTGACGCGCTGCGGGGCGAGAAACTGTGGGCTTCCGTCAAGAAGTTCGAAGAAAGCCATCCGAACATCAAGCTGGAACAGCACACGATCTCGCGCAACGAATTCAACGACCGCCTGATCACGGAGATGGGCGCGCGCCAGGGCCCGGACATCATCATCGCGCAGGATAACCTGTTCTTTACCCTGATCGGCGCGGATTTCCTGATCCCGCTGGATGACGTGACCGAAGGCGTTGAAAACCTGAACGCCACAAACGACAATGCCGTCGTCGACGGCACCCGTTACGGTATTGGTTGGCATCGCGCCGTTTATGCGCTGATTTTCAACAAGTCCATTCTGGAGAAAACGGGCGCGGAGCTTCCCACCGACGTGGATGGCCTGATTGCCGCCGCCAAGGCCGCGAATGAGGCTACCGGTGCCATCGGCTTCACGGGCCGCCACTCGATGAACGAATTCAGCCCCTGGTCGCAGGACTTCCTGAACTGGGCTTATGGCTACGGCGTCGAGCTGGTGGACGAGAACGGCAAAATCACGTTTGACACGCCGGAAATGGCGCAGGCCTTCGAGGCGTTCAAGGAAGTCTATGGCAGTGGTGTCATGCCAATCGGCGACCAGATGAGCACGCAGCGTACGCGCTTCAAGGAACAGCAGGTGGCCTTTTCGATCGACAACTCGGGCGGTTCGCTGAACATTGCCACCGGGGGGCCATTGCCGGGCACCGATCTGGGGTCGGCCGCGCTGCCCTTCCCGAACCCCGGGGCGCACCAGCAGATCTTTCTCGGTGTGAACCTCTGGTCGAGCGAAGAGGAACAAGCTGCGGCCAAGGAATTCCTGTCCTGGCTGATCTCGGAAGAAGGACAGCTGTCGCTCCGCGCGGCTTCGGGCCCCGACGCACTGGCGACGGATGTGCCCGTCACCGAAGAGTTCGTCACGGCGAACCCCTGGGCGACGACGTTTGCCGAGATGGCGGAGAGTTCCCGTTCGACCCTCATTCCGGGTTACGAGATGGAAACCCAATCGATCATGCGCCCGCTGATGAACGGCCTTGAAAAGGTCCTGCTGAACGCTGCGACCACCGAAGACGCCCTGAGCCAGGCGCAAGCCGAGATCGACGCCGACTACAGCAACTGAGCCGCAAACCTTCGGTGAAAGGACCGCGACCAATGACTTCTCCTTTGCTCTTTCGGGGTCGGCTGCTGCCGCGTCTGGTCCCTTACGCGTTCGTTGCGGTCCCACTGGCCTACATGACGCTCTTCGTCTTCGGCCCGCTCATCCAGCAAGTCTGGATGAGCTTCACCGACACGCGTTTGATGAACCCGACCGCGGGCGATTTCATCGGCCTCGAAAACTACCAGGACCTGTTCTCCGACAGTCAGTTCTACACTTCGCTCAACATCACGATTGTGTACACGATCCTGACGGTGGTCATCGGCGTGCTGGTTGGAACGATTTCCGCAGTCGCGCTGGATCGACCGTTCAAGGGCCGGGCCATCCTTCGGACCGTCATGCTGTTCGGCTGGGCCGTGCCCTCGGTTGCCGCCACGCTGGTCTGGCTGTGGATCTTCAACGGGCAGTCGGGCGTTGCCAGCGACATCACCGAAGCCCTGGGGCTTGGCCGCATTCCCTGGTTGACCTCGGTCGACTGGGCGCTGACATCCATCATGTTCGTCACCATCTGGCAGGTCGCGCCTTTCGTCATGCTGGTCATGATGGCGGCGTTGCAATCGGTGCCCGAAGAGGTGCGGGAGGCCGCCCGCATCGATGGTGCCGATGCGCTCAACGTGTTCCGCAATGTGACCCTTCCATGCATCATGCCGACCATGCAGGTGGTGGCGTTGCTGGTTGCGGTTTGGTCGATCCGCCGGTTCGAGGTGATATATCTGCTTACCGGGGGCGGCCCGATCGGGTCCACATCGACCCTGGTCGTCCAGCTTCGCCTGACCGCCTTCGAAGATTTCGAGCTGGGCCTTGCCTCCGCCTACGGGGTCGTCGGTCTGATCCTCGCCCTATTGGTCGCCTCGATCCACTTTCTTGTCGAGCGCCGCCGCGCATTGGTGATGTTGAAATGAAAACCAACCCTCTCTTTGTCTTGCTGCGTGTGATTTTGATCGCGGTTCTCGTGACCTTTGCCGGCTTTCCGATCTACTGGATGGCCACCACCGCGCTTGGCACCGACACGCAGCTTTTTAACACCGGGCAGGTGCCGTATCCGCAGTTGTCCAACCTGCCGGACCTGTTCTCCGCCCTCGCCGAGGTGCCTATTCTGCGCTGGATGTCCAACACGGCCATCATCGCGCTTGGAAACACCTTCCTCAGCCTGATGCTGGGATCCGTCCTTGGCTACGCGCTGTCGCGGTTCAAGTTCCACGGCCGTGGCGCGATCGGGTTCCTGATGTTCATGACACAGGTGATCCCCGAGGCGCTGCTGGTGGTGCCGCTCTATGCGATGTTCATCTCTCTGGGGCTGCTGAACAGCCTCTGGGGGGTGATTCTGGCCAATGTCGGTTTCTCGCTGCCTGTCGCGGCCTTCATCCTCAAGGGGGCCATCGACGCAATCCCCTACGAGATCGAGGAATCCGCCATCATCGACGGCTGTCCACGGCTGGGCATCCTGTCTTTCATCGTCTTCCCGCTCATCGCGCCCAGCCTCGCTGCTGCGGCTGTGATCTGTTTCTTCGGTGGCTGGAACGAATTCCTGTTCGCCGTGACCTTCCTGATGGACCCGGACCTGTGGCCCGCCGCAGTCGGCCTGGCCAGCTTTATCGGCGAATACGAAACGCCGCTCTCCGCCGTTATGGGCACAGCGCTGATGTTCTCCATTCCCGCCGTGGTCTTCTTCCTCCTCGTGCAACGCAAGATCGTCGCAGGCCTGACCTCCGGCGCAGTCAAGGGATGATCCAATGCCCAAGATAGACTTCAAAGGTATCTCGAAGACCTTCGGGACCAACACTGTCATCCGCAGTTTCAACGCAACCGTCGAGGATGGCGAATTTCTTGTCCTTCTCGGGCCGTCGGGCTGCGGCAAGTCCACGCTGCTACGGATGATAGCGGGCTTGGCCGAAATTTCGGGCGGCGAAATGCTGTTCGACGGGACGCTCGCCAACGACTGGACGCCCAAGCAGCGCGGCGTTGCCTTCGTCTTCCAGAGCTACGCGCTGTATCCGCATATGACGGTGCGCAGCAACATCGCCTTTCCGCTGGTGATGGATCATTTCCGCAAGTGGCATCATATTCCGATCGTCAACACCATTCACCGCTGGCAGGTGATGAAGCGTCCGGAGGTGAAGGCCGCCGTCGATAAAATGGCCGAGCAGCTGGAACTTACGCCGTTGTTGGACCGCCGTCCTGGCAGCCTGTCCGGCGGCCAGCGCCAGCGGGTCGCGCTGGCCCGGTCGCTGGTGCGCGATCCCTCGCTCTACCTTCTGGACGAGCCGCTGTCGAACCTTGATGCCAAGCTGCGCACCCAGATGCGGTCAGAGATCACGACGCTGCACCAGAAGGTGAAGAAGACCTTCGTTTACGTCACCCACGACCAGGTCGAGGCGATGACAATGGCAACCCGAATTGTGGTGATGAACGGCGGCACCATCCAGCAGATCGGCACGCCCGACGAGATCTATGACGAGCCAGCCAATACCTTCGTCGCCAAGTTCGTGGGCGCCCCGCCGATGAACCTGCTTCCGGTCCAATTGAACGGCAAGGTCCTGACCGCCGGGGAAGGCATCACCTGGACACACTCCGGTCAGAAACCGGTGGGCGAAATAAAGGCCATTTTCGGCATCCGCCCGGAAAAGCTGGAACTGCGCCCCGAGAAAGCCGGCCGTCTTCCCGCGCGCGTGGCAGTGATCGAGCGTCTGGGGGCCGAGACGATCATGGGCTGCCGGCTGGGCCTCGGCGACGCGGGCGACAGTATCTCGACCGAGGATCTGGTCTTTGTCCGGATGCCCGGGCATCCCGGACTGTCGCATGGGGATGCCTGTTCGCTGGACTACGCGGACGCCGATGCCTGCTGGTTCGACAAGCCGACCGGACAGCGCATCGCGTCACAGCAGGACAACACCCGGGTCGCTGCAATTGCCTGACATATCGAAGGAGACCAACATGGACCGCTTTCTGGTTTCGGCCACCGGCCACAGCCTCAACTACCTGCCGCATTACATCGCTGCGGAGCAGGGGTTTTTCCGCGATGAAGAGCTGGACGTATCGGAGGTGGTGCCACGTCCTTGGGATCTGGTTCTCGATCACATCCGCGACGGCACGGCCGAGGCGGCTCTTGGTGGCATATGGGTGCCGTCGATGTTCCACGGACGCGGTCGGCGGCTGGTGCCCTTCGCCCAGGTGTCAAACCGTGCGCCGCTGGCTCTGGTCGGGCGCACACCGGCGGAGGCCTTCGATGCCGCCGCATTGGTTGGCAAGACCGTGCTGATGAAAGGGTCCAACGGTGCCAGCGTGGGGCTTTACCTCAAGATGATGCTGCGCGAGGCCGGCGTGGACCCGAAGTCGGTCAATTACGTTCAGGACCTTGATGGCGGGATTCTTCAGGCCTGTTTCGCCGGCGGTATGGGGGATTTCCTGCTGATCGACCTGCCCGGCGCGCTTGCCTATCAGGCGGCAGGCCGGGGGGCCGTGGCAGCGGTTTTCGCCCAAGACGGCGGCGACATTCCCTGGAGCGTCTACTACACCGAAGGTCTTTCGCCCCATGACACCCGGCCAGCGCGCTTCTCACGCGCGTTGGCGCGTGGAATGGACTGGGTCAACGCCCATGCAGCCAGCAGCTTCAGTGACTTTCTCGCACGGACCTTCCCGAAGGTGGATCCCGGCATCGCCGTTCAGGTTGTCGACACCTACCGCGCCTGCGGGATGTGGACGACGCCGCAAATCGGCGGGGCATCATATGCGCGCTGGCAACAGGGCATCGCCGACGGCCATTTGAGCGATGGCCCGATCTCCTACGACGCACTCATCGACGACGCGCCGACCCGCGCGATGGCCGGGAGCCTGCCCGCATGATCCGCGTTTCAGTGACAAATCCAATACGACTGCATCGATGATGGAGCGTGTAGCGCGTACGGCCCGTGCCGCCGCCCCGGATGTCGAGGTGATGGCCGGCCAGTCGGCCAGCGGCCCTGATGCCATTCAAGGCCCGTTCGGCGGCGCGCTCGCGGTGCCGGGAATGCTGACGCGGATGCGCGAGGCCGAGAGCCAAGGCCCATGTGATCGCCTGTTTCGACGACACCGGGCTGGAGGCGCGCGCGCGCTTCTCAATGGGCCAGTCGTCGGCATCGGCGAGGCGGCGATGCACGTCGCGTCGCTGGTGGGCCATAGCTTTGCCGTCATCACAACGTTGTCACGCTCCGTGCCGGTGCTCGAACACAACGTTGTATGCTACGGAATTTCCAGCCGGTGCCGCGCGGTTCTGGTTTGCGATATCCCCGTGCTCGCGCTGCATGACCCTCTGACCGGTGCCGCACAGAAGATATCGGATATTATCGTCGAGCCAAAGATCGGGGCGCGGAAAGCATCGTGCTGGGCTGTGCCGGCATGGCTGACTTTGCCCGCGATCTCGAAGCACAGCATGGTCTGCCGGTGGTGGAGGGGGTTGGCGCGGCCATCGGATTGGCTGGGAGGCTTGCGCCCCTCGGCGCAAACACCTCGCGCAGCGGCGTCCGGGCGCGCCCCTCGCGTGCACACCTTTTGCGCTGAACGGGCCTGCGGCGTCATTCCCTCGGCTGCGGGGTCGAGACGTCATCGAGCTTGCGCACCAATTGGTCGATGCGGCGATAGCGCGCGATTGCCGCATCGCCCATCATCGCGTGAACTTGCCACGCTAAGCAGTTGATGAGCGTGACCGCGGCCGTGAACGTATTGAAAGGGGCGGGGCTTTGTGTCCGACACCGCAGCGTGATGTCGGCTGCCCTTGCGCTCGCACCTGCGGAGAGATCGGAGATCAGCAAAGTGCGTGCGCCCGCATCGCGTGCCGCCTCAAGAAGTTCGACCAGCACCTTGGGTCTCCGCCGGAAGGCGATCACCAGCAAAAGATCACCTTCCGCGAGGCTGCCGACATCATGAGACAGGGAACCCGCCCCGAATTGCATCATATGCACGTCGCCCCGGATTAGCGTGAGATAATGCCCGATGTGCAGGCCGAGCCCTTGTCCGCTGCGCAGCCCGATGATCCACACGCGGCGCGCGGTGGCGATATCCCGGGCCGCTTCGGCCATCCGCGCCTCCGGGATGGCGGTCAGGGTCAGGCGGATGTTTTCAACGTCATCCTCCATCATCCGCTTGGACGAAGCCTCCTGCGGCTGTTCCGCGCGTCCGAGGCCGCCCTGCGGCGAGCCCCAGAACTGCTCGTTTCGGATCGCCCGCTTGGCCTCCGGATAGCTGCGGTAGCCAAGTGCGCGGATCAGCCGGGCCGCGGTGCTCTTGGAGACGTTCGCCCGCGCGGCAAGCTCGGCGGCCGTGTAGATCGGCAGGTCCATCTGATGCTCGAGCAGCACATCCGCCAGCCGTTGCTCAGAGCGCGTAAGTTCGGGGTAGGCGCGATAGATCCGTCCTTCCAGCGTCTGGTCTCCGGTGCTCTCGGAGTGCTCCGGCCTCTCGTCCGCAGCGGGGGAACCTGGGGGCGAACTTTGGGAAGTTTCTTTCTTCATGCCAACATCTGAACAGGATACCTGCGAAATGAAAAGCTACCAAATCGTCAAGACCGACACGCGCCAGACGCGGCAGATGCTCGAGGCCTTTCCCCGCGCCGCGGAGCTGGAGCCTGTGCTGCAAGCCGCCCTGGTGACCGCCTGGGTCTCGGTGCTTGCCTCGTCCACATTTGAGCGGATCGTCGATGTGCCTTTCTCTTACGGTTCCGGGACGAGCTTGGTCGACCACACCAACGATGTCACCGAAGCCGGGCTGGCGTTGATGTCCGTGGCGGCGGAACGCTGGGGATGGCAGGTCAACCGGCAGACCCTTCTTGCCGTTCTATTGCTGCACGACGTGGACAAGCCGCTTCTGATGGAAAAGTGCGAAGGGAACGATCTTCAGACGCCTGTTGCGTCGCGCATTCCGCATGGTGTTCTGGGGGCGTTACTGCTTGCCGAACTCGGGTTGGACGAAGCCATCGTGGCCGCCGTCGCGACACATGCAACGAATGCCCCGGTGCGTGGCCCCGACCCGGAGGTCATGATCCTCCATTATGCTGATCTGTTTGCAGCCGACAGTGCTCTGCTCAAGACCGCGCGTCTGCCTTTTTTCCGTCGCTGCGGATAGCCTGAAGCGAGATGGCGTCACTCCGTCCTCCTGACCCCGCATCGCTGCTGGCCAGGTCAGAAGGCGGGAACGTACTATCTTTTTTCGTGCCACGGAGCTTTGCGGCACAAAGCGATTGAGTGTCGAGCGCGCCCTTTCCCGAACGGAGGCAAACGCAAACAGCCCCGACCATGCGACCGGGGCTGAGCGAGGGGGAAACACCCGCGTCGGACCGCGAGGACATCATCCGGAACAGTGACGGTGAAGGTCACATCCTGATAGTCGCGGTCGCCGCCGCCGTTCTTGATCGAGACGACGACGGAGGCATCGACCGCCTGTGCCGCCGCAAAGTTGGCGTCCGCGGTCAGGTTGCCAAGGTTGGTTTCCCGTGTGCGCAAGCCGTCGGGATCGTCGTCGGTGTAAGTGCCGGTGCGGTTGCAGCTGAGGGACACGTCCGACACGCCGAACATGTAACCTTCGGTCGCGAAGATCTGCGTCTCAATGGTATCCGCGATGACCTGAAATTCCGGGTCGACAATGGCTTCGGCCTCCAACGCCGCAACGCCCGCCTCGTCCCTGGCATGGGGACCGGAGACGGTCGGGTCGCCGCTGTCGGCAATGATGTGGCCGTCTGCGTCGAAGTTCATCACAAGGCGTCCGACGTACTTGTATGAGCCGTCGGCGGTGCGCACGATGATCGGGTAGGTGCCCTGATCGCTGTCACCAGCGCGCAGCACGTCAGTTTCGTCGAAGAGGCGCGTGGTGGATCCGCCCGCTACGATCACATCGACTTCAGAGAGGTGCGCGGCCAGCTCCAGCTCGATGCCGATCAGCTGCATGTGCGCCAGCAGGCCGACCTTGTTCGTGCCGGGGTTGGCATCCACCTGGGTATGGACATGGGCGGCCAGCGCATCGAGTTCCTCGGCTGTCGGCTGTCGGCTGTCGGCTGTCGGCTGTCGGCTGTCGGCTGTCGGCTGTCGGCTGTCGGCTGTCGGCTGTCGGCTGTCGGCGTGCCGGGCGTCCAAGACGGCGAGATGGTGATGTCACCGGGCGAGGATATCCGGCCCGGCGCCGGCGTGGCCGAAACCACGATGCCGATCAACTCAGCGTTCACGTCGATCACCATTGAAGAACTGACGACGTTGCCCATCGGAGCTTGGCGGCCGTCCACGGCAAGCGGTGCCATGTTGGCATCGGTGCTGAAGTCGAGGTTGGTGGACATGTAGGCAAAGTCCGCGCCGTCCAGATCGGTGCCTGTGAGGGCGGTGAACTCACCGGTCGCGGAGCCATCGATGACGCGGCCAGAACGTCGGTATTCTGATCGCATTCGCGGTTATCCAGCGCCATGGCCTGAACGCCCAGCTCGTTCTGGATCTGGATATCCGCGATGCCCACGGAGCCGAAGATGTCCTCGGATGCGCCAAGGAAAACGCCCGGCAGCATCGCGCCACCGGACGAAAGGGGCAGCGTATTGTCGGCGATCCCGTGTGCGCCCAGATCCTGTGCGCGCAGGGCATTCAGCACGGCTGACACGCGCGGCGCGTCGTACACGGCAGCGGTGTTGGCTTCCCGCTCAGCGAAATGCAGCAGCTCCAGCGTGAAATCCACTGGTCCAGTGGGCCGCGCCGGGTCGACCCGTCCGGGCCGGGGCCGTCCACGCGGTAGGCTCAGCCGTCGAGATGCTCTCACGCCTGACCGGTGCCGTCGGTGTTTGTGTCGCCGAAGACGTCGATCACTGTCCCATCCCTGAACAGCTCGACCGCGTCGTCGCCGTTGATCGCGACCGCGTCGGAGGTGAAGTCCGGGTCAAAGCCGAATAAGGCGTTGAACATCGGGGCTTCGGTGGCAACGTAGATCTTCTGACCCGCGACGGCGGCCCCGAGAGCGTGACTTCTTCGCCGTCGCTGCCGCCCCCATTGCTGGCGACGCCCAGGCTGTAGATGGACAGATGGGTAATATCGATGAGTGCGGTCGGCTCGACGGCCTTCGGCGTGCCGCCGGACAAATATCCGCCGACATTGCCCGAAATGTTCAGGTCGGTCATGGTGGTAGTCCCCAAATATATAATTGATCGCACGCGACAAGCGGCGGAGTCCTGCATGGGGGAAGGTGATCCTGTAGCGCTTTGTTTACGATTTGGCCGATCGGTTCAGCGTCGCCGCATGAAGGGCCAATCGCACCCGCGGGAGGTCGGCGTCGGTTTCCGCCTAAACGGCCAAGGCAACGGTCCATGATTTCGGGACAGCGGGCGAAGGACACCGGGCGAAGGGCACTGGTCAGCGTCTTCCCGGAACGGATCGCCTTTCGTCAGCTGGGGGTGGCCTGCCATATCCCGTAGGTCTGCTGAAAATACGCGATGGCCCGTCGGTTCGAACAATCCCTGTCCGCCCCGTCGAACACGCTGTCGCGCAGCGCCGCGACCGGATCGTTGGTCGCGCGCAGGCAGACCGGTTGCCGTTTCGGCAGCCAGATCGGTACATTGCGTCGCGCGAGCTGTCCCGACAACCAGATGTCGTCCACCATCCAAACATCGTGAGGAATGTCGAAGGCGGTCTCGTCGAAGAACTCCGGCAGCACAAGGACACCTGCATACCCTAGCAGGACTTCACTGTAGCCGGGCTGCGCGACGGGGCGACGGCTCGGGCGTGGTCCGAGCGGTGTCGCGCGGCGCTCCCGGAGCCTCTGCAGGGTGCGCTCCCATCGGTAGGCGGGGTCGAAGTACTCCTTGCCGACCTTGGCACGCGGCCCGGGCAAGGGGAGCGGCTCCGTCTTCAGAATCTTGTGCAAGTGACGCCCGTAGACGGCGATGCAGCAGTCGGGTTTCTCCGCATGGGCCTTCAGCAAGCCTTTGGCCCAGCCTTGCGGATAGATACGGTCATCGTCGCAGAACAGGATCGGCGTGGACGTTCCTTTCAGGTCGCGAACCGCATGCAGCGCCTTGGACGCCGGTCCCAGGTCATCCTCCGTGCGGATCACGCGGACGCCCTTCGGAACGTCTGGCAGCGTGCCGTCCCAGTCCGGGAACCGTCTGTAGGCCTGCGGGATATGCAGCCTGATCTCGTCGACTTCGACCGTCTGGCGCAACAGGGAGGCCAAGGTTTCGGGCAGGCCGGAGAACCGGGCAGGGATGGAGGTCAAGGAAATAATGGCCATGGTCTTCTAAGTCCTGCGGGGCACCGCAAATCAGGGGTACCTGGTTTCTTGCGCGTGTCGCGTATGCGATGCAGGCGGATCCAGCGTGTCGCCAGCCTCAACTTCAGATGCGCGGCCTGCCGGTTGTGCTGGTTTGCGGTGTCTCGGGGTCGGCCCAGCTGACGCGCAGGCTTACGGTGCAACGGCCATCCAGACGCTCGCCCTGCAGCCGCATCCGCTCGGCCGTCTGCATGAGCAGAAGGTCGTCCTCGTCACCAAGGGAGATCTCACCCTTTGCGACGCCCTTGGGCAGCGCGGTCAGCAGTGTCTTGATCGTCTTCGCATCCTGCAGGGACTCGTGAGAGAAACGCTTGTCGGTGCTCATGCTCAGGTCCTTGCCATGCCGTCAGTGCGTCATCATCCGCTCCGGGGCAAAGTGCTTGGCACGCGGGTGGTCACGGCTCAGACCAATCACATCTCCAGAGGGAAAAATCAAGGTCGCGCCGGCGCCGATCCCCTCCAGCCGTTCGAACGCACGCGAGGCGCGGTCGAGCGTAACGCCGCCTTATAGGTGCAGCAGCCCCTGCTTGGCCAGCAGGCGTTGGCCCGCGTGGTTGTTCACGTGGCCTCCAGCCATGTGCAGGCCCGCGCGGTTCAGGGGCTCGACGCCCTGGTCCGAGAGATGGCAATCGGCGGCGAGGGCTTGTTCGATGCGCGCGACGGGCAGGTTGGCGGTCGAGCCCAGCTCGCGTTCAGCCAGCGTAAAGGTCTTGCGCAGCTCAGCGATCTCGCGGCCCAGGGCACGCAGCGTTTCGATCAGGTGTCTGCTGTCTGCCAGGCCCGAAGTTGCCACGAACAGAGGATCACCGGCGCCGGCGTCAGACCAGGATCACTCAGCCTGTCGTGCAGGATTCGCGGGCTTGTAGCACGCCATCGTCGGGCATCGCCCAAGGCAGTCGCGCCGAATGCACGCCTTTCCCCGGGGCGTAGGCCCCGGTATTAGAAAGGCATGGCAGGTCTCAACCATGGAAAAGGTCCCGGCCTGCGGACACTATGGCGTCGAGATCGATGCGACCGAAAACCTCGCAGACCCGCACGCCTTGCACGGCGTCCAGATAGGCGGTGGGATCCGGCGTATTGCCTTTCGGCTCGAAGCCTCCTCCCGTGCGCTGATAGAAGGGGCCGGGGCTATTCATGATGACGCTGAGCAAGTCGATGCGGTCCGATAGCGTGACAGGGGCGATCTGCGTAAGCCGGTCGCCGCCCCGCGACCAGTTCAGCACCAAGAAGTCGGTGAGCGGCCCGTCGAGCCGTATCCGGTCCGGGCCGTAGACCTCGGGGATGATCAGGTCCTATTTCTCCTTGAGGTCCCAGCGTCCGGACACGGCTAGCGCCCGCGCTCCATCGGTCACCGCCACAGCATAGGCCAGCTGCCAACTGTCGCGCACGCAAGCGTTCAGCGCCTGCAAATTGATGATGGTGCTCTCTTTCTCGCTCACCACGCCCGCGGCAGATCCCGAGGAAGAGCGATGCCGCGCCGAGGAAGAAGCCGCGCGGCTGACCAATGTGCTCTTCCAGCCAGGCGCCCTGCTCCTGATCACGCAAGGAACCCGCATCATCGGTCAATATGATGACGGCGTGACCTTTGGCCAGCTCAGGGTGCTCTTTGTATGGCATCGCCTGATTCTTCTGGCGCGCCTGCCGGGCGGGGGGCAGCGGTTACGCCGGCTTGAACATGGCGTCGACTATCATTGCTGGGGTCTGATGAAGGCCGCTGGACTTTCCACACTGCTCAAGGTCGGAACGGAGCTGGCGGTCAGAGGTCCGGCTGATCCGCGACGGGGTGCAGGATACCGTCAATCAGGCAGGAGCGCAGATTGTAAACTGCCGGTTGCAGGTCGCGCCGACACTGACCATCCGGCCCGGCTTTTGTCGGCAGGCAATCGAGAGTTGTTGCGCGTCATCCATGAGGAGAAACCAGCGCCTCGCTGGAACAACTGGGCCAACTCATCGGCCGTGCCACGCCAAACGTTTCGCGCCCGCTCAAGAAGTTGGAGAGTTTCGGCCGCGTTCGCATGTGAATGGGGAAGGGTCTCAACAGGCATCCCAAGGTCATTCATGACCGGGTTGACCTAGTCTTGCGCTGATCAAGCCTCGCAGGAAAGGAACCCGAAAATGAAAGTCCATAATCACAATGTCGCCGTGAGAGCCGCTCTCTATCTGCGTGTCTTTAGTCTCCACCAGCCGGCAGGCCGAACGTGCCGTGTCGATCCTCCCGCGACCAGCGCAAGCAGGGCGATGCATGGTGCGAGGCGAGGGGCTATCAGCTTACGAGACCTTCATGGAGGTTGGCGCGTCGGCCGCAGATGACCGCCACCGCAGACTCAGCGCATGATCGAGGCGGGAATGTCCAAGCCGGCGGCCTTCGATGTCGTCGTGGTTCAAAGCTTCTCGCGTTGCTTCCGCGATCATTCCGAGCTGGAGCTCTCTGTCAGTAAGCTGGCGAAGAACGGTATTCGCCTCGTCTCCATCACGCAGGTGATGGGAGACGACCCCATGCGCGATCATTGTGCCGTTCGACGAAGACCAGTCCAAGGAAACCGCCAAGCAGGTCCTGCGCGCCTTGAAGGAAAACCTGCGGGACGGCTTCTGGGATGGCTCGCAGCCGAGCAGCGCAGCGCGAAGGTCAAGGAGAAGCTGGAACTCGACCCTCTGCACGCTGACACCGTCCGCCTGATCTATGGGCTCGCACTTGAAGGCGACTGCGATGCTGGACAGATGAGTGTAAATGCCGTCGTCAACCATTTCAACGCCAAGGGCATCTTCACGCGGAACGGCGGCGCTGGGGCGTCGGCCAGGTTCACCGCATCCTGACGCGGCGCACCTATATGAGAGAGTATCAATGGGGCAAGAACGGCAAGAACAAGACGGACAAGGAAGCCGATGAAATCGTCATCGTGCCGGTCCCGCCGATCATCGACCGCGAGACCTTCGACGCCGAACACAAGCACTTGCAAGCCCGCAACCCCAGATCGAACTGCCCGCGCGCGTCGTGATCGGCTCCACGCTTCGGACAGACCTTGCTCGACAGCCCCTGCAACAGCGCTGTCATTTCTGCAATGATCCGTAAGTTCTCGCAGATTGCACGCGATCGTATCCGGAACCGAGAACACGGCTATCGGCGGGATCACCTCCGCGCCTTGGCGCAAAGTGTCGAGCTCGCCGACGACGCAATGCGTATCATCTGATCGAAAATGGAAGTGCGGAGGACGCTCGCAGGCGGACACGTGCAGCAATCGGGTGTGATTGGTGTGCCCAAATTCGGGTTTGAATGGCGGAGAGGAAGGGATTCGAACCCTCGAGACGGTTCCCCGCCTACACACTTTCCAGGCGTGCGCCTTCGACCACTCGGCCACCTCTCCGTCGACGCGTCTAGCAAAGGGACGTGGGGGGGTGCAAGCGCATTTCCCAACTATTTTTCAGTTTTATGATAGTTTCCTGCGACAGATCAGCCGCGCGGCAGGCAAGACCCTGACTGGAAACAAAAGTCCCGGCCGCATGGCGGCCGGGGAGATCCTGAAAACTGCCTTAGCTCGACACTTGCTCTCGTAAGATCGAGGCCGTGAGGGAGACCATGAGGTAAGCTCCGGCAAAGATCAGGAAAGCCAGGATCGTGTTTTCGAATTTGCGCGGATAGCTGGGATCCTCAGAGGCGACGGGTTCCACTGAGGTGGTCATGTAACGCGCCTGGTTGTCGGCCTCACGGCGCGCCCCTTCCAGTCGCTCCAGAGCGGATTGCAACATCAGGTCGCGGGTGGCGAGGTCTGCCTCGGCAAGCTTGATCTGAACCGCCATTTCCGCCAGTGACTGTTCCCCGGTCGTGGCCTGTGTCATCTCATTGTTCAACTGCGCCAGCAGAGCTTCCAGGCGCCGGATGTCTCCGCGCGTACCATCGACCTTTGCGGTGTTCGGGCGAGAGTTGTCGAGCAGGGCCTGCAGCTGAAGCCGTTTTTCCTGCAGTTCGAGCTCTCGGGTGTTGATTTGCGCGCGCAAGGCGCCGATGCGTCCTTCCGGGTCAACGATATTGCCCTCTTGTTGCATGCGCACGAGTTTCTCCTGCGCAGACATTCGGTCGTTCTCGGCCTTGATCAAATTCGACTCCGCCGACAGGACCGAGTCAGACCGTTTGCGTGCGGTCAGGTTGTCGACGCGCGCCTCGGCGTAGGTGATCAGGGCGCGGCTGAATTGCGCCGCCAGATCGGGGTCGGCGGCGGTGATTTCCATGCGGATCACGCCTTCGGTCGGGTCGAAGCTGATCTGCACATTCTTCTTGTACAGCTTGTACGCTTCTTCGTTCGACGCATCGGGTTCAAGCCGCTGAATCGGGTCGATTGATTCCTGTGAGAAATGGTCGACAAATCCCACGTCCGCATCCAGACGCAGCATGACTTCCTTGGATTGCAAATAGCTTTGCGTCGCGATGGCGTCCTGTGCCGTATCGAAAGATGTGCCGCTGAGGAAGCTGGGCACAGCTGCCCCGGAGCCGTCGTTTTTGAGGATCAGGAATTCCGACTTTGTGGAATACATCGGCGTGGCGACAACGTAAAAGTAGTAGCCCATGATGAATGTCGGCAGCAGGACAAAGACGGCCAGCCGTGCCAGCAGCAGCATCATTTTCTTGCGACGCCGGGCAGCCAGCTCTTTCTGAATCCGGGCGATTTCAATGGCGCGGCGTTCTGACGGAGGCATGGATTCGGTCGATGGCAGTTTCTGCTTTTCGACCTGAACGGTCTGCGGCAATTGCACCTTGCCATCAGCGGCGTGCTTTTCAGGGCTGTGCCCAGCGGGATTCACCAGTTCCAGCATGTTGCTGCGCTGAAACGGGTCGATGCCCTGCTTGCGCAGCAGGCGCACCGCGTCGAAATCCGATGTCGGTGCCAGCCCGTGTTTCTGTGCGACACGGCGCGCCATGCGGAGTTGGCGTCCGGTGAGGCCCTCTTGACGGATCGCTTCCATATCGGTTTCGCCTTGCACCTGGGCCGGGGAGGATACCTCGCCTGCATGCATGGCAGCGTCCTCTTGTGCGGCGGCGGGAGCGGCTGAGGCGCCACCGCCTGATACGGCGGAGGTTTGCGACGGCGGGCGCGACGTGGCCGGCTGTACTGAGGCGCGAGAGGTGGCGGCGGTCCGCGGCGTCGCGGGGTGTGCGGCGGTCGGGCGTGCTTCTTGCGATGTGGCGTTTGGGCGTTCCGATGCAGAACCTACCGCGGACGTGCGCGCGTCCTGAGGGCCGGGGGCAGGGCGGCGCGAAAGGCTTGCTTGCTGCGTCGCAGGGGCAGGCTTGCCCGCTGCGCTGGTCGATTGCGGGACGGCAGGTCGCGCGGCCTCACCAGAGGTGGTGCGCGCCTCGCTTGTGGACTGCGTCGACGACGCTTCCGCTTCACCGCTCTCGGTCGTCCGCCGGATGCGGAACTTCTTAGCCTTGGGTTTCGTAGTCATACAACTGTTTCGCTTCTTCCAAGGTTTCGAACATATGCAATCGGCCGTCCATCAACACGGCGGCCTTTTTCGCGAATTTTTCCAAAATGGCGGGCTGGTGGCTGACGATGATGATCGTCGTGGTCCGAAGCCGTTCGGCCAGCAGATCGCCGGCCTTCCTGTTGAAATTGGCGTCGGTGGAATTCGGCATCCCTTCGTCGATGAGGTACATGTCGAAATCCAGTGCCAACATCAGGGCAAAGGTGAACCGGGCGCGCATTCCGGAGGAATACACCCCGACAGGCTGGTCGAAATATTCCTTCAGATCACAGAGCCAGCGACAGAAGCTTTCGACATAGTCCGGGTCTAGGCCATACATCCGCGCGATAAACCGGGCGTTTTCCTTGGCCGAGATCTTTGAGACGACCCCACCCATGAACCCCAGCGGGAAGGAAATACGACACCCCCGCCGGATTTCGCCCTCGTCGGGTTTTTCCAATCCAGCCATCATGCGGACCAACGTGGTCTTGCCCGTGCCGTTGGGGGCGAGAATGCCAAGAGATTCCCCAAGTTCGACACGAAACGACGCCCGGTCAAGGATCACCTTGCGCTGGGTGCCTGTCCAGAAGGACTTCGATACCATGTCGAATTCTAGCATTCAGGGAGGTTCCCCCGGTGTTCACTCGTTATCCCCAAATGGGGTTTCAATTCGATTAAAATAGCAATTAGGCCACATTATGGCCCTGAGCGGAAACAATGACAACGCGTGGCTCCATGTCTCTTTGGCCAGAGAAACTCTGCGCCGCCGGAGACGGCCAAGGCGTGTTCCGTCGCTCTGACGGAACACGCCTTGGTACCTTAGGCCTTTCGCATTGGCGCGTCGAGCATCGCGGTCATCTGTGCCAGAACGGCCTGCGGGTCGGCTCGACGGCTGGAGGGTGAAGCCAGGGCCGCCCCGGCTAGGCGACGACGCTCCATGTCAGCCCGGCAAGCACAGCCCCTGTAAGCGCAAACCCCAGGTAGGCGGCAAACACGCGCGGCTTCACCAAAGCCCAGACCGCGATGGCGGCTGGAATCGATGATACGCCTCCCGCCAGCATAAAGCTCATGGCGGCCCCATCGGCCATGCCCATGTTCAGCAATTCGCGCACCAGCGGCACGGCAGCATATCCGTTGAGGTAGGCGGGCATACCCACGAATGCGCCCAGTAGAATCGGCTTCAGGCCCTCGCCGCCCAGCACCATCGCCACGCTTGACGCCGGAATGTAGCGGATCATCACCGCCTCCAGCACATAGGCCAGTGCCAGCCACTTCAGCAGGAACAACCCGTTGTCCATGGCAGCGGTGCGAAAGGTCTCCCGTCTTTCAGGCTCCTGCCAAAACCGCCAGAGCGGCGCCCCTTGGAACGGCTTTTTAACGCCGCAGCATCCCCCGACCTTGGGCGCAGTGCGCAGTGGATCGGTGAAAACGGGCGACCTTTTCAGCAGCATTGTGCCAAAGCCGCCGAACAGCCCGATGGACACGGCGGCCACCATCTTGGCGCTGGCAAACTCGAACCCCAACACCCCGGCCGTCACCGAATACATCGCCGGGTCCATCAGGGGGGAACTGATCCAGAAGGCCATGACCGCTGACAGCGGCGCCCCCACGGCCAGAAGTGCCGCGATAAAAGGGATGACCTGACAGGAGCAAAACGGCGACAGCCCGCCAAGGATCGCGGCCACGAAAATCATCCGCGTCTCCCGGCCCTCGAAGGCTTTGGACAGCAGCGTTTCAGCGCCGGTGGCCTTCATATAGGCCACCGCCAGCACGGCAAACAGGATGTAGGGCGCGGTTCGCCCCAAAGCGCCCAGCCCAAAGCTCACCGTGGGCATCAGCTGGGCAGGCTCCACCAGCGCCACGGCAACCAGCACCACGACAATCGCGGTCCAGGCGTTGAAAATCGCGTCTTTCACGCGTGGCCAGAGCGGCGTCGGGGCAGAGGTGTCAGCCATAACGGCCTCCTTCGGTGTCAGGCGCGCAATCGGCGCAGCAATGGCGCAACAGGTAGTCGGACAGCAGCCGCACTTCACCGTAATTGGCCGCGGCGCAGATCGTCGCACGCCCCTGCCTTTTTTGGTGCACCAGCCCGGCAGCTGCGAGGATCTTCAAGTGATGCGTCAGCGTGGAGCCGGTGATCCCACAGCGCTCCCCCAACTGGCCAATGCGCAGACCGGGTTCGCCTGCACGTACCAGCACCTGCATCACCGCAAGGCGCTGCTCCGATCCAAGCGCCGCGAACTGGGCCGCGACGATCTCTGGCGTCAATTCAGTCTGTTCATTCATTTTCATAAACCTAGAAATGACGAAACGAATGAGTCGCGCAAGTCTTATTTCGCCATCTCTCGAAATAAGGTGCAGACCTTGCATCGCTCCGATCGTCACCCATCTTGCGTGCAATGGACGCTTTGCTTGCTGAAATCCGTGGTTGTCGTCTTTGTGCTGAACGGTTCGCGCAGACCGAAACGGCGCACGCACCGCGCCCCGTCGTGCGGGCGCAGCCCTCCGCAACGCTGCTGATCGCGGGACAGGCGCCGGGCGCGCGGGTCCACGCCTCGGGCAAGCCCTTCACCGATCCCTCCGGCGATCGTCTGCGCGATTGGCTGGGGCTGGATGCGGAAACGTTCTACGACGAGAGCCGCGTTGCCATTCTTCCCATGGGGTTCTGTTTCCCGGGCTATCGCAAAGGGGCCGATCTTCCGCCGCCCGCCATTTGCGCGCGAACATGGCGCACCTCGCTCATGGCGGAACTGCCGAACATTCGCCTGACCCTGCCCATCGGCGGCATCGCGCAGAAATGGCACCTTGGCGTGAAAACCGGCGTGACAGAGACCGTCGCCCACTGGCGCGACCACTTACCTGGCGCGATCCCCTTGCCCCATCCGTCCTGGCGCAATACGGCATGGCTCAAACGCAATCCGTGGTTTGGCGAGGATCTCCTCCCCCTCCTGCGGTCCCATGTTCAGGAGGCCCTGAGATGACCGAGACAACCCATCTGGATCAAGCACTTGCCGCGATGGAGGCCGCGCCGGACGACGATGCAATCCGCCTGCGCTTTTACGACCGGCTTGCCTCGTCCGAGCTGTACCTGATGCTGGAGAAGGAGCCGGAGGGCGACAATATATCGCCCGAGGTCTTCGATATCGCGGATGCACGTTTCCTTTTGGCCTTTGACCGAGAGCACCGGCTGTCAGATTTCGCCACCCGTGCCGTGCCTTACGTCGCGCTGTCGGGTCGGGCGCTGGCCGGGATGCTGGCAGGGCAGGGCATCGGGATCGCCCTGAACGCAGGCACCGCCTCGGAAACCCTTCTGCCGCCAGAGGCGATGCACTGGCTGGCTGACACATTGGGTCAGGCACCGCAAACGGATGAGGCCCGGATCGAGCGTCTGCACGCGCCCAAGGGATTGCCCGAGGTGCTGTTGACCACGCTGGACGCCAAGCTCGCCACCGCCGCCGGTCTGGCCGAAACCGCGTGGCTCTCGGGCGCCACCTATGAAGGTGGGGCCAAGGGGCACATCCTCGGCATCATTGGTGCGCCAGAGGGGGCGGAGCCGGCTTTGGCGGGTGCCGTACAGGAGGCGTTGGTTTTCTCAGGGCTGGAGGCCGGGGCGATCGACGTCACCTTCCTGTCGCAGCACGATCCGTTGGCAGCGGAGCTCGCGCGCACGGGACTGCGCTTTGATCTTCCCAAGCCGCCGGAACGCAAGGTGGAAACCGTGCGACCCGCGCCCGGTTCAAATCCGGACAAGCCGCCGATCCTGCGCTAGGAAAGCGTCTCGCGCAGCGTTGGCAAGGTGTCTCCGGGCTCTGGCTTGGCCTCCCATATCGCGCGTGCAATGGCGCGGGACAGACACAGGCTTGCGGCATGGCCCAGCATCGCCAAAGCCACGGGGTCGACCTCCTGCGCGCCGGTCGAGGCGGCAAACACCAGATCCCCGTCCATCGGCGTATGCGCTGGCAGGATGGCCCGGGCGATCCCATCATGGGCCGCAACCGCCAACCGATGACATTGTGCCTTGTCCAGCTGCGCGTCTGTGGCCACGATGGCAATGGTGGTGTTCCCTTGCGCGGCCATCGCCTGCACCTTGCGGCTGGGCAGAATGCGCCAGGACGGCTCCGGATCGACACCCAAACCGCCGAATTCCCCCGCGATTTCCAACGGCGCCGCGTGAAAATACCCTCCCGAAGGGGTCGTGACGCTGCCCATCGGGTTCACGGCGACCAGCGCTCCCACGGTCACCCCGTCCAACACGAAAGACGCGGAGCCCAGCCCGCCTTTGTGCTGTGCGGTTTGCGCCCCCGCGCCAGCCCCCGCCGTTCCAATGGCAAAATCGGTCTCCGCTGCCGCCAATGCCGCGCGGCCCAACGCGGGGTAGGGGTTGTCACTCCACGCTTTGTTGCCCCCGTTCAGCAGGTCGAACAGGATCGCCGCAGGCACGATAGGGATACGCGCGGACAGGACCTCGAACCCGCGTCCCCGCGAGTGCAATTCATCCATCACACCCTGTGCCGCCGCCAAGCCAAAGGCACTGCCCCCGGACAGGACCAAGGCATCCACGCCGGGCGCGCTCTTGTCCGGTGCGAGCAAGTCCGTCTCTCGTGTGCCGGGCGCGCCGCCGTGAACCGCGACAGACGCCACCATGGGCGCATCCGCTGTAACCACGGTGACGCCGGATCGCAGCATGGAATCGTGTGCATTGCCGACCCGCAAGCCGGGAACATCGGTGATCAGATTACGTGGGCCGGGAAGCATGAAGTACCTTTCGAACGCGTGGCGCATATCTGCAACTTAAACGGATCGGCGCACCAAGGAACATCCGCAGATCATCAAAAATCGCACCATGAGGACGTCTGCGGGCCGATGTTGGATCCGTGGCGCGATACAGCTCTCCAGGCCGAGGCCGCAATCTGCACGTGCTGCTTTCAAACGCCTCTTGGCGCAGCTGCCAGAAGTCGCCGGGTGACCGGATGGGCCGGGCGGTCGAACAGCGCCTGGGTTGCGGCATCCTCGACGATCTGCCCTTTGTCCATCACCAGAACCCGGTCGGTGACCGAACGGACCACCGACAGATCATGGCTGATAAACAGCCAGGCAAGGCCCCGTTTGGCCGACAAATCGGCGAGCAGGTCCAGCACCTTTGCGCGCACCCGCACATCCAGCGCAGACACAGCTTCGTCCAGCACGATCAACTCCGGTGAGATGACGAGCGCCCGTGCAATCGCCAACCGCTGCCGTTGCCCGCCCGAGAACGCGTGAATGTGCTTTTCCGCGTCGTCGGGGGATAGTCCCACGTCGGTCAAGGCCCGGGCAATGGAGGCATCGACGTCGCGACGCGACGGGCGGTGGTCAAGAAGGTGCAGCGGTTCCGCCAAAAGACGGCGCACGCGATGGCGTGGGTTGAAACTGCCGTAAGGGTCCTGGAATACGACCTGTATCCGCTGCCGCGCCGCTCGCGTGTTGATCGGCGCGCCGTCCAAGGTGATTTCGCCCTCTGCCAGCGGTTGAAGCCCTAACAACGCGCGAGAGAGGGTGGACTTGCCACAGCCGCTTTCCCCCACCAGCCCGAGCCGCTCGCCTTTTCTGATATCAAAGCTCACCTTCTGCACCGCAGGGACCGGCGCTGGGCCGCGCAGAAGGCGACGCGCTCCGGGGTAGGTGATGGTGACATCGCGTGCGGCCATCAGCCTGCCGCCAACGGCACGCGGCGGCAGTTTGGTGCGATGCGCCGACGCCGCCAACAGGCTTTGCGTATAGGCGTGTTGCGGCGCCGCCAAAAGTGTCGCGGTCGTAGCGGTTTCCACCACGTGGCCCTTGTTCATGACGACAATGCGATCCGCCATATCCGCCACCACGGCCAGATCATGCGTGATCATCATCAGCGCGCTGCCGTGTTGACGTGTGAGGTCCTTTAGCAGCGTCAGAATCTGCGATTGCGTGGTGACATCCAGCGCTGTGGTCGGTTCATCCGCGATGATCAGCTTGGGACGCAAGGCCACGGCCATGGCGATCACAACCCTTTGCCGTTGGCCACCCGACAATTCATGCGGATAGCGCGACGGCGGCAGATCCAGTCCCACTCGGTCGAGCAGCGCGGCCAGGTCTGGCGGTGGCGCGCGATGGATGGCGCAGACCTCCGCGATCTGTTGGCCGATGGTCTGAAGCGGGTTGAGCGCGGTCATCGGCTCTTGGAAGATCATCGACATATGTTGCCCGCGCAATGCCGCGCGCTGCGGTTCCGCCAACGGCAACAGCTCCTGTCCGGCAAAACGCAACGTCCCGCTGATCTGCGCGCGCGAGGGCAGCAGACCCATGGTGGCCAAAGCGGTGAGTGACTTGCCCGATCCGGACTCGCCTGTCAGCGCCACGACTTCGCCGGGCGCAATATCCAGCGATACGTCGTGCAGAAGTCCTCGTCCTCTGATCGCTACGGACAGGTCGCGCAATGATAGCAGCGGGGCCGCGGCCTCGGCGTGTGGCATCCGATGCACACTCACGCGCGGATCACTTTCAGACGTGGGTCCAGCGCATCGCGCAGACCGTCACCCAGCAGGTTCAGCCCCAAAACGGTAAGAACGATGGTCAATCCCGGGATCAAGGCCACATGCGGCGCCAGCGTCACCAGGGTCTGCGCGTCGGCCAGCATTCGGCCCCAGCTTGGTGTGGGGGGCTGCGCGCCAAGGCCAACATAGCTCAGACCGGCCTCGGCGAGGATGCCGAGCGAAAACTGGATGGTGCACTGCACGATCAAAAGGTTGGTGAGGTTGGGCAGGATATGTTCTACGCTGATCCGTCCCGCACCCTTGCCAAATGTGCGCGCGGCGAGGATGAACTCTCGTTGCCACACCGGCAGCGCGGCCCCCCGTGTCAGGCGTGCAAATACCGGAATGTTGAAGATGCCGATGGCAAGGATCGCGTTCAGTGCAGACGCGCCAAAGCTTGCTGTAATAAGTATCGCGATGACGAGGCTGGGGAAGGCGAACACAAGGTCCGACAGACGGGAAATCGCCTCATCCACCAGACCTCCACGCCGTGCGGCGGCGGTCAGCCCCAGCGGCACACCCACGCCTGCGCCTATGCCTACGGCCACCAGCGCAACGGCAATCGAGGTGCGTGCGCCCAGCATCAGCATAGAAAGGATGTCCCGGCCAAAGTGATCGGTGCCCAGCCAATGCGCGCCGGATGGCCCTTGAAGCCGGTCGGGAATACTCATCTGTGTGATGTCGTAAGGTGTCCAGACCAGCGACAGCGCCGCGCCTGCCAGCACCGTCAGGGTCAGCGCGGCCCCAAGGATCAGCGCGCGGCTCATGCGCGGCGACCTTGGCGGCGCAGACGAGGGTCGGCCACCGCATAGGCCATATCCGTCAGGAAATTCACCACGATCACCGCAAAGACCAACAGCATGGTCACTGATTCCACGGTGATGAGGTCACGCTGAGAAATCGACTGAAAAATCAGCCGGCCCAATCCCGGAAGGTAGAACACTTGTTCGATGATGATCGCTCCTGCCAGCAAAAAGGAGAATTGCAGCCCCATCAGGGTCAACACGGGGATCAGTGCATTGCGCAACCCGTGACGGCGCAGCGCTTGGCCCGGGGTCAGCCCCTTGGCCCGCGCGGTGCGGATGTAATCCTCGTGCAGCGCGTCGATCAGCGAGGACCGCAACACCCGTGCCAGAATTGCGGCCTGCGGCAGGGCGAGCGCAATGGTGGGCAAGGTCAGTGCCCGCAAAGCTTGAAGCGGCTGATCCCAGCCGGGAAAGCCGCCGGAGGGAAAAATCCGCCAGGTGATCGCAAAACCCAGCACCAGCAGCATCGCAAACCAGAAGTTTGGCACCGCCACACCCAGTTGCGCCGCCCCCATCACCGCCACATCGCCGGGCTTGCCCCGGCGGGAGGCGGCAAACAAACCGGCGGGCAGGGCGACCGCCACCGCCAGAACCAGCGCCATTACCGCCAAAGGCAGGGAGACGGTCAGGCGATCCGCCACCATATCCGCCACCGGGGTGCGGTAGGTATAAGATGTGCCGAAATCACCGCTCAGCATCCCCGTGATCCAGTGCCAGTACCGGGCCGGGGCGGACAGATCCAATGACAGCTCGGTGCGCAGCGCGGCAAGGGTTTCCGGCTGCGCATTGATGCCCAACATGTAGGCGGCAGGATCGCCCGGCGCGATTTCCACAACAAGAAAGATCACCGCACTGGCGGCAATCAGGCTGACGCCAAGCGACAGCAGGCGGCGGGCAAGGTAGAACCACATGCGACAGGCCCCGGAGCGCTGTTATTGCGTCCAGCGCACAGCCGTCAGGTCCGTGGCCTGCGTGGGCTGGTTTTGCCACAGGCCCTCCAGGCGCGCGTCAGCCACCGTGGGAAAGGCGAGCTGGAAAAGATATGCGTTGACGTGATCCTCGGCAATCATGCGCTGGGCGTCCTGCAGCAAGGTGGTGCGCTCCACAGGATCCGAAGTGGCGCCAAGCGCGTCGAACACGGCCACCAACTCCGGCGCGCCATATTGGAAATAGTAGTCGGGCCGCGCGTAAATGCTGATGTCCATTGGCTCCGTATGGCTGACGATGGTCAGGCCGAAGTCCTTGCCGCGAAACACTTCTTCGAGCCATTGCGCCCATTCGAGGTTGGTGATCTGCGTCTCGATCCCCACGGCACGCAACTGCGATGCGATGATCTCCCCGCCCCGGCGTGCATAGGACGGCGGCGGCAGCTTCAGCGTGGTCTCGAACCCGTCGGGATAGCCCGCCTCTGCCAGCAGCGCCTTCGCCTGTTCGGGGTCAAAGGCCGACAGATTGGTCAGGTCGAGGTAATCGGGATTGTGCGGCGCGAAATGCGTGCCGATGGGGGTGCCATAGCCATACATTGCGCCGTCGATCACCGCCTGCCGGTCGATGGCATGCGCCACGGCCGCACGCACCTTGGGATTGTCGAAGGGCGCCTCACCATTGTTCATGGCAAGGATCGTCTCGCCTTCGGTGGAGCCCACAAGAACCTGGAACCGCGGATCGGCCTCGAAGATAGGCAGGTTTTCAGGCGCTGGGAAGCCGGCGAAGGCGTCCACATCCTGCGCCATCACCGCAGCAAAGGCCGCCGTCGGGTCGGAGATGAATTTGAACGTCGCCTCCGTCAGGGCGGGGGCCTTCCCCCAGTAATCGTCAAAGGCGGTCAGCGTGATGCTGTCGCCCTGCCGCCAGTCAGCAAAGCGGAACGGGCCGGTGCCCACGGGCGCGCTCTTTATGGTCTCGACGCTCTCAGGCGCGACGATCACCGCATCGCCCCATGCAAGGTTGAACAGCAGGTTGCCCTCCGGCTTTGACAGGGTCAGCCGCACGGTGCGGGCGTCAACGACCTCCACCGTTTCAATCGCCTCGAAAAGCGGCTTTTGCGCGTTCACACTGTCGTCTGCCCGCGCCCTGTCGAGCGAGAACTTCACATCTTCGGCGTCAAAGCTGGTGCCATCGTGAAAGGTCGCCTCCGCCAGGGTGAAGGTGTAGGTCAGCCCGTCGTCAGAGATCTCCCAGCTTTGTGCCAGCGCGGGCTGCACGGCGCCGGTCTGGTCGAAGCGGGTCAACCCTTCGAAAACGTTGGCATATAAAATACTGTCGATGGCCCCCGCGGCGGCGGACGTCGGATCCAGATGCGGGGGTTCCAGTTGCAAGGCGATGGTCAGGTCGGTCTGCTGCGCCGCGGCCGCGCTGGCGGACAATGCAAATGCGGCGACAATGAGGCGGCTGAAGGTCATGACGAGGCGTCTCCCGTAACGTGGTTACGTCAGTGTTGAGGCTTTCGCGCCGCCGCTGCAACCGTGTTGCGATATTCGACTGTCGCGAAAACTCCCGTTGCGCGCCACGGTTGTGCCGTGATTGCGCACGATATCCTGGTTAATTGACGGTGAAGGGGGACCGGGAATGCTGGCAGCGATGTTGAATCTCGTGACAACGACAAAAGGACAGTGCCATCGCGCACCGCGCGTCTCCGACGGGATCACGCTTGCCTTCCCGGAGGTGCATTTTGCCGTCCCGCCCGTGATGACGGTCGTCCAAATACCCCTGCCGTGTAGCGCGCTGGGCGCGTTGCCCCATGACCCCAACCCGGTGTTGGAGGCGCTGGCCGATGCCTTTGCCACGCTGACGCAACAGGGGCTGTATCACCATGATGAGCTTCACCCGGCCATGCTGCGCGCCGCGATGGTGGACCTCTATCGCCGCGAGGTTCTGGCCGGGGGCCACGCGCGCTTTGTACGCACGATCATCGCACTTGGCCTGGGGAATGTGGCGGTGCGCCACGTTGTCCAGGGGCTGCGCGCGCTCAAGGCGGAGCCCTACGAAATCCTCGCCCGCTCTATGGCAAAATGGTGCAAGGCGCATGGTCATGTGGAGATCCCCGATGATGTGCCGGCGCTTGACCGTCTGGATATCCCCTTCGCACGTCTGAACCGTATCGCGCCGCTGGGTGTGCGCATCGCGCGCTGGATGGCGGAGCATCCAGATCACGTCGTTATTCCGGACCGCCACTGGAAGCAGGCGCTGGGCCTCTATTGCGACGATAACCTGGACCGTGCGCGTCGTCTCGAACAACGTGATTTCCACAAGATCGCGGCCCGGTTCGAAGATCGCCACACCATCGCCATCGCCGAGGCGCTGCGCCTGCTGAACCGGGGTGATGTGATCCGCCAGATGGATCGGCCCGTGCACAGCTGGACCGGCGCGACACAAGCCACGACCCAGACCATTCAACTGGATAGCGGTGCGACGCTGATGGCTGTCACCGATGATGCCGGTCTGTCGCTCTTTGCCATGCCAGACGCCGAGGCAGCGGACATCATCGCCGACGATTTGCTGATCCATCTCTCTGCTGCAGAGATCGCTGCTCGGTGCACACACCTTGGGCAGATGCATCTCGCCACCGCGCTGCATGTCCTGGCCAGCCGCCATGCGGATGTCAGAAACCCGCGGTTCGGGCAGCTGTCCTTGCCGGACCCGTCGGATGACACCACTGTGCATGTGACACTGACCGACGGGGAGCAGCGCTTTGAGTTACGCCTCACCCCGTCTGGCGCGACCCTGAAATCGGCACAAGACGGCGTGCATATGTATTTGCCACATGGGCAATTGACGCCCTACTCAGCGCGCCTTGCCCACCGCTGATACGTGTCTGACGCCGCGTTTTAGTCTCGGAGCTTCCTGTGTGTGTCACCAAATGATATGTAGCGCTGCGCTGCGGCATGTGATACGTCCGCGCAACTTTATGACGCATGGCGCGTTTCTCACGACATATCGTGAGCCGTGCGCTGCCGTCGTTTTGGAGGGAGGAGCCAAGCATGAGCACCACTGGACAGTCTCGGGCCAAGACGCCTGAGGACATTCGAAACGCCAAAGGCGGCGCGCCGTTGGTGAGCCTGACGGCCTACACGACGCCGATGGCGCAGATGATGGACGATCATGTGGATTTCGTCCTTGTGGGCGACTCCGTTGGGATGGTTCTGCATGGGCTCGAATCCACTCTTGGTGTCACGATGGAGATGATGATCCTTCACGGCCAGGCTGTGGCGCGCGGCCTGAAGACGGCCATGATGGTCGTGGACATGCCCTTCGGATCTTACGAGGAATCGAAAGAACAGGCTTTCCGCAACGCGGCCCGCATTCTGCGCGAGACCGGCGCACCGGCGGTAAAGCTTGAAGGTGGGGTGGACATGGCGGAAACGATTCGCTTTCTCACCGCGCGCGGTATTCCCGTGATGGCGCACATCGGCCTGACACCACAATCGATTCACACGCTTGGTGGCTATAAGGTGCAGGGCCGCGGTGCAGCGGCCGGCAAGTTGATGGCCGACGCCCGCGCCGTCGCGGAGGCCGGAGCTTTTGCCGTGGTTCTGGAAAAGGTGCCACAGGGCCTTGCCGATGCGGTCACCGCGCAGCTGAAGATCCCGACAATCGGGATTGGCGCATCCGCAGGCTGTGACGGCCAGATCCTTGTGGTCGATGACATGCTGGGGCTGTTCACGGCCTTCAAGCCGAAATTTGTCAAGCGTTACGGCACATTGGGCAAAGACGGAGAGGCCGCCATCGCGGCCTATGCAGCTGACGTCCGTGCGCGCCAATTCCCAGGGCCGGAGCATGTCTTCTCTGATGTGGAACGCTCCGCATGACCCGGCAGGATCAGATCGTCTTCGATCACGCCGCCCGAAACCCGCAGATCATCCGCAGTCTTGGCGACCTGCGCACAAAGGTTGCTGAATGGCGCAAGGACGGCGCGCGCATCGGCGTCGTGCCCACCATGGGCGCGCTGCACGACGGACACTTGTCGCTGGTGAAGGCCGCCAAGGACGACTGCGACCGGGTGATCGTGACGCTCTTCGTGAATCCGGCGCAGTTCAACAATCCCTCCGACCTGGACAGCTATCCGCGCACCGAAGACAGCGATTGTGACAAGCTCGCGCCGTTTGCGGTGGACGTGCTGTATGCGCCGGATGTGGAGCAGATGTATCCGACGGGCTTTTCCACCACCGTATCGGTGAGCGGTCTGACCGACGTGTTGTGCGGCGCGCACCGTCCGGGGCACTTCGATGGCGTGGCCACCATCGTGACCAAGTTGTTCATGCAAAGCGGCGCGGACAGGGCCTATTTCGGTGAGAAGGACTTTCAGCAATTGCAGGTGGTGCGCCGCATGACTCGCGATCTGGATCTGCCCATTGAGGTCATCGGCTGTGCCACCGTACGCGAGCGCGACGGGCTGGCCATGTCCTCGCGCAATGAGCGCCTCTCTGACACGGCGCGGCAGCAAGCTGCGGGCTTGATCCGGGAAATGCGCCGGATGGCCGAGGGTCTGCGCGCGGGGGGAGGGGTCGCCGGCCTGCGGGCCGTGGCCGAGGCACAGTTGCTGCAAGATGGTTTTTCAGAGGTCGACTATCTCGATCTGCGAAGGGCAGAAGATTTGGAATGCCAGGAACGCCTGTCAGGCGAGGGTCGCTTGTTCGCCGCCGCATGGATTGATGGCGTGCGCCTGATCGATAATATCGCAGTATAAGTGTCGGGATGGGGTCGGACGCTGTCTGGCTACGCCAGAGGCGCCCCGCCCACCATCCCGCAGGACACCCCGCGCGTTTCGCGTCACCCCGCCTTGCGCAGATCTGCGATCATGGCGTCTATGTTGCCGCGCCGGCGATCCAACATCGCGCCCACTTCTGTCCTTTCGGTCAGAAGCATATTGATGCCTTCGATAAACATGTTGAACATCAGGGGTTTGCCCGCACGGTCGGAGACGTGGAATGTCACCTCAAAAGGGGTTTGCCCCTTCAGGTATGCGATCGTTTGTACCTCGTAATAGTTCTTCACCGCACGGACGCCCTGTACTTCCAGCCGTCCACCGATGAATTCGCGAAAGCGAGAGCCGTATTTGCGCGAAATGTAGCCGGTAAAGGCATCGGTAAACGCCTTCTTTTGTGCGGCCGATGCGCTGCGCCCATCCGCCCCCATCGCATAGGCCGCAATGTAGGAGGTGTCGGCATATCGGCGGAAGATACGTTCGAAATCACCATACATGGCCCCCGGCGATTTGCCGGACGCGATAACGGAATTGACCTGTCCGACCAGCCCCTCCACAAGGCCGCGCGCCTGCGAATCGTTCAGCGCCCAGGCGGGCAACGGGGCTGCAATGGTCAACGCGCCTGCAATGGTCAAAAAATGGCGGCGGGTAAAGAATTGGTCCATGTAAAAGCACTCCTTCGGGTCAATCAGCGGTCTTGTCCGCAAGAAACGTCGAGGCTCAAAATCCAGACGTATCCAGCGCCATCGGGTCAATCTCCTCGGCCTCTGGCGCGGTTTCGCCCAATTCGAACCTGCGGTTCTGCAAATAAATCAGCCGCATCTGCGCATAACTGTCGGCGCTATCATACAGTACGGACTCAACGGTGTCCGAATATTCGCTGCGTGAGATCAGCTTGTCGGCGATATTCGCAGCAGGGCCCAGGTATCTTTCTGGCGCGGGCACGATATAGCTGATCGGGTTCGTGAACAGGTCCACCACGCGCCCGGTCGCGTCCCGTTCGGTTGACGGACCCAGGAGCGGCAGCTCCACATAGGCCCCTTCGGGCAAGCCCCAGACCGCCAATGTCTCGCCAAAATCGCTTGCGTCTTCCACCAGGCCCCATTCAGAGGCAGGGTCCATCACGGTCAGTCCAACGGTTGTGTTCAAGGCAAACCGTAACGTGTTTTTCGTCGCACGCCACAGGCGCAATTGAAGCAATTGATTTACAATTGTTTGCGGCGTTCCTGCCGTGTCGGCAAAGCCAGCCACGGCCAGCTTTGTACCCTGAGGCAACCCATCTGACAGGCCGGTGCCGTTGTCCTTGAGCAAGCTTTCATCGACCCGCCGGTTGAAATCGTGAATGCGACGATTGGTGCCCTCTTGCGGATCCCATATGCCATCGGGGGCCTCTCCCGGTCCGGGAGTGGAGCATCCGGCCAATGCGATGGCCACCATCAGGCTGGCCAAAACCCCACGTCGTGCGGTCATATCTTTCGCCCCCAGCAAAAACCTTTGGAAACCTATCATATTTCCTTACAAGACTCTTTAATTTGATTTTGTATTGTGCCCAAGAAACCGGGCTCAATTCCAGTCTCATGTGGCACAATGGCGACAAGGGGCACGGGATTGTCTTAAGATTTTTGCAGCACGTAGTCGGCAGTTAACGTATTTTGTGGGGGCCAGAGGGGCATTATGAGTAGCCAGACAAAAGACACCGGGCGAGAGGAGTTGCGCGCCGCACGCCGGCAGTCGCGGCAATACTACTGGTTTGTGGGGATCTTCAGCGCCTTGGTGAACCTGCTGATGCTGACGGGCCCGATGTATATGTTGCAGGTGTACGACCGGGTGTTGGGGTCGCGGTCGGTGGCGACGCTTATTGCGCTGACGGTTCTGGTGATCTTTCTCTATTCGATGATGGGCCTGCTGGATTATGTGCGAGGGCGCGTCATGGGCCGTGTCGCTGCGCGCTTTCAGGCGGCGCTGGATTTGCGGGTCTTTGATGCGGTGCTGCGGCGCGCGGCGGTGCAGCCTGATGAGTTGTCTCAAACCGGCCTGCGGGATCTGGAATCCGTGCAGCGTCTGATGTCCTCGCCCGTGCTTTTGGCGGCATTCGACATTCCCTGGACGCCGGTCTTCTTGTTCGGTTTGTTCATCTTCCACCCTTGGATGGGGTCTCTTGCGGTGGTGGGCGGTGGCTTTCTGATCTGCGTGACGATTGCCAACCAGATCATCTCTCGCGACCCGACACTCAAAAGCAACATGGCGGTGATGCAGGCCGAACGCACCTCCGACCAGATCCGCAGTGAGGCAGAGATGGTGCAGGCATTGGGAATGCGCAGCGATGCCTTCACCCGTTGGATCGGGGCGCGTGGACAGGCCCTGTCGGGGCAGATCACCTCTGCCGACATCACGGGTACATTCACGACGTTCACCAAAGCCTTCCGCATGTTGCTGCAATCGTTGATGCTGGGGCTTGGCGCTTACCTGGTGTTGCAGGGCGAACTCAGCTCCGGTGCGATGATCGCCGGGTCAATCCTGATGGGCCGTGCCCTGGCGCCGATCGAACTGGCCATTGGCCAATGGCCGCTGGTGACACGGGCGCGCAAGGGGTGGGACAATCTTGCCCAGCTCCTGACCGAAGTCCCCGCAGAGAAAGAGCGCACAGCCCTGCCCAAACCCGCCGCGCGGCTTGACGTGCAGCAGGCCACGGTGGTCGCCCCGGGTGAACAGCAGGCGGCGCTGAGGATGATTTCCTTCAACGTCAATCCGGGCGAGGCCATCGGTGTGATCGGTCCGTCCGGCTCCGGCAAATCCACGCTGGCGCGGGCGCTCACCGGGATCTGGCGACCCGCGGGTGGTAAGATCCGGCTCGATGGCGCATCGCTTGATCAATACGGGCCAGATGTCCTCGGCCACCACATCGGCTATCTGCCGCAGCGCGTGACGTTGTTCGACGGTACGATCGCTGAAAACATCGCCCGCCTGTCGCCGCAGCCGGATGCCGGCGCCGTGGTCGAAGCAGCCAAGAAGGCCGATGCCCACGACATGATCCTCAAGCTGCCGCAGGGCTACGACACGCGCGTAACCTCCATCGGGGGGCGCCTGTCCGGCGGGCAGATGCAACGCATCGGTCTGGCGCGGGCGATGTACGGTGACCCGGTGATCCTTGTGCTGGATGAACCGAACTCGAACCTCGACAACGAGGGGTCGGAGGCGGTGAACACTGCCATCAAGGGGTTCAAGGCGGCGGGCAAATCCGTGCTGATCATGGCGCACCGACCCGCAGCCATCAAGGAATGTGACAAGTTGCTGATGCTGGAGGCCGGTCAACGGGTGGCCTTTGGACCCAAGGACGAGGTGCTGCAACAGATGGTCAAGAACCATCAGCAGATCCAAAAGGCGGCAACGCCGGGAGGGGTGAGATGAGCGACGCCGACAACCCAAAGGGCAACCGCCCGACGCAGCCCGCACCAGAGGGCAAGGCCATCCTGGGAAAGATCCCGACTGACCGCGTGGTGCAAAGCCAACCTGCACCGGCCCAGTCTCGACCAAAGCCACGGCAAGCCGCCCCGCAACCTCAGGCCGCACAGCAGCCGCAGCCGATGACCCAGGACAAGGCACCCTCCGCGCCGCAAGCGGGCGGGCCCTCCGGCCCGAACACCGCCGCGCCAAAGGCCCCCCCAGGCAGCCCCCCGCCTACGGGTCACGCCAGCTTTTCGACGCGCACACCCATGGTGGTCGGCCTGATTGCCGTGGCGATTCTGTTCGGTGGCTTCGGGACCTGGGCCGCGACGACGAACATCTCCGGCGCTATCGTCGCGTCCGGTCAGATCGAGGTCGATCAGAACCGGCAGGTGGTCCAGCATCCCGACGGCGGGGTCGTCTCGGAAATCCTTGTCAGCGAAGGTGACACAGTGGCCGAGGGTGACACGCTCATCAAACTTGACCCCACCCTGTTGCGCTCCGAACTGACCATCGTGGAGGGGCAACTGTACGAACTCATGGCGCGTCGCGCGCGGCTTGTCGCAGAACGCGATCTGGCAGAGGAAATTGTCTTTGCCGAGGCTGTGCTGACCGCCGCTCAAAACGATCCAGAGGTCGCCGAACTTGTCGAAGGGCAGCGCAACCTGTTCTTCGCCCGCGCGGAATCGCTCACCGGGGAGGTGGAACAGCTTAACAAGCGGACCGATCAGATCACCGATCAGGTCGGCGGCATCGAGGCCCAACAAGACGCGCTGAACGCACAACTCGACCTGATCGAGCAGGAGCTGGCCAGCAAGCAGACCCTTCGGCGCAGCGGCCTTGTGCGCGAACCCGAAGTGTTGGCGCTGCAACGCGAATTGGCGCGCCTGTCGGGCACCGTGGGCGAGCTGGTGGCGCAGAAGGCCCAAGCCGAAGGCCGCATCACGGAGACAGAGATCCAGATTATCTCTCTCACCACCCGCCGCCGCGAAGAGGCCATCACCACCCTGCGCGACCTTCAATTTCGCGAGCGCGAGCTGGCAGAACAAAGCCGCGCCCTGCGTGAGCGGCTCAGCCGGATGGAGATAAAGGCAGCCGTCTCCGGCGTGGTCTACGGGTTGACGGTCTTTGCCCCGCGCTCGGTCATCCGGCCAGCTGATCCGGTGCTCTACCTGGTGCCGCAGGACCGTCCGCTGGTTATCGCCGCGCAGGTGGAACCGATCCACATCGATCAGCTGTTTGTCGATCAGGACGTAAGCCTCCGGTTCTCCTCGCTTGACCAGAAACAAACGCCCGAGTTGTTCGGCGAGGTGGTGCAGGTCTCTGCCGACGCATTTGAGGACGAACGCTCCAGCGTGCGCTATTATCGCGCGGAAATCCTTCTGAACGACGGCGAGATCGAGCGCCTGCCAGAAGGGGCGAAGCTGATCCCCGGCATGCCGGTCGAAGCGTTCATTCGAACCGAGGATCGCACACCGCTGGCCTATCTGGTGAAGCCCTTCATGGACTACTTCGCCCGCGCCTTCCGCGAGAGCTGAGCCCGCTTCGGTCGGGATGCCTCCCGACCGATCCGCCGCGCCCATCGCCACCTGCGCTTATCCCGTTGCAATCCGCTGCACGGGCGATACGGTCGCGGAAAATTCGCGACCAAAGGATCCCACCATGAGCAACCCGATCGAAGATCGCCTTTCCGCACTTGGACTGTCCCTGCCGGACGCCCCTGCGCCCGCCGCCAACTACGTGCCGTTCGTGCGCACGGGCGACACGCTATATGTCTCCGGCCAGATCAGCATGGCCAACGGCGCACTTGTCACCGGCAAGGTCGGCGCAGACCTGTCGGTCGACGAGGGGGCCGCCGCCGCACGCGCCTGCGCGCTCAGCCTGTTGGCTCAGGTCAAGGCCGCCTGTGACGGTGACCTGTCCCGCCTCAAGCGCGTTGTGAAACTGGTGGGTTTCGTCAACTCCCCCGCCGAGTTCACCGACCAGCCGAAGGTCATCAACGGCGCCTCCGACCTGATGGTCGAGGTCTTGGGCGATGCGGGCCGTCACGCGCGCTCTGCCGTGTCCGCTGCGTCGCTGCCCTTGGGTGTCGCTGTCGAAATCGAAGGCATCTTCGAGGTCGCCTGATGGCAATACTGCCCGACGCATTCTTGGCCACGCCCATCGCGCACCGTGCCCTGCATGATCGCGCGAAGGGGCGGCCGGAGAATTCCCGCGCCGCAATCCGGGCGGCCATTGCGGCGGGCTACGGTATCGAGATCGACCTGCAACTCTCCGCAGACGGGCAGGCCATGGTCTTTCACGACTATGACCTGTCCCGGCTGACCGGCGATACAGGCCCCCTGCGCCAACGCGATGCTGCGGCGCTCGGGGCCATCCATCTCTCCGGCACCGACGAGGGCATCCCTACGCTGGCCGACATCCTGACCCTCGTGGCAGGCCAGGTGCCGCTGCTGATCGAGCTCAAGGACCAGGACGGCGCCATGGGCCCCGACACCGGCGCGTTGGAGCGTGCCACGTCTAAGGCCCTGACCGCCTACGACGGGCCCGCAGCGCTGATGTCCTTCAACCCGCACACGGTCCGCTTGCTCAGGGACCTTTGCCCGGATCGCCCCGTGGGGCTGACCACCTGTGCGGGCACCGCGAAGGATTTCCCGACCCTCTCTGCCGAGGAGCGCGCGGAGTTGTCCCGGATCGCCCTGGCGGACGAGATCCGCCTCGCCTTCATCAGTCACGATCACACGGATTTGACGAACCCAAGGGTGAAGGCACTGCACGAAGCCGGTCTGCCCATCCTGTGCTGGACGATCCGGACACCGGAGGAAGAGGCGCAAGCGCGCCAAAT
Organism: Sagittula sp. NFXS13; assembly: GCF_040148795.1. Classification (NCBI taxonomy): domain Bacteria; kingdom Pseudomonadati; phylum Pseudomonadota; class Alphaproteobacteria; order Rhodobacterales; family Roseobacteraceae; genus Sagittula; species Sagittula sp. NFXS13. The sequence continues at coordinate 562,614 of NZ_JAGEMH010000002.1, forward strand.
CGCGGACAATGTCACCTTCGAAGGCTACGCCGCTTGAACCCCGCGTGCCGTGGGCCAAATTCAACAACATGACCACCGAAACCGCTGCCCGTGACGTCGCCGTCAATGTTCTACCCTCCCTGTCGCAAATAGATGCGGCGGTGTGGGATGCCTGTGCCTGTCCGGAGGCCGCAGATGGCGGTCGCCCAAACGACCCATTCACCACGTACCGGTTCCTGAAGGCGCTGGAGGACAGCGGCTCCGTCGGTCCCGGCACCGGGTGGGAGCCGCATTACCTCGCGGTCGAGGTTGAGGGAGAGACGGTCGCCGTCGCGCCCATGTACGCCAAGGGCCATAGCCAGGGCGAATACATCTTTGACCACAACTGGGCGCATGCACTGGAAAGCGCGGGCGGGCGCTATTATCCGAAAATGCAGATCGCCGTGCCCTTCACCCCCGCCACGGGGCGACGCTTTCTGACCAAACCGGGATACGAGGCGCTGGGGCAGTCCGCCCTGACCCAAGGCGCGGTGCAATTCGCCAGCAATCACGAGCTCAGCTCCCTGCACATTACATTTTGTACGGAAGAGGAGGCCGAAACCGGCGAAGAGCTTGGCCTCCTGCGTCGCGTCACCCAGCAGTTCCACTGGTACAATGATGGCTACGCCGACTTCGACGCGTTCCTTGCCGACCTGTCGTCGCGCAAGCGCAAGAACATCCGCAAGGAACGTCGCACCGCGCAGGACTTTGGCGGCACGATTCGCACGCTCACCGGTCACGACATTCAGCCCCGACATTGGGACGCCTTCTGGCAGTTTTACCAGGACACGGGCAGTCGCAAATGGGGCACGCCCTACCTGACCCGCGCGTTTTTCGAAGCAGCGCAGGAGACACTGCGCGACGATATCGCGCTGGTCATGTGTGAACGCGACGGCACCGCTGTGGCAGGCGCGCTGAATTTCATCGGGCGCGACGTGCTCTATGGCCGCTATTGGGGCTGTGTCGAAGACCACCCCTGCCTGCATTTCGAGGCGTGTTATTATCAGGCCATCGACTTCGCCATTGCCCACGGCCTGTCCCGGGTCGAAGCCGGCGCCCAGGGGGAACATAAACTGGCGCGCGGATATTTGCCCGCGCAGGTCCATTCGCTGCATTGGCTGGCGAACGAGGGTTTCCGTGACGCCGTTGCCCGCTACCTTGAAGAAGAGAGACGCGCCATCGACGAGGACATTGAAATCATGACCTCTTTCGGCCCGTTTCGCAAAGACCAAAGGGAAGAACAGCAATGAATGAACGTCTGTCCGACACTGGCCGCAAAACCGTCTTGGCCCCCCTGTTCGACACCGGCTGGGAGATGGTCGAAGGGCGCGATGCCATTCGCAAGACCTACAAGTTCGAAAACTTCGTGGAGGCGTTCGGCTGGATGACGCGCGCCGCCTTCTACGCGGAAAAGTGGAACCACCATCCTGAGTGGTCCAACACGTACAACACGGTAGAGGTCACGCTCACCACGCATGACGTGGATGGCCTGTCCTCGCTGGACGCCAAACTGGCGCGGAAGATGGACGGGCTGTAAGGCCCACCTCAATAGCCTCATGACAAAAAGGGCGGGGATTTTCCCCGCCCTTTTTAGTGTCTCGATCATGCTGCCCGGCGGTCAGTTGCCGCCAAAGATGCTGCGCAGCACATCCTCCAGAGAGTTGCTTTCCACCTGCCGCGTGCGGCCCGGTGAGCGCGGCGCGGGCTGCACCTGCGGCTGTTGGACGACCTGCGGGGCGGGCTCCGGCTCGGGGGCAGGGGGCACCGGGGCCTCCATCGGCAGCGGCTGCGGGGTCATCCCGTCGTGAACGCGGGCCATGACTTCGCCAAAGATCTCCGCAGGCAAGCCGCCGCCGGTCACGCCGGTCAGTGGGGTGTTGTCGTCGTAGCCCATCCATACACCGGCCACGTATTCCGAGGTAAAGCCGACAAACCATGCATCCCGCGCCTCCTGGCTGGTGCCGGTCTTGCCCGCCACTTGCCAGCCGTCGACCTTGGCACGCCCGCCGGTGCCCTCGCTCACGACCTTTTCCATCATCCAGGCCAACTGCCGCGCCGCGCTTTCCTGAATGACGCGCTCCCCGATGCCACCGCCCGTCCCCATGAGCGGCTCTTGCTCACCCTTCAGACGCAGCTCCTTCAGCCCGTAGGGCGTCACCGACGACCCGCCGTTCAGAATGCCGGCATAGGCGCCCGTCATTTCCAGCAGCGTTGCCCCGGAGGTGCCCAAAGCCATGGAGGGCACATCCTGCAGATCCCGGTAGATGCCGAAATCGCGGGCCACCCGCATCACCAGGTCGCGGCCTACCGACTCGGACACCTTGATCGCGGGAATGTTCAGCGACCGTTTCAGCGCGTCGATCAGCGTCACGCGGCCCGAGTATTTGCGGGTGTAGTTCTCGGGACACCATTGTCCCGACCCGGGAATGTTCAGGCAGTAAGGCTCGTCCAGCACTGTGTCGTAGGGCGAATAGCCCAGTTCCAACGCCGTGGCATAGATGAACGGCTTGAAGGCAGAGCCGGTCTGCCGCACCGCCTGGAAGGCGCGATTGAACAGCCCCGTGGCGTCCACGTCGCGCCCGCCGACCATGGCTCGGACCGCCCCGTCGGCGGACATGACGATCACGGCCACCTGCGCCTTTGAGCTGTCAGAGACCTTCTCGCGAAAGATCTTATCCACCGCGTCCTCGGTTGCCTGCTGCAAACGCGGGTCCATGGTGGTGGAAATGAGCACATCCTCCGTCGTGTCCTTGGTAAAGAACTCCGGCCCGGACTGCATGACCCAGTCGGCAAAGTACCCGCCGCCCAGACTGTCTGCCTGCGAGGACAGCCTCGCCGGGTTGCGTTGCGCTTCTGCTTCTTGCTCGGCGGTGAGGTAGCCTTGCTCCTCCATCAGGCGCAGCACCGTCGCGGCGCGCGCCTGCGACCGTTCCAGGTTCGAGGTGGGGGACAACGTGGAGGGTGCCGTCAGGAGGCCTGCAATCATGGCGCCCTCGGAAGGGTTCAGCGCGGCGGCGTGTTTGCCAAAGTAGCGCTGCGCTGCGGCCTCGGCCCCATAGGCGCCGCCCCCCATGTACGCGCGGTTGAGGTAAATGGAGAGAATGTCATTCTTGGAATATTTCACCTCCATCGCCATGGCAAAGATCGCCTCGTTGATCTTTCGCTCCAGCGAGCCCTGACGGCAATCGGCGACGAATTCGGCCTCGTTTTTCCATTCCTTCGGGTCAAACGTGCGGCCAAGGCACAGCAATTTCGCGGTCTGCTGGGTGATGGTCGACCCACCGTGTCCGGACAGTGGCCCGCGCCCTTCGGACAGGTTGATGCGCACCGCAGAGGCAATGCCCCGCGGGCTGAGACCAAAGTGGCTGTAAAACCGCTTGTCCTCTGTGGCGACAACAGCGTTCTTCAGATGCGGACTGACCGACGTCGCCGTGACAGCACCGCCGAACTGGTCGCCGCGCAGGGCAAAGACGCGCCCGTCGCGGTCCATCAGCGTCACCGACCCGCGCGCCCGCCCGTCCAGCAGCGTGTTCAGCTCCGGCAGGGTCGATGACGTGTAAAGCACCCATGACCCGATCAACAGGGCCACGATAACCGCCACGCTGACAGTGATTTTCAACACCGTTCGCATGATCCAGCCAAAGAAGCCAAGGATCCACGCCACAGGGCCCCGCCGGCGCGGTGCGCGGCGCGGTGTGGGGGCCTTCTTTTTCTTTGCTGGCTTCTTGGGTGTCTGGCCGGGGCTTTTGCCGGAATATCGGCGATCCGCCACCAGCTTGCCTGACTTGCGCGATGAACTCATGGAAAAGGTGACCTGCTCTGACGTTTCTTGGCGCGACTCTACTTGGTTGGTCAGGGAATGTTGACCACCTCTGCTGCCTGCTCGCGTTTTTGTTTCGCCCAAAATTGCATCAACAATTCAATTTCGCTCAAAAATTAGACGATAGGTCGCGCGAAAAGGGCGGGAATTTGTTCAAAGCCTTCATTTTCAGCGGCACTCGCCGTTTTGCTTCAGGGGCCATTGCGAGGGAACTCGCCAAGACCGAAGGGGAACAAGGTGAAACTGATCATTGCAACGATCAAGCCGTTCAAGCTCGAAGAGGTGCGTGAAGCGCTCACGGGCATCGGCGTGCGCGGCATGATGGTTACGGAAATTAAGGGCTTCGGCTCTCAATCCGGCCATACCGAAATCTACCGCGGTGCAGAGTATGCCGTGAATTTCGTGCCGAAGATCAAACTGGAAATCGTCGTCAGCTCCGCCATGGCCGAGCAGGTGGTCGAAACCATCAAGACGACAGCGCAGACCGGCAAGATCGGTGACGGTAAAGTCTTCGTTCTCGACGTGCAGCAAGCCGTGCGCGTGCGGACCGGCGAAACCGACGCAGACGCGTTGTAACCTAGCGACACCAAGGGGACTTATTGAATGAAACTCTTCTCTTCCGTTGCCGCAGCCACAGTATTGGTGGCGCTGCCAAGCCTGGGGCTTGCCCAGGAGGAAGCCTCCGCCGTGGCTGGCGTTGACGCTTCTACAGATACGATCTTTATCCTGAACTCTCTGCTGTTCCTGATTGGCGGCTTCCTTGTGTTCTGGATGGCGGCAGGCTTTGCCATGCTGGAGGCCGGCCTTGTGCGGTCCAAGAACGTCACCATGCAGCTGACCAAGAACGTCGCGCTGTTCTCGCTGGCGGCGATCTTTTACTACCTGATCGGCTACAACCTGATGTACCCGTTGGGCACATGGTCCGTCGACGGCATCCTGTCCGGCGTCTGGGGACCGGGCGTGCTCGAAGCGGTTGGCGTTGCCCGTGATGGTGCCGACGATTACGGCTACGCATCCACGGGGTCTGACTTCTTCTTCCAGCTGATGTTCTGTGCCACCACCGCGTCCATCGTGTCCGGTACTGTAGCCGAGCGTATCAAGCTGTGGCCCTTCCTGATCTTCGTGGTTGTTCTGACCGCCTTTATCTACCCGCTTCAGGCGTCCTGGAAATGGGGCGGCGGCTTCCTTGACGAGATGGGCTTCCTTGACTTCGCTGGCTCGACCGTTGTGCACTCCGTTGGAGGCTGGGCGGCTTTGACCGGTGCCCTGATCCTCGGCCCGCGTATCGGCAAGTACAAAGATGGCCGCACCATCCCGATGCCCGGCTCCAACCTGTCGCTGGCGACGCTCGGTACGTTCATCCTGTGGCTCGGCTGGTTTGGCTTCAACGGTGGTTCGCAGCTGGCCATGGGCACCGTGGGTGACGTGTCCGACGTGTCCCGCATCTTTGCCAACACCAACACGGCAGCGGCCGGTGGCGCGATTGCAGCGCTGATCCTGACCCAGATCCTGTACAAAAAGCCTGATCTCACCATGATCCTGAACGGCGCGCTGGCCGGTCTGGTCTCCATCACGGCAGAGCCGCTGACCCCCTCTTTGGGCGCAGCAACTCTGATCGGTATGGTTGGTGGTGCGATCGTGGTCTTCGCGGTTCCGCTGCTCGACAAGCTCAAGATCGACGACGTGGTTGGTGCCATCCCGGTTCACCTGCTTTGCGGCATCTTCGGCACCATCGCGGTTGTATTCACCAATGGTGACGCGAACCTCGGCGTGCAGCTCTATTCGATCCTCATCGTCGCGATCTTCACGATTGTCGCATCGGGTATCGTCTGGTTCCTGCTGAAAATGCTCATGGGGATCCGTGTTTCCGAAGAAGACGAGATCACCGGTCTCGACATGGCGGAAATGGGCATGGAAGCGTACCCGGAATTCTCCAAAGGCTAAGGTCCTGTAGCTCGGGTCAGGCGGCAACGCCTGATCCTTCCGACACTCAAGCCCCGGACGCAGTGATGCGCCCGGGGCTTTCGTTTGGCTGGCCCGGATCACAATCTGTCCGAGTAAAACAATCAGGATTGACATGACCAACTATATTAGTCACCTTTCAGGGGCAATGCCGAGGAGATCCGCCCATGATGGTTTGTCACTGCAACGCGATCACCGACCGCGACATCCATGCCGCCATGGATTGGATGCGCGCCGCCGATCCGGACACCATCATTACACCGGGTAAGATCTATCGGGCCCTGGGCAAGAAAGCCGACTGTGGTGGATGTTTGCCGCTCTTCATGCAGACGATGCAGCGCAACGACAGTCTCGGCGTTCCGGTCCTGACCCCAGCGGCAGAGCGTCGGCTCAAGGCCGGTCGCCCTTAAACCTCCGTGACCTTCTTTGCGATCTGCGCCATAGTCCCGAGTCTGGAACCCAGCCAAGGGATTGCTCGCTCGCCGGGCGTGCCGTTAGCGAGGACCCTGATAGCAAACGAGAGGGCACCATGAAGGGCGACGAAAAAGTCATCGAATATCTCAACGCTGCATTGCGCAGCGAACTGACCGCGGTCAGCCAGTACTGGCTGCATTACCGCCTGCAAGAAGACTGGGGCTTTGGCCGTGTCGCTGCCAAGTCGCGGGAAGAAAGCATCGAAGAGATGCAGCACGCCGATAAACTGATCGAGCGAATCATCTTCCTTGGTGGTCATCCGAACTTGCAAAAGCTTGATGCGCTGCGCATTGGCGAGACCCTTCGCGAGACGCTGGAAAGCGATCTGGCCGCGGAACACGAGGCGCGCACACTGTATATCGAGGCGCGTCAGCATTGTGAAAAGGTTGGGGACTATGTGTCCAAAAACCTGTTTGAAGAGCTCATCACCGACGAAGAAGGTCACATCGACTTTCTCGAAACTCAGCTTGAGCTCGAACAGACCATCGGCGCGTCCGCCTACGGTCAATTGCAGGCCAAGCCGACCGACGAAGCCTGAATCCGGCGCTTCGCCACACGGGGCCGCGCACCGAAAGGTGGGCGGCTTTTGTGTGTTCGAAAGTACGATTCGGACACGTATTTGATGGCCGGATGTGTGAAGGTTAACAAACGACCGGATCGTGCGGCCAAACCGGTCGGGACTCACCTTACGAAATGGTTAATCTGGGCCGTTTACGCATGCGTTCGATGTATTAAGAACGGGTGATTGATGCGGATTTTTTACCTGTTTTCGGTCTCGCGCATCAAACGTTGACGGGCAATTAACTCATTTCTTGCGGTTTTTCGGTCCGCTGTCAGGGCGTCTTCGACATAGCCCAAGTGCGCCTCCACGGCCACTCTTGCGGCCCGGCCGTCACGCGCCTGCAATGCCACATTGATGGCTTTGTGCTGCTCCAGAAGCTGCTCTCGCGTGTTGCGCTGCCGGAACATGACCTGGCGATTGTAAAAGACACCCTCGCGCAGCAACTGATACATGCTGCGCATCATGTGGAGCATGATAACGTTATGAGATGCCTCGATAATTGCGAGGTGAAAGTCCGCGTCCAGCCGTGCTTCCTCTGCCGGATTGCGTTTGCCGTGGGCGGCTTCCATCTTGGCCATCAGCTCTGCGATGACCTTCAGATCTGTTTCCGTGCCATGGTCGGCGGCGCGCTGTGCGGCCAGCCCTTCCATGTCGCGGCGAAAGCTGAGGTAGTCAAAAACGGCCTCGTCATGTCCGGCAAACAGCCCGATCAGTGCCTCTGAAAACGCCGATCCCAGTACATCCGTCACGTATATGCCCGCACCGGCGCGGCTTTCCAAAAGGCCTCGGTTTTGCAGCTCAGACACGGCCTCCCTTAGGGAAGGCCTTGAAACGCCTAGCTTTTCTGACAATTCACGTTCTGACGGCAAGCGTTCTCCGGGGCGCAGAATGCCGCGCAGGATCAGCTTTTCAATCTGACGAACAACTGTCGCTGACAGTTTTTCCGGATGCACCTTCTCGAATGGCATCTGCGCCTCCTTGGTCTGATTGTCTTACCAATCCTGTGCAACCCGCGCAAAGACCATGATGGCAAACGGTTGATACGTGGCCACGTTTGTGTCCCCGGCAACATCCATCAATGTTAGTCCAATTGTTGTATTTTGCAAAACGGTCGAGGCACCTACCAGCGATCAAGCGCGGTCTCGTCCTCGTCGCGGGCAGCAACCCAACCGGCGCTCTCGCCAGTGTGTTCCTTCTTCCAAAAAGGCGCACGACTTTTGAGATAATCCATCAGGAATTCGGCGGCATCAAAGGCGTCTTTTCGATGACGAGCGGCGGTGGCGACCATCATGATCTGTTCACCTTTTTCCAGGCGTCCATAACGGTGTATCACCAAAGCGTCGCCCAATGACCAGCGTTCCATCGCTTCTGATGCGATCTTTTCCAGCGCCTTTTCGGTCATACCGGGATAGTGCTCGATCTCCATGGCGTGCAGCCCGCCATCCACGTCGCGCACAACGCCGGTGAACGTCACAATCGCGCCCATGTCATGACGCCCAGCAGCAAAATCAGAGGCTTCGGCACCATAATCAAATGGCTGCTCCTGAACGACAATCCGCATCTCAGCCCCCGGTCATCGGTGGGAAAAACGCAACTTCGCGGGCACCGTTCAACGGCGCGTCGAAATCCACAAGATCCTGATCCACAGCGACGCGCAGGGCGGACAGATCCTCGAACGCGGCGGCATAGCGGTCTTCCCGCGCGCGCAATTCATCGACCAACTCCATGACCGTACCGGCCCGGGTATCAAGTGTTTCCTTGGCCAGACCGATCCGTTCACGTACCCATGCAAAATATAGGATTTGCATCAGCTTTCCTCCTTCAGGAAAGGAACGGCTTTGCGGAAATAATCCAAGCCGGTGACCAACGTCAAAGCCGCTGCCAACCATAGCAAGGCGATCCCAACCGGGCCGGCCCAAACCATGCCGAGGTGCTTCCAAACCAGCCCTTGTGTGTCCTCGATCGTGCCATTCAACACACCTTGAACGATCTCCGCATCCATACCTATTATCGAAATGCCGAAGTAATGTTCAAAAACGCCGTGCCCGAACAGGACAGCGATGGCGACCATTTGAACGGTGGTCTTCCACTTGGCGAGCTTCGTTACCTTCAATGTCCCCGCGGTGTCGCCAAGGTACTCTCGCAGGCCAGAGACAGAGACCTCTCTGAACAAGATTACAGTGGCCGGCAGCACGAGCCATGGCGTGTAGGAATTGTAGGCCACAAGCACCATCAGCGCGATGACGACCATGGCCTTGTCCGCGATGGGGTCGAGCATTGCGCCGATTTTGGTTTCCTGTTGCCACATCCGGGCAAGATGGCCGTCAAAAAAGTCGGTGATTGCGGCGGACATAAACAGCAAAAGCGCCAGCCAATCAGCCAATGGGCGCGAAAAATACAAAAACATCAACGCCACACCGGGTGCAGCGATCAGGCGCAAGGCCGTCAGTATATTGGGCATATTCCATTTCATGACCAAATTCCTAACGGTTTCCAGAGGACGAGGGAAGGGGCGAAGATGCCGCCCGACAGGGCGTGTCTGTCACGAGTTCAGCAATTCCAAAAGCCGAGAAACCCCGCTTGCAAGCCCTGATCGAGACCAAAGTCGAGCCGCGCATTGGCGCGCATTGACAGCCCCGGCAGCTCCTCGACGGTCATGGACACGCCATCGGCCGCCCATTGGCCCGGTGCCGTGCTGTCCAGCGCAATAAGAACACCGTTCAGCTTCATTGCCGCAGCGCCTTCCGGGGTCGTCGCCCAAAGCACAGGATTGTCGCTGCCGGTGTATTGAAACGTGCATTCGGCGTTTTGCGCCAGCACTTGCTCGGCTTCACTCTGGGTCATGGGACTGGGATCAAGTGTCGACAACAACGTGTTGTTCAGCGCCGCTTGAATATTCCCGACCTGCGGCTCGGGATCGACGTAGACGTCCGTTTCGATGCGTCCAGCCTCAAGATCGGCAATGAGCGCGCGCATCTCTGCAATCTCTTTTTGTTGGGCATCTGCTATTCCTGCGGCGAGCTTTGCAACACGTGCATCTGTGATTTCGGCCCGGGTGGAGGTCATTACGGCGATAGAATGATGCGGGATCATGGCACGCATGTAACTTGCACCTTGGATCGTGATTTGAGACCGCACCAGAAACAGCGACACCGCAAAGATCACAACACCCGCGATCATGATCCCCAGATTGACAGCTCGTTTCGGGTACATGTCCGCCATGAAGGCCATCATTACCACGGCCATGACCCCGCCCATCAGAAGCGCCATGTAAATACGTGTCTCAGAGAAGAAGACATGCTCCAGCGCGAAGGTGTTCAGATACATCAGGCCGAACATGATGAGCGTGGATGCCACGATCATGGCGGCAAAGCGGGCGTAATTCATCTGATTTCCCTCAGGACAGTATTGCTGTCCCAACGACCGGCGCGGCAAATGGTTGCCTCAAGCTGTGGCGCGAGCGCGAATGCGATCCAACAGGCGGGCACGCGCCTCGGGGAGGGGCTTGTCCCCCATTTGTGGCGCGAGGCGATGCTCCATGAAATATCCCGTTGTAACAAGGGCTTCAGCAATCTCGGCGTCCTCCGAAGATCCTTGGCCCAGCAAAACGGGAGGCAGAGGCAGCAGATGGTGGATCCAGTTGCCCGCCCCTTCGGCCGTGACCGCTCGCCCGGATTTTGGAGAGACATAAACCAACCCCTCGGTCCGGCCCGTCACCGCGCAAACGGTCAGATCAAGCGCAAAGCCCATCTCCTCCAGCAGCGCCTGCTCCCATCGCAGGTAGGCCAGCGGCCAAAGATCAGGCTGCCCCAGTAGGTCGAGCAACTGTTCCGAACGGGTGTAAAGCGCGCCATGCGGTACCCGCTCGGGGAGGCAGAACCGCAGCAGCGCGACAACCGCGTTCAGCCCGGCAAGAGCCAATCGGTCGCCGAGTGCATTGGCCGCCCGCGAGCGTTGCGGTTCAAAGGTGAAGGCGCCGATATGATCCTCCAGGCGGGCGCGCCAGCGCAGGTCCAGTTGTGCGCCAGGCTGTAGGTGCGGCGCCATCTTTCGTGAGGTTCCACCGCGCACGATGCCCGCATGCCGCCCGTGGGTCGGTGTAAAGACGTCGAGGATCAGCGAGGTCTCGCCATGCCTGCGCGTCGCCAGCAATATGCCCGTGTCTCGCCATTCCATTTGCGGAATTTGGCGATTGCGACGGGCGGGGGCAAGGGTTTCTCAACCGGTCTGTGTCATCACGGGGCATGCCCTTCAGAAAGGAGGCCCTCAATGGCGCGAAGTGTCCTTGCTCTGGTGTTGATCCTGTTTGCCCTCGTCATGGGAGGCGGGCTGCCCGCACAGACGATCTCCATGGAATCTCGTGGTGCGCTGATCTCTGCACGGGGCCCTCTGATCGGAGGGGGGGCGACGGCGATCATCAGTTCATCGAACGGTGGGGCCAGCGTGATTGAAGCAAGCGTCGATCCCAACGGCGCACAGGCCAGCCTGTTTGCCGGGCGGGCCGCAGCGTCCTTGTTCGCGCCTTGGCCAGTGCGAAAAACTGATCGTGACGGGGTCCAAGGCATCTTGCCGGTTCGGAGCGGTAGCGGCCCTGTGGCGCGTCTGCGAGACCTCATCGCGGCGGCGGAGGCTGGTTCGGCGCAGTATGACGCGGTGCAATATGGTGCACGGATAAAGACACCAAAGCCGCCGACGCAGATGACCTTGGGCGAGATTTTTGCCTGGATCGACGCGACGCCAGGACAACCCCATGCCATCGGTCGCTACCAGATCATTCCAAAGACATTGCGCGGGCTTGTGCGCAAGGCGCATCTGGGGCCCACCACGAGGTTTTCGCCGCAGGTGCAGGATGCCTTGGCAGATATCTTGTTGGAGGAGGCTGGGCTGTCGGCAATGCAGGACGGCGTGATGACACGTCGCGCGTTCATGAACAACGTGGCAAAGATCTGGGCTGGTTTGCCCAACGCCTCGGGGCGGTCGCACTACCACGGATACGCCGGAAACAAGGCGACCATGAGCTGGGCGCACTACGAGGCGCAGATGCGGCAGATCTTTCCAAGTGCGACCTGAGGCAAGCCGGGATTAACCTTTGCCTGCCGGACGTCTCAAGCCAGACCGGGCGCGTCCAAAAGGTGCCGACCTGCGCGATCTTCGACCTCGATCACCCAGAGGTCCGGATCAAAAGATCGTTGTTTTGAAATGGTTTGATCGATGTCGCGCTCTTCCCCTTCGGCCAGGGTCGTCCACTGTCGGTCCCCTGTCTGCAGATCGAAGCCGCGGGTGAATGCTTTGGCTTTGCCGTCCAGTGTCGCGAGCTTGACCAGCACCGCGCCGGCATTGTCATCGCCGTGTGCGGTGACGAATGCAGGGATGTCGTGAAGGCGAAGCCGCGTGAGATAGGCATCGATCCAAAAACGAGAAGTGAGTCGCGGGGTCATGCGGTGCCTTTGGAAAATGGAAGGCGAAAGGGGCTTTGCCCCCTGCGCTGAAGCGCCGCCACCGGGATATGTCCAAGCCTGAAGGAGCGCCGTTGGATCAGGCGTTGCCGTCCTTGAAATTCAGTCCCATTTCCGAGTAGCGCTCTTTTTCCTCAAGCCAGTTTTCACGGACTTTGATCTGCAGGAAAAGGTGCACCTTTCTACCAAGGAATTCAGTGAGTTCTTCGCGAGAGGCCTTGGAAATAGCTTTGATCGTTTCACCCTTGTGGCCCAGGATGATGCCCTTGTGGCCGTCGCGGGCGACGTAGATAACCTGGTCAATACGCGCCGTGCCATCGTCGCGCTCTTGCCAGCTCTCGGTTTCGACCGTCAGCTGATAGGGCAGTTCCTGATGCAGGCGCAGGGTCAGTTTTTCACGCGTCATTTCTGCGGCAATCATGCGCATGGGCAGATCGGCAATCTGATCCTCGGGATAGAGCCAAGGCCCTTCGGGCAGTTCGGCCGCAATCCATTCGCGCAGATGATCGACGCCGTGACCCTTCTCGGCGGAGATCATGAAGGTGTTCAGGAATGTGAACTCTTCGTTGAGCGATTTTGACAGCTGCAGCAGATCTTCGGCTTTGACGCGGTCTATCTTGTTGATCGCAAGCGCAATTTTGCGACCTTTCGGGATGTCTTGCAGTCCTTCGAGGATGCGGCGCACGCCATCGGTCATGCCGCGGTGTGCTTCGACCAGCAAAACCACGATGTCAGCATCGGCGGCCCCGCCCCAAGCGGCGGCCACCATGGCGCGATCCAAGCGGCGGCGCGGCTGAAACATGCCCGGTGTGTCGACGAAGATCAGCTGGCTTTCACCCTCCATCGCGACCCCGCGAATGCGGGCGCGGGTGGTCTGAACCTTATGCGTTACAATGGAAACCTTGGCCCCCACCATGCGGTTGGTGAGAGTGGATTTGCCTGCGTTGGGCTCTCCGATCAGGGCGATGAAACCGGCGCGTGTGGTCATGTCTGGGGCATTGGTCCTGGCTGATGAAGGCAACTCCCTAGCGGGTTTTGCAAGCTTTCGCCATAGCACAATGGCGTTCCCGCGTCTGCTGTACGGCGTGCGGTTCGTTAACCGGGGCGCATTAACCAAATATTCAGGCGAGTCCCGACCGGTTCGGCGTGAAAATCCGGTCGGATGTTAACTGTTTCACGACTAGGCCGAATCGGGAACGCGATGATTTTCGGCGTATTTGAGGGATTTTGATCTAGTCCGGCGGCAGAGCCGTTTTGGAGCGGTCACAAGCGCGTGAGCCACGAAAATAAAGTCAGCGCCGCCGCCCATCGCGGATCAGCGAGTAGGTGCCCGACCCGACGATCAGAGCTGCGCCGGCGAGGGTCAGCACATCGGGGCGCTCGTTGAACAGGGTGTACGCCAACACCAGCGCGACCAGAAGGCGGGCGTAGCGGAACGGCGCAACGACGGAGACTTCGCCGGTGCGCATCGCCCAGGTCATCGCCGTGTAGCCCAAGACGCCTGAAAGCGCTGTGCCGCAGAGAAGCGTGGCGGCTGTTGCTGATGGCAGGCTGGGCGCACCCGGCTCGAACCCAAGGATGACCATCCCGGCGCATGTGACGACGGCAAAACCCAGCACGCCAAGTTGCGCGGCATGCACATGCATCGGCGCAGTGCGTGTGGCGAGGTCGCGGCCCGCAAAGCCGATCATGCCGAGGATGGCGAGGATCGCGTTCGGCTGAAACGCGTCTGGCGTGGGGCGAATGATCAACAGCACACCGGCAAAGCCGACGGCCATGGCCGCCCAGCGGCGCGGTCCGATCTTTTCGCCCAGTATCAGGCCCGCGCCGAGCATCACCACCAGCGGGGCGGCTTGCAGGATGGCAGAGGTCGTGGACAGCGGCGTGTAGGCCAGTGACAGGGCAAAGAACAGACGCCCGACGATCTCGAAGGCGGTGCGGATCAAGAGCCGCTTTTTGAGGTACTCGCTGGTCCAGACCGGCACGCCCTGCTGTCGGGCATACAACGCGTAAAGCACCATGGCCGTCAGCCCGAATTGCACCGTGGCCATGCCTGCCGAGGTGCCCTGAGCGGTGGCCGCTTTGAAGAAAGCGTCCTCGACCCCGAAGCCGACCATGGCGAGGATCATGAAGAGCGCACCGCGGAGGTTGTCAGTCATTGCAAAGCTTTCGTATCGGGCGCCACGACGTTGCATGAATATCGATGCACGGCAAGGAGATACGCGATTGAGACTGTTTGCGACCCGGAGGATTTAAATCTGCCGTGAGCTGTAGATGTGGTTGAAAGAGTGGTCGGCGGACTACGGATTTGGAATTGAGCACCCTCGTTGTCTTAATTGTTTTGGGTGTGGCTGTTTCGTTTTGGAGGCGCCGCGCCAAGCTAAAAAAACGATTGCAGGAAGAAGAATGGGCTCGATTTGCAGAGGAAGTGACCAAGGAGCCTTATAAGCGCCCGCCGGGAATACCCAGTTATCACAGCACTATCCGTTCCGGACGGGCGGCCGAAACCTCGATGGCTGCGGATCGCAGCGCAGAAGCTGCGCGGGACGAGGCCGATCCGCTGTCGAACCGGCCGGAAGACACCGCCGGGTCAGCACGTATCTTGACGGGGAAAGCCTGGGTGGTGGATGGCGATACCATCGATGTTGCTGGTGTTCGCTTGCGCCTGTTCGGGATCGACGCGCCGGAAATGGACCACCCCTATGGCATTCGGGCAAAGCGATCCATGCAAGGGTTTTGCAAGGGACGTATCATAACCGCTGAGGTTGTTGATGAGGACGCGCATGGCCGGACTGTCGCGAAGTGCTTTCTACCAGATGGGCGGGATTTGTCTGCTGAGCTGGTGAAGAAAGGGCTGGCATTGGATTGGCCCAAATACTCGGCGGGTGTTTACGCTGATCTGGAAACAGAAGATGCACGCAAGAAGCTATGGCTCGCAGCGGCGCGTCAGAAAGGGCATATGCACGTCTGGCGTCGATTTGAAGCGCAGCAAGCTGCAAAGAACGCCAGACGCGCCGAGACCAACGTGGCCGCGAAATAACGGGCGCCTGGCGGCGGGTCAGCCCACTTGATCGAGCAGAGCGCGGGCTGCGGCTTGTTCGGCCTGACGTTTGCTGCCTGCGGTGGCTTGGGCGGATTGGCCGGAGCCGACGCGGACTTCGATCGTGAAGACGGGCGCGTGGTCGGGGCCGGCGCGTTCGATCGTGTCGTAGGAGGGTGGCGGCATCTTACGGGCCTGCGCCCATTCCTGCAGCGCGGTCTTGGCGTCTTTTGCGTCTTCTTCGACGCCCTTTATCCGGTCGCCCCAGAGGCGCAGGATCATGTCTTGCGAGGCCTCGAAACCGGCGTCGAGATAGACCGCGGCAATCAGCGCTTCCATGGCGTCGCCCAGCAGGGCCTGCTTGCGGCGGCCGCCGGACATCTGCTCGGACCGGCCAAGTTTCAACGCTTCGCCCAGACCCAGCTCGCGGGCCACGTCGGCGCAGGTCTCCTTGCGCACGAGCGCGTTGTAGCGCGGGGCAAGCTGGCCTTCGGTGGCGGTGCGGTCATGGGCCAGAAGCGCCTCCGCCATCACGAGGCCCAGCACGCGGTCGCCCAGAAATTCGAGGCGCTGGTTGTCCTGCCGCGTGGGCGAGGACATGGAGGAATGGGTCAGCGCGCGGCGCAGGCGTGCCTTGTCGGTGAAGGAATAGCCGAGGCGGTCTTCGAGCGCCTTGACCTCTGCCGAGAGTTTCATGCGAGGCTCCTTGGCGCCCGGCCGGGACCGTCCCTGCAGCGGGACGCCCCTGGTCGCGTGCCATATGATGATCTGAGGGCGGTGTTTTCCGCCCTTCGGGTCGGGATGTCCAGCGGTGCGGCGCTACAAAAAGCGCGACGCCCGGTCGCGGGGACCGGGCGTTCTGGGGTTATTCGACTTTCTTGAAGAACCGGTCGCTGCGCCATGTCCAGAAGAACAGCATGGAGCGTCCGGCTGAAGAGAACATGATGCGGTCGGCGCGGCCCACGATGTTTTCGAAGGGCACCATGCCGACGCCACCCACCATGTTGGAGATGCGGCTGTCAGCGGAGTTGTCGCGGTTGTCGCCCATGAAGAAAAAATGGCCCGCGGGGACTTCGTAGACGCCGGTGTGGTCGGAGGACTGGTCGTCGATGTTGAGGATCGAGTGGGTCACGCCGTTCGGCAGGGTTTCCAGCATCCGGGTCTTGGTGCAGGTGCCGCCTTCTCCGACGGGGCCGTTTTCACAGCGCGGACGCAGACCCTGCGGGCCTTGTGGCTTTTGAATTTCCTCGAACGTGCCTGCGGGCTGTACCTCGACCGGCTCGCCGTTGAGATACAGGATGCTATCGCGCACCTGCACCTTGTCGCCCGGCAGACCAATCAGGCGTTTGATGTAATCGCGGCCCGACGTGGGGTGGCGGAAGACAACCACATCGCCGCGCTTCGGCTCAGAGCCAAACAGGCGCGTGTTGTCGCCATCAGCCCAGCCACAGACATCCTGCGCGTCGATGTCGATGCCAAAGCGCGGGATGATGACAGACGGGCAGGAGGCGTAGGAATAGCCGTAGGCCATCTTGTTGACGAAGAGGAAATCCCCGATCAGCAGCGTGTCCTTCATCGACCCGGAGGGGATCCAGAAGGGCTGGAAAAGGAAGGTGCGGAAGATGCCTGCGATGAGGAGTGCGTAGACGATGGTTTTGATCGTCTCGACGATGCCGCCCTTTTTCTCTTCGGTTGCCATGAAATGCCCCTTGGTTCTTATGCCTGCGCTTGATGCGGCGCAGGGCGGGGCGTGTCAAGGCAGCAGCGCCCGGCACATCGCGATGGTCCGTCAACTGTACGTGGGGCGACAGGTTCCGGGGGCGGGGTGCGCCGCGTCCTACGCGGTGATTGGGCGGGCTTCGATCACGACGAAGGCCTGCGCCCACGGGTGATCGTCGGTGAGGGTGACATGGATGATGGCGTCATGCCCCGGCGGCGTCATCTCTGCCAGGCGTTCAGCGGCCCAGCCTGTGACCTGCATCACCGGCTGTCCGGTGGGCAGGTTGCTGACGGCCATGTCCTTCCACGAGATCCCCATGCGTAGCCCGGTGCCAAGCGCCTTGGAGCAGGCTTCCTTGGCCGCCCAGCGTTTCGCATAGGTGCCGGCCACATCGGCCCGGCGTTCGGCCTTTGCCTGTTCCACATCGGTGAAGACACGATTGCGGAAACGGTCGCCGAACCGCTCAAGCGTGCCGGCGATGCGGTCGATGTTTGCGAGGTCTGTTCCGATGCCGAGGATCATGATGCTTGGGTAGGCGGGCTGGTGGGCGGGCGCAAGACTTAGTCGTGGCGCAATTTGGCGTCGATGGCGCCGGTGGACTGGTTGAGGGCGAACCACAGGGGGAGGGTGTCGCTGTCACCTGTGGCCGGGTTGAAGACATCCACCAGCAGCGAGAACATCAGCCCCACGGAGGGATCGTAATCGGCGTTGAGCGTGTCGAACTTCATCCCGGCGAAGCCCGCGCCGTCCAGCCCCAGCAATTTGCACTGGCGTCCGCCCCAGTCTTGTTCCGGAGGAGACTGCACCATGAGCCACGCCCACCCCAAGGCTGGTTCGATGGTGTCCAGCATGGTCAGGCGAACGTTCCCGTTGGCGAAGGTGCGGCTGTGCGCCTCCCACGGTTCGGGTATGTTCTGCGCATTGCTCTGCCAGTCGCAGTCGCTCACGGTGATCGGTTGCGCCTGGGCGACGAGGGGCAGGCAGCACAGGGCGATGGTGGCGATACGGGACATGGGCAGGCTCCGGCTGAGGGGCGCCGTCAGTCGTCCTTGGCGGCGTAGATGTCGAGGATTCGATGGTCGCACAGCCCGCCGATGGCGGTAAAGTCCTTATGATCCGCCTCGCGAAAGTCGGCGATGTGCAGCCCGGGGAAGGCAAAGTACTTGTCGGTGGGCACGTCAGGCCGTCCCGCCGCATAAATCACCCGGGCAATTCCGGCGAAACGCATCGCCGCGAGACACATTTCGCAGGGTTGCAGCGTGGTCAGCAGCGTGCAGCCGTCCAGGCTGGGATCCTTGAGCGCGCGGGTCGCGGCGGAGAGGGCGACGATTTCAGCATGCCGGGTGGGGTCGTGATCCAGATGCACCTCGTTCATGCCGCGTGCCAGAAGCGTGTCGCCGCGCATCACTGCGGCGGCGATGCCAGCCTTGCCGCCGGTGTCGGCCTCTGCGCGGGCGCGGTCGATGAGGTCGTTCATGACGGCGGTCTCGGCGGCGGTGGGCTGGTCGGGGTGGTCTTTCATGGCGGCGCTCCTGATGAGAATTTGCAGGATAACGTCAGGGCGTGCCGAAGAGTTGCCATGGTGTGCGGGCGTCAGGCGCGCATCACCGTCACATGGGTGTCGCCATAGCGGCGGGTGTCTTCGACGGTGAAGCCCTCGGGCGCCTGTTGCGGGGTGCTTTCCTCGAACACGATCAGCGCATCTGGTGCGATCCAGCCCTGGTCGCGAGCTGCGCTCAGGGCCTTGTTGCCGAGGGATTTGCCATAGGGTGGATCGAGGAAGATCAGCGAGCAGGGGGCGTCCGCTGGTGGCAGGCGCAGGGCGTCCGCGCCGATCAGCCGGGTGTCCTCTGCGCAGCCAAGCAGGGCGATGTTGTCGCGGATCAGCTTTTGCCCGACGCGGCCTTTCTCAACGAAGACGGCAGAGAGCGCGCCGCGCGAGAGCGCCTCCAGCCCCAGCGCACCGGTGCCTGCGAAAAGGTCGAGCACACGCGCGCCGTCGAAAGGGTCGCCAAAGCGTCCCCCGCCCAGCATGTTGAACAGCGACTCGCGCACACGGTCGGTGGTCGGGC
The DNA here is from genome assembly GCF_040148795.1 of Sagittula sp. NFXS13. Lineage (NCBI taxonomy): Bacteria > Pseudomonadati > Pseudomonadota > Alphaproteobacteria > Rhodobacterales > Roseobacteraceae > Sagittula > Sagittula sp. NFXS13. Next base: position 581,738 of record NZ_JAGEMH010000002.1, read on the forward strand.
GCAAATGCGCGCCCGGGTCCCCCTTGCCGACGGAGGCCAGTCGCCGTCCGCGCCAGTCTCCGGCGATGATCCTCACGCTTTCAACAGTGCCTTGAGCTCGACATCCGGGTTTGCCACGGCGTCCGGGTCGGGGGACTTGCCCGCGTCGATCAGGCGTTTGCCCACCATATAGGCACGGCCATCGTTCATGGCATCCACGGCGAGCAGCTTGTCACCTTCGTAATACCAATGCGAGACAGCCTCGCCGGTGGTGCGGACGACAACCCGGTCATAGCCCGTGTTCAGCCCGGCGATTTGCAGTTTGACATCGTATTGGTCGGACCAGAACCAAGGCTTGGCTGCGTAGTCGCGGCCTGCGCCCATGATGTTGTCGGCCACCAGTTCGCCCATGTCGACGGCATTGCCAACGCTTTCGAGGCGAATGCGGCCCTCGCCATGCGGGAAGGAGGCGCAATCCCCCGCCGCCCAGATGGATGGGTCGGAGGTCTGGCCTTGGGTGTTGACGGCGATGCCGTTGAGGATCTCCAGCCCGGCGCTTTCTGCCAGCGACTGAGCGGGGGCGATGCCGACACCGACGATCACCATGTCCACGTCCACGAGGCTGCCGTCCGCCAGTTCGGCCTGGGTCACATGGCCGTCGTCGTTGCCGTGCAGCTGTTTCAGGCCGGTGCCTTCGCGCAGGTCGACGCCGTGGGATTTGTGCAGGTCGCGGAACCAGGCGGAAGTCTCCGGGGCGGCGACGCGTTGCAGGATGCGGTCTGCGGCCTCCACCAGTGTCACGGACAGACCGAGCTTGGCGCAGACGGCGGCTGCCTCCAGCCCGATGTAGCCACCGCCAACGACGAGCACCTTCTTGCCCGACACGCAGGAGGGGCACATGGCGTCCACGTCTTTGAGCGTGCGGACCTCGTACAGCCCGTTCAGATCACCGCCGATGGCCGCCGGCAGGCGACGTGGCACCGATCCCGTGCACAGCGCGAGGTGGTCATAGGCAATGGCCTGACCTTCGGCCATCACGGTTTTGGTCTCTGGTTCGATGCCGCTGACATGGGCGTTCAGGTGCAGGTCGATGTCGTGTTCTGCGTAGTAGCTGTGCGGGCGCAGGTAGAGGCGTTCTTCCTCCATGTCGCCCATCAGGTAGGCTTTGGACAGGGGCGGGCGCTGGTAGGGGGGCACCGGCTCCTCGCCGATCAGCGTGATCTGCCCGTCGAACCCTTTTGAGCGCAGACGCGCCACCAGCGATGCCGCCGCTTGTCCACCACCCACAACAACGACCTTGCTCATCACCCGCCTCCCAGCTTTGTATTTGTCGCGGGCACACTATGTAGCGTGTCAGAGAAACGCAATTCCATGAAGGGACAGAACAATGGCAATTTCACAGGGTGATATGCTCCCCGAGGCAACTTTGTTGCGCGTTGGCGACAACGGACCGGAACCCGTAGAGCTGGGCTCGCTGGCGAAGGGCCGCAAAATCGTGATCTTTGCGCTGCCGGGCGCCTACACGGGCACCTGCACCAATGCGCATGTGCCGTCCTTCATCGAAACGAAGGATGAGTTCACGGCAAAAGGCGTCGATGAGATCATCTGCATCGCGGTCAACGACCCCTTCGTGATGGATTCCTGGTCGCGTCACACGGGCGCGGACAAGGCAGGGATCACCTTCCTTGCGGACAGCGAAGCCAACTTTACCAAGTCGATGGGCATGGATTTTTCCGCGCCGCCTGCGGGCCTGATCAACCGGTCCAAGCGTTACGCCATGGTGGTCGAGGACGGTAAGATCACCGCGCTGAACCTCGATGACAATCCGGGCGTCTGCGAAACTTCCTGCGGTAAAGCCGTTCTGGAAGTCGCCTGAAGACCTTTCGCGTCACGGCAAACGCAGCCGTGGCGCCTCCCCCAGGGGGATCATGCCGAAAGACATGTCGCCGCGGCGGAAGGTGAGCGGCAGATCCAGCGTATCACGTCGTCCCGACAGGCTCGCCGCCACAGACAGCGCATCGCGCAGGGTGTCGGCCAGCGCATCGGGCAGGGTGCCCGCCTCGCGCGCCTGTTCCAAAAGCGCCTGCCAGTTTACGGCCCGCACCGTGAGTTCGCCACTCATCCGGCCTTCCTCATCCGCCGTGACGTCGCCTGCCACATCCAGCTCCAGCCCCTCGTGGTGATAGGACGCCTGACGCAAGGTGACCGTGCGCGGCTGGGGCCGATCATTGTTCAGGGCATCCAGCGTCCAGGGGTGGTCGAAACCCAACAGCGCTTGCACATCCACGGCATCAGATCCGCCGCCGCCCGGTGTGGCGACGCCTTGCGCGGAGAGGGCCAGCCGGTAATCGGTGCCCTCGACATGGTGGAAGTTGAACAAGACCCCGGCCAGCGCGGCCTCGGCAGCGGGCCCGTTGATGTTCAGCACCTCGGCTTCGATGTTCAGACGCTCGATGATGTCATCCGTTTTGACCAGCGACGCGCGCAGGCCGTCGGACGTGACCATCACCGGGCCGTCGGGCAAGAGCACCTGCTGGCTGTCGGCAAAGGCAAGGATCACGTGGTCACGCTGATAGCTCAGGCCAAGGATTTGCAGGAAAGGCGCCTGCCAGCCGGTCTGGTGCTCTGGATCTTGCAGGTCGATCCCGGAGATGGTGACGTCCAGCCGTGAAGGGAAGCCGTTCACCGATAGGTCATCGTATTGCGCGACCCAGCCATCAAGGCGGCGGTCCTCGAACCAATCTTCGATCGAGCTGCGCAGGGTCCATGCCTGAACCGCCCAGTATCCGCCCCAGAGCAGGGCCGCTGCCACCACCAGACCAACGTATCGTTTCACGTCCCGCCCCTTTTCTTTGCTCGCGCCACATGTTTACAGGGGTTTCGTTTACACGGATCAAACGCCCGGCACTAGTCGGGGCAAAGGGGAACGATATGACGCTTTGGGTCTTTGGCTATGCATCGCTGCTGTGGAACCCCGGCTTTGAGGTGGCCGAGCGGGTTCAGGCGCGGTTGCACGGGTTCTCCCGCAGCTTTTGCATGTATTCGATCCACCATCGCGGCACGGAGGAAGAGCCGGGTCTGGTGCTGGCGCTGGACGCACAGGAGAGCGCAAGCTGTGACGGCCTGGCCCTGCGCGCGGCCCCCGGCACAGAGGCGGAAACGCTGGAATACTTGCGCGAACGGGAGCTGATCTCCTCGGCCTACGTGGAACAGATGCTGCCCCTGGCGCTGTCTGACGGGCGGCAGGTTGAGGCCGTGGCCTATGTCATCGACCCGCACCATGTGCAGTATTGCGACCTGTCGCTGGAAGAGCAGGCCCGCCTGATCGCCAAAGCCGTGGGAGGGCGTGGGCCGAACACCGAATATCTGTACAACACCGCCGCCCACCTCGAAGAGATTGGCATCCCGGATCCCGACTTGCAGTGGCTTACGCGACAGGTTCAGACATTGACCTCTGGTTGAGCAATTCTGACTATTGCGCAACACACGGGCCCTGTGTCGGTGCGGATATGCTGTGGTGATCATAAGGTCTTGGCGACACGGGAATAATCCCTTACGCATGAGCCAATAGAACCAGGTACCAGGTGTCCCACATGGTCCAGCCCCAGTACGAGGCCGAGCCCCATTTTTCCCATCCCGTCCGTCAGGTCATCTTGATGCTGGCGGTTTTGGCGATGTCTGCTGTCGGCGCTGTGCTGGCCGCGCCCAGTGTGCTGCCCGTTTTTCAGGCCAACCCTTATCTCAACGGCTTTATCATTCTGGTCTTTGTGCTCGGGGTGCTTGCGTGTTTCTGGCAGGTCTACAGCCTGATGACCTCGGTGCGGTGGATCGAACGCTATACCGCGACCGGGGATCAGGGCGTGCGCACCGCTGCCCCGACACTGCTGGCCCCCTTGGTGACGCTGCTGGGGTCGCGCCGCGACAAGCGGATGCAGATCAACACCACATCGACGCGCTCCATTCTGGAATCTGTGGCGCAACGCATTGACGAAGCGCGGGAAATCACGCGCTACATTGTCTCCCTGCTGATCTTTCTGGGTCTGCTGGGCACGTTCTATGGGCTTGCCACCACCGTCCCTGCGCTGGTGGAGACCATTCAGTCGCTTGCCCCGTCAGAAGGCGAAAGCGGTGTGCAGGTCTTTGGCCGGCTGATGAGCGGTCTCGAAAACCAGCTTGGCGGGATGGGTGTGGCCTTTGCCTCCTCGCTGCTGGGGCTCGCCAGTTCACTGGTTGTTGGCCTGTTGGAGTTGTTCGCGGGCCACGGGCAGAACCGCTTTTACCGCGAGCTTGAGGAATGGCTGTCCACCATCACGCGTATCGGCTTTTCCTCTGACACCGAAGGGCCCGACCTTGGGGCCGCGGGCGTTGTTCTGGACCAGATGGCCGATCAGATGGAACGGATGCAGTTCCTTTTTGCCGAAGCGGAGCAAAGCCGGTCCGAGGTCGACATGCGGCTGGCGCAATTGGCCGACAGCATCGAACGCATGACCGAACGGATGGAGGCAACGGCACCATCTGCGCACGCGCTGGCACGGGTGGCCGAAGGGCAGGAACAACTTGCCGACGCGATCCGCACCAAGGAAAGCCAGGAGGGGCTGGACGCCGAAAGCCGTATGCGTCTGCGGTCCATCGACGTGCAAATGTTGCGCATCCTCGAAGAAATCAGCGCAGGCCGGCAGGAAAGCATGGCTGAATTGCGCACGGATATCTCTGCCCTGACGCGCGCTGTTGGCACATCACGGGGCGCACGTCCCCGGAGCGAGTAAGCGATGCCCTTGTCCCGACGCACTGGCGCACGGTTTCAGGCCAACATCTGGCCCGGCTTCGTCGATGCGATGACGGGACTGCTGCTGGTCCTGACCTTCGTTCTGTCGATTTTCATGGTGATCCAGTTTGTCCTGAACGAGACGATCACCGGGCAGGAAACCGAACTGGATACGCTGTCCTCTGAATTGCTTGCACTGTCCGAGGCGCTGGGCGTGGCGCAAACCCGCAACGCGGAACTGTCGTCCGACGTGGATTCGCTGGCCGCGAGCCTTGGGGATCGCAACACAGAACTGGACGCAGCGCAAAATCTGATCGCGTCGCTGACCGCAACCCGCGACCAGCAGGCGGCGGAGTTGGAACAGGCGGCTGGCCGCATCTCTGACTTTGATCAGCGCGTTGCGGCGCTTATCAGCGAGCGGGACACGGCCCGTGGCACGGTTGAAGACTTGACTGCGGCGCGCGATGAGCTGGCCTCCGAGCGGGATGATCTGACGGCGGCCCTGACGGCGGCGCGGTCTGATCTTGATGCCCAGGCAGAAGCCGCCGCTTTGGCCAGCCGCCGCCGCGAAGCTTTGGAAGCGTTGATCACGGACCTTCGGTCCCGCAACGCGGAGGCCACAGAGCAGGTGAGCGCGCTCACCGGGCAAGTGGATGACTTGGAAGCGGCGCTGACCGAGGAAGAGGCCACGCGTCTGGCCGAGTCTGAAGCCGCCAAAGCCCTGCGGACGCGTCTTGAAAACGCCGACGCGGAGTTGACCGCGATGACACTCGCCTTGGAAGAGGCCCGCGCCGAGGCGGAAGAGACGCTGACGTTGCTCGCCGCATCCCGTCAGGCGGAAAACGATCTGAACGCGCGGCTGGCTGCGGCGCTGGTGGATGGCGAAGAGCGTGGGGCCAACTTGCAGGCGCGGGTCGATGCGCTCGAAGCGCGGCTGGCCGATGCGCTGGCGGCAGGCGCGCAAACCGATGATCGCGTGACGGCCCTGCGCGATGATGTGCTGGCTGAACAGGAGGCCCGCCGCGCTGCCGAAGAGGCACTGGCCGCAGAGCGCCGTGCGTTGACCGAGACCGAGCGGGATCTGGCTGCGGCGCAGGCGGATGCCGATACCCGAGAGACGCAACTGTCTGATCTGTCGGCCAAACTGGCGGATGCCCTGTCGCGGATCGTTACCAGCGAGGCACTACAGTCGGAACTGCAACGCCTGCAACAGCGTAATGCGGAGCTTGTGTCGAGCCTCGCCTCGGCGCGCGGAACGGCAACGGATCGCCGTGATGCGTTAACGGCGGCGCAGGCCGAGGGCGTCAGATTGCGCGATGCCTTGACCGAGGTCCGCGGTGATTTGGTCGCCGCGCAAGAGGCGTTGGATGAGGCCAAGGCAGAGGCCGCTGGCCTGCGTGCACAGGCCGATGCCGCCCGGGCGAATGATGGTGCGCAAAGTGCAAACATCGCCGAACTGCGCGGCGAGGTGGCGCAGACGCAGTCTGAGCTGGCGGGGGCCTTGGCCCGTCTCGAAGAGCGTGCCACGCGCATTGATCGCCTCTCGGCGGAGAACGAGGATCTGTCGGCCCGACTGGCAGAATTGGGCGGTGCGGACGCGCGGGACGAGGTGGAGAGCCTGCGCAGCGCACGCGTCCGATTGGAAGCGGATCTCGCGGAGGCGACTGAACGGGCCGGTGCTCGGGAAGCCGAAATCACCACGCTGCGCCAGCAATTGGCGGAGGCAGAGGCCCGCGCGCAAGACCAGCAGGCGGACAGCCGCAGCCTGGAAGAACGGCTTGCGGCGGCTTTGGCTGCGCGTCTCGAGGCGGAAACCTCGGTTGAGGACACCCGCGATCGGTTGGCAGCCGCGTTGGCCAAGCAGCGCGCAGCGGAGCAAGGGCTGGACGAGGCGCTGACCGAGGCTGAGCAACGGCAAGCCTTGTTGTCCGACGCTCGGGACGAATTGGCGCAAACACGTGAGCGCGCAGGCGAGGCGCAGTTGAAGGTCGAGGCCTTGAACCGCAATGTGGCTGAGCTGCGCCGTCAGCTTGGGCAGCTTCAGGCTTTGTTGGACGACTCGAAGGTGCGGGATGCCATGGCTCAGGTCCAGTTGGAGTCCTTGGGCTCCGAGTTGAACACGGCCCTGGCGCGGGTGGCGCAAGAAGAGCGCGAGCGCCGCCGTTTGGAGGAAGAAGAACGCAAACGACTGGAAGCGGAAAAGGCTGACCTGGAACGGTTTCGGTCGGAATTTTTCGGGCGTCTGCGGGATGTCGTGGCGGATCGTGATGGCATCCGGATCGAAGGCGACCGGTTTGTGTTTTCTTCGGAGGTCTTGTTTGAACTGGGCTCAGCCGACCTGTCCCCCCTTGGGCGTCGGGAGATTTCCAAGGTGGCGAATATCCTGCGCGACATTGCCCGCGATATCCCGGATGGGATCGACTGGATCATTCGTGTGGACGGGCATACCGACGATATCCCCGTGCGTCTCGGCAGTGAATTCGAGGACAACTGGGACCTGAGCCAAGCCCGAGCGCGGGCCGTGGTGCTTGATATGGTGAACAGTTATGGCATTCCGCCCAGCCGCTTGGCTGCGAATGGCTTTGGCCAGTACCAGCCGGTCAACCCGGCGGACACGGCAGAGGCGAGAGCCCAAAATCGGCGCATCGAATTGAAGCTGACGGAACGCTGAATGACAGCCGGGTGAACCCGATCTAAGGGACGGTCACATGTGCGAAGCGGTGCGCGATGACTTTCCCTTTTCGGGTCAAGGTTGCTTCACCCAGATAGTCTCCCGATGGCCATCCGGTGGCGGGCGCTTTGCGGCCATAGGCGCGCAAGATACTGATCTGCGGTGACTTCAGGATCTGATCGTGTTCAAAAATCTGGCCATCCGGCCCCGTGGCCGACAGTCTGAGAATATCCCCGTGCTGCGCATATGCTGCATGGGCATAGACCACGACTGGGGCGTCGGCAGTGGCCTGCGTCACGCGCGCGGAGCCGTCCCGGACCGTATCGAGGTTCGGGATGTGGTTTGAGAAGCCCGCGGTTATGAGGCCGGTCTGTGTGTAGCTGGGCGGATCGCTCCAAAGCGTTTCGGTTGGCGTTTCGTCGCAGGTGCCTGTGGCCATAGGGCGAAAGGGATCAATGGTTTCCCCGTCGTGTGAAACGCCGAAATGCAGGTGAGGATGGTTGGTCTGGCCAGACAGCCCGACGGCGCCGAGGGGTGTTCCGCGCTCGACGGATTGACCGCGGGCGACGCGGACGGAGCCGAGCGCCAAGTGACAATACATCGTTTGCCAGCCTGCGCCGTGGTCAACCAAGACCGCATTCCCGCAGGCTGTTTCGGTGGTCACCCCTTTCATCAACCGATCGTCGGCCATGCTATCGCGGGTGCGAACGACGGTGCCCGGTGCCGCGGCAGTGACCGCTGTCCCCAGCGCGTCGAAAGACAGCAAGGCAATGTCGGTGCCCTTGTGACCGTCACGGCTGTTGATACCGCAGGCGAAATCACGTTGTGCTCCGATGCGCGGATCGTTGTCGACGTAGTCTTCGATGAGACAGGTCGTTCCGATCTCGCAATCCAGCGGCAGCGCAAGTTGGGGCTGCGCCAATGCGGGGAAGGGCAGGAGAAGAAAGAGGAGGAAACGACGCATGAGAGTTGCGAAAAGGGCGCCCGCATGGGGCGCCCTTTCGATCAATCAGCGGTCAGAAGCGGCGGCTTCTTGGACCCGAGGCGGGGCTTGTCCGGTCCGTCGAGGGACAGCACAAGTTCGCCATCCTTGACGGAGACCTTGACGATGCCGCCCTTGGTCAGTTTGCCGAAGAGCAGTTCCTCTGCCAGAGGCTTCTTGATGTGCTCCTGGATGACACGCCCCAGAGGGCGGGCGCCCATCTTGTCGTCGTAGCCCTTCTCGGCCAGCCATTCCGCGGCCGGTGTCGTCAGCTCAATCGTCACGTTGCGGTCCAGCAACTGCGCCTCCAACTGCAGGACGAACTTCTCGACAACCTGAATTATGGTGTTTTTCGGCAGCGGCTGGAAGCTGATGACGGCGTCCAGACGGTTGCGGAATTCAGGCGTGAAGGTGCGCTCGATCGCGGCGGTGTCCTCGCCTTCGCGCCGATCACGACCGAAGCCGATGGCCGCTTTTGCCATGTCTGCGGCCCCCGCGTTGGAGGTCATGATCAGGATCACGTTGCGGAAATCGACGGTGCGGCCGTTGTGATCCGTCAGCGAGCCATGGTCCATGACCTGAAGCAGGATGTTGTACACATCCGGGTGCGCCTTCTCCATCTCATCCAGCAGCAGCACGCAATGCGGGTGCTGGTCGACGCCGTCGGTCAACTGGCCGCCCTGGTCAAAGCCAACATAGCCCGGAGGCGCCCCGATCAGGCGAGAGACGGCGTGCTTCTCCATGTACTCGGACATGTCAAAGCGCAGGAGTTCAACGCCAAGCTGGTCTGCAAGCTGTTTCGCCACCTCGGTTTTACCAACGCCGGTCGGACCTGCGAAGAGATAGTTGCCGATGGGTTTTTCCGGCTCCCGCAGACCGGCGCGGGCCAGTTTGATTGCCGACGACAGCGCCGTGATGGCGGTGTCCTGACCGAAGACCACCCGCTTGAGCGAGGCTTCAAGATCCTTGAGAACCTCAGCATCGTCTTTCGACACGTTTTTCGGAGGGATGCGGGCGATCTTGGCGACCACGTCCTCGATCTCCTTGGTGCCGATAGATTTACGGCGCTTTGACTGAGCGACAAGATGCTGTGCCGCGCCAGCTTCGTCGATCACGTCGATCGCCTTGTCGGGGAGTTTTCGGTCATTGATATAGCGTGCCGAAAGTTCGACGGCGGTCTTGATCGCGTCGTTGGTGTATTTGATCGAGTGATGTTCCTCAAAGTAGGGTTTCAGGCCCTTGAGGATTTTCACTGTGTCTTCGACAGAAGGCTCGTTCACGTCGATTTTCTGGAAGCGACGCGACAGAGCGCGGTCCTTCTCGAAATGCTGACGGAACTCCTTGTACGTGGTGGAGCCCATGGTGCGCAGCTTGCCGCCCTGAAGGGCAGGCTTCAGCAGGTTGGAAGCATCCATAGCCCCGCCAGAGGTGGCGCCGGCGCCGATCACGGTGTGGATCTCGTCGATGAAGAGCACGGAATCGGGGTGATCCTCGAGTTCCTGAACAACGGCTTTCAAGCGCTCTTCGAAGTCGCCGCGATACCGGGTCCCGGCAAGAAGCGCGCCCATGTCGAGCGAGAAAATCGTGGTTTTCGACAGAACATCGGGAACTTCGCCGGCGATGATCTTGCGTGCGAGACCTTCTGCAATGGCCGTTTTGCCCACGCCGGGATCCCCCACCAGAAGCGGGTTGTTCTTACGACGGCGGCACAACACCTGGATGCAGCGTTCGACTTCGTGGTCACGACCGATCAGCGGATCAATGTCGCCTTCTTCGGCTTTGACATTCAGATCGACGCAATATTTCGCCAATGCAGATTCCTTGTCCTGGCCGGAGGAGGAAGACGACGATGCTTCGGAGGCTTGCGCCTCTTCCTCGGCATCAGTCGCGCCTTGCACGGGGCGCTGCTCACCATAGGCAGGGTTTTTGGCGACGCCGTGCGCGATGAAGTTGACCGCGTCATAGCGGGTCATGTCCTGTTCTTGCAGGAAATAAGCCGCGTTCGATTCCCGCTCGGCAAAAATCGCCACCAGCACATTTGCACCGGTTACCTCTGTGCGGCCGGAAGACTGAACATGGATCGCCGCGCGCTGGATCACGCGCTGGAAGGCGGCCGTTGGAACCGCTTCCGACCCTTCGATGTCTGTGACCAGATTGGCGAGATCTTCGTCGATGAATTCCACCAGCGTGGTGCGCAGGTCCTCGGTGTCGACCGAGCACGCCTTCAGCACGCGGGAGGCATCAGGTTCGTCGACCAGCGCCAACAGCAAGTGTTCGAGCGTGGCGAACTCGTGGCTGCGCGAATTTGCCAACGCCAGCGCCGAGTGAATTGCCTGCTCAAGGGTGTTCGAGAATGAAGGCACGTTGTGCTCCTCTTGTCTGCGCTGTCCATCGGGATCAGCATTGCCCCGTTAGGTTAAAGTTTGGTCGATTAATCCGCGGCTTCAAGTTTTTTCTTTTCACACATCCGTCACATCGGGCCAAATAACATGGCCTGCTGCCGCTTCGGGCATCGCGCTTGCTGGCATTTGACCAGCCTCTGCGCGACAGGAAGTCCCGGATCTGTCCGATGGAGCAGGTCAGAACTTGTCCTTGCGGGCACGGATCTCGGTAAAGACCTCGAGGTCCGTAGCATCCTGCATGTTCATCGCCTTTTTGACCAAAGGCTGACCTGCACGCAGGAAGGGATTCGTCTGGAGTTCGAGGGAAAGCGGCACTTGCGCCGTGGGTTGCCCCTTGGCGCGGGCCGCGGTGATCATCTGTGTCCTAGAGATAAGCGCGTCGTTCTCAGGGTCAATAGTCTGGGCGAAGGCTGCGTTCGATGCGGTGTATTCGTGCCCGGAACACACAATGGTGTCCGGGTTCAGCGCCGCCAGCGTCGACAGGCTGTCCCACATCATTTCCGGAGTGCCCTCGAAAATGCGGCCGCACCCAAAGGCCATCAGGCTGTCGGCGGTAAAGACATATCCCGCCTGAGGATAGTGGAAGGCGACGTGGCCCAGCGTGTGGCCCGGAACGGCAATCACTTCGCACAGCCCTTCGCCTTCTCCACCGTAGGTGCCTGGCTCCAGAGCCATGTCCAGCTCGGGCAGTTTGTGTGCTTCGGCCTCGGGGCCCGCGACCTTGCAGCGGTATTTCTCGCGCAGTTGTGCGACGCCGCCCACGTGGTCATGGTGATGGTGAGTGATCATGATGACGTCCGGTGTCCACCCGCGCTGGTCGAGCGCAGCGATCAGCGGTTCCGCCTCTGGCGCGTCGATCACGGCAATGCCATCCGGCCCCTTCACGATGTAGGCGTAATTGTCCGAGAGGCAGGGGACGGTTACAATATCCAATGGCATGGTGTTTCCCTGAATGCTTTGTAAGATGGGAACAGGGTGGACGATCCTGCCCGGGGACACAACTGCGGTTGAGATTGGAGAGACTATGCACCTGGATGTGCAGGCGTTGCGCGATTTCTATTACCGCAGTGCGCTGGGGCGCGCGGCGCAACGGATCGTGCGCGACGAGGTGCTGCGCCGCTGGAGCCCCGAGGATGTCCAGGGCCAGACAATGGTGGGCTATGGCTTTGCCGTGCCGCTGCTGCGCCCCTACCTGAAGGATGCGCGCCGGGTGACCGCCTTGATGCCTGCGCCGCAGGGGGTGATGCCCTGGCCTGCGGGAATGCCCAACGTGTCGGTGTTGAGCGAGGAGACGCTTTGGCCGCTGGAAACCGGCCACGTGGACCGTCTGATCCTGATGCATGGTCTGGAAACATCCGAACGCCCCTCGGATCTGCTCGATGAAGCGTATCGCGTGTTGGGGCCAGGGGGGCGGGCGCTGTTTGTGCTGCCCAACCGGTCGGGTCTGTGGGCGCGGGCGGACTGGACGCCCTTCGGCTATGGGCGCCCCTATTCGATCGGCCAGTTGGAAACCCAATTGAAGAAGCATGATTTCGTGCCTGAACGCGCGCTGTCGGTGCTGTATCAACCGCCGTCGGGGCGACGCTTTTGGATGAAGACCGCGCCGATGTGGGAAAAGCTGGGCCGAATGATCCCGGTGACTGCAGGGGGGGTGATGCTGGTGGAAGCTTCCAAGCGCTACCCGCCCACCCGTGCGGGATTGGGCGAGCGCCGTCGGGTCCGCAATCCATTGGGCGTGCTGGCCCCCAAACCGGGCAAGGTCGCAGGCCCGGTCTGAGTGTTGCTGTCTGCCGGTCAGGCACGCAGGAGGCTCACGCGCTCAGGAGGCCTTGTGCGGTGCGGTTGTTTCGGGCCAGCGTCGCGCCAAGATCGTGCTCTGGAATTGTCCGGCAGACGCCCGGCGGCGCGCAGGTAATTCTGCTGCCGAATTGCCAAAGAGCCGGTTGAAAAACTGAACTGAAGGGTGCACTTGTGGTTTTGGTGACGGTTTCAGCGCTGCGCTTCGCGTGGACGAAGCCGCAATCTGTGTGGTTTTCGCCTCTACGACCTGCGCGGAATCGCCGCTCCAGACGCTAAAAACTGCGCTTTTATTGCATCATCTTTGGGCACAGATGGTCGCATATCACGCAACCTTATGAAATCGTTAACTTTAGCGCCCACGGCCAAGATGTCTAAGGATGTTGCGACGTCCGGGTGGCTCTGCTACATCCGCCACGATTTACCTGCCTTGGCCAAAATCAGGGCGCAAAGATGCCTTCGGACGCCTCGCCATTCGGCGGGAGCGTGACGGGGGCCGCAAACCGGAAGGGTGGACGTGTCTGACAGCTCGATTTCCTCCGGCATCGCCGAACGGTATGCCACCGCCGTCTTTGAGATCGCCAAGGAGAATAACAATCTCCCGCGTCTCGAAGAAAACCTTAACGACCTGAGCGCCGCCTTGGACGAAAGTGCCGATCTGCGTGAACTCCTGGTCAACCCGGCCTACTCCCGCGAGGAGCAGGGCCAGGCCATCGGCAAGATCGCCGATGCCATGGGTTTGATCGACGCGCTGAAAGGGGCGCTGGGGGTCATGGCCTCCAAGCGTCGCCTGTTCGTGGTGCCCGCTTTGGTGCGTCGCCTGCGCGAGATGATCGCTGCAGAGAAGGGCGAAGTGACGGCAGAGGTGACCTCGGCGCAGCCGCTGACCGACGAACAGTCGGCAAACCTTGCACAGACCCTAAAAGAGAAGGTTGGCAAGGACGTTAAGATCAATGCTACCGTCGATGAAACCCTCATCGGTGGTCTTATCGTAATGGTGGGCTCGAAAATGATCGACACGTCGATCCGCTCGAAGCTCAACTCCCTCCAGAATGCAATGAAAGAGGTCGGATAAATGGGTATCCAAGCTGCAGAGATTTCTGCGATCCTGAAGGACCAGATCAAAAACTTCGGCCAGGACGCCGAAGTTGCTGAAGTGGGTCGCGTGCTGAGCGTTGGGGACGGTATTGCCCGTGTCCATGGCCTCGATAACATCCAGGCCGGCGAGATGGTCGAATTTCCTGGTGGCATCATGGGCATGGCGCTGAACCTCGAAACCGACAACGTCGGTATCGTGATCTTCGGCTCTGACCGTGACATCAAGGAAGGCGACACCGTCAAGCGGACGAACTCCATCGTGGACGTTCCCGCGGGCAAGGGCCTGCTGGGTCGCGTCGTCGATGGTCTCGGCAACCCGCTGGACGGCAAGGGCCCGATCGAATTCGAAGAGCGCCGCGTCGCCGACGTCAAAGCGCCGGGCATCATCCCGCGTAAATCCGTGCACGAGCCCATGGCGACTGGCCTCAAGGCCGTCGACGCCATGATCCCGATCGGCCGTGGCCAGCGTGAGCTGATCATCGGCGACCGTCAGACCGGCAAGACCGCCGTGGCCCTTGACGCGATCCTGAACCAGAAGTCCTACAACGACGCCGCCGCGTCCGACGACGACAAGCTGTACTGCGTGTACGTCGCCATCGGCCAGAAGCGTTCGACCGTTGCGCAGCTGGTGAAGAAGCTCGAAGAATCCGGTGCGATCGACTACTCCATCGTCGTGGCCGCCACAGCGTCCGACCCGGCCCCGATGCAGTTCCTGGCACCCTATGCCGCGACCGCAATGGCCGAGTACTTCCGCGACAACGGCAAGCACGCGCTCATCGTCTATGATGACCTGTCCAAGCAGGCCGTGTCCTACCGCCAGATGTCCCTGCTGCTGCGCCGCCCGCCGGGCCGTGAAGCATACCCGGGCGACGTTTTCTACCTCCACTCGCGCCTGCTGGAACGGTCGGCCAAGCTGAACGAAGACAACGGCTCCGGTTCGCTGACGGCTCTGCCGATCATCGAAACCCAGGGTGGTGACGTGTCCGCGTTTATTCCGACCAACGTGATCTCCATCACCGACGGTCAGATCTTCCTGGAAACCGAACTGTTCTATCAGGGCGTTCGCCCTGCCGTGAACACCGGTCTGTCCGTGTCTCGTGTGGGTTCCAGCGCTCAGACCGACGCTATGTCCTCCGTGGCTGGCCCGGTGAAGCTGTCCCTCGCGCAGTATCGTGAAATGGCCGCGTTCGCGCAGTTCGGCTCCGACCTCGACGCCGCGACCCAGCAGCTGCTGAACCGTGGCGCCCGTCTGACCGAGCTGATGAAACAGCCGCAGTATTCGCCGCTGACCAACGCGGAAATCGTCTGCGTCATCTTCGCCGGCACAAACGGCTACCTCGACAAGGTTGCGGTTGGCGACGTTGGCCGTTTCGAAAAAGGCCTGCTACAGTTCCTGCGTTCGAAGAAAGCCGATTTCCTGAACTGGATTGAAACAGACGATCCCAAGTTCAAGAAAGGCGAGCCGGTTGACAAGATGAAAGCGGTTCTCGACGAATACGCAGCGGACTTCTCGTAAGAGGATCATCCGATGCCAAATCTCAAGGATCTCAAAAACAGGATCGCGTCGGTCAAATCGACCCGCAAGATCACCAAGGCCATGCAGATGGTCGCGGCTGCAAAACTGCGCCGCGCCCAAGATGCGGCCGAAGCGTCCCGCCCTTATGCGGAACGCTTCAACGCGGTGATGGCGTCCCTGGCCGCATCTGTCGGCGATAGCGATACGGCACCCCGCCTTTTGGCGGGGACCGGCAAGGACGACGTGCAGCTGCTGGTGGTTCTGACCGCCGAGCGCGGCCTGTGCGGCGGCTTCAACACAAACATCGTCAAGCTGGCCAAGGCCAAGATTGCCGAACTGAAGGGCGCGGGCAAAACCGTGAAGATCCTGACAGTCGGCAAGAAGGGCCGTGAACAGCTGAAGCGTGAGTACAGTGACCTCTTCGTGGGACACGTGGATCTGTCCGATGTAAAGCGTCTCGGCTATGGCGACGCGCAGAACATCGCGAAGGACATCCTGTCGCGCTTTGACAACGGTGAGTTCGACGTGGCGACGATCTTCTTTGCCAAGTTCAACTCTGTGATCTCTCAGGATCCGACGGCCCTTCAGGTCATCCCGGCATCCTACGAGACCACTGACGAGAGCCAGGCGGATGCGGAGACCAGCCAGTACGACTACGAGCCCGACGAAGAGGCGATCCTCGCTGACCTGCTCCCCCGTGGTGTGGCGACGCAGATCTTCACGGCGTTGCTCGAAAATGCCGCCTCCGAACAGGGCGCGCGCATGTCGGCAATGGACAACGCCACCCGCAACGCGGGCGACATGATCGACCAGCTGACCATCGAGTATAACCGCTCGCGTCAGGCCGTCATCACCAACGAGCTTATCGAAATCATTTCGGGCGCCGAGGCGCTCTAAGGAACCCGGAGAGAAACCAATGACAGCACTAGGCAAGATCACTCAGGTGATTGGCGCCGTGGTCGACGTCCAGTTCGACGGCCACCTGCCGGCAATTCTTAACGCGCTGAACACCGACAACAACGGCAAGAAGCTGGTCCTCGAAGTGGCCCAGCACCTTGGCGAGAACACGGTCCGCACCATTGCTATGGACGCGACCGAAGGTCTCGTTCGTGGTCAGGAAGTGTCCGACACCGGCGCTCCGATTTCCGTGCCGGTCGGCCCCGCTACCCTGGGTCGCATCCTGAACGTTATCGGCGAGCCCGTGGACGAAGGTGAACCGATCAACGCTGACGAATATCGTCCGATCCACGCCGACGCGCCCGCGTTCCAGGATCAGTCCACCGAATCCGAAGTCCTCGAGACAGGCATCAAGGTCATCGACCTGCTGGCGCCGTACTCCAAGGGCGGCAAGATCGGCCTGTTCGGCGGCGCCGGTGTGGGCAAGACCGTTCTCATCATGGAACTGATCAACAACATCGCAAAGGTGCACTCGGGCTACTCCGTGTTCGCCGGTGTTGGTGAGCGGACCCGTGAAGGCAACGACCTGTACCACGAGATGATCGAATCCAACGTCATCAAGCCCGACAACCTGTCCGAATCGCAGGTGGCGCTGGTTTACGGTCAGATGAACGAGCCTCCGGGTGCGCGTGCACGTGTTGCTCTGACCGGCCTGACGCTGGCCGAGCAGTTCCGCGACAGCTCCGGCTCCGACGTTCTGTTCTTCGTGGACAACATCTTCCGCTTCACGCAGGCCGGTTCCGAGGTGTCCGCACTTCTGGGTCGTATCCCCTCCGCTGTGGGCTACCAGCCGACACTGGCGACGGACATGGGCCAGATGCAGGAACGCATCACCTCCACCAAGAATGGCTCGATTACGTCGATCCAGGCCGTCTACGTTCCCGCGGACGACCTTACCGACCCGGCGCCAGCAACGACCTTTGCCCACCTGGACGCAACCACGGTTCTCAACCGCGCGATCTCCGAGCTGGGCATCTACCCGGCCGTTGACCCGCTCGACTCGAACTCGCGTCTGATGGACCCGCAGATCGTTGGCGAGGAGCACTACCAGGTGGCTCGTGACGTTCAGGGGATCCTGCAGCGTTACAAATCCCTGCAGGACATCATCGCCATCCTCGGGATGGACGAACTGTCCGAAGAGGATAAGCTGACCGTGGCCCGTGCCCGTAAAATCCAGCGTTTCCTGTCTCAGCCCTTCGACGTTGCGAAAGTGTTCACTGGCTCGGACGGTATTCAGGTTCCGCTGGAAGACACCATCAAGTCGTTCAAGGCTGTTGTCGCCGGCGAATACGACCACCTCCCCGAAGGCGCCTTCTACATGGTTGGCGGCATCGAGGAAGTGATCGCCAAAGCCGAGAAAATGGCTTCGGACGCTGCCTAATCCGGTTGGGGCTGGACGGGTGTGACCCGTTCGGCCCCGCCGTTCACCATCCTGCGCATGGGGGCCTTGGCCAACCATGACGCGCCAAAGGAGTTTCACATGGCAGACACGATGCAATTCGACCTCGTCTCGCCGGAGCGCAAGCTCCTGTCGGCGCAGGCAAAGTCGGTGCAGATCCCCGGTTCCGAAGGCGACCTGACCGCCATGCCGAACCATGCTGCAACCATCACCACCCTGCGTCCCGGTGTGCTGACCGTCGAAACCGACAAAGGCACCGAGAAATTTGTCGTGACCGGCGGTTTCGCTGAAATCGGCGAGACCGTTTCCGTCTTGGCGGAAAAGGCGTTGCCCGCAGCGGACGTGGATCAAAAGACCTACGAAGCTTTGGTCGCAGAGGCACATGAGGCCTACAAGCAGACCAAGGTGACCTTCGAGAACGAGCCCGGCCCCGTGGATGACGCAGCCAAGTTGCTGCAGGACATGGTCGCCGTGGGGACCCACATCGGCCTCGACCCTATGCAGCCCTCGCTTTAAGGGTTCTTGAAACCGTTTCAGGAAAACCCCGCGCCACATGGTGCGGGGTTTTTTGCATTTCGGCAAAAATAACCTTAATACTCCGGCTAAAGTGACCCATCTGTGCACATCTTCGCCGGAGAACTTTCTGTCGCAGCAATCAGATGTTCCACTGTGTCACGGGACGGGCTAGATGGGCGGCAAGCCCCTACCGCACGGAGATCCCCATGGACTTTGCCCTCGACTGGACGAGCCTGCTGCGCGAATTCGTCACGCTTTTCGTTGTGGTCGACCCTATCGGTACGCTTCCGGTGTTCTACTTTGCCACCGCCGCTGTGCCTGCCGCGCTGCATTGGAAGTTTGCCGTCCGCGCGGTGTTGGTGGCGTGGATCGTTTTGCTTGGTTTCCTGGTGGGCGGACAGCTGCTGCTGGAGGCACTGGGGCTACGCTTTGGCTCTTTCCAGATTGCCGGCGGCATCATCCTTTTTCTCTTTGCTCTGACCATGATCTTTGGCGAAAGCAAACCCGACCATGAAATCGTGGAGGCCGAGAAAGGCCACCTGGCGGGGGCGGTCTTTCCCCTTGCCATGCCGTCGATCGCGTCGCCCGGGGCGATGCTGGCGATTGTCGTTCTCACAGACAACCACGCCCATTCGATCCCGGATCAGGTGTTGACGGCCGTTCTGCTGACAGCTGTGTTGGCGCTGACTCTGGGTCTGCTGCTTTTGGGCGCGCGTCTGAAGCGTGTCCTTGGCTCCACCGGGGCGAGCGTCATCAGCCGTGTTATGGGCATTATACTGGCCACTGTCGCCGTGGATGCAGTGCTGGGTGGATTGGATGCCGTCGGGGCGATGCAGCTCGACAGGGCCACCAACGGCGGCGTGCCGGCCGAGGTTACGATTTCAGAGTGATTCCCGGATAGATTGCGGGTATAGCCGGTGCAAAAGACGAAAGAGCAGTCATGCGCAAATTCCACGCGTCGACCATGGGGGTCGATCAGGGCAACGAGGACATCTTTGCCGACTTTCTGGATGGTGGCGAGATGTGGACTGGGGAAGGCACACGGGAACGCCGCAAGCCCATCGAGTTCAGCGAACAATTTCGGTCCCGCCCGGTTGTACAGGTTGGCCTGTCGATGTGGGATATGGACAACAGTGCCAATTTACGGGCTGACGTGGCAGCGGACAAAGTGACCGAACGCGGATTTGAACTGGTGTTTCGCACATGGGCCGACACAAAGGTCGCGCGCATCCGTATGAACTGGCTCGCCATCGGTGAGGTCGCCAGCGAGGACGATTGGGATCTAGAGGTTTAAGCCGACTGCCGCTTGGACAGAAAAAAACCCGGCCACGAGGACCGGGTTGCATGATCTCGCTTTCCGGCAATCGTTCAAAGAATGCCTTCGTAGATTGGACCGAGTGTCTCTGTCTCGAACAGGGAGGACACCGATGTCCCGTTCCAGATGTTGAGGATCGACTGCGCGAACATCGGTGCCGTAGGCAGAACGCGAATGTTCGGTGCGTCGGACACCGGGCCTGTGGGCTGGATCGAATCGGTCAGCACCAGCGTCTTGAGGACTGAATTGGTGATCCGTTCCACCGCCGGGCCGGACATGACCCCGTGCGAGATATAGGCGTGCACTTCGGTTGCGCCGTGCTCCATGATGACTTCGGCTGCCTTGCAGAGCGTGCCAGCCGTGTCACACATGTCGTCGACAATAATGCATTTCTTGCCGGTGACGTCGCCGATCACGGTCATCTCGGCAATCTCGCCGGGCTTTTCGCGGCGCTTGTCGACGATGGAGAGGGGGGCGTTGATTCGCTTCGCCAACTCGCGCGCGCGGGCCACGCCGCCGACGTCGGGGGAGATCACCATGACGTCTTCGAGGTTGTCGAACTGGTTCTGGATGTCCAACGCAAAGATCGGCGAGGCGTAAAGGTTGTCCACCGGAATGTCGAAGAAGCCCTGGATTTGCGCCGCGTGCAGGTCCAGCGTCAGGATGCGTTCGATGCCTGCTTCGACCATCATGTTGGCCACCAGCTTGGCGGTGATGGGCGTGCGGGCCTTGGTGCGGCGGTCCTGACGGGCATAGCCGAAGTAGGGGATCACGGCGGTGATGCGTGACGCAGAGGACCGGCGCAGCGCGTCGGCCATGATCAGCAGTTCCATCAGGTTGTCGTTGGCGGGGTTCGACGTGGGCTGGATGACGAACATGTCCTCGCCGCGCACGTTCTCGAACACCTCGACAAAAATTTCCTGATCGTTGAAGCGCTCGACGCGGGTCTCGACCAGACCGACGGACATTCCGCGGTACAAGGACATGCGGCGGGCGATGGCTTCGGCCAGCGGTCGGTTGGCATTGCCGGCGATCAGTTTCGGCTCAATGACGGTGGGCATGGGCAGCGTGCTCCGTAGAGGATAGATGACGGATTCGTGACGTGTTGCGCACCCGTTAACACGGGCCTAGGGTGCTGCACCAGCACGGTAAAGGAGGGCGCGGCATATGGCGCGGATTGACTACTATCTATCGGTGATCTCGCCGTTTTGTTACTTTACCGGAACGCGTGTTGCGGAAATTGCGAAACAGAATGGCGCTGACCTGGTGTTCAAGCCGGTCGACATCATGTCGCTGTTCCAGCGGACCGGCGGCACGGCCTTGGGCGATCGCCACCCGTCGCGGCAGGCCTACCGCTTTCAGGAGCTTGCCCGCACATCCAAGAAGACCGGCCTGCCGTATCACGCCAAGCCGATGTTCTTTCCCACCAACCCGGCCCCCGCGTCCTACGCGATTATCGCGGCACAGGACGCCTTTGCCAAAACCGGGGAGGGCGACCTGCAAGCGCTGGTCTTCTTCCTCCTGCGGGCCTGCTGGGCAGAGCAGAAGGACATCGCCGAGGATGCCGTCGTGGGCGACGCGCTGGAGGCCGCGGGCTTTGACCGGGGGCTGACCTTCACCGGCATGCTGTCGGGTGCGGAGACCTATGTGCGCAATCTCGAAGAGGCGGTCGAGGCCGGTGTATTCGGCGCGCCCTTCTGGGTCTGCGACGACGGAGAGATGTTCTGGGGCGTGGATCGGTTGAACGATCTGGACGCGCATCTCAAAGGCGACTTGTGACCAATCTGCGCAGTCGTCGGTTCACTGACGGGCCCGTGCTGCCCTTGGCGCTGCACACGGGTCTTGTCAGCGCCGGGATGTAGAAGGAGCTGGACCCCGTTTGCCGCGTCTGGCGCCGCAACCGGGGGTTCAGGCTTTCTTCTTGCCAACCTTGGGTTCGGTGCCGGCGCGCAGACGATTGATGTTGTCCTTGTGGCGCCACAGCACGATCAGCGTCAAAAGCAAAGCGACGATGGTCAGGTCCGTCCGGCCCAGCACCAGTGTCCACGGCGCTACGGAGGCTGCTGCGACAATCGCACCGACCGAGGAAATCTTGGACAGGTAAAACGCCACCAGCCACGTCGCACAGCAGAGCAGCCCGATCGGCCAGGCCAACGCCAGCATGGTGCCGAGGAACGTCGCCACACCTTTGCCGCCCTTGAACTTCAGCCAGACGGGGAAGCAATGGCCCGCCATGGCCGCGAGACCGGCCAGTTGTGCCGCGCCGTCGTCGCCTGCGATGAAACGCGCCAGAAGCACGGCCACCGCACCCTTGCCACCGTCCAGCAGCAGAGTCGCCAGCGCAGCGGGCTTGT
The DNA here is from genome assembly GCF_040148795.1 of Sagittula sp. NFXS13. Lineage (NCBI taxonomy): Bacteria > Pseudomonadati > Pseudomonadota > Alphaproteobacteria > Rhodobacterales > Roseobacteraceae > Sagittula > Sagittula sp. NFXS13. Next base: position 603,489 of record NZ_JAGEMH010000002.1, read on the forward strand.
TGCCGGTGCGCAGCACGTTGGTCGCGCCGATGTTGCCCGAACCGATCTGTCGCAGATCGCCAAGGTTCATGGCGCGTGTGATGAGCACGCCAAACGGGATCGACCCCAACAGGTAGCCCAACACGGTCCAGAGCAGCAGGGTCATGCCTGGCCCTCCGCGAACACTCGGTCGCCCGAGACCCATGTGCCCAGCACGCGGCCTTGCAGGCGCGCGCCGTCAAATGGGGTGTTCTTGGATTTCGAGCGCAGCTTGAAACGGTCCAGCACCACAGGCTTGTCCGGATCAAACAGGACCAGATCGGCGGGGGCGCCTTCGCTCAGACGGCCACAGTCGAGGCCCAGCAGCTTGGCAGGGTTAAAGGACAGCGCTCTGAACAGGCAGGGCAAGGACAGCTCCTCTGCGTGGTACAGGCGCAGGATCACGGGCAGCATCGTCTCCAGCCCGACCGCACCAGAGGCGGCTTCCTCGAACGGAAGGCGTTTTGATTCCTCGTCCTGAGGCGTGTGAAAGGAGCCGATCACGTCGATCAGGCCAGAGCGGATGGCCTCTACAATGGCTTTGCGGTCGTCCTCGGAGCGCAGCGGCGGCTTCACTTTGAAGAAGGTCCGATAGTCCGCGAGGTCCATTTCATTCAGCGTCAGGTGGTGCATCGAAGTGCCGGCCGTGACCTTGAAACCATTCGCCTTCGCCCGCTCCAGCGCGGGCAGGGCGCGGGCCGTGGTCAGCTGATCGACATGGTAACGCACGCCGGTCATTTCCACGAGGGCGATGTCCCGGTCGAGGCCCATGCGTTCCGCCATGGGCGACACCGACGGCAGTCCGCGCAGCGAGGCGAATTTTCCAGAGGTCGCCGCCGCGCCTTTGGACAAGCCGGGGTCTTGTGGATGGCCGATCACCAATGCGCCAAGGCTGCGGGCATAGGTCATGGCGCGCGACAGAACCTTGTTGTCGGTCACCACGTGGTCGCAGTCGGTGAATGCCACGGCGCCGGCATCCATGAGGAAGCCGATTTCCGTCATCTCTCGGCCTTCGCGGCCCTTCGTCAGCGCGGCCATGGGGCGGACGTTCACCCGCGCTTCGTCCGTTGCACGGCGGCGGATGAAGTCGAGCTGTTCGGGCGTGTCGATGGGCGGGTTGGTGTCGGGACGGGTGACCATGGTGGTCACGCCCCCGGCGGCAGCGGCCTGACCGGCGGTGCCAAAGGATTCCTTGTGACGCTCGCCCGGCTCGCCCACCTTCACGCCGATATCGACAATGCCGGGCGCGAGGCATTTGCCAGCGCAGTCAATCACGGTGACATCGGTTTTATCCAGTGCGGCCAGCGCGTCGCCGCTGTTGCCGTCTTGCAGGATAATCCGGGTGATTTTTCCGTCGGTCACCAACAGCGCGCCGATCTGGTCGGTATCACCTTCGGGGTCGATCAATCGGGCGTTGGTAAAGAGCGTCTGGGTCATGCGGGCCAAGTCTTTGTGTGTTTCTTTTCGTCTATGCCATATCGCCGCGTGGGGAAAGCGCAGAGGGGCTCTGTCCACGCTTCCCCAAGGTGTTGTCTGCCGTGAACAAGGGCTGTGTCAGCGTGCTGGCAAGGCGGAGACGATGGTCGCGTGCGTGGCAGCGGGATCGCGTTGGAATTTAATCAGATGTTTGTTGCCATCGTGGGTGATGACCTGAACCGCCGCCCCCACGGTGCGGACCTCTGCGATATCGTCCAGCGCCACACCGCGCCCACCGGGGCCCGCAAGGCCGGTCGGAGAGAGGCTCCAGACTTCGGCCAAGGCCTCATCCTTGAGAAACCAGCCGCGCACCGCGACAGCCGCGAGACCGCCGATGGCACCGGTCCAGATGTGGGCGTTGCCCAGCAGCCAGAGGATCAGCATGCCACCCGCCATGGCCAGCGCGGCCATGATCCAATGGGTTCGAATGTAAGTGGCCTGGTCCGGGGGAAATGTGGTCACGGCGCGGGCCTTTACAACAGAAAGTACAGGCCCAGCACGATGAGGATCGCGAGGCCGACCAGTGTGAACAGCAGCGGGCGGGAGAAGGACGGACCTGCCACGGGCGCGCCTCCACTGCCTTCGCCTTTGGCGGAGGGGGTTCGCAATGCCGCGCCACGCCCGCGGGCGGCCGTGATGGCGTAGCTGCCCACATGGCGCAGCGGGCTGGCAACGTGCAGCGTCTGGCTGGTGGCCTCGAACGCTTGGGGCGGAAGGATCACCGCATGGCCCCGGAGCGCGTCGATGCGGCTTTTGTCTTCGCCAAGCGCGCGAGAGGGGACATCGTAGGCTTCCGTAAGGTATTGCGACAGGCGCATGGGTCCAAGGTCGCGCAGGTCCACGGTTTCCACGAAGGCGGGGCGCAGATGGGTCGCGCCGAGGCCATATTTCAGCGGCCATTCACCGGTGCCGGCCATGGTGGTGAACCGATCCACCGCCTCGGGCGGCAAATCGAGGTGCAGCACATGCACGGTAGAGGTGTCGGAGCCGTTGATCTCGATTTGTGACATGGGGCCTCAGCCAAAATAATGTGTGAAAATAAAAAACGCGCAGCGATCACGTTCACCGCGCAAAAAGGTCAGACCATGACGGTTTTCGGGCGGGCGCGTAGGTTGCGGGCCAGCAGATCCATGGCGGCCATCCGCACCGCGACGCCCATTTCCACCTGATCCTGAATCACCGAGCGATTGATGTCGTCGGCAATGGTGCCGTCGATCTCGACACCCCGGTTCATCGGACCAGGGTGCATCACGATGGCGTCAGGCTTGGCATGGGACAGCTTTTCGGCGTCCAGCCCGTAGCGGTGGTAATATTCCCGCTCCGACGGGATGAACCCGCCGTCCATGCGTTCCTTTTGCAGGCGGAGCATCATCACCACATCCGCGTCGCGCAGGCCTTCGCGCATATCGTCGTAGACCTCCGCCCCGAATGCGTCGATTCCCGCGGGCATCAGGGTCGGCGGGCCGACCAGACGGATACGGTTTTCCATCTTGTGCAGCAGCAGAAGGTTCGACCGGGCCACGCGGCTGTGGGCCACATCGCCGCAAATGGCGATGGTCAACCGATGCAGGCGACCTTTGGCGCGGCGGATCGTGAGCGCATCCAGCAAGGCCTGTGTCGGGTGTTCGTGTCGGCCATCGCCTGCGTTCAGGACGGCGCAATTCACCTTTTGCGCCAGCAGGTCGACGGCGCCGGAATGTGGATGACGCACCACCAAAAGGTCGGGGTGCATCGCGTTCAGGGTCAATGCCGTGTCGATCAGCGTCTCGCCCTTTTTGATCGAAGACGCCTGCATCGCCATGTTCATCACATCCGCACCCAGACGCTTGCCCGCCAATTCAAAGCTGGCCTGCGTACGGGTGGAGTTCTCAAAGAACATGTTGATCTGGGTCATGCCCGCCAGCGCCTGAGCGTTCTTGTCGCGGCCCCGGTTGTAGGTGGCGTATTGATCCGCCAGATCAAGAAGAGTCGTGATCTCGTCGGGGCGCAGGGGTTCGATCCCCAGAAGGTGGCGATGGTCGAAGCGCATGGTCATCCCTGATGTGGTTGGTGCCGTGTTTAGGCAGGTGCCGGGCGTCTCGCAAGAGCGCGGTGGTTAACCTTTCGACCAAGAGGTTTTTTACAAAGCCAAACCGCGGGCGATTTTCCTTTGCCGCGAGGGGGCGTAGAGTGGGCGCCATGGAATCGGCACTGGATTGGCACGCCGCCCGCGCGGCGCTGGAATGGCAGATGGAAATGGGCGTGGCAGAGGTGCTCTGTGATGCGCCTGTGGACCGTTTCGCGCTCGAAGATGTGGCAAAGGAAGCGCGCGCCGCAAGGCGACGCGGTGGCACTGGCATGTCCGGCGCGGCCACGCCCATTCTGGAACCCGAGGTCGATCCCGTGGCCGAGGCAACTGCGGCGGCGCAGGCTGCGGGCACCTTGTCATCTTTGCAAGCGGCCATGGCGGCCTTTGAGCATTGCGAACTGAAACGCGGGGCCCGGAACCTCGTTTTTTGCGACGGGGTGCAGGGCGCGCGTGTGATGATCGTTGGCGAGGCCCCGGGCCGCGATGAGGACCGTGAAGGTAAGCCCTTTGTGGGGGCGGCAGGCCAGTTGCTGGATCGGATGCTGTCGGCCATCGGCCTCAGCCGCACCGAATCCGTGTACATCACCAACGTCATGCCTTGGCGGCCACCGCAAAACCGCGACCCCAAGCCAGAGGAAATGGCCATGATGAAGCCGTTTCTTGAGCGTCACATCGCGCTGGCGGCACCGGATGTTCTGGTGATTGCGGGTAACATTTCCTGTCAGGCTTTGCTTGGCAAACGTGGCATCACCCGGCTGCGTGGCCAATGGACCGAAGCCTGCGGCAAGCCCGCGCTGCCCATGTTCCATCCAGCCTACCTGCTGCGCAATCCGGCGGCCAAGCGCGAGGCGTGGACCGATTTGCTGTCGCTCAAGGCGCGCCTGAAAGACCAGACATGATTGTTGAGCCATTGATGCTGCTGACATTTTTGCCGGTTGGTCTTGCTCTGAACATCACACCCGGCCCGGATATGCTGTTTTGCATGGCCCAGGGCCTGCGAGGCGGCACCCGCTGTGGCTGGGCGGCCTCTGCCGGGGTGGCGTCGGGCGGAATCGTTCACGTGCTTCTGGCGGGCTTGGGCCTTGGCGCGCTTGTGGCGGCCTTGCCCGGCGCGTTTGACGTGATCCGCTGGGCGGGCGCTGCCTATCTGGCGTGGATCGCTTGGAAGACGTGGCACACGCCGCTGGCAGGCGTGGATGCGCCGCCACTTTCGCCCGCGCGTGCGGCACGACAGGGCTTTGTCGTGAATATGACCAACCCGAAATTCATCCTGTTTGTGTTGGCATTTGTGCCGCAGTTCGTGGACCCAAGCCGGGCTGTTCTGCCGCAATTCCTGATTTTCGGCACGATGATGAGCCTCGGCGGTTTGGTGGTGAACGGTCTGGTCGGACAGTTTGCCGGACGCCTGCGACATCACTTGAGAGGCGGCACGCGCACCGAACGCGGCTTGCGCTACGCCTGTGCGACCCTGTTCGGCGGCTTGGCGCTGCGACTGGCGGTCTGAGCGCCCGCTTGACACTGGACGGGCGCTGCCGAAAGTGGCGGCACCCACTCCCTAACCAAGAGGCCGCCCATGTCGCGCATCGACGAAAGCAAGGCATTCATTCCTGTCCGAATCGCGATTCTCACGGTCAGTGACACACGCGGGCTGGAGGATGACCGATCCGGGGACACTCTGGTCGCCCGCCTGACTGAGGCGGGGCATTTGCTGGCAGATCGCGCAATCGTGAAAGACGAGCGCACGGTGATCGCCGATCGCTTGCGGGCATGGTGTGCCGACCCGGAGGTGGACGTAGTGATTTCTACCGGCGGCACAGGTCTGACGGGGCGCGATGTGACGGTAGAGGCGCATCGCGACGTCTATGAAAAAGAAATCGACGCCTTCGGAACCGTCTTCACCATGGTGTCTTATGCGAAAATAGGCACGTCCGCAGTGCAAAGCCGCGCCACGGGCGGTGTCGCGCTGGGCACTTACCTGTTCGCGCTGCCCGGATCGACGGGTGCGTGCAAGGACGCCTGGGATGAGATACTCAAGTGGCAGTTGGATTATCGGCACCGGCCCTGCAACTTTGTCGAGATTTTCCCACGTCTCGATGAACATCAGCGACGGAAGTGATCCGATGGGCCGTGTAAGCTCGTAACATATGGATACGTCTGCGGGTTGGTTCGGCGGTCAATCTGTGGAGTATGGACTGTGGTGCGGGTTGCGATGGGCGGCCCGCCGAGGGAGGCGACCCATGCGCTTTTTCCGAAAGAGCCTGACGGGCCTGTTTCTTTTTGCCTTAACGCTCGGCATGTTGGCTTGGGCGGGCATCATGGTGCGTGAGGCCGTGCAGGCCCGCATCAACGAGGAGCCGCGCGAACGCGCCGCCCGTGAACGTGTGTTCACTGTCAACACGGTGCAGGTCACTCCGGGCCGGGAAGTGCCCATCCTGTCGGTCTTTGGCGAGGTGCAGAGCGCCCGCACTCTGGAGCTGCGCGCCGCAGCAGGGGGCACTTTGATGGACCTTGATCCGGCGTTCGTCGAAGGCGGCGAGGTCACAGAAGGCCAGCTTCTGGGGCGGATCAATCCGGCGGATGCGCAGTCGGCGCTGGACCGGGCCGAAAGCGATCTGCTCGACGCGCAGGCCGAAGGCCGTGAGGCACAGCGTGCCATCGGCATTGCCCGTGATGAGTTGACCGCTGCCGAAGAACAGGTGGCCCTGCGCGACAGGGCTTTGCGCCGGTCGCAGGACTTGCTGGAACGCCGCGTGGGGACTGAAGCTGCGGTGGAGACGGCAGAACTGGCGTTGTCCACGGCGCGTCAGGCGGTTCTGACCCGCCGGCAGGCCGTCGCTACCGCCGAGGCGCGCATCGACCAGGCCGCAACGGCGCAACGTCGCGCAGAGATCGCTCGCGACGAAGCCCGCCGGCGGCTTGACGACACCGAAATCCGCGCCGCTTTCGACGGCGTCTTGACCGAGGTCACCGTTGTCGCGGGGCGTCTGGTCTCCGCCAATGAGCAACTGGCGCAGCTTGTCGATCCGGCCGCACTGGAAGTGGCGTTCCGCGTTTCCACCCCGCAGTACGCGCGTCTGATCGGCGCGGACGGTCGCTTGCGTGGTGCGCCGGTGCAGGTTGTTATGGATGTCTTTGGCGTCAGTTTGACCACGTCGGGCACGCTGTCGCGCGAAAGTGCATCTGTCGGCGAAGGGCAGACCGGACGTCTGTTGTTTGCGACGCTCGACGCCGCGCGCGGATTCAAGCCGGGCGATTTTGTGACCGTGCAGACCAAGGAGCCGGCGCTTGAAAATGTGGCCCGTCTGCCTGCCACCGCGCTGGGCGCGGATGGCGCGGTGCTGGCGCTTGGCGACGACCGGCGGTTGCAGGTGGTTCCCGTGACGCTGGAACGCCGACAAGGCGATGAGGTGCTTGTGCGCGCCGAGGATCTTGCAGGCCGTGAGGTCGTGGCACAGCGCACGCCTTTGTTGGGCGCGGGGATCAAGGTCGAGGCACTGCGCCCGGAAGGGGCAGAGGACGCCAACGTGACCGACGCCGACACCACAGACCAAATGCTGGAGCTCAGCGCCGAACGTCGCGCCGCGCTTGTGGCCTTTGTCGAGGGCAACAGCCGTATGCCGGAGGAGGCGCGCACGCGCGTTCTTGCGCAATTGCAACAGGACCGCGTGCCCGCCGATGTGGTGGCCCGGATCGAGGAACGCATGGGCGGCTGAACGCCCCCGCGTCACGCCCCCATGGGGGCATGGGAGAGACGACAATGGCACGCGACTTGTCCAAGGCAGCGGGCGGCATCCTGGGGTATTTCACCCGGCACCCTACGCTGTCGAACCTGATCCTCGTGATTCTGCTGGCTGCCGGTCTTCTGGCTGCGCCAAACATGCGGGCGCAGTTTTTTCCGGATATCATCAGTGACGAAATCGATGTCTCTGTCCGCTGGGACGGTGCCGGGGCAGAGGACGTGGACGCCGCAATCGTGCAAGTGCTGGAACCGGCGCTGCTGTCTGTCGAAGGGGTCGCCGCGTCTGAGGCGCGCTCTCGCGAGGGCAGTGCGAGCATCGAGCTGGAATTCGAGCCCAACTGGGACATGGGCCGCGCGGCAGACGAGGTGCAGCAGGCCGTGGACGGCATCACCGGCTTGCCTGAGGAGGCGGACACGCCCGAGGTGCGGCGCGGAGGGTGGCGCGACCGGGTGACAGATGTGGTCATCACCGGTCCTGTGGGCGTGGACCAACTGGCGCGCTTTGCGGATGAATTTGTCGTCCGCCTTTTTGCCGAGGGGGTCACACGCTCCACCATTCGGGGAGTCGCCGCGCCGCAGGTTGTGGTCGAGGTCCCCTCTGCCAGTTTGATCGAACATGATGTTACCATGGCCCAGATCGCCGATGCCATCGCCGCAGAGGTCAACGCGGACCCGGCGGGCGATGTGGACGGTGCCGGAGCGCGGGTGCGCACCGGTGTCGAAAAGCGCAGCGCCGAGGATGTTGCGGGCATTTCGTTACGCGCACAGGCAGATGGCACCAAGCTGACCATCGGCGATGTGGCCCGCTTGCGCCAAGAGGGCGTGGACCGTGAACGCAGCTATTTCGTCGGAGAGAATTCGGCGATTTCCGTAAGGGTGGACCGATCTGACCGGGGCGACGCCATCGCGATCCAGAAACAGGTCGAAGAGGTCGCAGCGGTTTATCAGGCCACCTTGCCCGACGGCGTGACCATTGATCTGATCCGCACCCGATCCGAGGCGATCACCGGGCGCCTGAATATCCTGCTCGACAATGCGTCGATGGGCTTGTTGCTGGTCGTGGCACTGCTGTTTTTGTTCCTGAACACGCGCACGGCCTTTTGGGTGGCGCTGGGCATTCCCACGGCGCTGCTGGCGGCGATTGCGCTGATGTATGTGGGCGGGCTGACGCTGAACATGATATCGCTGTTCGCGTTGATCATCACGCTGGGCATCGTTGTGGATGACGCCATCGTGGTGGGGGAACACGCCGATCATCTGTCGCGCAACGGTCACGGCCCGTTCGAGGCCGCGGAGCGCGCCGCCAACCGCATGGCGCTGCCGGTGTTTTCCGCGACTCTCACGACGGTGATCGCTTTCTTCGGCCTGACGGCAATCGGTGGGCGGTTTGGGAATATGATCTCCGACATCCCCTTTACGGTGATCATGGTGCTGCTGGCGTCGCTGGTGGAGTGCTTTCTTATTCTGCCCAACCACATGGCCCACGCTCTGACCCCAAGGGAGCGGACCGGGTTTCGCGCATGGCGTGCCGGGGCAGGTCTTTTTGGCCACACGCTTGTGACCATGCTGGCGGTCGGTTTGATCGTGCTTGGGGCACTGTCACTGCCCGGCGCGCTGGACAATTCATGGGCCAGTTTCGGGGCCAGCTTTGGGGACAGTCCGGCTTGGCTCCAGGGGTTGCATGCCTCGGCGCTGACGGCCCGGTCCGGGCTCTTCGGGCTGGGGTGGATGGGCGCATTGGGCTTTGCGGTTCTGGTGGCCGTGGTGTTGGTGTTGCGGCTGTTGCGCATGGCCCCTGAACGCCGCGCAATGGAGCTGCGCAGCCTTTCCGACATGGGCATCGACAGCGCCTCGCGCACCGTGAACCGGGGCTTTCGCTGGGTGCGGGAGGCCTTGTTCCGCCCGTTGATGCACTTGGTCGTGGCCGCGCGCTACGTGGTGCTGGCCGGGGCCGTGGTGGCTCTGGCGGGCATCGCGGTGCTGTTTATCAACGGCGATGTGCAATGGCGTTTCTTCAACGCGCCGGAGCGTGCCTCGGTCACCGGTAACTTTGCCATGGTGCCGAGCGCCACACGCGCCGACACCATCGCCCAGCTGCGCCTGCTGCAACAGACCACCAACGAGTTGGCTGCCGAATATGAGGAACGCTACGGCCGCAATCCCTTGTCCTATGTGATTGCCGAAATTGGCGGAAACTCCGGTCCCAGCCTTGCGGGCGCCGACACCAAGGATGCCGACCAGCTTGGCGCGATCTCCATCGAGCTGATCGAGGCAGACCTGCGGCCCTATTCCTCCTTCGCCTTCGTGGGCGAACTTCAGGAACGGGCCGGGCGTCATCCGCAGGTCGAAACGATCTCCTTCCGGGGGTGGCGATCGGGTCCCGGTGGCGATGCGCTGGATGTGCAGTTCTCGGGCGCAAATGCCGACACGTTGAAGGCCGCCGCCGAAGACCTCAAAGCCGCCGTCACACAATTCCCCGAAGTCTCGGCGGTGGAGGACAGCCTGTCCTATGACAAGGCTGAGCTGATCCTCGAATTGACCCCGCAAGGCGAAGCGCTTGGCTTTGACATCGACGGGTTGGGCCGGGTTCTGCGCAATCGTCTGGGCGGGATCGAAGCGGCGACCTTCCCGGTTGGTCCGCGCTCTGCCGAAATACGCGTCGAACTGCCCGACGGGGAACTGACGGCGGATTTCCTCGAACGCACCATGCTGCGCACGCCGGAGGGGGCCTACGTACCGTTGGCCGACATTGTCCGCGTGGATCAGCGCACAGGCTTCAGCACCGTGCGACGCGAGAATGGTGTGCGGCTGATCTCTGTCACCGGGGACATATCAGAGGATGATCCCGCCCGCGCCACGGAGATCATGCAGGCGCTGGAAGATACCATTCTTCCCGCCATCTCGAACAGGCTGCAAGTGGACTACGCCCTGTCCGGTCTGTCGGAGCAGGAGAGTGAATTCCTCGCGGATGCGCAACTGGGGCTGTTGATGGTGCTTCTGGGGATCTACCTCGTGCTGGCGTGGGTGTTTGCCAGCTGGACGCGGCCGTTGGTGGTGATGGCGATCATTCCCTTTGGACTTGTGGGCGCGATTTACGGCCATTGGCTTTGGGATATTCCGGCGAGCATGTTCACGGTGGTGGGGTTGCTGGGCATGACTGGGATTATCATCAACGACTCGATCGTATTGGTGACGCAGATCGACGAATACGCAAAGGATAGAGGACTGGTGCCCGCCATCATCGACGGCGCGGCAGACCGCTTGCGCGCGGTGTTCCTGACCACTGCGACAACGGTTCTGGGCCTCGCGCCGTTGCTGTACGAGAATTCCTCTGATGCGCAGTTCCTGAAACCGACGGTGGTGACGCTGGTCTACGGTTTGGGCTTTGGCATGGTGCTGGTTTTGCTTGTGGTGCCGTCGCTGGTCGCGGTGCAACACGATGTGGGCAAGGCGTGGGGGGCGCTCAAGCGGGGCTGGCGTTTCCGCTCAGGCGCGGTGCGCGGCGTGCTTTTGGCAGGGACCGCAGCGGTGCTGGGCTGGCTTGTGGCGACCTTGGGCTGGGTCGCGGCAACGGGCAGCCTGCCTGCGATGCTCGGGGGCGGCGGGGCAGGGGCCGCGTTGGGTGTGTTCCTGGCAGGGTCGGCCGCGCTGGCGCTGGGGCTTTATGTGCTGGTGGCGTTGGTCTGGGGTCTGACGGCAGGGCGGCGCAATGCATTGGGCGACCGGAAGGCGGGGTGACCCCGTCTCCCTCGCCGCGCTGAAGGGTCAATGGCAGCCGCGAATCTCCACCGGCATGGGACCTCCCAGAACGGTGATCGTCATGGCAGAGCGATCCAGCGCAAAAGCCGCGCGTGACGTATGGGACACTCTGGTTTGTGACACCAGCTGACCATTCTGGATCGACGTTTCGGGATCGGCCACCCAAAGCTCGGGATCGGGGAATTCGATGACAGTCTCTTCGCGCCCGGTGGCGCCGGGCATGTCCAGCGCAACGGTCAGGCCAAGACCACGCTCGGCTGCAGAGACCTGACAGTGCACCCGCGTGATGCCTGCGTCGGCAGCCCGATACGGCAGATCGGCCATCGCGGCGGCAATGCGCGCATCGGGTTTGCGGGCGGCGGCGGGCAGATTGGCTTGGATCGTCAGGCGTTGTGGCAGGCAGACATCTTTGCATATCCCGATGTCGATGGTGCCGCTCAACCGCGCATCCCGCGCGCCATTGCGCAGATCGACCCGCAACGGAAGAATCACTTCGTGTTTGTAGCCGACCGACCGCATCCCCGATTGCCAGAACACATCGGGGCTGGGCCAGGACACGGTCACATCGTCCAGATTGCGCGAGCCGCTCCAATCGAAGCTGGGCGGAATACCCGCATCTCCGGGACTGCGCCAATAGGTCTTCCAGCCGTCTGCAAGCTCCAGCCGCAGGGCGGCCACATGGTCGCCATTGGAGAGCCGCCAGCCCGGCAGCAAAGTTGCCCGAACCTGGCCATCGAAGCTTTCGGCCTGACTGGCCATCGGTAGAAGAGAGAGCAGAAGGGCAGCAAAGATTTTTGTCATATCCAATCAGATGCTCTGGAATGCGCTGAAATGGAAGTCACCTTGCGGTGAGAGGCTTGTCAGCGGTGGCGTGAAGGACACGTTCTTGCACATGAGAGGTCGCTGTCGCATGGTGGACCGAAGAGCGGAAAAGAGGCACGCATGACAGGTGAAATCACCGATAAACCCACCGAATTGACCGGACGTCTATTGATCGCCATGCCGGGCATGGAAGATCCGCGATTCGAATGGGGCGTGGTGTTGCTGTGTGATCATTCTGCCGACGGCGCCATGGGCCTGATCATCAACAAACCGGCGCAAGACATCGACATGAGCGCGTTGCTGACGCAGCTCGATATCGAAAATACCGCGGATCTGGGGGCTTTGCCTGTGCGCTACGGCGGCCCGGTCGAGATGGGGCGCGGCTTTGTGCTGCATTCGCCAGATTACGCTTCTGCGGTGACAACGCTGGAGGTCACGGATGATCTGAGCATGACCGCGACGCTCGATGTGCTTGAGGATCTTGGCAAAGGGCAGGGGCCTGAGAAGTGGCTGATGATGCTGGGCTACGCGGGCTGGGGGCCGGGGCAATTGGAACATGAAATTGCCGAGAACGCCTGGCTCGTCTGTGAGGCGGCGCCGTCGTTGATCTTTGGTCTCACGGATACCGACAAATGGGAAGCGGCGCTGGAGACCTTGGGCGTGTCGCCCATGATGTTGTCCTCCGAAGGCGGTCGCGCCTAGCAGTCTGCGGCGCGACCCGCATGGCACTTTAGGCGCGAGCCTCGTCCATGAGGCGGCGCATTTCCGCGATAGCCGGTTGCAGCCCGCGAAAAATCGCTTCGCCGATCAGGAAGTGCCCGATGTTCAGCTCCATCACGTCTGGAAAAGCGGCCACAGGCTTGACGGTTTCATAGGTCAGGCCGTGGCCTGCGTGGACCTCCAGCCCAAGGCCGTGGGCATAGGCGGCCATGTCGCGCATTTTCTCCAGCTCGGTGGCGTGCAGTTCCATATCCCCGTCGGAAAAGCTGTCGCAGTAACCACCGGTATGCAGTTCGATCACTTGCGCGCCGATGCGATGGGCGGCGTCGATCTGACGCTTGTCCGCAGCGATGAAAATCGACACGCGGCAGCCCGCTTCGCGCAAGGGGCCGATGAAATGCGCCAGGCGGTTTTCGTCATTGGCGACTTCCAGTCCGCCCTCGGTGGTGCGCTCCTCGCGCTTTTCCGGAACGATACAGACGGCGTGCGGCTTGTGCCGCAGGGCGATCTTTTGCATCTCGTCGGTGGCGGCCATTTCGAAGTTCAGCGGAACCGTCAGCGCGTCCATCAGCCGTTCGATGTCTGGGTCGGTGATATGGCGGCGGTCCTCACGCAGGTGGGCGGTGATCCCGTCGGCACCCGCGTCTTCGGCTAGCTTGGCGGCCCGGATCGGGTCGGGGTAGTCGCCCCCCCGGGCGTTTCGGACAGTGGCAACATGGTCAATGTTGACGCCAAGACGGAGGCGGCCAGCATAGTCGGTCATAGCTTTCGATCCCTTGCATTCCGCGGGGCGGTCAGATTTTGATCAAAAGGTAGCGTTTCGGTTACGGAAAGAAAAGCGCGTGATTGCCGTTCCGTCATGCGCGCTGCGCAAGATCAGCGACCCTCGCGGGCGCGGCCTTCTGCCTTGCGTTTTTTCAGTTCGGCCAGCTTTGCGGCGATGGCCCCTTTGCGGCGGTTTTGAAAAGCCGTGATGATCGGCAAGGAGATATAATAGCAGATCGTCGCCGTAATGATGCCGGGAATGATCCCGCCGATCATATAGGGGTAGAACACCTCGTCATAAAAGATACGCAGGTTGGTCCAGTCGACCTGATGGCCGCTGAGCACCGCCCAAAGATTGCTCCACAGATCATCGCCGGCCTTCAGGAATTTGGTGACCAGCCCGCCTCCTTCGTGGTGGTGGGTAAAATTGTCAGAGTTATTCAGATCCAGCAGCCAATACCCGGTTTTCATCGACACGACGCCGATGGGCACGTAGGTCAGCGGATTGCCAAAGAACGTGGCCAGGATCGCAGCCAACAGGTTGCCGCGCATGACAAAAGAGATAATCGCTGCCGTCAGGAAGTGCAGCCCGTAGAACGGCGTGAACGTGGTGAACACCCCCGCCCAGATGCCGCGCGCAATGCGGTGCGGCGGGTCGGGAAGGCGGTTAAGCCGTAGACGGACGTAACGCGCTGCGCGCCCCCAGCCACCCTTGGGCCAGAGCGCTTCGAGCCCGATCCGCCAGATCGGCCGTCTGTCGCGTCGCTTAAACACCGAATGTCGCCCTTTATTCCGCCGCCTCCGGCATGGTTTCCAGACCCGGATCACGGCGTCGCTCAACCGAAGCCACCATGCTTTCGGCCTCCAGCGAGGAGATCACGGAATGCAGATGTTCAGCGTCACGCAGGTCCACTTGCATCATAATCCGGTAAAAATCTGGTTTGCGATCCTTGAAGGTCATGTCCGAGATATTGGCCTTCCGCTCGCCAATCAATGTGCAAATGCGCCCAAGCGCCCCGGCATCATTTGACAGCACCATTTCCAGGGAGACGCAATAGACCGCCGGATGCGTTCCGTCCGCCCAATGCAGGTCGAGCCAGCGGTCCGGCTGTTCCTCGTATTCCTCCAGAGAGCTGCAGTCGATGGCGTGCACGGCGACACCTTTGCCGCGGTGCACGATGCCCACGATGCGTTCGCCGGGCAGCGGTTGGCAGCAGGTTGCGCGTTCGAACCCCTGACCGCCAAGGCCGACCACGGCGCGCTTCATCTCCACCTCGTTTTCGGCAGCGATGACAAGGTTGGGGTAGACGGTTTCCACCACCTCTCGCGTGGTCAGTTCGGCGCTGCCAAGCCGCGCAAGCAAGGTTTCCACGTCGCCAAGGCGCAGCGTGGTTGCGGCTTTTTCCAGCGCCTTGTCGGTGGCCTTCTTGCCATGGGATTCAAAGGCCGCGCGGGCCAGCTCCATTCCCAGCTTGGCAAAGCGTTCCTTGTTCGCCTCGCGCAGGGCGCGGCGGATCGCGGTCTTGGCCTTGCCGGTGGTGGCGATGTCGAGCCATGTGGCCTGCGGGGCCTGCCCCTCGGCGGTGATGATCTCGATCGACTGGCCATTTTTCAGCCGGGTCCAGAGCGGGACGCGGATGCCGTCCACCTTCGCGCCGACGCATTTGGACCCGATGCGCGTGTGAATCTGATAGGCGTAATCCAGAGGCGTCGCCCCTTTGGGCAGCTTCACAACGTCGCCCTTGGGCGTGAAGCAGAAGACCTTGTCCGAGTACATTTCCAGCTTGACGGCCTCCAAGAAGGCGTCGTGGTCTTCTTCCTGATCGAATTGCTCCGTCATCTGGGCGATCCACTTGGCAGGATCGACAGCAAAGCGGTTCGCGGCGGGGGCACCATCGCGGTAAGACCAATGGGCCGCGACGCCGGTTTCGGCGACCTCGTGCATTTCACGGGTCCGGATCTGCACTTCGACGCGCTTGCCGTCGCGGCCCGACACGGTCGTGTGGATGGAGCGGTAGCCGTTCGATTTCGGCTGGCTTATGTAGTCCTTGAACCGGCCGGGGACGGATTTCCAGCGCTGGTGAATCGCCCCCAGCACGGCGTAACAATCGGCCTCTGACCGGGTGATCACGCGGAAGCCGTAGATGTCGGAAAGACGGGAAAACCCGATCTTCTTTTCCTGCATCTTGCGCCAGATCGAGTAGGGCTTTTTCGCGCGCCCGTAAACTTCGGCGTCGATGCCTGCCTTTTCCAGTTCCTTGCGCATGTCCGAGGTGATCCGGTGGATGACATCCCCGGTTTCCTTCTGCAGCGTGATGAAGCGGCGGATGATTGATTCGCGGCCCTGCGGATTCAGGACGCGGAAAGCCAGATCTTCGAGCTCTTCGCGCATGGACTGCATCCCCATGCGTCCGGCGAGAGGCGCGAAGATATCCATGGTTTCGCGCGCTTTCTGCATCTGCTTTTCAGGCTTCATCGCCTTGATTGTGCGCATGTTGTGCAGACGGTCGGCGAGCTTCACAAGGATCACGCGAAGATCCTTGGACATGGCCATGAACAGCTTGCGGAAGTTTTCCGCCTGCTTGGTCTCTGAACTGGAAAGCTGGAGGTTGGTCAGCTTGGTCACACCATCGACCAACTCCGCCACGTCCTTGCCGAACTTTTCAGTGACCTCGGAGTAGGTGGAGCGGGTGTCTTCGATCGTGTCATGCAGCAAGGCCGTGATGATGGTGGCATCATCCAGCTGCTGTTCGGTCAGGATCGCGGCGACGGCGACGGGATGCGTAAAATAAGGCTCCCCCGACTTGCGGAGTTGCCCATCATGCATCTCGCGCCCGTATTCATAGGCCGCTTTGATCAGCTTTTCGTTGGTGCGCGGGTTGTAGTTGCGAACGAGTGCAACAAGATCATCAGCGGCGATCATGCTGCCTCATCCTTCCAACCCTTTGCCGGTCTCAGCTCTGGCCCTGTGCTTCCATCAGAGCGCGCAGGAGCTTTTCCTCAGACATATCGTCTTCCTGAGGTTTGTCCTGTTCTGCCCCCATGAGCAATGCCATCGCGTCGTCTTCCGGCTCGTCCACTTCGATCTGAGACTGGTTGGACTCGATCAGGCGTTCGCGGAGCTCGTCGGTGGACTGGGTTTCCTCAGCGATTTCACGCAGGGCAACAACCGGGTTCTTGTCGTTGTCTCGGTCGACGGTGATCGCCGCACCGGAGGCGATTTCGCGGGCGCGGTGCGCTGCGAGCATCACCAGATCAAACCGGTTGGGAACCTTATCGACGCAATCTTCTACCGTCACGCGGGCCATGTGAACGCTCCAATCCTATGGTGGATTCTTCTCGAGAAAATCCCACTTACCGCGAGACGGGCCGAGATACAAGGGATGGGCCATCACAATGCGACTGGTTCAGCCCGCAAATGATCGGGCAGGGCGGCACATAGACCTGCGGTTGATTGTCGCAGCACGGGGTGCTGCCAAGTCGGGGCGACATCCAGAAGCGGCACGAGAACAAAGGCGCGGTCCTGCAAGCGGGGATGCGGCAGGATCAGCTGATCCGGGGTTTGGCATGTCTGCTCCCGCGGTGTCAAACGCTGCCATGTGTCATAGGTTTCCGGGTCTGGCAAAACTGTATCGCCGACGGCCAACAGGTCCAGATCAAGCGTGCGACTGCCCCACCGCTGAAGCCGGGCTCGTCCGAAATCAGCTTCAATTTCATGCAACTTATGCAGGAAGGTCGCAATTTCTGTTCGATCCAGATCAAATCGGGCGGCGCAGCAGGCATTGACGTAGTCAGGCCCGCTTCCGGCGGGAAAGCAGGGCGTTGCATAAAGTCGGCTTACCCGCAGAGGTGTGATGCCCTTGGCTGGCATCGCGTCAAGTGCGGCGCGCACCGTCTGGGCCGGGTCACCAGCGGATGACCCTAGGTTAGACCCTAATGCAATCAGGTATTCTTGTGTCAATTATGCCCCCAATCTATTCTAAAGAGATATGTCGCCGCCTTGCGATACGTGCTCAAAGCATTATTCTTCTGCCCTACGCCTGCAAACACTCACTCACTCACACTCAATCTGTTGCGCGGGCAAATTTAAAGAAAGGACTTTTCATGTTTTACAAGGACGAACGGCTTGCGCTGTTCATCGATGGGTCGAACCTATACGCTGCGGCAAAGGCTCTCGGCTTCGACATCGATTATAAGCTATTGCGGCAGGAATTCGCGCGACGCGGCAAAATGGTGCGCGCCTTTTACTATACAGCGCTTTTGGAAAATGACGAGTATTCGCCGATCCGCCCGCTGGTCGACTGGCTCCATTACAACGGCTTCACCATGGTGACGAAGCCTGCGAAGGAGTACACTGACAGCCAAGGCCGTCGGAAGGTCAAAGGCAACATGGATATCGAGCTTACGGTCGATGCGATGGAGCTGGCACCACGTGTCGATCACATCGTGCTGTTCTCCGGCGACGGTGATTTCCGCCCGCTGGTGGAATCGTTGCAACGTCAGGGCGTGCGCGTATCGGTGGTGTCCACCATTCGCAGCCAGCCTCCGATGATTGCGGATGAACTGCGCCGTCAGGCAGACAACTTCATCGAGCTGGATGAACTGCGCGACGTGATCGGACGCCCGCCGCGCGAAACGCCGGTTGAACGCAATTTCGAGGTTGCTTCCTCGACCTGAAACGCCACATCCCGAGGGCGGCGCGGATGGGGCCGCGCCATCACCGGGGGCGATAGGACATGCAGTCATTATGCTGACAGATTTGGCCGCCTCGTCGCTTGGATTGGGCGGCCTTTTTGTAGCTGCCTTCGGCGCTGCGACTGTTCTGCCATTTCAATCGGAAATCGTCTTTGCCGGTTTGCAAGCCACCGGGCAGTGGCCCCTGTGGGTGCTGGTTGTTGTGGCCAGCATCGGCAATACGCTTGGGTCCGTTGTGAATTACGGCATGGGCGTGGGGCTGGAGCGTTTCCGCCACAAGCGCTGGTTTCCCGCCAACGAGGAACAACTGGATAAAGCGCAGCGCTGGTATGCCAAATGGGGCTTGTGGTCATTGTTATTGTCTTGGGCGCCACTGGGCGATGCGATTACGCTGGCCGCAGGGATCATGCGCACGCCATTGTGGCAATTCGTGCTTTTGGTCGGATTTGCCAAGACGGTGAGATATATTGCCTTCGCATGGAGCGCGGCGTTTATCCTCGGCTAGCTGCTTGGGGTGATGATGGCCGAAAGGTCATGTCTGCGTCGTATCGAAAGCAGAATGTTCTAGCGCATGTCGACCGTGGGCGCGTTTGACCACCTTCGCTGACGGACGTCACCGTCGATCACTGGACGAATGCTCACCGGGTGACTAGGTGAAGTGCCAAAGGAGACCCGTAATGACCGACACTGCTCTGCGCCCCCTCGACGTATACCTTGCCGCGCCGCGCGGGTTTTGCGCTGGCGTGGATCGCGCCATCAAGATCGTCGAGATGGCCTTGGAAAAATGGGGGGCACCTGTCTACGTGCGCCACGAGATCGTGCACAACAAGTACGTTGTGGATGATCTGCGGGCAAAGGGCGCGGTCTTTGTCGAAGAGCTCGAAGAATGCCCTGACGACCGTCCTGTGATCTTCTCCGCCCACGGGGTGCCCAAGGCGGTCCCGGCAGAGGCGGCGAAGCGTGAAATGGTCTTTGTGGATGCCACCTGTCCGTTGGTGTCCAAGGTCCATATCGAAGCGGCCCGCCACGCGGAAAACGGGCTTCAGATGATCATGATCGGCCATGCGGGCCATCCGGAGACGGTCGGTACCATGGGCCAGCTGCCGCAAGGCGAAGTGCTGTTGGTGGAGACCCCTGACGACGTCGCCCATGTGGAGGTGCGCGACCCCGAGCGGCTGGCGTTCGTTACGCAGACAACCTTGTCTGTGGACGATACGGCGGACATCGTGGCGGCGTTGCAGAAGCGGTTCCCTGCCATCGTCGGCCCGCATAAGGAAGATATTTGCTACGCCACAACAAACCGTCAGGAGGCGGTAAAGGCCATCGCGTCAAAGATTGACGCCCTCATGGTCGTGGGTGCACCGAATTCGTCGAACTCTCGGCGGTTGGTGGAGGTGGGGCGCAAGGCGGGCTGCGCCTATGCGCAGCTTGTGCAGCGCGCCGAAGACATTGACTGGCGCGCGCTGGAGGGGGCCAGATCCGTGGGCATTACCGCCGGAGCCTCCGCGCCCGAAGTGCTGATCGAGGAGGTCACGCAGGCCTTCCGTGACCGGTTCGACGTGTCCGAAAGGGTGGTGGAAACGGCGCAGGAAAATGTGGAGTTCAAGGTGCCGCGCGTGCTGCGAGAGACCGCCTGATGCCGCACCCGTTCGATCCGCAGGAGGTGCTTTCTCAGCCTCTGATGGCCTTTCTGGCGACGCTTGACGACACAGGCGCGCCGCGTACGGCGCCGGTCTGGTTTTCCTGGGAGGGCGGTGCGCTTTGGATGTTGTCCGACGAAGCTGCCAGTTCTGCGCGCAGGGTGGCCAGTGACCCGCGCGTCAGTGTCGAGATCGTGGATTACGACAACGAAGACGGGCTTTTGCGTCATCTGGGGCTGCGCGGCAGCGCCACGGTGGAGCCGATGGATGCGGCCCTCTTCCGGCGGTTGCTGACGCGTTACCTCGGCACGCCTGAAACATGGAACCCATGGTTCGTTGAAACGGTCGCACAGATCGACGCGCCGTCGGGGCGGCTGATCCGTCTGGTGCCTGAATCGCTTTTCACCAACGACGTGAGCTATTTTCGGACCGGCCCGGTTCTGGCGACACATGCCGTGCTCGATGGCACAGGGTCGTGACTGGACAAGTGTCACGGTTGAGGTAGGGTCAGGGTTGATTGTCATTAGCCCGGAGTTTGCCAAATGCGTCTTTTTTCCATGATCTTTATCACCGCCACCAGCTTTGCCTCCATGACCACATTGGCGCATTCAGAAGTGGCAAACCCGGTCGTCAAGGCGCGCATGGCCGCCATGAGCGACATCGGCGCATCGATGAAAACACTGGGCAAGATGGTCAAGGGCGAGACGGATTTCGACGCCATGGCCGCTCAGGCGGCAGTGGATACGGTTGCTGCGCGGGCAGAGGCGGCGCCCGAGTTGTTCGAGCCAAAGGAAACCGACCCGGAATCCGAGGCGCTGCCAGCCATCTGGGACAACTGGGATGACTTCGTGACCAAGGCAGAGGCGCTTCAAACCACTGCGGAAGGGATCACGATCACCGCCGCTGCTGATCTCGGCCCGGCAATGGGCCAGTTGGGCGACGCCTGCAAAGCATGCCACAGCAAATACAAGGAATGATGCGGATCGCTGCACTCGCGGCGATTTGCGTCGCGGGGCCTGCTTGCGCAACCCATGAACTTGACGCGCGAGATCTGCAAAATGGGCAAGCCGTCTATGCCGAGAGCTGTGCTATGTGCCATGGTGCAGCGCTCGAAGGCCAGCCGGATTGGCAAATCCCCAATGCAGATGGCAGCTTGCCTGCGCCGCCGCATGACGAAACGGGCCACACATGGCATCACTCCAATGCGCAGAATTTTGACTACGTGAAATACGGTGGGGCACAGCTGATGAAGCGGCTCAATGTCACCGACTTCACCAGCGGAATGCCCGGATTTGGTGACACTTTGTCCGACGACGACATCTGGGATGTGCTCGCCTACATCAGGTCGCAATGGCCTGAAGAAATCCAGATCATGCAGGCCGGCCGTAACCCCCCGCACGAGTGACGCATCCGGCAGACACTGGCGTTGGGAGATGTCCCGGCTACAATGGTTCGAGGTGGATGACGGGCTGCCCCTGTCATCCTTAAAGGACCGGAGACACACAATGACACAGATTCCACGCTCTGCCTTGCTGCTTGGCCTTGCGGGCGTTCTGCCCTTCGTCTGGGGGGCGCTGACGTTGTTATCGCCTGCATTGGGCGACTGGGCGCTGGCACACTTGGCGGTCGCTTCACCGGGCCATACGTCCAGCTGTATTACGGGGTCGTCATCCTGGCCTTCATGTCCGGCGTGCTTTGGGGCTTTGCCACAAAGGCGACAGGCGAGCAGGCAACGACAGGCTATGTGTTGTCGGTCATCCCGGCGCTTTGGGCGTTTTTCATGACCGGGATCGGGACAAAGGCCTCGGGCGTTTCGTTGATCGTGGGGTTCATAGGGCTTTTGATGATCGACGCGGCCTTTGCCAGGTGGGGGCTGGCGCCCGCGTGGTGGATGAAACTGCGCGTGTTGCTGACGACATTGGTGGTGGCCTGCCTCGCCGTGAGCGTGGTTCTGTGAACGATCGCGAAACGCTTTCGGTCTATGACGCACGCGCGGCGGAGTACGCAGAGAGCTTTGGCAAAGATCACGCGTCAGACCCGTCGTTGCGCGCTTTCATCGACGCGCTGCCTGACGGCGCCAAGGTTCTGGACCTCGGCTGCGGTCCGGGCAGTTGGGCGGCGGCTATGCTGGCGGAGGGGTTGGAGGTCGATGCCGTTGATGCCTCTGCCGGGATGGTGGCGCAGGCGCGGAACGTGCCCGGCTTGCAGGTTCGGCAGGCCAGTTTTGACGAGATTTACGCGGTTCATGTCTACGACGGGATCTGGGCGAATTTTTCGCTGTTGCATGCCCCGCGTGACGATATGCCGGGTCATCTGGCGCGGCTGCATCTGGCGTTAAAGCCCGGAGGCTTGATGCACATCGGCCTGAAAACGGGTCGTGGGGCTGCGCGCGACCGGTTGGGGCGTTTCTACACCTATTATACGGTGACCGAGATGACCGGCCTGCTGGAGGCGCTGGGCTTGTCCGTCGGCGATCTTCGCGAAGGTGCGGACAAGGGGCTTGACGGGGTGGTGGCGGGCTGGTTCACCCTGACCGCTCGCAAACCGCAGCAGGAGTGACCCATGCCCGACCTTTACGCCTATACTGACGGGGCTTGCTCCGGCAATCCGGGGCCCGGAGGCTGGGGCGTGCTGATGCAAGCCAAAGAAGGCGGCGCGGTCGTCAAGGAGCGTGAGCTGAACGGCGGCGATGCGCATACCACCAACAACCAGATGGAACTGATGGCGGCAATTTCCGCGCTGGAATCGCTCAGCCGCCCGTCGAAAATCGTTGTGGTGACGGATAGCCAATACGTCAAGAATGGCGTAACCGGCTGGATCTTTGGCTGGAAGAAAAACGGCTGGAAAACCGCTGCCAAGAAGCCGGTGAAGAATGTTGAGCTGTGGCAGCGGTTGGACGCGGCGCAAGCGACCCATGATGTGACATGGCAATGGGTGAAGGGGCACGCCGGCCACCCGGAAAACGAAAAGGCGGATGAGCTGGCTCGGGCTGGCATGGCGCCGTTCAAGAAATAAGCGCGCGTCGGGATACGCCGGAAGAGAGATGTCTTTCGCGTCGATAGATATCAGGTCCGCACGAGGGGAGGTGTCATGACCGCTTTGAACCTGCT
This sequence comes from Sagittula sp. NFXS13, assembly GCF_040148795.1. Classification (NCBI taxonomy): domain Bacteria; kingdom Pseudomonadati; phylum Pseudomonadota; class Alphaproteobacteria; order Rhodobacterales; family Roseobacteraceae; genus Sagittula; species Sagittula sp. NFXS13. Next base: position 626,301 of record NZ_JAGEMH010000002.1, read on the forward strand.
CGACTACGCGAGCGTTCTGATCTTTGCGCTGACCGGCGCGCTGGTGGCAAGCCGCGCGCAGTTGGACGTTGTGGGATTTGTCTTCATGGCCTGCCTGACGGCGGTCGGGGGTGGGACGCTGCGCGATCTGATGCTGGACCGCAATCCGATCTTCTGGATCGCGGACCCAACCATACTGGCTGTTGCAAGTGGCGCGGCGCTGCTGGTGTTCTTCACCGCGCATCTTCTGGAAAGCCGCTATTCCGCGATCCTTTGGCTGGATGCGGCGGCGCTGGCCGTTGCTGTCGCGGCTGGGTCGGGAATTGCGGTGGCCCAAGGACAGCCTGCGCCCATCGTGTTGGTCATGGGGGTGGTGACAGGCTGTGCGGGGGGCTTGATGCGCGACGTGGTCGCAAACGAGCTGCCATTGGTCCTGAAACAGGGCGAACTCTATGTGACATGCGCGTTTTTCGGCGGGCTGGCCACGGTTCTGGTCTCAGACTATGGCGCGGCAGAGGCGGGTCTGGCCTGTGCCGCGGTGACGTTTGTGGCGCGGGCGGGCAGCATGGCCTTTGGCTGGCGGTTGCCAGTCTACAAAGGGCGTCCGCCGCGCACCAAACCCTAGTTCATCTTTCCGTCGGTCAGGCCGCGCTTGCACAGCTCCGGACCTGATTCATGCTGCGAAAAAGCCGTGACGCCGCAGGTCTTGCAACGGAAGGGGCGCAGACGGCCCTTTGCCTCCCCATCCGGCACCCACTTGCAGTTCTTTTTCGCCGGACGGGCGGCCCCGCCGCCGCCCATGCTCATGCCGCGACTGCCGCCGCGGGTGCGCCACGACCAAAGCGCGAGCGCGGCGATGACGAGGATGGCGAGCAGCGCCGTGGTCATTGCAGATCCCCGAAGGCCTGTTGCAGCCGTTGCACCGCCTGTTCGACGCGCGCACGCGGTGTCGCGAAGTTGAAGCGCAAGAAGCTTTCCCCGCCTTTGCCAAAGGTCGGCCCGTGGTTGGCCGCGATCTTGGCGTCCTGTTCGACACGCTTGACGTAGTCCGCGCGCGGCATCCCGGTGCCGGAGAAGTCGACCCATGCGAGATAGGTGGACTGCATGGACATGCTTTCGAGGCCGGGGATGGCGTTCACTGCTTCGTCAAACAGACGGCGGTTTCCGTCCAGATAATCGGTCAAATCATCTACCCAGGCCGCGCCTTCGGGGGAGTAGGCCGCTTCTGCCATGAACAATCCAAAGGAGTTTGGCGACATGCCAAAGCCAGCCATGCGCGCGGCGAATTTGGCCCGCAGAGCCTCGTCATGGATGATGACGTTGCCGATGTGCGCACCAGCGATGTTAAAGGTCTTGGTCGTGGCGGTCATCATCACCAAACGGTCCGCAATGCCTTCGATCAGCGCCATGGGCGTATGCGTTGCGCCGGGCATGACCAGATCGTGGTGAATCTCGTCAGAGATAAGCACAAGGTCGTGGCGCTTCGCGAATGCCGCGACGCCTTCGAGTTCGGCGCGGGTCCAGACGCGGCCACCGGGGTTGTGTGGCGAACAGAGCACCAGCATGGTCTCCGACCCGGTCATCTGTGCGTCCCATGCGTCGAAATCCATGCGGTACTGGCCTTCGACCACGGGCATTTCACATTCCACGACCTTGCGACCGGAGGCCTGAATGACGCGGGCAAAAGCGTGGTAGACAGGTGTGAAAAGAACGACGCCGTCGCCGGGGGCCGTGAAGGATTCGAGGCACATGGCCGTGCCATTCACCAGACCGTGTGTGGTAAAGATCGCACCCGTGTCGATGGACCAGCCGTGGCGCGTGTCCATCCACCAGCGGATCGCCTCGCGGTAGCTGCTGTCATCTCCGTAGTAGCCGTACACGCCGTGGTCGGCCATTTTCTGCACCGCAGCCTGAACGCAATTCGGCGGGCGGAAGTCCATGTCGGCGACCCACATGGCCAGCCCGTCATCCGCGGGCACGTTATAGAGCGTCTCCATCATGTCCCACTTGGCCGAGTGGGTGCCAGTGCGGTCGATCTCTTCGTCAAAGCGGCTCATGCAAGGTCTCCTGTGATGGTGTAAGAGTCCTCCCAAGAGGTGCGCGCAGGCGCAAGGCCAAAATTTGCGGGCTTTGTGACGTCTCGCGGGCCATTTGAGCTGAAATACGGTGCGCTTGTGCCCTTGCGTGATATTGCGATTCATCGCGCCTGCGCCTAAATCGTGCGGATGAAGCGTTCGATCCTGATCCACCCCGACCCGCGTCTGAAGAAGGTCTGTGCAGAGGTGCCCGACCTGTCGGACGACCTGCGCGTCCTGGCCGACGACATGCTGGAAACCATGTACGATGCGCCGGGGATCGGCTTGGCCGCCCCGCAGATAGGTGTCATGGACCGCCTGATCGTGATGGATTGTGCCAAGCCTGATAATGGCGAAGAGCCGCGACCGCTGGTGATGTTCAATCCGCGAGTGATTGCGTCCTCGGACGATCTGAACGTCTATGAGGAGGGGTGTCTGTCTATTCCTGACCAATATGCAGATGTGGAGCGCCCGAAGGTGGTGGATGTGGCCTGGCTCGACGTGAATGGTGTCTTGCAGACCGAAACCTTTGACGGGCTCTGGGCCACCTGCGTACAGCACGAGATCGACCACCTCGATGGCAAGCTTTTTATCGATTATCTCAAGCCGCTGAAGCGCAACATGATCACCCGCAAGATGGTCAAACTGAAAAAAGAACGTGCGAGGGATTCTGTATGAGTGTGCACCCGATTGTAAAATGGCCGGATGCGGCGCTGAAATTGCGCTGCCGTCCGGTGGCGGTCTCTGATGATGTGACGGCACTGGTCGCGGATTTGTTCGACACCATGTATGACACGCAGGGCCGCGGGTTGGCTGCGCCGCAGATCGGCGTGGACGCGCGAGTTTTCGTCATGGATGCGGGCTGGAAATCAGGGGAGAAGACGCCGCTCGCCTGCCTGAACCCGGAAATCGAAGTGCTCGACGGCCCGGAAGTCGATGGCGAAGAGGGCTGCCTGTCCATGCCGGGTGTGTCGGTGACGGTTCCGCGGGTGGAGCATATCTGCCTGCGTTTCAGCGACCTGCAAGGCGAGCGGCAGGAACTGATCCTGACAGGCGCAGAGGCGCGCATCGCGCAGCACGAGGCGGATCACCTCGACGGGAGAATGCACTTTCACCGCATCGACAGTGCGTCACTGGCAGATGTCATGGCAGAATGGGGCGCGCGCACGTGACTGTTCGCCCCTTTGTGGCATGGCCGGACAAACGCTTGCGATCGGTGGCGGACCCGGTTTCCGAGGTGACGGACGAGATCCGCACGCTTTGGGATGATATGATCGAAACGATGGACGCCATGCCGGGGGTCGGCCTTGCCGCGCCGCAGATCGGCGTGATGCTGCGTGTGGCGGTTGTGGATGCATCGGATACGCGCGGCCAGGCGATCCGCATGGCCAACCCGGAGATTCTGCATGCCTCGGTGCACATGCGCGAGCACGAGGAAGGCAGCCCCAATTTGCCGGGCGTCTGGTCCAAAATATCGCGCCCCCGTGCGGTGACTGTGGCCTATTTGGATGAGACCGGAACCCGTGTTGAAAAGGACTTGGTTGGGCTTTGGGCCACGTCATTGCAGCATCAGGTGGATCACCTGAACGGCAAGATGTTTTTCGACCATCTGTCCAAAGTGAAGCGCGACATACTGATCCGCAAAGCGCGAAAACGGTGAATGGCGTTTCGCTGCCTTGATATGCGAAGCGGGGCCAGCCCCCAGCCCCCGGAGTATTTATAAAGCACGGTAGCGGGCGGCGTTTTGTCGGTGGGCAACGGAGCCCAGAGTGGCTGCTGCGCGTTGAAGCGGTTAACCAATCAGGGCTTTGATCCCCGCGGCGTGGTCTGACGTGGCGGCGAGCGTGTCGGTTGCCAGCAAGCGCGCCTCGGCCAATGGATCGTCGATGATGCGGTCGATGAGGCCCCAGGTCTGCGCCTCCTCGACTGTGACTTTTGCACCGCCCATGAAGATCATCTTGGCACGGCTGGGACCGGCAAGCGCAGCGAGGCGTTTTGGGTCGGAGGGCTGCGGCAGAAAGCCGAGTTTCATCACTGGATAGAACAGTTTGGCGTTGGGGACGGACAGCCGCAGGTCGCAGGCGAGGAACATCCCCATTGCGCCACCGGCAACTGTGCCGTTAAGGGCGCAGATCGTCAGACCGCGATGGCGTGCAATTGCGGCTGACAATCGCTCCCACAAGGGGGATGTGGCAAGCCCAGCTTTGGCCGCATCAAGGTCGGCCCCGGCGGAGAAGACCTTGCCCGTGCCCGTCAACACCAGAACGCGGGCGGTTCGGGCGTCCTCTGCGATCTGGCAAAGCTGCTCCAGCATGTCCTGCGTCAGCGAATTTGCCTTCTCCGGGCGGTCGATGGTGGCGGTCCAATAGTCACCGTCCTTGTCCAGCCGGATCATGCAAGGCCAACCTTGGCGCGGACGTCGGGATCCCGCAGAGAGATTTCGTCGCCCAGATAGGCATCGGCCTCGGCGCCGCACATCCAGACCAGTGTCTGCGCCACCCATTCCGGCGGGATGTGGTCGGACCAGTCCAGTTGGCTGATGGGGTTCACGCCAGACGCCTTGATTTCCTTTTGCATCTGGGTCGCAACAGTGCCGGGTGAGAGAGATATGGCGCGGATGCCTTTGTCGCCATATTCCTTATGCGCCATCTTGGTCAGCATAAAAGCGCCGGCCTTTGAGGCGCAGTAATGCGACCATGCCTCTACCGGGCCATGCGCCGCGCCAGAGCCGATGGTCAAAACCGTGCCGTGGCCTTGTGACAACATGCCGGGCAGCGCCGCGCGCAGACCGTGAAACACGCCCTTGAGGTTGATGTCGATCACTGTGCCCCATGCGTCCGGGTCGGCGTCCGCCAGATGGGCGATGGGTTCGATCACACCTGCGTTGTTCACCACGATGTCCAGCCCGCCATGCGCGATCACACAGTTGGCCACGGCTTGCTCCATCTCCCAGTAGCGCGAAATGTCGCAGGGAATCGCAACAGCAGAAGCGCCGATTTCCCCGGCCAGTTCCGCGATAGCGTCAGAGCCGCGCGCCACCAGCGCGACTTTGGCCCCCGCGGCGGCAAAGGCGCGGGCGGCTTGTGCACCTATGCCACGGCTTGCTCCGGTGATCAGAACCACTTTGCCTGTCAGACTCATCTCGTGCTCCATCTCGTTTGCGCTGGGTCGTCTCGCAAAACTGGTAAAGACAACTAAGTATGGAATCCAGCCCCTTGACCCCAAGGGCAGGCCTGCAACACTACGGCCAAGAATTTTATGAACGTACCAAAGAGGCACATTGATATGACACGGGTTTCCGCAGTTTCCATTCTGGCGCTTTCCGCCATGGCCAGCCCGTCCTTCGCGGACGTTACGAGTGAAGAGGTCTGGAACAACCTCGAGTCCTACCTGTCCGATTTCGGTTACGAGATTTCGGCGACAGAGACCGCCACGGACAACGGGCTGGAGGTGTCTGACATCAGCTATACTGCGCCTCTGCCGGAGGACGGTGGCACCATGGTCGTGACGCTGCCGGACATGATCTACACCGATGTTGGCGATGGTACCGTCGATATGACGATGCCGGAAAGCGGCATGATGGAGGTGACCATCACACCCGAGGGCGAAGATGCTTCGCCAACCGTGGTGGCGGTGGCGCTGTCGCACAGTGGTCTGCTGGTGAACGCATCGGGCACCCCGGAAGAGATGACCTACGAGTCGCGGGCCGAAGAGATCCGGATGGTGTTGGACAGCGTGACGGACGAGGGCGAACTTCTGCCGAAGGAGGCCCTGAAAACATCGCTTTCCATGGGGCCTGTGGCGGGGACGTCTGTTGTCAGCATAGAGGACGGTCTGCGCAGCGTATCGCAGGACATGACTTACGGCGACATCACCTATGACTTCGCCTTCACCGCGCCGGAAGATGATGAAACCAAGGGTCTTTTCAGCGGGACGCTGCGGGGCCTCGCGGGGAAGGGGACGACGGTGGTGCCCGATGGGGCCGATATGTCCGACGCCCCTGCCATGCTGGCTTCGGGGTTTGAGGTCGATGCGTCGATCACGCATCAAGGCGGCGAGACCAGCTTTGACTTTCAGGACGGGTCGGATCGTGTGACGGGGCAATTGTCGTCTGACGGTGGCGAACTGGGCTTTGCCATGTCACAGGAAAAGATGGTCTATGTGCTGTCCGCCCTGGGCCAGAGCGTGTCGATGATGGTGCCGGACATGCCGTTCCCGATCGAGGGTAAGTTTGGTGAGGCGGGGTTCTCCTTCGAGATGCCGCTCGCGGCGTCAGAAGAGCCGGTTCCTGCAAGCCTGTCGGTGCTGCTGTCTGATTTCGAGATGGCGGATATGCTGTGGGGCATCTTTGACCCGCAGGGCGTGCTGCCGCGTGATCCCGCGACGATCGGCGCGAACCTGGAGGCGGAGGTCACGCCCTTTGTCAGTATCATCGACGAAGATGCGATGGAGGCTGTGGAAGAAGGTGAAGAACTGCCCGGCGAACTGAACAAGGTTACCCTGACAGATCTGGTGGTGCGTGCCATCGGGGCTGAGATTCTTGGCGAGGGTGAATTCACCTTCGACAACACCGATACAGAAACCTTTGACGGGATGCCGCGCCCAGAGGGCCAGATTGATCTGACCATTTCCGGCGTGAATGGCGTGATCGACAAGCTGATCGAGATGGGCTTTGTCCAGGAGCAAGACGCAATGGGCGCTCGGATGATGCTGGGCATGTTCACCGTACCGGGGGCAGAGCCGGATACGGCGACTTCGACCATTCTGGTGAACGATCAGGGTCACGTGCTGGCAAACGGTCAGCGAATCAAGTGATCTAACGATTGAGTGTTTGCATAGGGCGGGGAAGTTCCCCGCCCTATGCATGTCTGCGGGAATTCAGGGGCACGCCCTGCGGCGCGACATATCTTGCCCCTGAAGGGGCTGCCCCGGCCTTCCAGCGAAGTACTTGGAACGCCTAGACGTTATGACCGCAGCTCCGGAAGGCCGACGCCCGGCGAGGCATATCCGCCGTCCACTGCGACCACTTGACCGGTGATATATGCGGCTTTGTCCGGGCACAGGAAGCACTTGGGTCCGGCCAGTTCGCGTTATGATCCGTAGCGGTTCAGCAGCAGGGCGTCGTGGTATGCGGCGATAGTGGACGGCCATGGCGAGTTCGGTGCGCACCGGACCCCGGCGCGGCACAGCTCACCCGGATGTCATAGTCACCCAGCTCCGCTGCATGCTGCTTGGTCAGTTGGATCACGGCGGCCGTGGATGTGCCGTAGGCGCGACGACAGGGAGGCCCTAGCGCATCAAGTCGGGGAGGTCGCCGTTGAGGCCGGCCGCTTCACGAATGAAGCCGCGGCGGAGACCGGGAGCGGCGTTGATTGCAGCCATGCCGATGTCGCGGGCCGCGCGGAGCAGCGGATTGTCATTTGAAAACAATCTGTTGAAAAGGTCCGTGCTGGCCGCAAGCGTCGCCGTGTCCCATCGCCGCCATTGCTGGTAGCGGGCCAGAGTGAAGTCGGAGGCAATGTCTTCGCCCCGACGCGACGCATGAGACAGCACATGCGCCAGCGCGGCCACGTCGCGCAGCCCGGCGTTCAGCCCCTGGCCCGCGATGGGATGCATCCCATGTGCCGCATCACCCACCAGCGCCAGACGCGTGTCGATAAAGCTGTTCGCGAGCGTCAGGCCCAGCGGGTAGGTGAAACGGGTTCCTGCCAGGGCGATATCGCCGAGAAAGTCGCCGAAACGGGGGCGGAGGACGGCGAGGTAGTCATCTTCGCTCAGATCATTGATGGCTTGGGCGCGGTCTTGCTTCTCGCTCCAGACGATGGAGGAGCGGTTGCCGGTCAGCGGCAGGATCGCCAATGGTCCGGCTGGCATGAACAGTTGATGCGCTGTGCCCTCATGCGGCTTTTCGTGCGCTATTGCGCAGACAAGGGCGGTTTGACCGTAGCCCCAGCCGGTGCGTCGGATGCCTGCGCGCTGAGCGGTGCCGGAGCTGCGCCCATCTGCGCCCACAAGCAATCGTGCGCTTACGGTCTCGCCGCCTTCCAGCGTCACGGTGACGCCGTTTTGGTCGGTGTCTTGGGCGATCACCCGACAGGCGGAGTGGGTTGTGATCTGCGGGCTGTGTTCCATGGCATCCATCAGGGCACGGCGCAGGTAGCGATCCTCGACCATATACCCCATGGGGCCTTCTTCGATCTCGGCGGAGTCGAAGTGCAACCCGAGGAACACGCGGGCATCGCCAACGCGCCCGTCGGATACCTTGATCTGGAGCATGGGCTGAGCGTCGTCTTCGAGCCCGTCCCACAGACCCAGCCTGTCCAGCATGCGTTGCGAGGACAGAGCCAGCGCGTAGCTGCGGCCGTCGAAATCGTCCTGCGTCCGGGTTGGGGCGGGCAGGGCGTCCAGCACCACGCTGGTGAGGCCGCATTGCGCCGCCGCCAACGCGAGGGCGGTGCCATTCAGGCCGCCGCCTACGATGATCAGATCGTGTTTCATGGGGCTGAATATGGCCGCGCGCGCGGGATTGTCCATGCGCCTTTGTGGCGCTAGCGTCGCGCGCAAAGAAGGAGTGCCCGAGATGATCGACTGGACCAAAGCCACCGCCGCAGAAATGGGCCGCGCCATCGGACGGGGGGAGGTCGATCCGGTCGATCTGACGCAAGGGTTTTATGACGCCATCGCGGCAGAGCCGGCGTCCGACCGGATCTACGCGCGCCTGACCGAAGAGCGCGCCATGGCGGAAGCTCTGGCCGCGTCAAAGCGCGCCAAGGACGGTGTGCGGCGGCATCCGTTGGACGGGGTGCCGATCTCTTGGAAGGATTTGTATGACACCGCCGGCGTGGTGACGGAGGCTGGGTCAGGCCTGCTCGCCAGGCGTGTGCCAGACCGCGATGCAAAGGTGCTGCGCGCCGCGACGCTGGCGGGCACGGTTTGTCTGGGCAAGACACATATGTCGGAGCTGGCGTTTTCGGGGCTTGGTCTGAACCCGGTGACAGCCACTGCGCCTTGTGTGAACGATGCGGAGGCGGTCGCCGGTGGGTCGTCCTCTGGCGCGGCAGCCTCTGTGGCGTTTGGGCTGGCGGCGGCGGGGGTCGGGTCGGACACGGGCGGATCAGTGCGTTTGCCTGCTTGCTGGAACGACCTTGTGGGATTGAAAACCAGCTCCGGTCGGCTGTCGCTGGAGGGCGCGGTGCCATTGATCACCAGCTTTGACACGGTGGGGCCGCTGGCGCGTTCGGTCGAGGATGCGGCGCTGTTGCTGTCCGCGATGGAGGGCAAGCCCGCGCCGGATCTGCGCGGGGCCTCGCTGAAAGGTCGACGGTTTGCAATGTTGCAGACCGTGGTGATGGACGATCTGGACGAGGCACCGGCGCGCGCCTATGCCGATGCGGTGGCGCGGCTCCGGGACGCTGGGGCCGAAGTTGTGGACCTGGGCTTTCCTCAGATCGAGGGCCCGCACCGGGACAGCGGGATGCTGTATACGGTCGAGGCTTGGGCCACATGGGGGGAGGCGATCAAGGCCAATCCCAAAGCCATGTTCGCCCCGATTCGGGAGCGGTTCGAATCCGGGGCCACCCATGATGCGGCGACCTACAAGGCCGCTTGGCAGCATCTGGAGGACGTGCGGCGCGCATGGTGGCCCAAGACGGCCAGCTTTGACGCTGTGATTTGCCCGACGGCGCCGAACCTGCCCGCCAAAGAGGCCAAGTTGATGGAGCAGGGCGATTATTACGTCACCGAGAACCTGCGCACGCTGCGCAACACGCGCATCGGTAACCTTCTGGGCGGCGCGATTGTGACGCTCCCCACGGGCGTGCCGTCCTGTGGCGTGTCGCTGATGGCCCCGCCAATGGCAGAGCATCGCCTGCTGCGGCTGGCCCATGCTGCGGAGGCGGCGCTGAAGGCATAAGCGGCAGAAGCGGGGAGCGAATCCCTTTGGGCTCCTATCAAAAATGCCTGCGATACAGGCGGAGCTTGAGCTTCGGTTCCGGCAAGATACCGATCCCATTGCGACTTTCGCGCCACAGGCCCTCTCTGCGGCGTCATCATTGTGGACAGCGCCCCCCTTTGTTCCGTATCCTGCGGGCAATCGCGGGGCGAACAACGACCCCGCACGAGGCAGATCAGAGCTAGACCCATGTCCCCCGAACGGTTCTCGAACCTACCGGCATATGCATTCCCGCGTCTGCGCGCCCTGTTGGACGTGCATGAACCCGGTGGTGATATACGCCACATGAGCATCGGCGAGCCAAAGCACGCCTTTCCGCAATGGGTCTCCGAGACCATTGCGACCCATGCGCATGAGTTTGGGAAGTACCCCGCCAATGAAGGCACGCCGGAGCTGCGCGGCGCGATCCGTGACTGGCTGTATCGTCGCTATGACGTGATGGTTGACCCGGACACGCAGGTCATGGCGCTGAATGGGTCGCGCGAGGGGTTGTACAATGCCGGCATGGCGCTGATCCCGGAACACAAGAACGGCGCGCGCCCCGTGGTGCTGATGCCGAACCCGTTCTATCAGGTCTACATGATCTCGGCGATCTCGGTGGGGGCGGAGCCGCGCTTTGTCCCGGCAACCGCAGAGACGGGTCATTTGCCTGACTTCGCGGCCGTCGATCCGGAGGTGCTGAACCGCACCGCTGCTGTCTACATTTGCTCCCCTGCAAACCCGCAAGGCGTGATGGCGGATGAGGCGTATTGGCGCGGGCTCATCGGGCTGGCAGAACAATATGATTTTCAGATCCTCGCGGACGAGTGTTACGCAGAGATCTACCGCGACACGCCCCCTGTGGGCGCGCTGGAGGTGGCCAAGGCGATGGGCGCTGATCCGGAGCGCGTTGTGTCCTTTCATTCGCTGTCGAAACGGTCGAACCTGCCGGGGCTGCGCTCTGGCTTCGTAACGGGCGGGCCGGACAGCATCGCGCGGATGAAGCAGCTGCGCGCCTATGCAGGAGCCCCTGTGCCGCTGCCGATCCAACGGGCGAGCGAAAAGCTGTGGGCCGAAGAAACGCATGTGACGCAGAATCGCGCGCTTTACGCGGAGAAATACGAACTGGCGGATGAGATACTGGGGCATGTGCCGGGCTATCTCAGCCCGCAGGCGGGCATGTTCCTGTGGTTGCCAGTCGAAGACGGAGAGGCCGCAACGCTGCGGCTGTGGCAGGAGACCGGCGTGCGCGTGCTGCCGGGGGCCTACCTGTCAAAGGACATAAGTGGGCAAACCAATCCCGGTGCGGGCTATATCCGCGTGGCGATTGTTGCCCCACTGGAAGAGACACGGGACGGGCTGACCCTGATCCGGGACACCCTGTACTGATAAAGATAAAAAGACGAGGCGGAACAATGGCATCATATCAGGTCAACCAGACGAACCGGCGGCGCGACCCTCTGCTCGATTCCGGCACCACGGAGGTGCTGGAAAAGCGCGGTCGTGAACTGGTGGGCTTGGTGCTGGTCTTGCTGGGCCTGATGGCGGCGGCAATGATCGCCTCCTATTCGCCGGATGATCCCAGCTGGCTGTCGGCCACCGACGCCCCGGCGGAAAACTGGATGGGCCGCTTGGGGGCCTTTGTTGCGGCCCCGCTGTTCATGATTGTGGGCACTGGCGCCTGGGCCTTGGCTGCGGTTTTGGTGGTTTGGGGCGCACGGTTCGCGATGAACAAAGCGCAAGGGCGTGCCTTTGGCTGCCTGATCTTTGCGCCGATCTGGATTGCTGTCTGTGCGGTCTATGCCTCTGGCCTGCCGCACGGCAACGACTGGTCGCATCACTTTGGCCTTGGCGGTTTGTTTGGCGACATGGTCATGGGTTCCGCGCTGACGGCCCTGGACGGTTTGGGCGTGTCCCCGGCGACGGGCCTGAAGTTCATGATGCTGATGCTGGGGGGGGCGATCCTTGGGCTTGGCATCTTCGTGCTGGGTTTCACCAAGGCGGAGCTGAAGTTCCTTGGTCGTTTCCTTCTGGTGGGCGTCATCATGACCTATGCGCAGATCGTGCGGCTGACCGGGGTTGGCGCGTCTGGCGCGATGGGCGCGGCGCGCAAGTTGCAAGAAAAGCAGGCGGACCGCCGGGCAAATCGCACCGTGCAAGCCGAGGCTGCGCGAGATCATGTGGCCGTCGCTGCGCCGCGGGTGCAGCGCGCCGTGCCGCCGATGCGCGCAATGGAAGATGACCTCGACGTGCCTCTGCTCGATGACGAAGAGATGGCACGGTACGAGGCTGCGGCCGCCGAGGAAAAGGCCGAGAAGGGCGGTTTCCTGTCCCGTATGCCGTCTTTGATGCGCCGCTCTGAGCCGCAAGTCATGCCGCAGCCGGAATTGGTGGACAACCTGATGGATCACGATGTGGATGCGCCGGAACCTGACCGGATCAGCGCCAAGATTGCCCATGCGGTGAAGGCGCGGCACCCCTACGCCGCCCCTGTCGCCGCCCGTCGAGATGATCCGACCAAGCCGTTGACGCGTGGGCGCGGCCATGGTCCCAAGCCGCTGATTTTCTCTCCTGCGCCGCGAACCAACGGCCTGCCGCCAGAGCCGCCTTTGACCGCCGGCCCCGCAACGCTTCCGCCGGAACCGCCGGTGACGGCACGGGATGCGGTGCGCAGTTTGACGGCTCCAGCTGTGGGTGCTGCCGTATCCACCATGCCGCCTGCGGCCAAGGCGGCATCGGCTCCAGTCTATGACGATGCCTACGACGCGCCCTTTGACGACGCACCGTATGATGACCTTGCGCATGAAGCTCCGACATATGATGCCGCGCCGACCCGCAATGGTCCGGACGCCACCGCCTATGCAGAAATGCCTGCTCCCGCTTCGCCGCGCATCAATGCCGGCATGGACGATGCCTACGGCGAGATGACGGATTTCGACGATTACGGTGACGACTATGACGCTGGCGATTATGACGAGGTGCAAACGTATGGTGATGAGCCATCAGCCCCGGCGTCGTCCAGCTCTGCGCCGCCGATCCAGCGTGGCGGCAACGGAACGCACGATCTCATGCCCGAGGCCAAGAAGGTCGTGCAGCAACCGATCCGAAAGCCGGTGCAATTGTCGACGCGCGCCAAGCTGGAGGCCCAGCCCTCGCTCGCGTTTGATGAGAAGAAACACACTGAATACGAACTGCCGCCGCTCAATCTGTTGATGTCGCCGGAAGCTGTCGAACGCCACCACCTGTCCGATGAAGCGCTGGAAGAAAACGCGCGTATGCTTGAATCCGTGCTGGATGACTACGGCGTGAAGGGGGAGATCGTCTCTGTCCGCCCCGGCCCTGTGGTCACGATGTACGAACTGGAACCTGCGCCGGGCCTCAAGGCGAGCCGCGTCATCGGTCTGTCCGACGATATCGCGCGCTCGATGTCGGCTTTGTCCGCGCGTGTGTCCACTGTGCCGGGGCGCTCGGTCATCGGGATCGAACTGCCCAACGACAAGCGTGAGATGGTCTGCTTCCGCGAGATCCTCGCCGGGCGCGACTTCGGCGATGGAAACCAGAAACTGCCGCTGGCGCTGGGCAAGGACATCGGCGGTGATCCGGTCGTGGCCAACCTGGCCAAGATGCCTCACCTGCTGATCGCGGGGACGACCGGTTCCGGTAAATCTGTGGCCATCAACACCATGATCCTGTCCTTGCTGTACAAGCTGACGCCCGAGGATCTGCGTCTGGTGATGATCGACCCGAAGATGTTGGAACTGTCGGTTTACGACGGCATCCCGCACCTGCTGTCGCCCGTTGTGACCGACCCGAAGAAGGCCGTTGTGGCGCTGAAATGGGTCGTGGGGGAGATGGAAGACCGCTATCGCAAGATGTCAAAGATGGGCGTTCGCAACATCGACGGCTACAACAGTCGTGTGGCCGATGCGTTGTCCAAGGGCGAAATGTTCTCGCGCACCGTTCAGACGGGCTTTGACGAGGAAAGCGGCGAGCCGGTGTTCGAGACGGATGAATTCGAGCCCAAGAAAATGCCCTACATCGTGGTCATCGTCGACGAGATGGCCGACCTGATGATGGTGGCGGGCAAGGAGATCGAAGCCTGCATTCAACGTCTGGCGCAGATGGCCCGTGCCTCGGGCATCCACCTGATCATGGCGACGCAGCGTCCGTCCGTGGACGTCATCACCGGCACGATCAAAGCGAACTTTCCCACCCGGATCTCGTTTCAGGTCACCTCGAAAATCGACTCGCGCACGATCCTTGGGGAAATGGGCGCAGAGCAACTGCTGGGCATGGGTGACATGCTGTTCATGGCAGGCGGGGCAAAGATCACGCGCTGTCACGGTCCATTCGTTTCGGACGAAGAGGTCGAGGAGATCGTTAACCACCTCAAGGCGTTCGGTCCTCCCGATTATGTCGGTGGCGTGGTCGAAGGGCCGGCTGAGGAGAAGGCAGACAACATCGACGCCGTGCTGGGCCTGAACACCGGTGGCAACACAGGTGGCGAGGATGCGCTTTACGATCAGGCGGTGGCAATTGTCATCAAGGATCGCAAATGCTCGACATCGTACATCCAGCGCAAGCTTGGCATTGGTTACAACAAGGCCGCGCGACTGGTGGAGCAGATGGAAGACGAAAGCGTCGTCTCTGCCGCCAATCACGTGGGTAAACGCGAAATCCTGGTGCCAGAGCAGGCGTAATCCCTTTCGCGCAATGCACACAAGGCCCGCGTCGCGTCCCTTGCGATGCGGGTCTTTTTATGTGCCGGTGCGCTTCATCCGTAAGTGTGTGGCTCAGACAAATCAAAGATGCCCAGCACATGATTGGTCTCACCATTGTCGCCACGCAGAGGAACGAGCAGGGCTTGGACGCGGGCAGACTGGGTGCCGTCGTGCTCAGGCGTGAGTTCGATAAATTGAGCGCGGCCTAGATTTACGGCATTCATGTAGGCCGAAAAGCTACGGGTGCCGGGGCGGGAGATCGGCATCTCGGAGTGGAGGCCGCCCTCGCGCGCCCCGGTCTTGAGTATCCGCAGCTGTGGATTCAGATAAATCGTTTGAAAGTCCGTCGGCGCCGACGCTTTTTCGGTGCGGATCGCTTCGCTGATCGCTACGGGCAGGTCGATGCCCGTAAATTCCTCCAGCGGCAGATGGGACAGGCGTGGCGGCAGACCTTCAACATCACGATAGCCAGCCCACAAAAGAACCTTCTGGCGGAGGATCCGCGACATTTTCGGAAGATGATGAGCAATATCGTCCAACGGCGTATCCTACCATATCTTGCTGACTGTAACGCAATAAAGTGGGTCTGTCTCGCATTGCGATGCTCGCGTGGTACCATGCATGACATCCTTTAGGTCCACACGGGAACCAAAGGCAGGGTTCGACGCGTTAAGGAGTTGTATACGAATATGTGAGGCAGGAATGTGCGCGGGTAAGGTGGAGAGTATCCTGAATCGGCTCGACGATCGCGCGGGTCAACAGAGCACCGTGTCCGTCGCCGGTGCGATGGACGAGATAGGCAACCGCAGTTTCGGCCCCTTGATCTTGTTGCCGGCACTATTGGTGATAACGCCAATTGGCGGTGTTCCGGGTGTGCCCACGCTGTTCGCCATAACCATCCTGATATTTGCCGTCCAGGTGGCTTTGGGGCGGGACAGCCTGTGGCTGCCGCATGCGATCCGCAATCGATCCGTCGAAAACGATAGCATTCACAAGGCGACGCAGAAGGCGCGTCCTGTTGCCAGTTGGCTGGATAGCCACACCTCAGAACGTCTGACGGCCCTAACACGTCGACCCGCGCCCCGGGTTGCAGCTGTGATGGTGGTTTTGCTGTGCCTGACCGTGCCTTCCACTGAAATCTTACCCTTCGCCTCTCTCATGCCGATGTCCGCCATAGCGCTTCTGGGCTTGGCGATCACAGTGCGTGACGGACTTTTGATGGCGCTCGGTTTGATCGCGGGGGCCGCGGGCTTGATCGGCGGGGTTTGGCTGTTGATATCGTATTGAACGGCCTCGGATATCGCATGACCGTTCCGCCCATGCCATATGTGGGTCAACAGACACCGGAAAGGACCCGTATGTTCCGCACGTTTCTCGCTGCAATCGCCCTGAGCCTGGCCGCGCTGCCCGCAATGGCACAGCAACTGTCGCTTGGTCAGGTTTCGCAGTACCTGAACACCCTTCAGACCGTTAAAAGCCCCTTCACCCAGATCAATGCCGACGGCACGATCTCGACTGGAGAAATCTGGATCAAGCGCCCTGGCAAGGCGCGTTTCGACTACAATCCACCAGAACGCGGGCTGGTGCTTGTGTCCTCTGGTGCGGTCTATGTCATGGATCGCAAGCTGGGTGGCAACCCGGAGACCTATCCGCTGAACCAGACACCGCTGTCGATTATTCTTGCGCGCAACGTCGATCTGGCACGCGCAGGTATGGTGACGGGGCACGGCTATGATGGCACCGCGACGACTGTCACCGCACAGGACCCAAAGCGCCCGGAGTACGGGTCCATTCAGATGAAGTTCACCGGAAACCCGGTCGAATTGCGTCAGTGGATCATCACCGATGGTGACGGTACCAAGACCACCGTTGTCCTGGGGGGGCTGGAAAAGGCTTCTATCCCGACGAGCGAATTCCTGATTGATACAGAGCTGAACCGATAAAGCGGCAGGGCGCCCCTTTAGTCGCCTTTCGCCGGATCCTATTTGCCAAGCCCGCTGGTTCTCAAGGACCGGCGGGCTTACCTGTTTAGTATCTCATGCAGGAGTGTTCGCGATGAACCGTCGCACCATGTTCAAGACCCTCGCCGCCACCGTTGGCATTGGGGGGGGGGTGGGGTAGTGGCCACCCGACGTCGCGGGCGAAATCCGTATTATGAGGGGCCGGTCAGCGATCACTTTGACGGGGTTCGTTTCTTCAATCCAGAAGGCAAGCCTCCGAAAGGGTTTCGCGATTTGATGCGGTGGCGCTTTGGGCCGAAGCCCGCCGCTTGGCCAGAGAAGGTCGCAGTTACTCCCGCCAAACCTGCCACGCGAATCGATGATCTGACCGTCACTATGGTGGGGCACGCGACGCTGTTGGTTCAAATGGCGGGTCTGAACATTCTCACAGATCCGTTTTGGTCGGACAGGGCGTCTCCGGTGAGGTTCGCAGGGCCAACGCGGACAGCGCCGCCGGGAATTGCGTTTGCGGATCTGCCGCCCATCGACCTGATTCTGCTGTCACACAATCACTACGACCATCTCGATATCGACACATTGCACCGGGTGCAGGCCGTGCACGCGCCACAGGTGATCACACTGCTGGGCAATGATACCTTGATCGCGCCGACGGGGCTGCAGACGCAGGCGATTGATTGGGGGGAGAGTACGGACTTCGGTCCGTTGCAGGTTCATGGCGTGCCTAGCCAACATTGGTCCGCCCGCGGCATGGGCGACCGGAGCATGGCGCTTTGGGGTGGCTTTGTGCTGACGGGGCCTGTGGGCGCTCTGCTGTTCATCGGCGACACTGGCTTTGATGAGGGGCGACCATATCAAGGACTGCAGCGTTTCGGCCCGTTGCGGTTGGCGATTCTGCCTATCGGGGCGTATGCGCCGCGTTGGTTCATGCAGGACCAACACCAAAACCCGGACGAAGCCGTGCGCGGGTTCAAAATGTTGGGTGCGGCTCATGCGATCGGCCACCATTGGGGCACGATCCAATTGACGGACGAGGCGCGCGAAGCGCCCCGTGATGCGTTGTCAGAGGGGCTGAAGCGTCATAGCGTGGCCCCTGAAAGGTTCCGCGCCATGGCTCCGGGCGACAGCTGGGCCATCCCCTCGATTTGATCAGCGCGCGTGGCGGCAGTTGCGCAATTGCTGGCTGTAGACCACGGCGCGTTCGCCAACCTCGGAAGAGACACGAAGCAACCAGGCCTTGCTGTTGTAAGATCCGCGACGGTAGCCTGTGCGCCCTTCGTGGTAAGCAAGATAATGGTTGCGGGCGTCCCACATCGGCAGATTCAGCTGGTCATGCGACTGCTTCATGTACCACCCCATGAAATCGGTGGCGTCCCGAATGTCATCGCGTCTGGCGTTACGCCGCGCAGTGGACGAGACGAGGTATTCCTTCCAGGTTCCGTCCAACGCCTGACTGTAGCCAAAGGCAGAGCTTTGTCGACCCACGGGGATCACCCCCAGCGAGTAGCGCAATGGTGTGCGCGCATCGGAATCGAATTTCGATTCCTGATAGATCGTTGCCATTTGGACGTGCACAGGCACGCCCCAACGGCGTTCTGCAGCCTTGAAGGCGCGGTAGTATGTCGGGCGCTGCTGGAGAATCGAACAGGCGTTGTCCAAGTTGTCGGGGGACGTGCCAGAGCCGCCGCCGCCTCCACAAGACGCCACCAAAAGTAGAATCACCAGCGCGCGAAAGAATCTGCTCATCTGCCTCACGCGTATTACATTTTTTTCATTATCATCAAAATAACCGAAAACGCGGCGCTTTGAAATGATAATTCACGCGGAGGGCGGTCAGCCGCCGGGGAGATCACCATGGCCTGAGAGGAGGGAATGTTTCGTGTGCGAAGACGACTGTTCGGTCGCTTTCCACAGAGTGTTTCTGGCAAATCCGTGTCAATAGTTGGACAACCGGGGCCAAGCTTGGCTACAAGGTGAGTATGACAAAGGTGGAGCATATGCTGAAGAAGCGCGCAAAATATCACCTGGGACAGGTCGTTCGGCATCGCAAACACCCATTCCGCGGCGTGGTGTTCGATGTGGACCCTGAATTCAGCAACACAGAGGAATGGTACGAATCCATTCCCGAAGAAGCTCGCCCCGCCAAAGGGCAGCCGTTTTATCACCTGCTCGCGGAAAACGATCAGAGCTTTTACGTGGCCTATGTGTCAGAGCAAAACCTGATGGCGGATTATTCCGGCGAGCCGGTCGACCATCCGGATATTCCGGATCTTTTCGGTGCGTTTACCGATGGCAGTTATGAACTGCACTTCCAGCTGAATTGATCAGCTGACAACAGACTCTCTCTCACGCTCCGTGAGGCTGAAGGCGGTTCCTTACAGGGCCGCCTTCAGCTTTTGCAGGAACTCGTCAACGTGCGCGTGCTCCAGCGCCCAATCGACGACCAGACGTCCACGCGTCATGTCTTCGGGCTGTGCATCCGCTGCGCGCATGTCGTAATACATTGCACCGGCCGCCTGTACGGCATCATGAGCGCGCAGGGGGATCTCAAAATAAAGCAGGTTCGCAGGCGTATCTGTCAGGACTTTAACGTCCAACGCGCGAAGACCGTCCACCAGCCTGGCACATGTGGCGTTGGCCTTTTGTGCCAGTTCAAGCCACAGGCCATCCTTGAGATAGCCGTTCATCTGCGCCGCCAGATAGCGGTGTTTCGACAGTAAATGCCCCGAACGCATCCGCCGGAACGGCAGACCGCGTGCTTTGTCAGGATCAAAAAAGATCACTGCCTCGACGCCCATACAGCCATTCTTGGTTCCGCCAAAGACCGCCACATCGGCGCCGGCTTTCCACGACATCTCTGCGGGAGTGCAGCCCAGCATGGCGCAGGCATTGGCAAAGCGGGCGCCGTCAAAATGCACAAACAGCCCGTTTTCATGCGCCAAAGTCGCCAGTGCCGTCAGTTCATCAAGCGTGTAGATGTTGCCGCGTTCGGTGGTGTTGGTCAGCGACAGCGCGCCCCGATCAAACTGGTGCACATCGCCGGTGTTCCAAAAGGTCAAAGCCTTGGTCAGAGCCTCCGGCGTGATTTTGTCGCCCTCGCACACGCCGACCAGCTTGGCCCCGCCGGTGTAGAATTCCGGCGCGCCACATTCGTCGACATGGATATGCGCGAGGCCGGAACAGTACACCGCCTGATAGGGTTGCACCAATGTCCCAAGTGCCAGTGCGTTCGACGCCGTGCCCCCGGGCATGAGGAAAACTTCTGCATCCGGAGCCTCGAACAGGTCGCGCAGTGCGGACTTGGCGGCTTCGGTGTGCACATCGTTGCCGTAGCCGTGAACATATCCCTCGTTTGCCTCTGTCAGCGCCTGCATGACCTGAGGGTGGACCGGGCCGGTGTTGTCGGACGCGAGATACATGGGAGCCTCCTGAAGCTAGCGGGGTTCGTCGATGATATGGTCTTCCCAGTCGTCATCGTCGACGTCAAATTCCGGCACCGTCATGCCCTGCATCGACACACCAGCGCGATACACGCTATCGGGATCGCCGGTCTCGAGCGGGTGCCATTTCGGCAGGGGGTTGCCGTTCCAAAGCAGCTTGTAGGCGCAGGTTTCCGGCATCCAATAGAGGTTTTTCGCCATGTTGGACGGCGAGAGCACGATGCACTCCGGCACGAACTGATGGCGAATCGGGTATTGCGCGCAGCGACAGCTTTCGTTGTCGAAAAGGCGGCAGGCTATCCGGGTCAAAGCGACCTCACCCGTGTCCTCGTCTTCGAGCTTGTTCATGCAGCACTTGCCGCAGCCATCGCACAGCGCCTCCCACTCATCCTTGGACAGGTCAGTGAGTCGCTTTTTTTCCCAGAATCGAGGGGCAAGGTCGGGGCGCGCGATGGGGTCGGTCAAAGCGCCTCCAAGATGTCGCGCGCCTTGGCGCAATCTGCGTCCATCTGGGTGATCAGAGCATCCAGCCCGTCGAATTTCAGCTCCGGGCGAAGGTAATCGACCAGAGCGACCGACAGGGTGGCACCGTAAAGGTCGCCGGTGAAATCGAACAGGAAGGTTTCGATATTTGGCACATCGCCGTCGAACATCGGGCGGACGCCGATAGAGGCCGCACCGTGATAGCTTCCCTTGTGGGGGCCGTCGCGCACATCCACCAAAACGGCGTAGACGCCGAACTTTGGCGGATGCAGTCCCTCGATGGACATGTTGGCCGTGGGGTAGCCCAGCTCTCGACCGCGCTGTTCGCCGCCGATCACCTCGCCCTCGATCCGGTGCCAGTGGCCCAGCAACTCGGCTGCGTCGCGCGGGCGTCCTTCGGTCAGAGCTTCGCGGATCGCGGTGGAGGACACCACAAGCCCATCGGTTTGCATGAGTTCAGCCACAGTCACCTCGAATCCCATTTCAGCGCCAAAGGTCTTCAGATCTTCGACGGTTCCGGCGCGCCCCTGCCCAAAGCAGAAGTCTGCGCCCACCACCACATTTCGCAGGCCCAAGCCCTCGCAGATAACGCGACTTGCAAAGTCTCGTGGCGAGAGCGAGGCCAACGACTTGTTGAAGTTAAGTTGATAAAGCACATCGACGCCAAGCTTTTCCAGACGCGCGGCGCGGGCCTCTGCGCTCATCAGTCGAAAAGCGGGCGCGTTGGCGGCAAAATACTCACGTGGATGGGGTTCAAACGTCAGAACGCCCAGCGGCGAATCTGGCATGGCGCGGCGTGCGAGGTCGATCACCTGTTGGTGGCCCCGGTGCACCCCGTCGAAATTCCCGATGGCCGCGCTGGCGCCACGGTCCCCGGTTTGTGTATATTGGTAGTCTCTGACGATCCGCATATGCTGGGAGTTAGAGCATTCATTGGCAGGGATAAACCGCTTTTGTCTTTTGCTTGCAGGTTGGGCGGTTGACGTAGCGACAGCCTTGGCAGAACCTTGTTTCACGGGGCATAGGAAGGACAAATGAACGATGTTGTGATCCTTACCGACGAGCGGCTCGTCGCAGCGCTGATGCAGGCGCAAGGTGGCGATTGGGCCGGCCAAGAGATCACCTCTGTCGAAGAGGCCGAGGGCGAGCGCGCGATGTATCGCGTCGGGTCAGATTTTGCGGTGCGTATGCCGCGCCATCCAGACGCTGTTTCCCTGATCGAACGCGAGGCTCGGTGGCTGCCGCATCTCTCGGGCTTGCCGCTGGCCATGCCTTCTCTTCGTCTGCGGGGGGAAGCGACGCCGCGGTTTAACTGGCCCTTCATCGTTTTGGATTGGATCGGCGGCACCGAAGCTCAGGAAAGCACGGTCAGGGACTGGTCGCAGGAGGTGGCGCTTTTGGCGCGTTTTCTGCGTGCGCTGTGGAAGCGGTCGCTGAAGGGTGGACCGGCGGCCGGGCCGGAAAACCGGATGCGTGGTGTGCCGCTGCACCAATTGACCGACACTGTGCTGACCGAAATTGGAACGCTGCGTGAAGATCTGGATGTGGCGCTGTCGCGCGAGGTTTGGATGAACGCCTTGGAGGCGGCCCCGCCGCGAAAAATGCGCTGGCTGCACGGAAATCTGAAAGCCTCCAACATGATCGTCCGCGACGGAAAACTGGCGGGCGTGGTCGATTGGGGTCATGTGGCTGTCGGCGACCCGGCTGTGGACGTGGCCGTGGCGTGGCGCTGGGTGCCAGAGCTTGAAATGGGCAGCTTTCAAAGCGCCCTGAGCGCGGGCGATGACCTTTGGCGGCGGGCACGCGGCTGGGCCTTGTACGACGCCGTGTCGACTTTGGGTAAATATCGCGGCAGCAATCATCCGCGCCACATCATCGACTGCGACGATGCGCGCTGCGTCATTGGCCGTCTCGGGCTTGGCACAAGCTGCTAGGCTTTCAGGACCGCGGCGATTCTGGCGATACCCTCTTCGATTCGTTCGCTTGGTATCGAACTGTACCCCAGCCGGTAGAAGTTATGGGGTGGCTTGTCGCCCGCAAAAAAGGCCGTGCCCGGTTCAATCAAAACACTTTGTGACTGCAAGGACCGCGCGACGTCGCGCATGTCCCGATCTTCTGGGGCGCGCATCCACAGGCCGGAGCCTCCATGCGCGCCTTCGCCCGCGACCTCCAGGCCGTAGCGCGCGGTGGCGTGTTCCATCACTTCGCGCCGCGCAGCCAAAGCCCGCCCGATGCGCCGAACCAAGGCATCATAATGTCCAAGCGACAGGAAATGCGCCGCAGTGCGCTGGATGTGGCCCGGTGGATGACGCAGTACGGAAGCCCGCAGCGCCCGCGCTTCGCGGATGAACTCCGCGGAGCCGACGAGATAGCCCAGCCTCAACCCCGGAAAGAGTGATTTGGAGAAGCTGCCGACATAGATTACGCGCCCGTCCTCATCGAGGCTTTTGAGCGCGGGGGAGGGGGCGCTGAGATAGGCCATCTCGAACTCGTAATCGTCTTCGACAATCACCGCGTCGAGGTCGGCGGCCCGCCGCAGCAATGCCTCCCGCCGTACCAAAGGCAGGGTGGCGGAGGTCGGGCATTGATGGCTCGGCGTGGTAAATATCACGCGCGTGCCATCGGGGATTGTCTCTGGCGGCAGCCCATCATCATCCACCGAAATCGGTGTGACCTGCGCGTCCGCGTGCGCCAAGAGCTGTCGGAGAGCCGGATAGCATGGGTTTTCGACCACCACCTCCCGCGTGACGGCCAACAGCTGGGTGGCCAGCCAGAGCGCGTTCTGCGCCCCCAGCGTGATCAGGATTTCCTCAGGTCTTGCAAGGATGCCGCGCCGTGGCAGGGTATGATGCGCGATGAAGCGCACCAGCTCAGGGTCGTCGGCGTCGAATTGATCCTGGGTAAGTGCATTGAAATGCCGCTGCCCAAGGGCCTGTGTCGCGCAAAGCCGCCAGTTGGCGTGGTCGAACAAAGCCGGGTCGGTTTGCCCGTAGATAAAGGGGAAGCTGTAGCTCGCCCAATCCGCTGGCCGCCCCATGTTGAACGCAGGGCCTCCGGTGTAGCGCCGCGCGAGCATTTCATCCCAATTCACGGTGTCCTGCGATTGCGGCGTTGGGGCGAAATCAGGCGGCTCAGGTGCGTTGTCGGAAACGAAATACCCTGACCGCCCGCGCGAGGTCAGGTAATCGTTGGCGAGCATCTCCGTATAGGCGAGTGTCACCGTGATCCGGCTGACATTGAGGTGGCGCGCGAGGGCTCGGGTGGAGGGCAGTTTCTCACCGCGCCGAAAGCGTCCTGACAGAATTCCGTCCGCCACCATCTGCTGGATGCGCGCTTGCAAGGTGCCCTGGGCACGCGATGCAAGATGAAATGTCTCTACCGGAATGGCCATGACGCGACCGTATTCTGGACTGATGGTGGGCGCAATCTGGACCGACGCCAAAGCGGCTTTGTCAAACAGCCTTGGCGTCGAAGGTTAGTGAACCTTAGCCATAGTCGCGTTCGCCAAAGATTGCAGAGCCGACGCGGATGTGTGTGGCCCCCAGCGCGATGGCCTGTTCGAAATCGCTGCTCATGCCCATGGACAGACCTGTCAGACCGTTGCGAGCGGCGATTTTTGCAAGCAAGGCAAAATGCAGCGACGGCGTTTCATCCACCGGGGGAATGCACATCAGCCCTTTGACAGGCAGATCCAGCGCGCGACACTCCGCTATGAAACCGTCCGCCTCGGAAGGCATAACGCCGGCCTTTTGGTCCTCTTCGCCGGTGTTGACCTGCAAGAACAGGTCGGGGCAACGCCCGATTTCGTCGGCCAGTCGGGCAATCGTGTTTGCGAGCTTGGGGCGGTCAACGGAATGGATGGCGTCAAAAAACTCCATCGCCACGCGCGCCTTGTTGCTTTGCAACGGGCCGATCAGATGAACCGAAACACCATCATATTGATCCTTGAACGGCGTCCAGCGGTCTTGAGCCTCTTGCACGCGGTTTTCACCATAGAGCCGATGGCCCTCGTCCAGCACGGCCTGCACCCGCTCGGCCGGTTGTACCTTGCTGACGGCGATCAAATTTACGTCCCCGCGGTCACGCCCGGCCTCTGAACAGGCTTTGGCTACACGGGTTTCGATGTCTTGCAAGCTCATGCGTCCCACTCCTTTGCGTCGAAGGGCCGGTCGCCCCATGCGTCTATAAATGGTTTCAGTTCCGCCTCGTATCGCCGCCAGGAATCCCGGCGCCCGGTGTGAATCGGCTGGCGCACCTGCGCGAGGCTGAGGGTTTTGACCCGGTTTGTCTGCGTGTGCGGGGAAAGGCAGGCCTCCTCCCAGTCCAATCCGGCGGCGGCGATCAGAAGGTGTGTCTGCGGCTCCGGGTCAGCCACCAGATCCTCGTAATGAACCTCGTGAATGCGCTCGGGCATGCGGGTTTTCCAATAAGTCACCTGATCGCGAAAGGCTTGTATCATGTCGGCAATGGCGGCCAAGTCGTTGGCGTAACGGTGGGCGCCGGGCCGGAAGAAGTTCTTGTAGATCGACAGGGCCACATCACGCGGATCACGATGCACGACGATAAACCGTGCGCCGGGCAGGGCGTGCGCCAGCAGGCCATAGATGTTCTGAAGCTGGATGGATTTGTCGGTGACGCGTCCACTGTCGACGCCGGTATCCCGGCGCACCAACACGGCATATTTGTCGGCGAAGTCGGTGAAAGCCTCGGGCGCAGCCTTGGACAGATCGGCAAAGGTCTGGTTGCCGCCAAAGACCGCATTGGCCAGCTGCTCGGCGTGGGCCAGTTCGCCGCCAGCGGTGACAGCCGAATGTGCGGACAGGATCTGTTCCACCAGCGTCGTGCCGGAGCGCGGCGTGCCGGTGACAAAGATGGGCTGGATCGGTGCCGTGCCATCGCGTGGTGTCAGATCAAGGGCCTGCTGACCCTGCTTGTAGGCGGCCCAGCGGCTGCGACGTGCATCCGGGTCATGGCGGTATTGGCGCGCTTGGGCGGCGTTTGCAGCGTTGAGATAGGCAAAGACCTGATCGGGTTCGCCGATGTCCTCATGCACCTTGGCCAAGGTAAAACCGAGCGCCATGCGCCCTGCATCGTTGAGCTTCGGGTGCGCCCAAAGGCGTTTCATCTCGCGGATCAGCGGATCGCCCTTGCGCGCCTTTTCGGCAAAGAAGATCAGCCGGTAGAGGTCGGTCTCATCGGGATGGCGTTTGACAAGGCGGCGCAGAATGATCGACGCTTTTCCAAATTCACCGATGTTTTGCAGATAGGTCGCCTTGTCCGCGCGGGGGGCGATCTTGTTCGGCTGGGCGGCGATACGCGCGTCGTGGATCGCCAGAACCGCCTGACTGTCACCTGCACGGGTAAAGATCGGCAGGGCAGCGTCGGACAGGACCGGATCGCCGGGACGCTTTTGCAGTGCGGCATGCAGCGCCCGAGCCGCGCCTTGCGTGTCGCCCAAGCGGTCAAGCGCGCGGGCCAGTTGGTAATTGACCTCCGGGGCCTGCGCGGTGGGGATCAGCAGGGCGCGCAGAAGACGGGCTGCCTGTTCCGGCTTCTGATTGCGGATGCAGGCCTGAGCCTCGTTGAACTGCGCCTTGATCTGGGCCGGGGTCATGCTGGTGTGCCTGTTTGGGATCTCTGCGCTTGAATCAAAAGAAAAGAGCGGACGCAAGCGCCCGCTCTTCCCTTAAGCCGTGAGGCTGGTGTCCTTAGAAGGACATTGCCAGACCCAAGGAGTAGTTGTCGCGGTCGTAGTCGTCGCCGCCGCCTTCAACTTCGGACAAGCCGTAGCCCGCCTGAACAGCAAGACCGCCGCCCAGATCGTATGCCACTGCCAGGCCGTAGCCGGAAGTTTCCAGACCGTCGATGCCGTAACGGTCGTCGTACTCACCGTAGTTCAGGCCGATTGCCAGAGCGTTCATTTCGTAGCCGATGCCAACGCCCATGTACTGCTCGGTCTCACCGGCGCCAGCTACACCCGCGTCGCCGTACTTGGACTCTGCGTAGTTCAGGCCAAACATGATGCCGGAGTTCAGCGTCACGTCAACAGACGCGGCGATAACTTCGTAGGCTTCGATGTCGTCTACTGCGGCATAAGCAGCTTCGAGAGAAGTTGCAGCAGCCAGTGCGGGACCAGCGGCGATCAGAGTGGCGTCAGAGTTGTCTTCGTCGCCTTTCTGGTAACCGATGCCGAAGCCAACTGCTGTGCCAGCGAAGTCAGCGTTGTACTGGAAGCCAACACCCCAGATCGGGTCGAAGTCGCCACCGTCGTCGATTTCGGTCGACAGAGCAGCTGCGAAAGCACCGTATGTGTAGGTCACACGAGCGATCTGGCCGTCGTAGTCGCCGTCTGCGCCGTAGTTGCCGTTGTAACCGAGGTGCTCGGTTTCAGCGTCGTCGATGGAGCCACCGGCCAGTGCAACTTCTTGCAGAGCCCAGTCAACCGCGCCGTCGGTGTCGCCCATGTCGAGACGTGCGTTGCCGAATGCGACGAACCAAGTTGCGCCACCATCATCGGTGCCGTTGCCGTTTGCAGCTTCGTCCAGATCGATTTCTGCACCGAAGGTCAGGCCGTTGTCTGCTTCACCGGTCGCGATGAAGTCGATTTCGATATCGGTCCAGAGCTGGCTGACGCCGTCGCCGTCTGTACCTGCGTAGCGGAAATCGCCACCGACGATACCGACTTCTGCGGTGCCGGACACTTCGACTTGAGCAGCCGCTGCGCCTGCGAATGCGACCAGAGCGGTGGACGCGAGCAAGATGTTTTTCATTGTTTCCCTCATGTGTTCAAAGGCACGTACCAAGCCGTTGCCGGCTGTGATGACGTTTCTATGCGCCCGCAGACCCTTTCATTGCAACCCGCCCGAAATGCCGTCGCGCCCAAACCGATTTTGTGATGCACGATTGCCACAAGGTTCGGGGGTGGCAGGGGTTTTCGGCGCGAAATTGGCAAAATACTGCCGATACCTGATGGGTTGCCGGTTGAGGGCGGTCGCAGTAATGAGGGTGAAACAGGCATTCTCGTGGGAGTATATCGACATGACACAGCGCAGCGCGCCATCGCGGGTATGGCTGGGGATCGGCATCGCCGTGGCGCTTTCGGCGACAGCGTCCTGTGGCATGATGGGGGACCGGACCGAGCGTGAGCCGGTTGTAACGCCGTCGTCCGACGAGATCCTTGGAGAGATCAAGGATCGTGAAGGCGCGCGGGGACGCTCCAAATCGTCGGTGTTGGATATCTTCAAGTCGCGCGGCGATCAGGGGCAGGTCGGGCAGGTGAACAAATACCTGTGGAACGCCTCGCTCGAAGTGCTGAATTTCCTGCCGATCGAAACAGTCGATCCGTTTACCGGTGTCATAACCACAGGCTACGGAACGCCTCCGGGTGGGGGGCGCGCTTATCGAGCGACGATTCTGATCAATGATCCGGCGTTGGATGCGCGGTCTTTGAACCTGGCGCTGCTGACACCCAATGGTCCGGCCTCTGCCTCGACCGTGCGGGCCATCGAGGATGCGATCCTGACCCGCGCACGTCAGATCCGGGCACGCGACGCGCGCCTTTGAGCGCGGTATATAACGAGAGGCTCTTGGTTCTACTGGCGCAATCTGCCCTCTGAGACATAGCCGCCTCAGTAGCCCGTCGCCGAGGCGCGGCAGGCTATCGAAGCGGTTCCAGGGTTGAGCGCCGCCTGAGGAGCAGCAAGCAGAAGTATCTGCACGTCCGCTATCCGAACTGCGTCAACTTCGGGCATCCCGTGGCTGTCTGCCTATGGTGGTGGGCGTTGTGTGAGTGGAGCCGCGTTTTCCGCCCGCTGGTGCGGCGGGACATCGTCGCCTCGTTGCTGTCCGCATGTAACTTGATCTGACCACTGGGTCAAAAACGGCTGCGACGCGAGACTGGGTAAGCGGCGGTTTCGGTGACAAAGGGCGGACTGCGTGAGCAGGAGGCCGGTCCGGTTACCATGTTTGAGGATCAGTCCATGATCGGCCGAGGATCGAGCGTCTCCAGGCCTGCCACCCATTCCAGATGCTGAGGCAGACAGACACCGGCGAGGTCGTATTTTTCCCTTACGAACTCTCTCGCCGTCGTTCCCAGGCGTTTGCGCAGGTCGGCATCGTCCAGAAGGGTGCCCAAGCGTTCCACCAATGCTTCCGTGTCAAAGAAATCGACCATCAAGCCGTTTTCTCCTTCGGTCATGACCTCTTTGACGGGGGCGGTGTCGCTGGCGAGGATCGCGCATCCGGCGCTCATGGCCTCCAGCAATGACCACGATAAAACGAAGGGGTAGGTCAGGTAGACATGCGCGGTGCTGATCTGCATCATGGCTAGGAACCGATCGTAGGGGACGCGCCCGAGGAAATGCACGCGGTTCCAATGCGGCGTGGGGATGCGGCCCCGCACCTCGTCGATGAAGATCTGCTTCCACGTCTGCCCTTTGGGCGGCTTTGCCCCATAGGATGTTTCATCTCCGCCCAGAATCACCACTTGGGCGTTGGGACGTTCCTTGAGGATTGCGGGAAGGGCCCGCATGAAGATGTGATAGCCGCGATAGGGCTCCAGGTTACGGTTGATGAAGGTGATGACCTCATCATCCCGTGTCAGGGTCAGATCACCGATCTGCAAAGATGCGCCCGCGTTGGGACGGACCAGTTCGGTATCGACCCCGTCATGCGCCACGGTTATGCGTTTTTGCCAGTGGTCGGGAAAGGTCGAGGCTTGAAACCGGGTCGGAGAAAGCCCCGCATCCATGATCTCCTCATGCAGACGGTTGTTCATGTTTTTCATGCGAATACGCAGAATGTCGGCTTCCGGTGACTTCGAGGGAAACTCCGGGTCGAAGTTGAGGAAGGGATGCGCGGTCAGGTGATACAACTCGCAATACAGGCCCAGACGCGCATTCGGCCAGACATCCTTGAGGAATAGGGATTCGCCCCAGCCGTGGTGAGCACATATGACATCCGGCTCGAACCCCTGCTGCTTCAGCCCCTTGGCGCCGCGGTAGCACGACGTGGCGCGCACCAGCTTGGTTTCGAAATCTGCGAGCCACGGGTGAACATTGGGCGTGCTCTGGCCTTGGATCTTGTAGGGGACGATGCGAACGCCCTGCCAGATCTGAGGCTCCTTCACCTTGCAGGTCAGTGCCACGACCTCGTGTCCCTGCTTGACCAGTGCCGGAGCCAGATGTTTGTACTGACCGGGGAAGTTCTGGTGGATCAACAGGATTTTCATGGTGGCTCTCGACGATATGGGATGCATCGGTTCTGCCATGCGGGGCAGCACAGGCCAAGACATGCCCGCGCGATTAGCTCGCCGGGGTTGCACCCGCACCGCAGCCCTCTACGGTTCCCAGTATCAGAAGCAAGGAAAGCTGATGCGTGTTCTGATCCATCCCGGGTTTCACAAGACCGGAACGAAAAGTGTTCAACTCGCACTGGAAACGCTGCGCCCGGATCTGCCGAAGGGGATCATCGTGGCGCTTCAGGCCGAACTGGCCGACCTGTGTGACATATGCCGCGAGGTGTCGGTGTCGCCGGAGGTTCCGCTCGACGAGGTGGAGCGACTGGCAACGGAGCGGTTCGCTTTGCTGGGGCAGGCGGCGTCGCTGCTTATCATCTCGGCAGAAGACCTTGCCGGAGCCCTACCGGGGCGCCGGGGCATCACACATTACACCCGTACACCTGAGTTGATGGGCGCCCTGACACGTGCCGCGCACACCGCGCTTAATGCTGACGTGCACCTGCATTTCTCGACGAGGGGGGCGGAGGCGTGGCTCATCAGTCTTTGGTGGCAGAATCTACGAAGCACGCGGCTGACGGCCTCCGCCGATGTCTATGCGCAAGAGATGGCAGAAGCCGCGCACCTCGACCGCGTGGTTGCAGCCGTGCGCAGCGCAGTGCCGCAGGCCACCGTTTCCGTAACCGCGCTGGAGGACTGCTCGGCTCAGCCTGTGCTCCCGATCCTGCGCGCCGCCGATCTGGCGCACCTGGCTGAAAGGCTGCCGCCCCAACACGCCAATGCCCGCCCGGATCTGGGGCTGGAGGAAGTCTTCCTTGCCCTTAATCGATCTGGTCTGCGCGACGGCTTTGTCCGCGACACCAAGACGGCAATCCTGCGCAAGGCGCGCCGCATGACGGGAACCTAGCGCGAGTTTCAAGCCGCAATGCCATGCGGCCTCTGGACCATTTGCGCGTCAACACCTATCACCCGACGCGATACCCGCACCGTTAATCTTCCGGAGGCCCGCATGTCGCGTTACGACCCCGCCAGCATCGAACCGAAATGGCAGCAGGCCTGGGAACAGGCTGGAACGTTTGTCGCCGCCCGCGACCAAGACAAGCCGAAATATTACGTTTTGGAGATGTTCCCCTATCCTTCGGGGCGCATCCATATCGGCCACGTGCGCAACTACACCATGGGTGACGTGATCGCGCGATATAAGTTGTCCACGGGCCATAACGTGTTGCATCCCATGGGATTTGACGCCTTTGGCATGCCCGCCGAAAACGCCGCCATGGCCTCCGGCGGCCATCCCAAGGCGTGGACCTATTCCAACATCGACACGATGGTCGAGCAGATGAAGCCGCTGGGCTTTGGTCTTGACTGGACGCGCATGTTTGCGACCTGCGACCCGGAATATTACGGCCAGCAACAGGCACTTTTCATCGACATGCTCTCCGAAGGCCTGGTCTATCGCAAGAACGCCGTGGTGA
This sequence comes from Sagittula sp. NFXS13, assembly GCF_040148795.1. Classification (NCBI taxonomy): domain Bacteria; kingdom Pseudomonadati; phylum Pseudomonadota; class Alphaproteobacteria; order Rhodobacterales; family Roseobacteraceae; genus Sagittula; species Sagittula sp. NFXS13. The sequence goes on from NZ_JAGEMH010000002.1 coordinate 657,597, forward strand.
ACTGGGACCCGGTGGACATGACCGTTCTGGCCAACGAACAGGTCATTGACGGTTGTGGCTGGCGCTCCGGTGCCGCGGTGGAGCGTAAGGAACTCACGCAGTGGTTCTTCAAGATCTCCGACATGTCCGGAGAGCTTCTGGACGCGCTTGACGGGCTGGACGAGTGGCCCGCCAAGGTAAAGACCATGCAGGCCAACTGGATCGGTCGCTCGCGCGGGCTGCAATTCGCCTTCTCAACCGTGGATGCCCCGGAGGATTTCGACCGCATCGACGTTTACACCACGCGTCCCGACACGCTGATGGGCGCGTCTTTCGTTGGCTTGAGCCCGGATCACCCGCTGACCCGCGCGCTGGAGCAGGACAACCCCGAACTGGCCGCTGCCGTTGCAGAAATGCGCAAGGGCGGCACGACCGAGGAAGCGCTGGAAAAGGCCGAGAAGCTCGGCTTTGACACCGGCATCCGTGTGCGCCATCCCTTTGACACCGCGTGGGAACTGCCGGTCTACATCGCCAACTTCATCTTGATGGATTACGGCACCGGCGCGATCTTTGGCTGCCCGGCGCATGACCAGCGCGACCTTGATTTTGCGCGCAAATACGACCTCGAGGTGCGGACCGTCTTTGTCCCGGCCATGGGCGAAGAGGGAACGTTCATCACACCAGAGGACGGCGGCCCTGCCTATGTTCCGGCCAAACAGGAAACCGTGCGCTACCTGCGCGGTTTCGCAGGCCAGGAAGCGCAGACCGGCGAGGCCGCTGTCGATGCGGCCGTGGACTTCTGCGAGGAAAACGGCGTCGGCCAGGGCGTGACCAAGTACCGCCTGCGCGATTGGGGCCTGTCCCGCCAGCGCTACTGGGGGTGCCCGATTCCGGTCGTGCATTGTGATCAGTGCGGCGTGGTGCCCGAGAAGAAAGAGAACTTGCCGATTGAATTGCCCGATGACGTGTCCTTCGACATTCCGGGCAACCCGCTGGACCGCCACCCCACATGGCGCGACTGCGACTGCCCGTCCTGCGGTGCGCCCGCCAAGCGTGAGACCGACACGATGGACACCTTCGTCGATTCGTCCTGGTATTTCGCCCGCTTCACCGCGCCGCGCGCCGCAACGCCGACTGACAAGGCCGACGCCGAATACTGGATGAACGTCGATCAATACATCGGCGGCATTGAACACGCGATCCTGCACTTGCTGTATTCACGCTTCTTCGCCCGCGCGATGATCAAGACCGGCCACCTGCCCGACAGCGCGGCAGAGCCGTTCAACGCGTTGTTCACACAAGGTATGGTCACCCACGCGATCTATCAGACCAAGACTGCCGAAGGCCGCCCAGTCTATCATTATCCCGAAGATGTGGCGCTGAAGGATGGCAAAGGCTTCCTGGCTGATGGCACCGAGGTGGAGATCATCCCCTCGGCCAAGATGTCGAAGTCCAAGAACAACGTCGTCGACCCCATGAACATCATCGCCACCTATGGTGCGGATACGGCGCGCTGGTTCGTGCTGTCCGATTCGCCTCCCGAGCGGGATGTCGAATGGACCGCATCCGGCGCAGAGGCGGCGAGCAAACACCTCACCCGCGTGTATCGCATCGCCTCCGAAATCGCAGCTGGCGACGTGCCAGAGACACGTGAGGACCCGGCGCTGCTCAAGGAAACGCACAAGGCTATTCAGGACATAACGCTGGGAGTGGAGGCGTTTGGCTTCAACGCGGCGATTGCAAAGCTCTACGGCTTCACCAACGCGCTTTCGAAATCCCGTGCCGGGAGCGAGACAAAGCGCTTTGCCGCCAAGACGCTGGCGCAGCTGATGTCCCCCATGACCCCGCACCTGTCCGAAGAAATCTGGCAATTGCTGGGTGGCGAAGGGCTGATCGCCAATGCGCCGTGGCCTGTGGCCGATGCGGCCATGTTGGTCGAGGATACGGTCACGCTTCCTATTCAGGTCAATGGCAAGCGGCGCGGCGAAATCGACGTGCCGGCGGACATGCCAAAGGAAGAGGTTGAAAAGCTGGTGCTGGCGCACGAAGCTGTGGTGAGGGCCCTCGACGGGGGCCAACCGAAAAAGCTGATCGTGGTGCCGGGGCGGATCGTGAATGTGGTCGTCTGAGACGAATAACAAAGTCTGGCGCGCGGCGGGGATGACCCGACGCGCGGCCGTGCTGGCCTTGATTGGCAGCGTGGCGGCCTGCGGTTTCACCCCGGTGTACGGGCCACAAGGGGGTGGGACGGCGCTGGTTAATGCCATTGACCTGCCCGAGCCGACCGATGATTCCCAATACGTTTTCAACCGCCGGTTCGAGGAGCGCATGGGACGGGGCGGGGGGGCTGCGCCCTACAGGCTGACGACGCGCGTTCAGACCGACGATCAGGATATTGGCGCGACCTCTGCCGGCTCTGTGACGCGGGTACGCTTGATCGGGCGCGTGTTCTTTACCCTCACCGACACGGCGACGGGTGAGGTCGTGCGCGACGCGCGGACCAATGCCTTTACCGGCTATTCGACCACCGGGGCCACCGTCGCCACGAGTGCGGCGCAACGCGATGCGCAGGAACGTTTGATGACCCTTCTGGCCGATCAGGTGATCGACGACCTCGTCTTGCATGTTTCCAACGTGCCCACTGCCGGGTCCATCCCATGAAACTTGCCGGACGCGCGGCCGAGGATTTCTTTCGCAAGCCCGATCCAAAGGTGCCGGGCCTTCTGATCTTTGGCGAGGATACGATGCGCGTGGCGATGAAACGCCAGCAGGTGGTCGCCGCCCTGATCGGGCCGGAAGGCGAGACGGAGATGCGCTTTACCCGGATGAACGGTGCCGATCTGCGCAAGGATAAGGCTGCGCTGCTCGACGCTGTAAAGGCAGTTGGCTTCTTCCCCGGTGCGCGCGCGGTTCTGGTCGAGGAAGCCACTGACGGATGCGCCGACGCGATGAAGGCGGCTTTGCAGGATTGGCGTGATGGCGACGCGACGATCATCGCCACCGCCGGGTCGCTGACCGCGAAATCCTCGTTGCGCAAGGCGTTTGAGGGGCATCGCACCGCCTTGGCTGCCGCGCTGTATGCCAATCCGATGACCCGCTCCGAGATCGAAGATGAGCTCAAGCGCGCCGGGATCGCCGAGGTTGGGCGCGACGCCATGGGCGCTTTGGAAGTTTTGGGTCGGGAGCTGACGCCCGGAGATTTTCGCCAAACGCTGGAGAAGATCGCGCTCTACAAGCTGGGCGACAACAGCCCGCTGTCTGTCGACGAGGTTGAACTGAACGCCCCCGCGTCAGTCGAGGCCGCAATGGATGACGTGTTCAACATTGTTGCCGAGGGCCGCACCGGCGAGATTGCCCCGGTGATGCAGCGCTTGGGGGGGCAGGGGGTCGCGCCTGTGACGCTGATGATCATGGGTGCGCGACACTTTCGGACGCTGTACGCGCTGTCCGCCGCGCCAGGTGGGCCTGCGGCTGGTATTGGGCGCCTGCGTCCGCCGATCTTTGGCCCGCGCCGCGACCGCGTTCTACGCCAAGCCCAGAAATGGAGCACAGCGCGCCTCGAGGACGCGCTGACGCTGCTGATGGACACCGACCTGACGCTCCGTTCGGCGGGCCAGAAGGCCCCGGCCATGGCATTGGTGGAGCGGGCTTTTGTCCGGCTGGCTCATATGGCGGGCCGCAGTTGACCATGGAATTGGTGTCGATTTCGCCAATCTCCAATGCAGCACCGCGGCAATCCGCTTTTTGATATGTGCAGTAAAACGCATCAGGCCAACAACTGCTGTTCGATGGCACGTAAAAGGCCTGCCTCCCTTCCCATGCGCACTATTCGCTTTCCGGGCTAATCTTCGGTGAGGCAAAGGCGCACACGAAGGGCCAGCGGTGTGAAGGTCTCAGCCCTTGTCGGTTACGTTTTCTTTGAACGCAGTCTCGAATGCTTTCTGCGTATCGGCTCCTGCGTCTGTCTGATAGTTGGCTTTCCACTCGTCCATGGTCATGCCGTAAAATGCCTCGCGGCCCTCATCTTTGGACATCTCGATGCCGCGCTCATTGGCGGCCTCCTGATACCAGCGGCTCAGACAATTGCGGCAAAAGCCCGTTAAGTTCATCATGTCGATGTTCTGCACATCAGTACGGTCTTCCATCAGGTGTTTTTGCAGGCGGCGAAAGGCAGCAGCTTCCAGCTCGATGCGGGTCTGGTCGTCCATGGTGTTCTCCTTCAATGGATCAGTCTGTGACGTTGGTCAGGGCCTCGACCAGCAGCGGTGCAAGGCGGTCGCCCCACGCCTGTTGCTGTTCGGGGGTTGCGATGATGTCCTGGCGCAGCTCGATAAGCGTGTTCGGGCGACCATGTTTCAAGGCGTGACGATCCATGGAATCGCCGGGCAGGTGGCCTGGGTAGGGTTCGTTGCGGCCCACGACGATATCGCGTTCGCGTTCGAGGGCGGCAATCAGCGGGTCCGATAACCGCGCATCCCAAGCGTGCAGAATGCCCACGTGCCAAGGACGCGGGCGGCGTCCTCGCAATTGCGGTGTGAAGCTGTGGACCGACACCAGCACCGTGTCATTGCGACGTGTGGCGAGCTGTTCAAGTGCATCATGGTAGGGACGGTGATAGGCGTTCAGGCGGCGTGCCTTTTCTGCCCCGTCCGATGGGCGATTGCCGGGAATGACGGACCCGTCGTATAGCCGCATCAGGACCGTGGGATCATCTTCGCCGCGGTTCGGATCAATGACCAGGCGCGAAAAATTTGAAAGGATTGCAGGGGCACCAAGCGTGTCTGCCAGTGCGCGTGCCACACCCTCGGCGCCGGGATCAAACGCGATATGGCGGAGCATGTCGGCCTCTGGCAGGCCAAGTGAGCCGCCAAGTTCCGGCGGGACCACGTTGGTCGCGTGATCGCATGTGATCAGGAACCGACTGTCGCGCTCTGCGCCCATAACAGTGTATGGCTGATAAGTCATAATGTCGTAACCTCCGCCCCCTTACATTTAGGCGAGGCGCGCCGAGATGAAAATGCACGAAGAAAATCATCGCCTGCGTTGCGTGCTGCAAAGAAATACGCGATAAGCTGGACGTGTTAGCGGTAACGCCCTTGCGCAGTGGCGACCGCACCGAAACATGTTTGTGACGGCGCCTATTTTAAGCGACGCCAACGACGACAGGAAGGCTGGGACTGATGAAACGCGACCGCAATGTAAAGATCGTGGCCACACTGGGGCCTGCGTCCTCCACCTACGAGATGATTCGTGCCCTGCACGAGGCGGGCGCAGATGTGTTCCGTCTGAACATGTCGCATGGGACGCATGAGGAAATCGAGGAACGTCACAAGATCATTCGCCAGGTGGAAAGAGATCTCGACAGCCCGATCGGCATCCTCGCCGATCTCCAGGGACCCAAACTCCGGGTGGGCGAGTTCGAGAACGGCTCGGAAGAGCTGGAATGGGGCACGAGCTTCCGCCTCGACCTTGACGAGACACCGGGGACCCAGAAGCGTGTGCAACTGCCACATCCTGAGATCTTCGCAGCGCTGGAACCCGGTTCGCACCTTTTGGTCAACGACGGTAAAATTCGCCTGCGCGTCACGGACTGCTCCAAAGAGCATGCCGATTGCACGGTCGAAGCCGGTGGCACCATTTCCAACCGTAAGGGTGTGAACGTGCCCGACGTGGTGCTTCCGCTGGCGGCGCTGTCGGAAAAGGACCGTAAGGATCTGGAATTCTCCTGTGCGCTGGGCATCGACTGGCTTGCGCTGTCCTTTGTGCAGCGCGCAGAGGACGTAGAGGAAGCCCGCGAATTGGCGGGTGGTCGCGCCGCTATCCTTGCCAAGATCGAGAAACCTTCGGCCGTGGAACACTTTGATGCGATTCTGGCGGCTTCTGACGGCATCATGGTTGCACGCGGCGACCTCGGCGTTGAGTTGCCCGTGCACTCCGTCCCTCCGATCCAGAAGCGTCTTGTGCGTAAGTGTCGCGCCGCTGCAAAGCCGGTGATCGTTGCGACACAGATGCTCGAATCGATGATCGAAAGCCCGATGCCGACGCGGGCAGAGGTATCGGACGTGTCCGGGGCAATTTACGAAGGCACCGACGCGGTCATGCTTTCGGCAGAATCTGCGGCGGGCCAATATCCCATCGAAGCGGTCAGCACGATGCACAACGTGGCTGTGTCCGTCGAAAATGATCCGACCTACCGTGAAGTGATCGAGGCGTCGCGCAGCGCGGCCCGTCACACCATCGCTGACGGGATCGTTGCCGCCGCCCGCGAAATCGCCGAAACCACCGACATCAAGGCGATCTGCTGCTTTACGTCATCGGGAACAACCGCTGCGCTGACCTCACGCGAACGTCCTCGAGTCCCAATCATCGCCATGACCCCGCAACGCGGCACCGCGCGCCGTCTGACGCTGCACTGGGGCGTGCAGTGCGTGATCGCCGGCGAATTGGAGCGCTTCAAACAGGCTGTTGTGAATTCGGCCCGTGCCGCCCGCGCGCTGGGCTTTGCGACCGAAAACGACCAGATCGTTGTCACCGCAGGTGTGCCCTTTAATCAGGCAGGCACGACGAACATTCTACGCGTTGCGCCCTGTGACGAACGACTTATTTTCCGCACAGATCCAGAGTGATACGCCGCGCGGCAAGCTTGCGTTAGCAAATCTGTACTACACCCTTCCCTGCAGAGAGCAGGGAAGGGTTTTTCATGCATGCGGCCATAACGGGCTATTGGACCGAAACGCAGCGCTCCAAGGGGCGGGGTATTGTCGAGCTCATTTTGCCGGGGTTCGATGCTGGCATCCGGCAGGTCTATTCCGTCGCACTCGGTATCGCTCCGGAGGATCTCCCTCAGGAGTTGGTGCAGACTGAAACGAAGAAATTGCGCCTGATCCTCTCGGGCGATTTTGGTCCCGACTATGTTCGGCTTCAGGAGGGGATCGTGCAAAACATCCTCGGGATGGGCACGGATTATCAAACCTACATGGTTGGATATTCATTTTATCAGGCGACGCTGGTGGACCTGGTCATCGACGCCCAAGCCAAGCTGCCCATGCCTTTGAAGGAAGCAACGCGCATTGTGCAGGTGGCGGCCATGTGTGACGCGACCATCACTTTGGGCTATTTCTTTGAAGATCTTGATCGGCGCGCGCAGGAGCAGAGAAAACAACTTTTGGATCGACTGTTTTCGCAGATCGGCGAGGATACGCAGGCGTTGGAGTTCTCCTCTTCCGAGCTGCGGGGCACTTTCGACTCGCTCAGTCATCGGGCCGAAACGCAGGCTGCGGCGCTGGAGCAAAACAGCGCGGCCCTGACGCAGCTCGAGACGCAGATCGCTGCTACTGCCAATGATGCAAAAGGCGCAGCGCTTCAGACGGCCGAGGCCAACACACGCGCCAGAGATGCACGCCACGAGGTGGCGCAAACGCGTGAGTCCGTGCGCGACGTGGTGACCAAAACCGAAGAAATCCGCCGCTTCATTGATATGGTCGACCAGATTGCGCTGCAAACCAAGCTTCTGGCGCTGAATGCGTCGGTAGAGGCGGCGCGCGCTGGCGAGCATGGGCGCGGCTTCTCCATCGTGGCGACAGAGGTACGTGCCCTCGCGGACCAAAGTGCCAAATCCGCCGCCGAAGTCGCTGCTGTGGTGAAGACGATCCTCGCCGGCATGACCGCCATTGATGTACGTTCGGATGCGCTGACCGCGCGATTGACCGACTTGGTGCAGGGTATTGGTGAGGCGTCTGACAGTGTAGCGCGGATCGACGCCGCCGCGCAGGAGCAAAGTGACGCAATCGTGCAGGTGGCCACCAATCAGCGGCATCTCGACCAGGCCAATCAGGCAAATGCCGCCGGTGTCGGGGCCGCTAACACGCAGGTGCGGGCCTTCGAGGAAACCGTTGGCCAGATCAATCAGCGCATCGCTGACTTCCGGTCGGAAACCGTTTCCTCCGACCAGCTTCGCAGCGCTTGACCGCACAGCAAAGTTGCCTCTGCCTTGAGTCTGGCGCAGTGTTTTCCACAGCCAGCTGGAGAGCGCTCAATGGATGCAGATACCACCCTCGTCGTCGGCGCCCTGTTTGTGGCATTGGCCGTTCCCGCCTTGATCGCGGCCTGGGCGGATCAGCACAAGCCCGTGGTGGGCACGCTCTTGCTGTTCGGCGGCTGCGCAATGATCGCTTTTGCTTGGCGCATGGCCGGGGGGTACAGCCCCGCGGCGCTGCCCGATGTGCTATACCGGGTCATCGGCAATATGATGGGGTAGGGCTAGGCGCCCCCAGCTTTCCTCTGGACAAAAGCCGGCCATCCACCTATACGGCCCGCTCTAACCGCGCGTCCGGCCTTCTTAGGCATGCCGAGTCGCGCCAAGAACGGAGATCCGAAATGCCCAAGATGAAGACGAAGTCGAGCGCCAAGAAGCGCTTCAAGGTGACCGGCACTGGTAAGGTGCTGGCAGGTCAGGCGGGCAAACGCCACGGCATGATCAAGCGCCACAAGAAATTCATCCGTGACGCGCGCGGCACGACAACTCTTTCGGCGCCCGACGCCAAGATCATCAAGGGCTTTATGCCCTACGATCGCTAATCGCCAGCTAGAGGAGATACGATATGTCCCGAGTAAAAGGCGGTACCGTCACCCACGCGCGCCACAAGAAAATCACGGATCAGGCCAAAGGTTACTACGGTCGCCGCAAGAACACCTTCAAGGTGGCAGCGCAGGCCGTCGACAAGGCCAACCAGTACAAGACCCGTGACCGCAAGAACCGCAAGCGCCAGTTCCGCGCGCTTTGGATCCAGCGGATCAACGCGGCTGTCCGTGCGTTCGACGATCAGATGACCTATTCCCGCTTCATCAACGGTCTGGCCAAGGCTGGTATCGAGGTGGACCGTAAGGTTTTGGCCGATCTGGCCGTGCACGAGCCCGATGCGTTCAACGCCATCGCTGCTCAAGCCAAAGGCGCGTTGGAAGCGGCGTAAGCCTCTTTTGAACCCGATGTTGTCAGGGCCGTCCCGTTGGGGCGGCCTTTTTTTATTGGGGTGTCCGCAAAACGTGTTGGTGCGCTTCGAGATCTTTTCAAATGGCTTTTATCCCTCCGCTTTTTCCGCGGAGGATGCCCTTGGCTACACCATGACTTTCGCCGTTTTCTCGACGCCCTTGATCGCCTGAACTCGGCCCAGGTCGAGGAGGCCCAACCAAAGATTCGGAATCTCCGGCGCAAGACGGAAGTGATCTCGAAGATCGAGGCATGGACCAACAAGAACGCAAGTGCCCCTTCTGAAGCGACGAGCGGCGCCAGAAATGGGGCCGCACACGGTCCAGGATCCAGCGCTACCAATGCTCAGGTTGCAAGAAGACCTATTTCGGCCGCGCTGGCAGCGCACTTGGCCGCATTCATCGTCCGGACCTGTTCATGGTGGCGCTGCGGGATATGCTGGGCATCTCAGCGCCGCAGTCGGTGCGCAAGCTCGCGGCGACTTCGGCTTGAAAAATGCAGGGTCCGGCGCTCGCGGATACTCGTATTCTCGATCATCGGGAACAGCAGCGTGGCGGCGAGTTTCTCGGGAATAATCGAGGCAGACGAAATCTGCCAGCGGGAGTCGCGCAAGGATTCTCGCGGATGGGTTCGTCACTTCGCGAATCCGAAGAATGCCGCGTCGCCGCTCCGTCCCAAGTGGGAGGAGTACACGACGAAAGGGCTGAAGATGATGCGGGGGCTCTCCACAGCTCCCTATCCTCGCGGTCGCTGACCGAGGCCGTAATGCTCGAGCCGCAATGAGGTCAATGGTGCCCGGCGATGCCGCGCTTTGTTCGAAGCGCTTATAGAAGCGCGCGTCACTGCATTTAACTGACCGACACGATTTGCGGACACCCTCATTTTATTAATTTAGATGGGGGGTAACGTCAGCGCGGCGGCAGAGCCCGTGCGATCAACCCGGCGATCCGGTCAGACCCGGCTGGCGAGGGGTGCGTGCGGTCCGTGTCGAACATGTTCAACTCGGATGGCGCAATGACGTCCTCCATATCGACCAAGGTCACACCATCGTCCCGAGCAGCCATCACAGTGAGACGAGTCTCAAGAACTTGATAGGACGCAGCACAGGGCGTGCCCGCGTAGCGCGGCGACGTGTAGTAGTCCGCCCATATCACCCGAGATCCACGTCCGCGCAGATCCGCCACCAGCGCCGGAATCGCGCCGCGCGCGCCATCGCTTGAGATCAGCCGGTCAAGCACCGCCGCGGTATCGTCGCGGCCGCAGCCGACCCCCAGATCGTTTGCACCGCCGTTCAGCACGATCCAGTCCGCCTGGACGCCTTCCAATTGCGTGGGAATGTTCAACGCGCCGCGCCCGCCTGCCACTTGTGCAAGGGGCAGGGAGACATCGCCCACAGGTTCGCCCAGTCGTGCACGCAAGCCGTCCGCGACGGATGCGCCCTCGATCCGGTTCCACGCCAAGACGGAGTCGCCCGCCACCACCACGCGCGCCGCGTCCGGCACACCGCGCCCGCAGGCGGCCATCAGGGTCAAACCCAGGATTACAAAAAGCTGTTTCATGCCTTACGAAATGGCGCAGGCCGCCCAAGGATCAAGCGCCCCTGTTGCAAAGCCTCCCCGCCGCCTCTAAACCCAGCCGCGACAGCCGAGGGGAAGCTCATGGACGACCTGCGCAACAAGTATATCGACCTCATCGCCGGCGCCTCTGACGAGGGCACGCTGGAGGACCTGCGCGTGCAGGCCGTGGGCAAGAAGGGCGAGATCAGCCTGAAAATGCGCGAGCTGGGCAAGATGACGCCCGAGGAACGCCAGACCGCTGGCCCTGCGCTCAACGCGCTCAAGGATGAGATCAACGCCGCGCTCGCCGCAAAGAAGGCCGGTCTGGCCGATGCCGCGCTGAACGAACGCCTCAAGGGCGAATGGCTCGACGTGACGCTGCCGACGCGCGCCATGCGTCAGGGCACCATCCACCCGATCAGCCAAGTGACCGAGGAAATTACGGCGATCTTTGCGGACATGGGCTTTGCCGTGGCCGAAGGGCCGCAGATCGACACCGACTGGTACAACTTCGACGCGCTGAACATCCCCGGCCACCACCCGGCCCGCGCCGAGATGGACACCTTCTACATGCACCGCGCCGAGGGCGACGACCGCCCGCCGCATGTGCTGCGCACCCACACCTCGCCGGTGCAAATCCGCTATATGGAAAAGCACGGCGCGCCTTGCCGCATCATCGCGCCGGGCCGTGTTTACCGTGCCGACTACGACCAGACGCACACGCCGATGTTCAACCAGGTCGAGGGCCTTGCCATCGACAAGGACATCTCCATGGCAAACCTGAAGTGGGTTTTGGAGGAATTCTTCTCCGCCTTCTTCGAGATCGACGGCATCAAGACGCGGTTCCGCGCCTCGCACTTCCCCTTCACCGAGCCGTCGGCAGAGGTCGACATCCAGTGTTCCTGGGTAGATGGTCAGTTGAAGATCGGCGAGGGCGATGGCTGGCTCGAAGTGCTCGGCTCTGGCATGGTGCACCCCAAGGTGCTGGCCGCCGCAGGCGTCGATCCGAACGAATGGCAGGGCTTTGCCTTCGGCATGGGCATCGACCGCATCGCGATGCTGAAATACGGCATCCCCGACCTGCGCGCCTTCTTTGACAGCGACCTGCGCTGGCTGCGCCATTACGGTTTCGCAAGCCTCGACGTGCCGACGCTGCACGGCGGTTTGAGCCGGTGACTTATTCACCCCAAAAGGAGCGAGAGTTACTGGCTCTGCTGGTAGCTTCGAGTGATCCTCTTGGGGTGCCGTTCTCATGGGCAGGAAGCCATCATGAAGAAGATCACGTTGCTGATGAGGTGACGGAATATCACTTGGATCAGATGGAAGAGGCCGGTCTTGTCCGCCGCAAATTGGCGACTAAAGATGGCGCAAATTTTCTCGCTACCGTTAAGGGGTGCGAAAAATACGAGGCTGACACCAATCTCAATCACGGGCGAAAATGGAGCTGGTCTTGGCATAGAGTTGTCGCTCAAAAGAAATCAGCTTGGGGTTGGCTGGTCGCGTTAGCAATTGCGATCTGGTTTTTGTTCAACAATGTTCTTTCGCCTTCGTGGACGTGCCCCTATTTTCCTGAATTTGCGCATTCGATGCTAGATCGATGCGCCCAACTCCACACTGGAGACAATCCATGAAGTTCACGCTTTCCTGGCTGAAAGAACACCTGGACACCACCGCCTCCGTCGATGAGATCGCGGAGACGCTCACCGACCTTGGCCTTGAGGTCGAGGAGGTGGTGAATCCCGCCGACAAGCTCAAGAGCTTTACGCTGGCCAAGGTTGTCCATGCCGAACAACATCCCGATGCTGACCGCCTGCGCGTCTGCAAGGTGATGACCAACGAGGGCGAAAAGCAGATCGTCTGCGGCGCGCCAAACGCGCGTGAGGGCATCACCGTCGTGCTGGCCAAGCCCGGCGACTATGTTCCCGGCATCGATACGACGCTGTCGATTGGCAACATTCGGGGCGTCGAGAGCCACGGCATGATGGCCTCCGAGCGGGAGCTGGAGCTGTCGGACGAGCACAACGGCATAATCGAGCTGCCCTCCGGCGAGGTGGGTCAGAAATTCACCGACTGGCTGGAGGAGAATGATCCCGCCAAGGTCGATCCGATGATCGAGATCGCCATCACGCCGAACCGTCAGGACGCGCTTGGCGTGCACGGCATTGCCCGTGACCTTGCGGCGCGGGGCCTTGGTACGTTGAAACCGCTCGCAAAGGCGACAATCACGGGGCAGGGCGCGTGCCCGATCGCCGTCACCATCGACGAGGATGCGAAAACCGACGGCTGCGAGGTCTTTGCAGGGCGTCTTATCAAGGGCGTCAAGAACGGCCCTTCGCCGCAGTGGTTGCAGGACCGCCTGCGCGCCATTGGCCTCCGCCCGATTTCGACATTGGTGGATGTGACCAACTTCTTCACCTTTGACCGCAACCGTCCGCTGCACGTCTTTGATGCGGACAAGGTGACCGGCAACCTGCGAATCCATCGCGCGGCAGAGGGCGCGACCCTCACCGGGCTGGACGAGAAGGAGTACACCTTCCCCGGCGGGCAGGTGGTGATTTCCGACGACAATGGAGTGGAATCTATCGGCGGCGTCATGGGCGGCCTGTCTACAGGCTGCACCGAAGCGACCACCAATGTCTTCCTCGAAGCTGCCGTCTGGGATCGCATCCAGATCGCCCACACCGGTCGCGCGCTGAAGATCAACTCCGATGCGCGTTACCGTAACGAGCGCGGCATCGACCCCGAGTACAACATGCAGGGCTTGGACGATGCGACACAGATGATCCTCGATCTCTGTGGTGGAGAGGCGTCCGAGGTTGTCGTCGCAGGGGAGGTGCCCGACACCTCGCGCGCCTACGAACTGAAACCTGCTCGCGTGATCTCGCTGGTCGGCATGGATATCCCGGAGGCGGAGCAACGTCGATCCTTGGAGGCGCTTGGCTTCCGGTTCGAAGGCAACATGGCGCATGTGCCGTCATGGCGCCACGACGTGCTGGGCGAGGCTGATCTGGTCGAAGAGGTGGCGCGCATCGCCTCCCTGACCAAGCTGCAGGGGCAGCCGCTGCCCAAACTGCCGGGCGTGCCCAAGGCGATTCTGTCGCCCTTGCAAAAGCGAGAGCAGCAAGCGCGCCGGACCGCCGCCGCGCTGGGCTACAACGAATGCGTCACCTACAGCTTCATTGACCAAAAGGCGGCAACGCTGTTCGGCGGGGGTGACGATGCGACCATGCTGGCGAATCCGATAAGCTCGGACATGTCGCATATGCGTCCGCAATTGCTGCCCGGCCTGTTGCGCGCCGCCGCGCGGAACCAAGCGCGCGGGTTCACCGATCTGGCGCTGTTCGAGATCGGTCAGGCCTTCCACGGCGGCGAGCCAGAAGAACAGTCCCTGATGATCGCAGGTATTCTTGTGGGCCGCTCCGGTCCCAAGGACGTGCATGGCGCGTCACGATCTGTAGATATCTACGACGCCAAAGCGGATGCAGAGGCGGTGCTGGCGGCCATCGGCGCGCCGGCCAAGATGCAGATCATGCGCGGCGGCGAAGACTGGTGGCACCCGGGGCGCCATGGACGCTTCTGCCTTGGCCCGAAAAAGGTGCTGGGCACATTCGGCGAGCTGCACCCCAAAGTGCTGGCGGAAATGGACATCAAGGGGCCTGCCGTGGCGTTCGTCATCTACCCCGCTGACATTCCGCTGCCGAAAAAGAAGGGCGCGACCCGGCCTGCGCTGGTGCTGAACGACTTGCAGCCGGTGGAGCGTGACTTTGCCTTCGTCGTGGACGCCGATGTGGAGGCGCTGACGCTGGTTAACGCGGCACAGGGCGCAGACAAGGCGATGATTTCCGAAGTACGCGTTTTTGACGAATTCATCGGTGGTTCGCTGGGGGAGGGGAAAAAATCCCTTGCCATCACAGTGCGCCTGCAGCCGACGGACAAGACGCTGAAGGAAAAGGACATCGAGGCGGTCGCCGCCAAAATTGTCGAGAAGGTCTCCAAGGCCACCGGCGGTCAGTTGCGTGGCTGACACCGAGCATACCAGCCCCCGCGTGCGTCCCTGTGGCCGGGCGTGGTGGGCCTGGGTGCTGGGGATCAACCTCGCATGGCCGCTTTTATTGTCGGCGCTGATCCAATTGGGTCCGCTGGCCGACAGCGTCTATCGCATGCCTGCAGAAATCACCTGCGTCTTGCTGATATTTACCGCCAACCAGATCGCAGCCCGGTTCATCGGTGGCGCTCTATGGATTTGGTTGCTGTCGGTGCTAAACGTGGGCGCCTACGCGCTGGCCGGCGGGATGGCATTTATCTTGGCGCTGCCGCGTGTCGTTGAGCTGCTCTAAAGACGGTTCGGCTGGGAGTTTAAGAGAACTTCTGCGCGCCAGCATTCGTCTCCGACAAGGCGCTAACGGCATAACGTGTTTTTGATGCTCTCGTCGCGAAGCCGTCGGCCGGGCCTCTCTGCCAGCTTTTGACACGCGCTATACCTTGAATAAGCGAAGCCTGCGTGATAGCGCTCGGTTGCAATCTGTGTCTTAGTACCGCTATGGCGGGAATTTTCTGATGCGCAGTTAAACATGTTGAAAAAAAGCGCCGTGGGACGTAGCTGTATGCAGCCTGATCGGAGCGCTTTCTTAGGGGTTTTCTGGCAAGGCCAATGACATGCCGCCTTCGGGTCGGCGCAACGCAGTGACAGGCTTTATGACAGACACCACCATGACACCCCGTTCGGCGCGCGACTGGCTTAAGATCCTTGCCCAGTACCGTGACCCTTCCGTTGGTCGTAGCATTTTTGAACTGGTGGTCACTTTGGTCCCGTTCCTGGGGATCTGGGCGCTTGCCTGGGCCGCGCTGTCGATCAGCCCTTGGCTGTCCTTGGCGCTGGCCGCAGTGAACGGTATGTTTCTGATACGTTTGTTCATCATTCAGCACGACTGTGGGCATGGGGCTTACCTCCCGAATCGAAGCGTGCAGGACTGGCTTGGCCGTGCTCTGGGGGTGCTGACACTGACACCGTATGACGTTTGGAAGCGTACTCACGCCATCCACCATTCACATCACGGCAATCTCGATCAAAGAGGTATCGGCGACGTCACCACTCTGACAGTTGAAGAATACCGCGCACGCAGTCCGATGGGTCGTCTGATCTACCGCATTTATCGTAATCCGATCGTGCTGTTTGTGGTCGGCCCAGCCTATATGTTCCTGCTGCAACACCGGCTGCCAGTATGGTTGATGCGCTCTGGATGGCGCTATTGGGTCTCCGCAATGGGCACCAATGTCATGATCGCGCTGATCGTGGCCGCGATCTGGTACTTTGGGGGGTGGCAGCCCGTTCTGTTGATATGGTTGCCCACGGGCATCGTGGCGGCGTCCATCGGCGTGTGGCTGTTCTATGTTCAGCACCAGTTCGAGGATACCCATTGGGTCAACGACGAGGACTGGCAATTGCATCATGCGGCGCTGGAGGGATCCTCCCACTATGTGCTGCCGCAGCCGTTGCGGTGGCTGTCGGGGAATATCGGGATCCACCATGTGCATCATCTGTACTCGCGGATTCCGTTCTACCGCTTGCCCGAGGTCATCCGTCAACATGCAGAGCTGGCCGAGGCGCAGCGCATGACAATTCGTGAGAGCATCGCCACAGCGCGGCTTCACCTGTGGGACGAAGCGCAGCAAAAGCTGCTGTCCTTCCGCGAAGCACGGATGCAGTACGGCTTGGCCTGACGCTCTCGTCATCGCGGCCTATCCGCCCGATTTTACAGAACAGGAACGGCGTGTGTTCATAGGGAGCCGCGCCGTTTTCTTCGAGCGCTGACAAAAACAAAAAAAGAGCCTGGTGGCCAAGTGGTTTGGGACGGTGTCTGGGTGCGCGAATCCGGGGAGCAGACGGTGCCCGTTCCGGTGACTTTCGCAGATGTAAACAAACGCTGCTAGAGATCGGCGCTGTTGCCGCTGGCGATGACTCGAAGGGATAATAATGGGTAAGCAAGCCCACTAGATATCGCTTGATCCGCTGTGGCTTTGGCATGTCCGCCGCCTTGAAAGCTGTGGAGCGCAGCTCCTTGCTCCGGTCTTCAGGTTTTCAACCGTTGCGCGCTTTCGCCCCTTCGCGACGGCTCGCGGATTCATGCCCTTGTCCTTGCTCAGATGCGCGCGTTACGCTTTCCCCTCCCGGGATCATGCTGCGCATGAGCGTGCCGGGAGGGAGTGAACTTGGCGCTAGCAGTATGATCTTGCTCCATAGTGCGTGCTTCCGACCCCTTGAACGGATCGCATCACAAAACCACGGGTCATCCACCTATTCGTGGTGGTTGCACCATCACGCCAGCAGGCGGCGGGCGATGACCTGAGCCTGAATTTCAGCAGCGCCTTCAAAAATGTTCAGAATGCGAGCGTCGCACAGAATGCGAGACACACTGTATTCCAGCGCAAAGCCGTTGCCACCGTGGATTTGCAAAGCGTTGTCGGCAGCTGCCCACGCCACGCGCGCGCCCAGAAGTTTTGCCATGCCTGCTTCCAAGTCGCATCGGCGGCCTTCGTCCTTCTCGCGGGCCGAATAGTAGGTAAGCTGGCGCGCTATCATGATCTCCACGGCCATCATCGCCAGCTTCCCTGACACGCGCGGGAAATCAATCAAGGACTTGCCAAATTGCTTGCGGTCCTGCGCATAGCTCATGCCCACGTCCATTGCCGCCTGGGCCACGCCAATGGCGCGGGCAGCGGTTTGAATGCGCGCGGATTCAAACGTTTCCATCAATTGCTTGAAGCCCTTGCCTTCCTCACCGCCCAACAGATTTTCGCCCTTGACCTTGAAGTTGTCGAAGCCAAGCTCGTATTCCTTCATGCCGCGGTAGCCCAGAACCTCAATTTCTCCACCGGTCATACCTTCTGTGGGGAAGGGGTTGGCATCGTCACCGGGGGTCTTTTCCGCAATGAACATCGACAGGCCCTTGTAGTTGTCGGTCGACGGATCTGTGCGGGCCAGTAGGGTCATGATGTGTGTACGCGCGGCGTGGGTGATCCATGTCTTGTTTCCGGTGACGCGGTAATCGCCGTTCTCGTCCTTGACTGCGCGTGTCCGCAGGGACCCGAGGTCAGACCCGGTGTTCGGTTCGGTGAAAACTGCAGTCGGGAGGATCTCACCGGAGGCAAGTTTGGGCAGCCATTTGGCTTTCTGCTCATCCGTTCCGCCTGCGATGATCAACTCTGCCGCGATTTCAGAACGCGTTCCCAGCGACCCGACACCGATGTAGCCGCGCGACAATTCTTCAGAGACAACGCACATCGACGCTTTGGACAGGCCAAAGCCACCGTGCTCTTCGGGTATGGTCAGGCCAAAGACGCCCATTTCGGCCAATTCCTCGATGATCTCCATCGGGATGAGCTCATCCTTGAGGTGCCATTCGTGAGCATGGGGCAGGACCTTGTCGACAGCATAGCGGCGGAACTGCTCACGGATCATCTCGAGCTCTTCGTCGAGGCCTGTCTTTCCGACGGTGATCTCGGCAGAGCGTTCCTGCATCAGCGCAACCAGACGGCTGCGCGCGGCGGGTGAGTTGGCGTTCAACGTCAGTGTCACGATGGCCTCATCGGCCAGCGGCTGTGCGTCTGCCGGGGTAAGGCCCAAATCCGCAAGACGGATGATCTCGCCCTGGTTCATCTGGATGCCGCCCATGATCTGCGCGAGGTATTCGCCAAACGCGATCTGATGCAAAAGCTGTTCGACCTCACCAAAGGTGCCTTCGGCCTGCAGCCTTTCGGCCCAGCCCTGCATCTGGCGCAGAGATTCGACATAGGTGGCGAACCAAGCCAGACCATGGGAGGCAGTCTGATGGTCTTCGACCGCTTTGGAGGATACGCGGCCATCAACGGTGACCAACGCACGCACGCGCTGTTTGGCGGCCTCAAACACGGTTTCCACCGGACCGACAGCCGCGCCAGTTGTCTTCAGAAGATCGGGCATAATTACAGTACCGAGGCCCAGGTCTTGTCCGTCATGCGCCATGACTCATCTCCTTTTTCAGGTTGGCCCCGGTCGTATACACTTTGCAACTGCAGCGCAACAAAAATACCAAAGGCCATCTCTTTGTGTTCATTTATTGCGTATTGATTTTTTGCAAGCGCAGAAATTCGACACATGTTAGGCCTTCGCCATGGATATGTTGGTTGCTGATCTGGGTGTGCCACTGCTTTTCGCCAGCCTCGCCATCGGTTTTCTGGCGGGGGTCGTCAAAGGGATGGTGGGCTTCGCCATGCCGATGATCCTTATTTCGGGGTTATCATCCTTTTTGCCACCAGAACTGGCACTAGCGGGGCTGATTTTGCCGACACTTGTCACCAATGGGATGCAGGCCCTGCGTCAAGGGGCCACGGCGGCTTGGGGGTCGGTCAAGCGCTTCCGTCTGTTTTTGGGCGTGGTATTGGTGATGCTGATGGTCTCGGCTCAGTTGGTGGCCGTGCTCAGCGCCTCTGCCCTGCTTGTGTTGATCGGCGGCCCGGTCGTTCTGTTTGCCTGTTCTCAGCTTGCCGGCTGGCAGTTGCGCATCGCGCCGGGCAACCGCAAGAGGGCGGAGCTCGGGATTGGCGCCTTTGCCGGGTTCATCGGTGGTATGTCCGGCGTCTGGGGGCCGCCGACGGTGGCGTATCTCACCGCGTTGGGTACAGAGAAACGTGAGCAGATGCGGGTCCAGGGGGTCATTTACGGTCTGGGTGCGGTGGCGCTGACGCTGGCGCACACGGGCTCTGGCGTGTTGAATGGGCGCACCGTCTGGTTCAGCCTCGCGCTCTTGCCCCCTGCCGTGCTGGGGATGTTGATCGGCACGCGTATCCAGGACAGCATTGATCAAGTCGCTTTTCGTAGGGCGACCTTGTTTGTATTGCTGGTTGCTGGGCTGAACTTGTTGCGGCGCGGATTAATGTGATCTTGCGAGGCAATGGCGCGTCCGGTCAAATGCCAAACATTGCCCCTGAACGATGGGCCTCGCGCCTAATGCCGCCGGGACCAAGGCGAGAGTGCGTTAATTTTCTGTGACTGTCGGTCTTTTTCCAAGACAGAAATCTCCGAATCGGGCTTTATTTTTATACGAACCCATTTTGGAGATTGATATGAAGATTTTTAGCATTTCGGGTGGTATCGCCATAGCAGTAACGCTGCTCGGCACGGCGGCGTCGGCTGGCCACACTACATTGGGCCGTCCAATGGACCTGACGTCCACCGGCTGCGTCGAGAATTTCAAGCAGGGCCGCACGACCTATTCCAACTGTTTCACAGCCTACGAGCCATATGCCACAGCGCATTACAATTCGTTGGCCTGCGCCGATCCGTATAAAGGTCTGCGTTACACAACAGTGGCGACCCGGAAGGGTCCGAAAAGCGTCCTGCGCTGCACACCAAACTGATTGCGTCGCTTCCGAGAAAATCCAACACCTCGGTTTGTGAGGATCGAGGTGTTTTGTATTCCTGACCAAGATTTACATGGCTTTTCTCACCTGCGCGGCGCCGCTTTGCTGTAATACGCAAAACGGCATCATCGGGTTTGCGATGTGAGGGAATGGAGACATCAGGCCTCTTTGGAACCTTCGCACCGGCAGCGGCTTTGTTGCACAAATCGCTTCAGGGATTCACTGTGTGAATCCGGCATGATAGCTGGGCGACATGAGCAGTTGGGCCCCTACGAAGTACAAGACCAGGAACTGGCCTTCGTACAACACATCGCTGA